>JAHAYJ010000088.1 GCA_018384375.1 Lachnospiraceae bacterium
AAGCCTGGAATAGTTAACGCCGGAGGATAAGAGCTGGCTGTCAATAAGACCGTGATAATACCGGATGCGCTTGGGAAGGGACTCTTTTTCATAGGTATTGTTTGGTTCGATGTCATAAATATCAGGAACAGGAGCAACAGCATCTGCGTCTGTGCTTGGAAACAGCCCTTCCGTGGAAAGATCGGGAATGAGCCTGGCATCTGCAAGATTAGGATCGAGCTCATCGGAAAGATCCTCGATATAGGCATCCAGCCGGATGCCATGCTTGTCGGTATCAATACCGAGGATGTTTTTCTGTGAGACAATCGTCACCTTCCGGATATGTTTTCCGAGAACGGTACTGAGGAGGATCCTGGCAAATTCTTCGCCCTCCTCCTTCTGCTGCAGCATCTGCTGGAACAGGAAATTGTCAATGAGATTCAGGTCCTCCAGTTTCCGGAAGACACGCTCACTGGGTTTATTTTTGTTGCTTTTTGTCATAGGCAAAAGCTCCTTTCGTAGATAAATAATTAGATTGAGTAGATGGCGAAACGCCGGAGCCTCCAGAGGAAGCATGAGACAGCAGAGGCTGCCCTGAAAGATAGTGATTTGAAAAAAGACTATCTTAGATGTAAATTGATTATAACGAATTTACGATAATAGTGCAAGAGGAAATCAATGTAGTACTCCTATGATAAACGAAAACAAGGAGCAAGCAAAAACGGAGAAAGAGGAAAACTTAGCGATGCTCATATCGGAATTTGCGAGCAGATCAATATATTCCATTTGATCTTCAATCACATACAAAAATTCAATATCCTCATGCCGTGCTCCGGTATATAGAAAGCCGTGTTGGGATCATATCTGTAATAATATCGTTCTAATTTGTCGTAATATCACTCTTATATACGATATTATTATAAAAAATAATCATATTCAGATATTAATAGCACTGGAAACGCGATATTATTACATCAGAAGGAACAAGAACCAACAAGAAAAAGTAGAAAAATAAGTTGATAATGGAGGAGTAAAATATGAAAAGAGAGATAAAGGTTCGCGTAAGATATTTAAATGCACTCATGATGCCGGTGGAGATTACCAGGAACGTCTCAGGAAAGGAGCTGGAAGAATTGCTTGCCAGAGAAGACGTCAAAGTGATTTCGGTTAACCGCAGATCAGGTGGGGAAAACTCCCGAAGGGTAGCCGGAGTAGCATAAGAAAAAAGCGGAACAGGCAGCATGATGGGCTTTCCGAGAAATCGGAAAGCCTTTTGCTGTCTGAGTGTCAAAGAAGAATTGAGATGTGGAAAACAGTATTTTGCGGTATAATGGAAACAGAAATGTCATGGAGGATAAACAATGGAATTTAATATTAACAGTACATTTTTGTATTTACTGGCAGTTTGTGTTGTCTTATTTGTTCTGGTGCAATCCATTTTTTTCTTGATCAGAGCATACAGGAGAGGAAAACAGATCGGAATAACGACAGAGACTCTCAGAAAGACGATAGTCTCTACCGCTATTTTTACTGTAGCGCCGGCCATCTCTATTTTGCTTGGTGTTGTTACCCTTTCCAAATTTCTGGGGATCCCCTTACCGTGGATCAGAATGAGCGTGATCGGTGCCATTACCTATGAGCTTCCTGCGGCCACATCCACGGCGAATGCACTTTCCATTTCCCTGTCGGAAGCGATTACAGATCCGAAAATCTACACAGCAATTGCCTGGGTTATGACGCTTGGAATCATGCCCAGTATTATATTGCCGCCAATTCTGATGAAAAAGATTCAGGGCGGTATGATAAGGATTAAGAACAAGGACACGAAATGGGGAGACATTTTTATGACTGCGATGTTTCTTGGTATGATATCCGCATTTTTAGGTATGGTTTTTGCTGATGTCAGAAGCGGGATGAAGGGCTTTATTCCGATTTTTGTACTTTTGGTATCTGCTGCAATTATGGGAATCTGCGGGATTTTGATTAAGAAATTTCAAATGAAATGGTTAGAAACCTATGCGCTTTCTATCAGTATGATAGGGGCAATGCTGTTTGCGGTTCTCATTACACCACTGATACGATAAGGAGGGATCATCATGAATGACTATATTAAGAAAACAGATCTGTACGGAAAAATTTGGATATGGACAGCGGTAGTGGTGGTCCTTATGGTGCCGGTGGCAGCGTGCCTTTATTATGATGCATGGCCGGATGGAGCAGCAGTTCTCAAGGGACTTCTTGGTGTGGCACCAATCTACTGGACCGTAGGCGTTATTGAAGTGATCACCTACACACCAATGCTGGGAACGGGTGGCACATACCTTGCTTTTGTAACAGGAAATCTGACCAGCATCAAAGTGCCAAGCGCTTTGAATGCAATGGAAAATGCACAGGTGAAGCCAGGGACAGAAGAAGGGGAGGTAATCTCAACCATTGCCATTGCAACCAGCTCAATTGTCACAACATTGGTAATTGTGGCTGGTGTGATCGGCTTGTCGGCGCTTGCTCCCATACTCAGCTCTGAAGTTCTTGCGCCTGCATTTGACAATATTCTGCCTGCTCTGTTTGGAGGGCTTGCAGTTGTTTATGTAAGTAGGAACTGGAAAATTGCTATTGCTCCGCTGATTTTTATGGTGGTATTGTTTTTATGTATTCCTTCACTTGCCGGTTCTGTCGGTGTGTTAGTGCCGGTTGGTGTTTTAGTTGCATTGGCTGCAGCCAGATTCATGTATAAGAAAGGTTGGTTATAAAATGGCTGGAATGATTTTGGGCGTTCTTTTTGCGGTATTACTTTTGCTCCTTGCAGTGATTCTGATCCGGGCAGCTTTATTTGGGCCGGAGGAACTGCCGCCTGTGGCGGAGGAAAAGATTCAGACCAACAGAGAAAAGATCGTGGATGATATGGTTGCCATGATTCGCTGTAAGACAGTTTCTAACAGAAATGAGGAGCTGGTGGATCGTGAAGAGTTTCAGAGATTTGAGGAACTGCTTAAGGAAAGGTTTCCCCTGGTACATAGCAAGTGCCATCTTGAAAAAATCGGGAAAACAGGGCTGCTTTATTTCCTGAAGGGAAGATCAGATAAAAAGCCATCCGTGTGTATGGCTCATTATGATGTGGTGCCGGTAGATCCCGAAGGCTGGGATAAGCCTGCCTTTGAAGGAATCATAGAGGACGGCTGTATCTGGGGCAGGGGAACACTTGATACGAAGGGGACACTTTGCGGAATTCTGGAGGCGGCAGAGCAGCTTCTTTCAGAAGGTTATCTTCCGGAAAATGACCTTTATTTTTCTTTTTCCGGTGAGGAAGAAATAGACGGAAATACCTGCGCCCAGATCGTGGCATATCTTGAGGAGCACGGTGTGAAGCCGGCATTGGTACTGGATGAAGGTGGGGCTGTGGTAGAAAATACCTTCCCCGGTGTAAACAGGGAAAGTGCAATGGTGGGAATTGGGGAAAAGGGAAGTGTGAACATGGACTTCCAAATGGAAAGCCAGGGCGGTCATGCTTCCACCCCTCCCATGCATACTGTTCTGGGGCAGCTTAGCAAAGCGGTCATCCGGATTGAAAGCCATCCTTTTAGGCGTCAGCTAACAAAGCCTGTAAAAGAGATGTTTGACATAATGGGGAGACATTCTACCTTTGGCTATAAGATTCTGTTCGCAAATTTGTGGTGCTTTTTACCGTTGCTTGATCTGATCTGTAAGAAATCCGGCGGGGAATTAAACGCCATGATGAGAACCACGGTGGCGGTTACCAGAATGAATGGAAGCAAGGCCTATAATGTGCTGCCGCCGAAAGCGGATTTCGGTATTAATATGCGGCTTATGGGAAAGGATACCATCGATTCGGCAACGGAATACTTAAGGAAGACCATTGGAAATGACCGGATCAGGATTAAGCTGATAAACGGAATGAATCCTTCCATTTATTCTGACACTTCTTGTGAGGAATGGGAAAAATTGAAAATGGTAATCCACAGAACCTGGCCGGAAGCTATCATCTCTCCCTATCTGATGATGGCCTGCAGTGATTCCCGCCACTATTGCAAAATCACCGACAGAGTTTACCGTTTCTCGGCTATGAAGCTTTCCAAAGAGGAACGGGGAATGATTCATGGCAATAATGAAAGAATACCGATTGATACATTGGTGAAAACAGTGGAATTTTATATACGGCTTTTGAAAGAATTGTAAGGATTAATACCTTGACAAAACGAAAGCAAAATGATAGCATGACTTCAATGGATAAAGACCGTGATGGGAAAGAGTATTTATTAAGTAAGGTTGCAGAGAGAAGGTGGTTGGTGAAAGCCTTTGCCGAGCTGATAAAGAAGCAGTCCCTGAGTCGTGACGATGAGAAAGCAGATTATTTCGCAATAGGTGTCATCGGGTTCTCCCGTTACAGAGAAGCGGTATGACAGTACCGGCAGAGTGCAGGTTTTTCCTGAATTTAGGTGGTAACACGGATAGTAGTATTCGCCCTAAGCTTTTGAAATCAAAGGCTTAGGTTTTTTTTATTGCAGAGGAAAGTAAGGAGGGATTGAGATGAAGACGTATTTAAAATCTAAGAAACTGGATTCGGTGTGCTATGATATTCGAGGGCCGGTTATGGATGAGGCACAGCGCATGACAGCTGAGGGAATCAACATTTTAAAGCTGAATATCGGTAACCCGGCACCGTTTGGCTTCCGGGCACCGCAGGCAATCGTAGATGCCATTTCGGGTAACCTTTTAAACACAGAAGGATATTGCGATTCCAAGGGACTCTTAAGTGCCCGGGAGGCTATCTTAGGTTATTGCAGGAAAAAGGGGATTCCCTGTGAGTCGGTGAATGATATTTATACGGGGAATGGTGTCAGCGAACTGATTACAATGTCGATGCAGGCTCTGCTGAATAATGGGGATGAGGTTCTGGTACCCTCACCGGATTATCCTTTGTGGACAGCTTCTGTCACACTGGCCGGTGGGACGGCGGTTCACTATCTATGCGATGAGAGCCAGGAATGGTATCCTGACATTGAGGATATGAGAAAAAAAATCACACCTAATACAAAGGGAATTGTGGTGATCAATCCGAATAACCCTACAGGGGCAGTTTATCCCAAAGAAATTCTGGAGCAGATCGTGCAGCTTGCAAGAGAAAATGAATTAATTTTGTTTGCTGATGAAATTTATGATAGACTGGTTATGGATGGAGTAGAACACTATTCGCTGGCATCGCTGGCACCTGACTTGATGACACTCAGCTTTAACGGGTTATCCAAGTCCCATCTGATCTGCGGATATCGTTGCGGCTGGATGTGCATTTGCGGAAATAAGTCCCAGGCAAAGGACTACATAGAAGGATTAAATTTACTTTCATCCATGCGGCTCTGTTCAAATGTGCCTGCCCAGTCACTGATTCCTAAGGCTTTGGAGTGCATTGACTTTACGGATGAGTTGCTGGTGCCCGGAGGAAGGGTTTATGAACAGAGAGAATGCATTTGCAAACAGCTTGAGACAATTCCGGGACTGTCCTTTGTACGTCCCAAGGCAGCATTTTATCTTTTCCCGAAACTGGATATTAAGAAGTTTTCCATTACAGATGACGAGCAGTTTGCTTATGATCTGTTGAGGGAGAAGCATATTCTCATTACGCATGGTGGCGGCTTTCATTGGGAGCAGCCTGACCATTTTAGAATCGTTTATCTGCCGGATTGCAGTGTACTGGAGGAGTCTGCTAAGAAAATAGGGGATTTCCTGGAGCATTATCAGCAAAATAACAGATAGGGAAAGGAGACATTTTTATGGGTACACCCGTCGTTTGTGCATAGCAAAAGCTATTGCATACATAAAATAATTGAATGATGCTATAGCTTTTGCTGATCCTGAAAAATAAAAAGGAAGCAAATCAGGAGGGCAATCATGAGCTATAGGAGCGCAGAAGAAATTCTGCCTCTTGAAATAATTGAATTGATACAGCAGTATGTAGATGGAGAAAATATTTATATTCCCAGAAAGAGCGAGAATAGAAAAACATGGGGAGAGGGCACGCAGTTCAAAGCGGAACTGACAGCCAGAAACCGGGAAATCTATCAGGGTTATCTTGAAGGAATGAAGATGGCAGAACTGGCCGATAAATATTTTTTATCTGAAAAGAGCATACAGCGCATCGTATATCAGGCAAGGAAAAGTGCCTGATGATCAGAAAACTGAATAGAGTAGCGAAATGAGGAGAGATTATTCTTTCCTCATTTTTATTTGTGAAGAAAACGCGAGGTTTCGGCAGAAGTAAGTTATCTGATAGAATGAATCCGGTGAGAAGAAAGAAGGAGGAAAGAGTTATGGGCACACCCCACTTGATTGCATAGCAGAGGCTATTGCAATTCGGAAAATACTGATTTGACAGCGTGAAAGCTTATGCTGTCTGTAATAGTCTTTGCATACCTGAAAATAAACGTAAGGAGATGCAAAATGGACTATTGTAAGACAATTGAATACAGAATAACACCGACAAAGGCATATACGATTATCAGGAACTGTTCCGGCTGCGGAAGAAAGGAGCATTATGTCAGCACCGGAAATTTTCGTGTTAATGCAAATGGAAGACAGCTTGATGTGTGGTTAGTTTACCAGTGTGAGAAGTGTAAACATACCTATAACCTTCCGATTTATGAGAGAGTCAGTCCGGAGAAGATCGAAGATGCCCAATATCAGGCATTTCTTGGAAATGATGCAGATACAGCACTTCAATTTGGAACGGATCGGAATTTGTTTCTGAAGAATCGGGCTGAGATTGATATAGAACGGTTAGAATGCACGATTGAGAAGCTAAATGACGATTGTGCGAAGCATGAAGGCGTTGAGAATTCGGAAATACAGATTATCATTCATAACCCATATATGCTTCCGATCAGAACGGACAGACTGTTGCCGGAGATTTTGCAGATGAGCAGAAGTAAGATCAGACAATTGATTAAGGACGGCAGCATTCAATATTTTGGTTCAAATCTGGCTGAGCGTACGGAAATTAAGGTGTATTATACTGATAAGTCATAATTGACATCCAAAATAGGGAAAAGGCAGGTAGGAAAGCTATCTGCCTTTTCCAATTGCCGAAGCGCAAGTATTGCAGATAAAAAATGTTAAAATTGCTAGATTTTGCTCGATTCCAGTTTCCTAAAGCGGCATTTTGCAGTAAAATACAATTAACAGAAATGCTATGGAGACAAGCGTGATGGAACGTGAAATTGACTTAAGTGAAATATCAGATGGAAAGCTTTATACCGCGAACGATATGGTGAAGATCGGCTGCAATGACTGTGCAGGCTGCTCGGAGTGCTGCCGGATCGTAGGAGATACCATTGTCCTTGATCCGTATGATCTTTATCAACTTAAGCAGGTATCGGGAATGGGCTTTGAGGAGCTGATGAAGGATAAAATAGAACTGCGGGTAGTGGAGGGCATTGTCCAGCCGAATTTAAAGATGAGACCGGACGGTGAGGGATGTGCCTTTCTAAGCAGTGAGGGGAGATGTACCATTCATAACCATAGGCCGGGCTTTTGCCGGATGTTTCCCATGGGCAGAATCTATCAGGAGGATGGCTTTCGCTATTTTCTGCAGGTGCATGAATGCAGCTATCCCAATAAATCTAAGGTCAAGCTGAAAAAATGGCTTGGCATACCGGAGCTTTCAAAATATGAGGACTATATTAATAGATGGCACCGCTTTTTGAAGCGCGTGCAGGCGTTGATTGAAAAGACAGAGAATGACACGATCATTAAGAACCTGAACATGTATCTTTTAGATCTGTTTTATGTGACTGGGTATGACACGATCAGAACAGATGGCAGATCACCTAATTTTTATGAGCAGTTTGATGAGAGACTAAAGGAAGCAGAGAATAGAGTAAAAATGTATCAGTAAAAGGGAGAAAGCTGTTCAGCGCAACTGAAGAGTTTAAATAATTTTTGATACGAGGAAGAATGATTATGAAAAAAGGAATACTGGCTTTAGGAATTATTTGCTTCCTTATGGCGGGCTGCGGCCAACAAGAGGCAGTGAACCAGCCGGAACAGGAACAACAGAATCAGGAACAGCAGAATCAGGAACAGCAGAATCAGAAGCAGCAGGAGCCGGAAAAGCAGGAACAGATAACAGAGGAGTCCGGTGAGAAGGAAGCTGCTCTACAGGAGCAGATAGGCGGATATCTTGAGGAGGGAATCGAAAAGGACTCCCTCTTTGGCAAGACGGAACTGATGTCTTACCGGCTTCAGATACCGGAATTTAAGCTTTCAAATGCTGTTGCCCGGGAGAAGGTCGGGGAATTGATCGATGAGGCGAGGGATGACTTTTCCTCTGAAAAAGAACGCTTTTATTGGATGGCGGATGATTGTTACCGGGGAATGCTGACTGGCGGGGATGAGGAAGATTACAGCTGGGGCACCGACTGGTACTTTGATGTGGACTACACTGTGGCCACCAATGATGAACAATATATCAGTCTGGTAAAGCATGAGGAAACCTACGGAGGCGGAGCCCATGGCTCTTATCTGATGACCGGCACGGTATTGGACGCGCAGACCGGAGCAAAGCTGACGCTGGATGATTTTCTGAGCGGAAAAGAAGATGAAAAGGCATATCTGTCGGAATACCTGATTGAACAGCTTGCCGATGATGCGGAGAGCCTTTGGGAGGATTATGAACAGATACTAGTATATAGCATTTATTATGATCCTAATTTCTTTATAGAAGAGAATAAACTGATCTTTATTTTTAACCAGTATGAGCTGGGATGCTATGCGTCAGGCCCCCGGTTTCCCGAAATCCCCATTGAGAAGCTGAAGGATCTTAAAAATGCTGTGCAGGATAAGGAGCAGGCACTTGCATACGCGGAAGATCTGAAAAAGCCGGAAAGCGCCACTCATTATCTGGTAGAGCTTCCGGCAGGGGAAAAGTTCAACGCAGATCTCGATGGAGATGGACTGGAGGAAGAAATCCTGTTCCCGAAGGATGGCATTATCGATGGCTGGGAGGCCCAGATTATCATAAACGGGGAAAAATTCCAATTTCCGATTGATGACAATATCATAGAGGAATATATTGGTCTGCTTGATCTTGATTCGCAGGATGGAAAATATGAGTTGGCGGTTTATGCCTATGGTCCCAGTGACGACCCGGTGACAGTCTTTTTCCGTTATCAGGACGGAACAATGTATGAAATAGGAAGAGCGGAAAGTATTTTTGATCGGGAAGGCATGGTGAGCGGCAGAAATTACCTGTTTGGAGATGGGGAGATTTATGGACAAAAATATATTTATACGCCCCTGGAAACCAGAGTGATTGAAGCCACCTGGCAGCTTTTGCCACAGACGGATCAGATTGTGGAGGAGGAGAAAGATTATTATGCGTTTGCCTCCGGTGGTTCTGAATTGTGGCGTGAGGAGAGGCCGTACCTGCTGCTTGAAAGTGTGATCCTATATGAGGGTTGCTCCAGAGATGCTGACTATACGACAGTGGAAAGCGGGAGCAGAATCACTAAGTTTTATGGTACTGATGGGAAGAACTGGTTGCAGACGGAGATTCTATCGGGGGATGAAGTGAAATGTGGCTGGATTTATGTGGAGGACTGGTGTGTGGAATCCACAAGGGATCAATATACGCAGGCGGATCAGGTTATTGAAAATCTGTTTTTGGCAGGATAAGGATAGAGGATTGACAGAATGAAAAAGATTGAACTTTGCAAATTGTTTCAGCAAATCTCGGAATCGGAAACACAACGTATTCTGAACTGTTCCAAAGCAGGAATCAGGAAGTATCCGGAAGGAAGTTATGTTTTTGAACAAGGAGGACTACCTAACAGGCTGTTTCTGCTCCTTGATGGAAAGATTCAGATTTGTAAGGATTTTACATCGGGGAAGCGGGATGTGCTGTATCTGGTAGAAACGGGAAATGTGTTTGGAGAGATCTTTTTGTTTGGGGACAGAAAGCGCTACTGGTATGACGCAGTTGCCGTGACCGATGTCACGGTATTGGAAATGCCCTGGGATTTCTTTTATCACTTTTGCTCCAATGCCTGCGAGCATCATAAGCAGCTGACTCAGAATATGCTTGAAATTCTGTCGGAAAATAATTTTAAAATTACCAGAAAGCTTCATCTGATCAGTACCTCCTCTCTTCGTGAGAGGATTGCGATCTGGCTGATCGATTCGGCTGATGAGGAGGGGAATGTGGAGTTGCATATGAACCGTGAGCAGCTTGCGGATTTCCTTGGAGTGGCCAGACCGTCCCTGTCCAGGGAACTGATGAAGATGCAGAAGGACGGCCTTGTAAAGGTGGAGCGGAACCGGATTGAAATCTGCGATAAGGACGCTGTGGAAATGCTGTACGGCTAACCTGCGATTGTTTTGAATTTAATACATCAAATTTAAAAATCCGTAACCAATGTTACGGATTTTGCTTTGAAAAATAGGTATGATGTAATCACAGAAAACAAAACACCACACACATTAACAAACACAAGATGTAAATGAATAACAAGAAGTATTGTTGAAAAGCAGGAAAGGAGCGGTTATTATGGCAGCTAATACAGCACAGGTTGATAATCTGGTTAGTCTTTTGGACGGATATGCACAGAAGGGTGGACATCATCTGAATGTTAATGTTTTGAACAGAGATGTGCTTCGCGATGCACAGCAGCATCCGGAAAAGTATCCTCAGCTTACCATCCGCGTATCAGGATATGCGGTAAATTTCATTAAGCTGACACCGGAACAGCAGGCAGATGTTATCTCCAGAACCTTCCACGAATCAATGTAAGAGAATAACAATGAAGGCGCAGCCATTGGCTGCGCCTTTTTGGTGGCTGCGCCTTAATCAGCCTGCAATTTTGTGGCACTTCTCACGGTATAGGCAAACATGGGATCAGCCATGCCGTCTGCATAAGAATTGTCAACAAGAGTATACTCATATGCGCCGATGAGACTCTCATCGTCAGCGGCACGAAGCTCGGTTACGACGGTATTGGTTCCGTCTGCATTGACTGTCCAGGAAGCAATCTTCCCATAGGAAATACCGCGGTCGCCCATGGGGAAATCGTAGTATTCGGTATCTGCATTTTGCATTACGCAGCAGTCGGCAGGAAGTGCCGGTAATTCCTCATACGTTTCGGTAATCCCTGTGGCATATTCCTGAATCAACTTGTAGTAGACTGTCATAATACCTTCATAGCTGTCGATTTTGATAGCTCCGGTACTCTCGTTATCCCGGATATTGGGGTAGTTGCCGATGGTATAAAATAAAGCAGTCCAAAGAAAAGCAGGATCCTCAGGTGTATATTCCCAATCATTTTCCAACATACACATATTGAGGGAGTCCATAACGGCAAGCATGTTCTGCTGCTTTGCTGATAAGCTTTCTACAGGCAGAATCTGCGCTTCTTCGGAAGCTGTAATATATAAAAAAACATATATTGTAATGTCCAAAAAAATATGAACTGTTTCAGAGGGAACGTGGTATGATAAAGCGGTAATATATCTTTCCATATGGCTGTAAGATCATAATGAATATGAGGGATTTCAGATGAATACATTATATTTCCGATATGCGGTAGAAATTGAAAGGGCGGGTTCTATTACCCAGGCAGCACAGAATCTGTACATGGCACAGCCTAATTTGAGTAAAGCAATTAAGGATCTGGAGGAAGATTTGGGGTATGAGATCTTTAAGCGGGGCGCAGGCGGAATTAAGGTTACGGAAAAGGGGAGTGAATTCCTTTATCACGCACATAAGATGCTGGAGCAGCTGGATGAGATGGAGAAAATCGGGCGCAGGGAGACGGAAGGGGCCAGAAGATTTAAGCTTTCCATTCCCAGAGGAAGCTATATTGCCAATGGGTTCACGGAGTTTGTTGCAGAGCTTCCTATGGAGGAAGGGATCGAGATTACCGTCAATGAGACAAATACGCTCAAAACCATCGACAATGTGGTAAACAGAGGCTACAATATGGGAATTATCCGTTACCGCAAGGATGATGAGGATTATTTTGAAAAGTATCTGACGGCAAATAAGCTGGAATATGAAACGATATGGGAATTTGAATATGTGCTTGTGATGTCAAAAAACCATCCGCTGGCAGCAAAGCCTGTGATTGTGGGGAGCGATCTGAAGGACTATGTAAAGATTACGCATGGTGATATTGAAATGCCCAGAAATGAACGCAGACAGCAGGAAGAAAAGCGGAGTTCCTCCTGTGAAAGAACGATTTATGTTTATGAGAGGGGCAGTCAGTTTGATCTGCTGACCAATGTTCCTACTACCTATATGTGGGTGTCGCCTCTTCCGGAAAAGCATTTGCTGCAGCATCAGCTGGTGCAGCGTGTATGCAAGGTACCGGATAATCTATATAGGGATGTACTGATTTACCGGAAGGACTATCAGCTGGGTGAAAATGATATCCTTTTCCAGAAAAAATTGTATGAATCAAAAGTAGATGTAGCATCAGCCGGGGTTATATAGCATTTGATATGACTCCGGCTTTTTTTTATATTACCGCAATGCTTCAAAGTCTGTTACGCTTCATGTTGGAAAAACAATGCGGAAGGAAATGCAGCAATGGAAGGCTTTTTATCAATCAGGGAAGCAGTGAATAAGTATATTGACAGTTGTGAGAGCAAAGTGAATGCTTCTCCTGTGAAGCTTTTTGTGAAAGCAATGTTCGCGGGAATGATGATAGCCATGGGAGCTGCCGCAAGCAGTGTGGCAGCGCATACGATTGATAACGTGGGACTTTCCCGCCTCGCGGCAGCAGTTGTGTTTCCGGTAGGCCTGATGATGGTTATTCTTCTGGGAGCAGAGTTGTTTACGGGAGATTGCCTGATGATTATGGCGACCGCAGCTGAAGAGCATAGCCCCCTGCAGCTGGTAAGAACACTTGTAATTGTGTTTGCAGGAAATTTTGCTGGAGCCGTGCTTACGGCAGTTGCAGTAGCTGCCAGCGGACAGTTTGATTATTCGGCAGGACTTCTCGGTGCTTATACCATTAAGGTAGCTCTGGGAAAAGCTACGATTTCAACATCAAGGGCAGTGGTATCCGGAGTCCTTTGTAATATTTTAGTCTGTGCGGCGGTTCTCATGGCACTTTGTGCAAAGGACATTGCCGGTAAGCTTCTGGCAGCATTCTTTACCATTATGCTGTTTGTAGTAGCGGGCTTTGAACACTGTGTTGCGAATATGTACTATATCACAGCCGGGATGGTTGCAGCTGTGAATCCTCAATATACACAGGCTGCAATGGAGCAGTATGGTTATACGGCAGAACAGCTTTCTGCTTTGAATTGGCAGAATTTTCTCTTTGAAAATCTTCTGCCTGTAACAATAGGAAATGTGATCGGTGGTATGTTTGTCATCGGTCTTCCTCTTCTGTATCTGAACAGAGAGCAGAGGACGGAGGTTTGCACGGTAAAGGAGGAAAGACATGAACGCAGCATTCTTTTTGGCAGAAACACTGCAAGTGCTGGTCGCTGAACTGGCAGGAACTGCAGCTGTAGCCGTGATCCTTTTTGGATACGTTAAAATGATGCATTCTCACAGAGCATAAAGTTCGGTGGAATGTGATTATTGAATAAATCCCTAAAATCCTAAATGTAAGACTGTCTCCTAAAGGGCAAATCCCTGAGGGAGGCATTCTTATTTATGGGACATAATCCGAAAGGTTGCGGAAAATGTACAATTTTTGGGAATTGGAAATTGACAAATGGGATAATCTACATTATGATTACAATGTATTGGCAAGGACGAAGACGAGTAGTATGGATTATCGCTTTCAGAGAGCCGGGATGGTGAGAAGCCGGCAGAATGAATTCATATGAATAACAGCTTTATCAGCCGGAATTAAAAAGAAAGTGACTGCTTTGGCAGTAAATCAGGTGGCACCGCGGATTTAACCGTTCGCCTTCCCGGGAATCGGGAGCAATTGGTATATTCGTCCTGAATTAATAGCACAGCTGTTAATTCGGGATTTTTTATTATTATTTTTGAGATGGAGGAAAAAAATGGAATTATCAACATTGTATCGGGAACGTACACTGAATCAGATTTCGGAAAGTGACATTGGAAGCGAGCTTAAGGTTGCAGGCTGGGTTGAGAATATCCGCGATCATGGCGGTGTGTCTTTTATTGATCTGCGGGATATGTATGGTGTGCTTCAGATCGTCATGAGAGATACGTCTCTTTTAAAGGGAATCAACAAGGAGGACTGTGTCAGTATTCAGGGAAAGATTGACAAGAGGGATGAGGAAACCTATAATCCCAAGATTCCTACGGGAACCATCGAACTGGAAGCACATAGCGTGGAAGTGCTTGGGAAGGTATACAGACCGCTTCCTTTTGAAATTGCCACTTCCAAGGAAATCAGGGAGGATCTTCGCCTGAAGTATCGTTTCCTTGATCTGAGAAACCGCAAGGTCATGGACAACATGATCTTCCGCTCCAACGTGATCAAATTTCTTCGTGAGAAAATGACCGAGATGGGATTTATGGAGGTACAGACACCGATTCTCTGTGCTTCATCACCGGAGGGAGCAAGAGATTACATCGTACCGTCCAGACATTATAAAGGAAAATTCTATGCGCTGCCCCAGGCACCTCAGCAGTATAAGCAGCTCCTGATGGTATCGGGTGTTGACAAATATTTCCAAATCGCACCCTGCTTCCGCGATGAGGATGCAAGAGCTGACCGTTCTCCCGGTGAGTTTTATCAGTTGGACTTTGAAATGAGCTTTGCAACCCAGGAGGATGTGTTCCGTGTTGGTGAGGAAGTGCTCACGGCAACCTTTGAAAAGTTTGCACCGGAGGGCTTTGAAGTGACGAAGGCTCCTTACCCGGTGATCAGCTACAAGCAGGCAATGCTGGAGTTCGGTTCCGACAAGCCGGATCTTCGCAATCCGCTGAGAATTATCGATCTGTCTGAGTTCTTTAACCGTTGTACCTTTAAGCCCTTCCAGAATAAGACGGTAAGAGCCATCAAGATTCATGGGCACCAGTCCAAGGGCTTCCACGAAAAGATGCTGAAGTTTGCAACAGAGATTGGTATGGGTGGTCTCGGCTATCTGGAGGTTCAGGAGGATTTGTCCTATAAGGGCCCTATTGATAAATTTATTCCCGATGAATTGAAGGGTGAAATGAGAGAGCTTGCAGGACTGGAAAAAGATGATACCATTTTCTTTATCGCTGATAAAGAAGAAAGAGCAGCAAACTTTGCCGGACAGATTCGAAATGAACTTGGCAAGCGTCTTGATCTTTGTGAAAAGAATGCGTATCGTTTCTGTTTTGTCAACGATTTCCCGATGTTTGAGAGGGATGAGGAAACCAAGAAGATTGGCTTTACACACAATCCTTTCTCCATGCCGCAGGGAGGCCTGGAGGCATTAAATACCAAGGATCCGCTTGAAATTCTGGCATACCAGTACGATATTGTCTGCAACGGTGTGGAATTGTCCTCCGGCGCTGTTCGTAATCACAATCTTGATATTATGGTAAAAGCATTTGAGATCGCAGGTTATGATGAAGAGGTATTGAAGCAGAAATTCGGAGCTCTTTACAATGCCTTCCAGTTTGGAGCACCTCCGCATGCGGGTATGGCACCCGGCGTAGACCGTATGATCATGTTGCTTCGCAATGAAGAGAATATCCGTGAGATCATTGCATTCCCGATGAGCGGAACAGCACAGGATCTGATGTGTGGCGCCCCCAATGAGGTAACCGAGCAGCAGCTTCGTGAGGTTCACATTAAGGTGAGACAATAAAGAAAGAATGGCGAGAGGTCAAAGGGCCTCTCGTTTTTTATATAAAGAAAACGATAAAAGTGCAGAAAGGTATAGAAAGCAAAATCCATATGAGTTATAATGAAACGTAATGTGACAAAGGATGAACTGTAGTTGGAAAGCGGGTATTTAAGAAGTGAAACAGCGTAAAAATATGAAGATCTTTATTGTTGGCGGAGGAGAAATCGGCAGAAATCTTGCGGTGCAGCTTTCTCATGACGGTTATGAGCTGACCGTCATTGATCAGGAGGAGAGCGTTGTTAACAGTATGAGCAATTCTGCTGACGTCATCTGTTTTCAGGGCAACGGTGCCTCTTACGGAACTCTGCAGGATGTGAATGCCAGTGAGGCAGATATGTTCATCTCAGTGACAAACTCGGATGAATTAAATATATTAAGCTGTCTGACGGCGCATATGCTTGGCGCTAAGCATACCATTGCCCGTATCAGGGATGTGGATTATGCCAGACAAAACCGGTTCTATAAGGATAAGCTGGGGCTTACGATGATCATAAATCCGGAGCTCGCAACCGCAATGGAAATTTACAGGCTGCTCAGATTTCCGCTGGCTACCAGAGTCGAGGTTTTTGCAGGAGGCAGGGCGGAACTTGTGGAAATGTCAGTCGGTGACGGCTCACCTCTTGATGGCAAGCGTCTGATTGAAATTAATCAGAATATGGGAATTAATCTGCTGATCTGCGCAGTAGTGCGGGACGGAGAGGCTTTTGTTCCCAAGGGGGATACAACCTTAAAATGTGGAGATGTTCTGTATCTGACAGGAGCAGCAGAGGAATTCAGGAAGTCTTTCCGGAAGCTGAAGCTTCCGGTTAAACCATTACAATCTGTTCTGATTGCAGGTGGCGGAAGAATTTCTTTTTATCTTGCTGAGGTTCTGCTAAAGCAGGGAGCCAAGGTGACAATTGTGGAGAAAAATGCGGAGCTGGCACAGAAGATTTCGGAGGATATCCCGGGAGCTGCAGTCATGCATGATGATGCATTGGCTTATTTTGATTCCATGTCTGCCTCAGATGTGGCAAATACCGATGCATTCATTGCCCTTACGGAGAATGATGAATACAATCTGGTAGCGGCAATGTATGCAGATTCGCAGAAGATCAATAAGGTGGTTTCCCGAATCAATGCCAAATCCAGGTTGAAGGTGCTTCCGGCAGGAAGTGATATCTGCACGATTTCCAGGGAGGATGTTGCAGCAGACCGTATTTTGGGTTACAGCAGATCCCTGCTCAATGCGGAGGATAATGATGCCGTGGAATCTCTCTATCGTCTGATGGATGGGAAAATTGAGTTTATTGAGTTTAAGATAGATGTAAATGACAGCAATTTAGGCATTCCGCTAAAGGAATTGAAGCTTAAGAGAAACATTCTTCTGGGATGTATTATCAGGGAGGGGAGAACGATCATTCCCCGTGGTGATGATATGCTGATGCCGGGTGACACTGCACTGGTAGCAACGATTGGCAGGCAGATCGCGCGTTTAGAAGATATCTTTGCAGACTAGCGGGAAGGCATGAAAAGCGATGAACAGACGGAAGATTATCAGTATACTTGGAAAAATCATATTGGTGGAAGTGCTTTTAATGATACCGGCGCTTCTGATTTCTCTTGCTTATCAGGATGGGGATGCAGGTGCTTTCCTGTTTACTATGGTGCCGGCGGGAATCATCGGCTTTCTGATGAACCGGACCAGACAGTCCGAACGGCGGATGAGTAGCAGGGATGGTTATTTCATTGTGGCAGCGGCATGGATCGTCATCTCGTTGATCGGAGCGGTTCCTCTTTATCTGGGAGGAGGATTCCCAAGCTATTGGAACGCTCTTTTTGAGATTGTCTCAGGATTTACTACAACAGGTGCTTCGATACTCGCCAAACCGGAAGCCCTGGGGCATGGGATCCTGTTTTGGAGGAGCTTTACTCATTGGATCGGCGGTATGGGGGTGCTGGTGTTTGTGCTTATGGTGATGCCTATGGAAAACGATAATTCCATGCATCTGGTGCGGGCAGAGGTTCCGGGACCCACAGCGGGAAAGCTGGTTCCGCGAATGAGAACCACTTCCATGATCCTATATGGAATCTATACGGTAATGACCCTGATACTGATCGGGCTGCTATGCCTTTTAGGCATGCCTATGTTTGACAGCTTCTGTATTGCGTTCGGTACAGCGGGAACCGGTGGCTTTGGGGTGACTGCAGCCGGAATTGGTGGGTATAACAGTCTTGCAATCGAGATCGTTGTGGGAATCTTTATGCTGCTGTTTGGCATCAATTTTAATGTTTATCATTTGCTTCTGCTAAGAAAATTTAAGGATGCTTTCTCCACGGAAGAGGTGAAGGTGTTTCTTGGAATTGTGGCAGCATCAACAATTGCTATTGCCATTAATATTGTTAATTTTGCGGGCGGAATCGGGAATGCACTCAGACAGGCATTTTTTCAGGTATCCAGTATTATTACAACGACCGGATTCGCAACGGTGGATTATGAACAATGGCCGGAATTTGCCAAACATACCATTGTATTGTTGATGGTGATCGGTGCCTGCGCAGGATCGACCGGAGGCGGAATGAAGATCTCACGAGTCATTATTCTGGTGAAATCCTTTATTCAGGAGATCAGACAGATTATCAATCCCAAGGAAATTGTAACAGTGCGCCTGAACGGTAAGCCGGTGGACAAAAAAACCCTGGAGTCTACAAGGATTTATGCAGCGGTTTATCTGATTTTGGTTTGTGTGTTCACATTAATTGTTTCGTTAGATGGATATGATCTGACAACGAATCTGACAGCGGTGCTGTCCTGCTTTAATAATATCGGTCCCGGTCTTCATCTGGTAGGTCCGGCAGCCAATTTCAGTATCTTTTCAGATTGGGTACAGGTGGTTCTTTCATTTGTTATGTTAACCGGAAGACTGGAGATATTCCCCATGTTCCTGTTACTTGCAAAGTCCGCGCATGACCGATAGGAGGACAAAAAGGAACTGTTGCATAAATCAGATTTCCTGCTTAAAGGCATGTATCCTTTCATAGCAGGACTTATTTGCGATTTCGATAGATTTGGCAGAAACAGCCGGTACAATGATGCCACTGTTCGGATGACTGTCCGAAAAGCCTTGGTGGTATCTATGTGCTCGTCACACGTAAAGCGGGGCAAGAAAAATCTAATCCGCACTGTGAAAAATAAATACAGCTCTCAGACTTTAAACTTGCTTCGCTTCGAACAGGTAAAGTCTGAGAGCTTTATTTTTCACAGTGCGAATTGATTTTTTACGCCCCGTTTCCGAATTGTTCCTTACACATAGATACCACCATTGGCTTTGAGTTTCATCCGGACAGTGCAATAAGTATTTGTACCGGCCAGGTTCGCCAAATCCCGAAATCGATTATAGTATTGCTATGAAAGGATGCATGCCCCTATATCAGTGTAATAAACGATTTATGCAACAGTTCCTTTTTGGATAATTAGTATTCCATAGCCTTTTCTTCACCGTTCATCACGCGCAGAGCACCCTGTGCAAGAGCTAGAAGCTCATCCTCGCCGGGGTATACGGTAATGGGAGCAATGAATCCGACTCTTTCGGTCAGGCCTGCCACTACAACCTTATCATATGCAATGCCGCCGGTAATGATGATCTGATCAACCTTGCCTTTCAAAACGCATGCCATGGAGCCGATATTTTTGGAAACCTGCATGATAAAAGCTTCACGCACTTCTGCTGCCTTCTTGTCTCCATCTTGCACCATCTTTTCCACATCGCGCATGTCATTGGTTCCCACATAAGCGTTGAAGCCGCCGTTCCCAACGATCTTCTTGTAAACTTCTTTTTCTGTATACTGCCCGGAGAAGCACATTTTAATCAGTGCGCCTGAGGGAACTGCACCGGCTCTTTCAGGAGAAAAAGCACCGTCGCCATCAAGGGCATTGAATACGTCAATAACACGGCCCTTTTCATGAGCACCGACGGAAACACCGCCTCCCATGTGTACAACAATCAGATTTAAAGAATCGTAGGCCTTTCCCTGCTCCTTTGCGTAACGCTTTGCAACAGCCTTCTGATTCAGTGCGTGGAATACACTGGTACGGGGAAGCTCAGGAACGCCGGAGTATCTGGAGATGGGCATCAGCTCATCAACCACAACAGGATCTACAATATAAGAGGGAACACCGATGGAATCACCGATTTCTCTTGCAAGGATACCGCCTAAGTTGGAAGCATGCTGTCCCTGCTTACCGATTTTAAGATCCTCCAAAAGCGCATCGCTGACGGCATAGGTGCCACCGGGGATAGGCTTTAACATGCCGCCCCGTCCCACAATGACCTGAAGAGATTTGATATCAAAATTCTTTTCCTTCAGCAAATCAAGAATAATCTGTTTACGGAAATCCTTCTGATCTACGATGGACGCATACTGTGCAATTTCTTCCGTTGAATGGCGAAGTGTTTCTTCAAATAAAAGGGTTTCATCTTCGAACACGCCAATCTTTGTGGAAGTGGAACCGGGATTGATAATTAAACTTTTAATAGCCATTTGCTTACCTCCATATAGTAATTAGTTGTTTTTCATAGCCTCGGCCACAACAGCACCAAGGGCAAGAGAATTTACCTTAACCTCCATTGAGTCAGAACGGGAGGTCAGGATAACAGGGGCCTTGGTTCCTGTAAGGATATTGCCGTTTACCACCTTTGCGGTATGTACCATTGCCTTGTAAACAAGATTTCCGGCATGGATATCGGGGAAGAGAAGGACATCTGCATCTCCCTGAATGGCTCTGTCTGTTGCACCCTTATGTTTTGCAGCTTCAGGATCAATGGCAAGATCCAGGGAGAGAGGACCGTCAACGATACATCCGGTAATCTTCCCGTCCTTGTTCATCTGAGTCAGTTCAGCTGCTTCTACGGTAACAGGCATTTTAGGATTTACCACCTCAACGGCTGCAAGAGGAGCAACCTTGGGATTTTCAATTCCGCAGGCCTTTGTAATTTCGATGGTGTTCTGAATGATATTGACTTTATCCTCCAGAGTAGGGTAAGGGATGAAGGCAACATCGGTAAGGAAAAGAAGATGATCAATTCCTTCAACATCAAATACACAGACATGGGATAAGGGCTTTCCGGTACGAAGACCGACTTCCTTATCAAGCACACTCTTTAAGAACCCCTTTGTATCGATGAGCCCCTTCATGTACATGTCTGCTTTGCCATCATGCACCAGTTTTACAGCGGTGAGGGCTGCTTCGGTAACGTCTTCCACATTGATGATCTCAAAATCGTTCAGATCAATCTTGAGAGAATCTGCGATCTCTCTGATCTTTTTCTCATCGCCGACCAAAATAGCATCGGCAATTCCTTTTTCCTTTGCCGCCTTAACTGCCTCTAAGACAGCGGAGTCCTGTGCTACGGCAACAGCAACCTTCTTGGTGCCACATTCGTTTACCTTGGCAATTAAATCGGAGAATGTTTTACTCATTTTTTCCTCTCTTTCTGCCGCTTGGGCGGCATTGTAATAAGTTAAAAAATTTTTTTCATTTTAAAAATCCACATCGTTAAAATAATAACACTGATCGGATGAAAAAGCAACAAAACCGGATGAATAAGTAAGCTTGTAATTTAGAAAAGAAACTTGACATAAACAGTGTCCTATGCTATAAATGAAAACATAAACCATTGAAGAAGAGTGAGTACATTAGGTCAGGTTTACCACAGAGAGCCGCGGTTGGTGGGAAGCGGTGTAGACAACTTGGTGGAATGGACTTCTGAGGGCGAGTTGAAAGCAGATCGCAAGTAGACGAGACGGAGAGGAAACTTCGTTACCAAATCCAGCATATGATAGTATGCGATGAGCGGATGCAGATAAGCATCAAGCCGGGTGGCACCGCAGGAGATTTTACTCTTGTCCCAGCATTGGATTGGGACAGGAGTTTTTTTTTGTGCGAGTAATGAGCCGGACTGGCTGCTAAGCAGCCAGTCTGGGGGAAAATGACAATCTGCAAGCTTGCTTGCAAGATTGGCATTTCTCCCAGTAAGTGGGCGTGTACACGCCCATCCGGCGAATACCGCAACAACGAGCAGCTTTGCTGCGAGTCTGATGCGGAAATCTACGCAATTGACACCTCTCAATCCGTACCATCAAACCTATTTTAACAGCGCATGGCGCAGAATGGAGGAACAACATGAGTGAAACAAAGAAAATCCCTTACAAGATCTATCTGGAAGAAAATGAGATGCCGAAGAGCTGGTATAATATGCGGGCGGACATGAAGAACAAGCCGGCACCGCTCTTAAATCCCGGAACCTTAAAGCCTGTCACCTTTGATGAATTAAAGGGAATCTTTTGTGAGGAGCTTTGCAGGCAGGAGCTTGATGACACAACAGCTTACATCGAAATCCCGGAGGAGATCAGAAGCTTCTATAAGATGTACAGACCTTCACCACTGGTACGTGCATATTGCCTGGAAGAAAAGCTGAAGACACCGGCAAAGATTTATTATAAATTTGAAGGAAATAACACCAGCGGAAGCCATAAGCTGAACTCTGCAATTGCGCAGGCCTATTATGCAAAGAAGCAGGGACTTAAGGGTGTGACCACAGAAACCGGAGCAGGACAGTGGGGAACGGCACTTTCTATGGCATGTGCATACCTTGATCTGGATTGCCAGGTATATATGGTGAAGTGTTCTTATGAACAGAAGCCCTTCCGGAGAGAGGTTATGAGAACCTACGGGGCAAATGTGACTCCATCTCCTTCGAATACGACACAGGTGGGACGCAAGATCCTGGAGGAGTTCCCCGGAACTACGGGAAGCCTTGGCTGTGCCATCTCGGAAGCTGTGGAAGCAGCTGTGACTCAGGAGGGTTACCGCTATGTACTTGGATCAGTTTTGAATCAGGTACTGCTTCACCAGTCGGTAATCGGTCTGGAAGCAAAGGCTGCAATGGATAAATACGGTATTAAGCCGGATATCATCATCGGTTGTGCCGGAGGCGGTTCCAACCTTGGCGGCTTGATTTCTCCGTTTATGGGCGAAAAGCTCAGAGGGGAAGCTGATTACAGATTCATCGCTGTAGAGCCTGCATCCTGTCCGAGCTTTACCAGAGGAAAATATGTCTATGACTTCTGTGATACCGGAAAGGTATGTCCGCTTGCAAAGATGTACACCCTGGGAAGCGGATTTATTCCGGCTCCCAATCACGCTGGAGGACTTCGCTATCACGGCATGAGTTCCATCCTTTCCCAGCTGTATCATGACGGGCTGATGGAAGCAACCAGCGTAGAGCAGACCGCGGTATTTGCGGCAGCAGAACAGTTCGCAAGAGTGGAGGGAATTCTTCCTGCACCGGAAAGCTCCCATGCAATCAGAGTTGCTATTGACGAAGCTCTTAAGTGCAAGGAGACAGGAGAGGAGAAGACGATTCTCTTTGGCCTTACCGGAACAGGCTATTTTGATATGGTGGCCTACGAGCGCTTTAATAATGGGGAAATGTCAGATTATATTCCCACGGATGAGGAGATTATGAAAGGGCTTGCAAATGTGCCCCAATTCCCCGGAAATGAGATTTAGTTTATAGAATGATAATATTTGAATAGTTGAATAAAAGCTGCAAATCTGATACAATAAGGTTTGCAGTTTTTTATTTGGTTAGTGAGGTATAAAAATGAATCTGATCCAAAAAGTATTTGGAACACATAGCGAAAGAGAACTAAAGCGCATAGACGGAATTGTACAGGCAATCGAGGATTTAAGACCCTCCATGCTGGAATTATCGGATGCAGAGCTTTCGGGAAAGACAGAAGAATTTAAGAAACGTCTGGCAGAGGGAGAAACACTGGATGACCTTCTTCCGGAGGCCTTCGCTGTAGTGAGGGAAGCCGCAAGAAGAGTGTTACACACAGAGCATTACCGGGTTCAGCTGATCGGTGGCATCATTCTTCATCAGGGGCGTATTGCCGAGATGAAGACCGGTGAAGGAAAAACACAGACCTGCCTTTTACCTGCATACTTAAATGCTCTGGAAGGAAAAGGTGTACATGTTGTAACAGTTAACGATTACCTGGCAAAGCGTGATGCTGAGTGGATGGGACAGGTTCATGAGTTCCTTGGGCTTACGGTAGGTGTTGTATTGAACAGCATGAAGCCGGAGGAGCGCCGGGAAGCATATAACTGTGATATTACTTATGTGACAAACAACGAGCTGGGCTTTGACTATCTTCGTGACAACATGGTCATTTATAAAGCACAGCTGGTACTTAGAGACCTCCATTATGCCATTATCGATGAGGTGGACTCGGTTCTGATCGATGAAGCGAGAACACCGCTTATTATTTCCGGTCAAAGCGGCAAATCAACCAAGCTTTATGAGGTCTGCGATATCCTTGCAAAGCAGATGAAGCGTGGTGAGGACATGGAGGATCTTTCCAAGATGGATGCCATCATGGGTGTGGAAAGAGAGGAGACCGGAGACTTTATCGTTAATGAGAAGGATAAGGTAGTTAATCTTACTGCTCAAGGCGTGGACAAGGTGGAAAAGTTCTTCCAGATTGAAAACCTTGCCGACCCGGAAAACATTGAAATACAGCATAACATTATCCTTGCGCTGCGTGCCAATAATCTGATGTTCCGTGACCAGGATTATGTGGTTAAGGATGATCAGGTTCTGATCGTCGATGAGTTTACCGGACGTATTATGCCGGGACGACGCTATTCCGACGGCCTTCATCAGGCAATTGAAGCCAAGGAACATGTTAAGGTTAAGAGAGAAAGTAAGACGCTTGCAACCATTACTTTCCAGAATTTCTTTAACAAATTTGAAAAGAAGGCAGGTATGACAGGTACAGCGCTTACCGAGGAGAAGGAATTCCGTGATATTTACGGAATGGATGTTGTAGAGATACCGACCAATAAGCCGATTGCAAGAAAGGACCTGCAGGATGCGGTATACAAGACCAGGAAAGAAAAGCTGAATGCGATCGTGGATGCGGTGCAGGAAGCACACAGCAAGGGACAGCCGGTTCTGGTAGGTACCATTACCATTGAGGCATCGGAGGAACTGAGTAAGCTGCTGACCAAGCGGGGAATCCCTCACAAGGTGCTGAATGCAAAGTTCCATGAGTTAGAGGCAGAGATCGTAGCAGATGCCGGTATACATGGTGCAGTTACCATTGCCACCAACATGGCCGGACGAGGTACCGATATTAAGCTGGATGATGCTGCCAGGGCAGCAGGGGGGCTTAAGATCATCGGTACGGAGCGCCATGAATCAAGGCGTATCGATAATCAGCTTCGCGGCCGTTCCGGTCGTCAGGGTGATCCGGGTGAATCCAAGTTTTATATTTCCCTGGAGGATGACCTGATGAGGCTGTTTGGCTCCGAGCGTCTGATCAACATGTTTAATGCACTTGGTATTCCAGAAGGACAGGAAATTGAACATAAGGCGCTGACCAATGCCATTGAATCTGCGCAGAAGAAGATTGAGAGCAATAACTTTGGCATCAGAAAGAACCTGCTTGAATATGATCAGGTGATGAATGAGCAAAGAGAAATCATATACGAGGAAAGGCTTCGTGTGCTGAACGGAGAGAGCATGCGTGATGTCATCTACAAGATGATTACGGATATTACAGAAAATGCCGTTGATATCGTAATCGGCGATGACACCGATTATGATGAGTGGAATCTGGAGGAACTGAATACGCTGTTACTTCCCACCATACCGCTTAAACCGATCAACAGAGGCCGTATCAATAAGCCCAAAAAGAATGCCCTAAAGCAGCAGCTGAAGGAAGAAGCCGTTAAGCTCTATGAGGCTAAGGAAGCGGAATTCCCGGAACCGGAAGCAATCCGTGAACTGGAAAGAGTCATCCTTCTGAAGGTTATTGACAGAAAATGGATGGACCATATTGATGATATGGATCAGCTCCGTCAGGGTGTTGGCCTTCAGGCTTACGGACAGAGAGATCCGCTTGTGGAATACAAGATGAGCGGCTATGAGATGTTCGATGAAATGACACAGAATATCCGTGAAGAGACAGTAAGACTGCTGTTCCACGTAAGAGTAGAGCAGAAGGTGGAAAGAGAGCAGGTGGCAAAGGTGACCGGAACCAACAAGGATGACTCTGTTGCCAAGGGACCTGTCAAGAGAGAGGCAGCCAAGGTATATCCAAATGATCCCTGTCCCTGCGGCAGCGGCAAGAAATATAAACAGTGCTGCGGAAGAAAATAAAAGGAAAGAGGTGACGCAAGGTGGTTGAATTAGATCAGATGAAATCTGAACTCCAGACTTACAAGAGCCCTTTAGCGGAAGTGAGGGATTCACTTTGACTTAGCAGCTAAGTCAAAGAAGATCGAAGAGCTGGAAATGGAAATGGAGGCTCCCGGGTTTTGGGATAATCCGGACATTTCCAATCAAAAAATGAAGGAACTTAAGAATTTAAAGGATATCGTAGAGACGATAGAAGGTCTTGAACGCCAATATGAGGATATCGAAACGCTGATCGAGATGGGCTATGAGGAAGAGGATGCCCAGCTGGCAGCAGATATCAGGATGGAATTGGATGAATTCATTGCAACCTACGAGGAAATCCGTATGAATACCCTTCTTTCCGAAGAGTATGATGCAGATAATGCCATTTTGAAGCTGAATGCAGGCGCAGGCGGCACGGAGAGCTGTGACTGGTGCTCCATGTTGTATCGAATGTATACCAGATGGGCAGAGAAAAAGGGCTTTTCGGTAGAAGTGCTGGATTATCTGGATGGTGATGAGGCAGGAATCAAGTCAGTTACTTTTCAGGTGAACGGTACCAATGCATACGGTTACCTGAAATCCGAAAAGGGTGTGCACAGACTGGTGCGTATTTCTCCCTTCAATGCGCAGGGAAAGCGACAGACCTCCTTTGTATCACTGGATGTTATGCCGGATATTGAGGAAGATGTGGATGTAGAGATCAATGATGATGATCTGCGAATCGATACCTACCGAAGCAGCGGTGCAGGCGGACAGCACATCAACAAGACCTCCTCAGCAATCCGAATCACTCATATTCCCACAGGAATCGTGGTACAGTGCCAGAATGAGCGTTCCCAGTTCCAGAATAAGGACAAGGCAATGCAGATGCTGAAGGCAAAGCTTTATATGCTGCAGAAGGAAGCAAATGCCGAGAAGCTTTCGGATATCAGGGGTGAGGTTAAGGAAATCGGCTGGGGCAACCAGATCCGCTCCTACGTTATGCAACCCTACACGCTGGTAAAGGATCACAGAACAAATGCCGAGACAGGAAATGTGGAAGCAGTTCTGGATGGAGACCTAGACCCGTTCATCAATGCATACTTAAAATGGATAAATGTTAAAGAGCCGTCAGAAAACTGACGGCTCTTGCATTAATTGTTTGTATTGTTAAGAACATGTATCCTTTCACCGAAAGCCTATAAACAATTTCGGGATTTGGCGAACCTGACCGGTACAAATGCTTATTACACTGTCCGGATGAAACTCAAATCCGATGGTGGTATCTATGTGTAAGGAACAATTCGGAAACGGGGCGTAAAAAATCAACCCGCGCAATGAAAAATGAAGCTCTCAGACTTTACCTGTTCGAAGCGAAGCGAGTTTAAAGTCTGAGAGCTGTTTTCATTTTTCATGCGCGGATTAGATTTTTCTGCTAAATCCATCAAAATTGCTTAAAAGGCTTGCAGTGAAAGGATACATGTTCTTTATATCAATACAAAACCGCTTTATGCAACTGCCTCAGTTTTCTTCTTGACCAGATCTAAATAGAAATTCGCCAGTGTTGCATCCATATAGGGTGAAATCCAAAGCAATGCAATTCCGCAGGACAGGAAGCTTAACAGAATCAGTGGCAGGAAGGAAATCTCCAGATAAAACAGCCTTCCGATATTGCCCTTCATCAGGCGGAGACTCATCTGAAACAGTTCCTTTGCTGAGTACTGGGGAAAATCCAGCATCAGATAAAATACCTGGGAAAACAGCAGCCTTACAAAGATTTCAATGATCGTGCCCGCAAGAAACAGGATAACATAGGTCAAAAATAAGGAGCCGCTGACCGGTGGAGCGTCCGTTACAATTGCAGATGAATAAGTAACTGCTGATAAAGAAGCATTCACAAAGCCGCTGACAATCTGCGCAGGAAGGCTACACACAAGGGAAACAGCAGCAAATACGGCCTGGAGCTGCAGCACCTTCATGGTATCACCGCGAAAGCAGTAAAACAGATCCGTAATCTGTGGCTTTTGGTTGCAGGCAACCTTCAGGTAAATATAGGCTTCTCCTGCCACGAAAAAACCGGCAAAGAGATTAATCAAAAATGCTGCAAGGCAGTAGAGAATCGTCTGAATGACAGTTCCTGTCCCGATTGTCAAAGAGAGAACCATGCTGATCGGCATAATGCAAAGTCCATGAAGGACAAATGCACCGATAACGGTTCCGTATTTTCCGAGCAACTGACCTTTTGCCAGTGATTTTAAGCTGGCAGAGGATAAATATTGATTCATGTAAAGACTCCCGTCGTAAATAATTTCTGTCAGAACTAAACAGCTAAATCCAGATAATTTCCCTTAACCGAAGCAGCATCCAGAGATTTTTTATTTTTTACATAAGGGTTGCTTTCATTTGGGTACTGGATTCTGGTGGCGGTAGTTCCGCCTGCCACATAGCTTGTGCCGCATTCCGGGCAGATGGCTCTTTTTAAGGTAACATTGGCAGCAAGTACCTTTCCGCCTTTCTGTGCTGCCTTGGTATAGGCATTGTTTACATGCTCCTGTTCATGGGCGCGTACTCTGGAAGCAGATGCCTCCGGAGAAATATGTGCTGCTGACTTAAAGGAAACCATTTCGTCAGAACCGTCCTGATATTTCCGATTCTTACAGGTTTCACACTTCGCAGGAGAGGATTTGCGTCCGGGGCGTACCTTTGTGGATTCGCCGGGATTCTGTACAGGTTTTCCGGTTTCTGATGCGGCAGATGTACGGGTACCGGTATCATAACCGGCAGATGTGCTTCCATAGCTGCCTGCATAGGGGCTTAAATAGCTATTATTTCCTATCATCATTCCGCTCATAATCTCCTCCTTTGTATCTTTTCCAGTGTTGCAAGATTATTTTCCGAGTAATTCAGCATAATCCCTCATAAGTTCCTCGTAGGATTGTCCGGCCACATCCTCCAGCGACATACCGGTCTGTTCCTCAAACTGCTGATCCATTGCCTGTCCAAACTGGACCATGGAGTCTTTGCTTAAAGAAAAAATGATTCCGACTGCCGTGCCCGCTACAGTGATCACAAGAGCCAGACCGCCGATGGCAGTGCCGATACCGATCTTAGCAGCAGCAACCATTTTCTTCCCATACCCCTTGGAAAGAATGGCAAAGAGAATAGCAAGGCTCCCAAGAATCAGAGGAAGGTAAACGGTAAACATGGTGAAAATACTGCCAAGCCCTAAGATCATGGAGACTGTTGCCATTGTCATTCCCGGATTGCGAAAGGGTGGCTGTGGTCTGTTGTAGGGCTCCTGATCATTTAACTGGGTATAGGGATTATTGTAATTATTGTTTTCCATTATAGTCACTTTCTGTAATAGACAAAGTTTTCCTTATAGCATTATATTAACACTTTCCCCCAAGGAATACAAATCTTTCTTGAAATATAAGGGGATTATCCACTATAATAAATACGATAAATGAGTGCTCTATAAGAGAGCACGGAAATGAGGACGGGAATGGATATCATACTGAAACTAAAAGAGGAACTAAAGGTAGAAAAATGGCAGGTTGAAGCTGCTGTCAAGCTGATTGATGAGGGGAATACGATCCCCTTTATTTCAAGATATAGAAAGGAAGCTACCGGCTCCTTAAATGACGAGGTTCTGAGAAACCTATATGAGAGATTGAATTATCTGCGCAATCTGGAGGAAAAGAAGGAGCAGGTAATCGGAAGTATAGAAGAGCAGGGGAAACTGACGGAGGAACTGAAGGAGAAAATCCTTGCCGCAGAGACACTTGTGGTGGTGGAGGATCTTTACAGACCATACAGACCGAAGAGAAAGACCAGGGCCAGTGTTGCCAAGGAAAAGGGGCTTGATGGCCTTGCCGAATATATCCTGAAGCAGAATGCAGACCAGCCGCTTGAAGCGGAGGCCGCTAAGTATATCAGTGAGGAGAAGGAAGTTAAGGACGAGAAGGAAGCACTTCAGGGTGCCAAGGATATTATTGCGGAAATGATTTCCGATGAGGCAGATTACCGCATGTACATCCGGCAAATCACCATGGAAGAGGGCATGCTCACCAGTACGGCTAAGGATGAAAAGGCACAGAGCGTATATGAGATGTACTATGCCTACGAGGAGCCTGTGAAAAAGGCACTCGGCCATCGTATCCTTGCGCTGAACAGAGGTGAAAACGAAAAATTCCTTGTGGTGAAGGTAGTTGCTCCGGAAGAAAGAATTCTGCAATATCTGGCTAAGAAGGTTATTACGTCGGACAATGAATATACAACACCTGTTCTTTTGGAGGTAATCCGGGATGCCTATGACAGACTGATCGCGCCTGCCATTGAACGTGAGATCAGAAGTGAGCTCACGGAAAAGGCAGAGGACGGAGCAATCAGTGTGTTCGGTAAGAACTTGGAGCAGCTTCTCATGCAGCCGCCAATTGCCGGGAAGGTGGTACTCGGCTGGGACCCTGCCTTCCGTACAGGCTGCAAGCTGGCAGTGGTAGATGCCACAGGAAAGGTGCTGGATACCAAGGTGATCTATCCTACGGCACCACAGAACAAGGTGGAGGAAGCCAAGGCAGAACTGAAGAAGCTGATTAAGAAGTACGGTGTTTCTCTCATCAGTGTAGGAAACGGCACTGCCTCCAGAGAATCGGAACAGGTGATCGTGGAGCTGATCAAGGAGCTTGATACACCGGTTCAGTATGTGATCGTGAACGAGGCGGGGGCATCCGTCTATTCTGCAAGCAAATTGGCAACAGAAGAGTTTCCCAACTTTGATGTGGGACAGCGAAGTGCAGCCTCCATTGCAAGAAGATTGCAGGATCCTCTTGCAGAGCTGGTAAAGATCGATCCCAAGTCTATCGGCGTAGGCCAGTATCAGCATGATATGAACCAGAAGAAGCTTGGGGAGGCACTTGGCGGCGTGGTGGAGGACTGTGTAAACAAGGTGGGTGTAGACTTAAATACCGCATCTGCATCCCTCCTGGAATACATTTCCGGTATTTCCAAGGTGATTGCCAGAAATATTGTAGATTACAGAGAGCAGAACGGCAGATTTGTCAGTCGTGCACAGCTTCTCAAGGTGCCGAAGCTGGGACCTAAAGCGTATGAGCAGTGTGCCGGTTTCCTGCGTATCCTAGATGGCGAAAACCCGCTGGATGCCACCAGCGTCCATCCGGAGTCCTATGAGGCAGCTATGAAGCTTCTTGACAAGATGGGACTTACCATGGAGGATGTGCGCGCAGCACAGAAGCAGGCAGCTTTAAAAGCAGGAAGTGCTAAGAAGGAAGCTTCCGCAGGCAGGAAGGATCAAAAGCAAAGACAGCAGAAGGTGGTAATCCGCAATACCGATACTGCTATGGGGAAGGCACTTGCTGCAGCCATGGGCGGAATGACCATGGCGCTGGAGGAGGAGCCTGCTTTAAAGAGCGGAAAGAATCATCAGAGTGCAGCGGATAGCAGTCAGGCAGTAAGTACCTTGGAGAAGAAGATCAAGGATAAAAAGCGGATGGCAGAGGAACTGGGAATCGGCGAAATTACACTGACTGATATCCTGAAGGAACTGGAAAAGCCTTCAAGGGATCCCAGGGAGAGCATGCCGGCACCGATCCTTCGAAGCGATGTACTGGATATGAAGGACTTAAAACCCGGTATGATCTTAAAGGGAACTGTCCGCAATGTCATTGACTTCGGTGTGTTTGTAGATATCGGCGTACATCAGGACGGACTGGTTCACATCTCTCAGATTACCGACAGGTTTATCAAGCATCCTCTTGAGGCGGTAAAGGTCGGTGATATTGTGGAGGTACAGGTTTTGTCCGTGGATGTACCCAAGAAAAGAATTGGGCTTACCATGCGGATCAACCGGGGTGGCGGGAAAAACTAACCCATGCAATAAAACAGAAAACAGCTCTCAGACTTTATCTGTTTGAAGGAAAGCAGATAGAAAGCCTGAGGGCTTTTTTTACGAAGTTTTTACAGAAATTTACATACTCATGATAGTTGGCAGTCAGGCTCTTTTTTATAATGAATTTACTTACGTAAGAAAATACCAACGACTATTGTGAAATGGAGACAACATAATGAAAAAATTGATATGTGGACTGATGGCGGGAATCATGGCATTGTCCTTGATGGCATGCGGACAGAGCAGCGCATCTGCGCAGACAGAAGGTTCAACGGCAGAAGATAAGACACAGGTGGAGACAGCTGACAAGGAAACAGAAAAGGCAGAAGAAGTACAGGAAGGAAGCAGTGGGGAGCCAATCGAGCTTACCATGTATTTCCCGGTTTCCGTAGGCGGTGGACCGGATGCCCTGATAGATGCACTTTGCAAGCAGTATCATGAAGAAAACCCGAATGTTACTGTAAAGCCTGTTTATGCAGGAAGTTACGCAGATACAAGAACCAAGGTACAGGCAGCAATCAAGGCAGGAAACACACCGGACATGGCAATCATGTTTTCCATTGACCTGTATTCCCTGCTTGCAATGGATGCGATCGCAGACATGGACAGCTTCTGCACTACAGATGAGGATAAGGAATGGCTGAACGGCTTTTACGAGGGCTTTATGATGAACAGCCGTAACGGAGATGTCACCTATGGAATTCCCTGGCAGAGGAGTACCATTGTTCTTTACTATAATAAAGAAGCCTTCAAGGAGGCCGGTTTGGATCCTGAAAAAGCACCTGCAACATGGGATGAGCTTAAGGAATATGCTGCAAAGCTTACCAAAAAGGATGGAAATCAGGTGACGCAGTATGGGATCGAGATTCCTTCCGATGGTTATGCATACTGGATGCTTCAGACCTTCTGTACTCAGCAGAGTGGCTTTAACCTGATGAATGATACCGGAACTGAGGTATATTATAATGATGCAAGGACAGCCAAGGGACTTTCCTTCTGGAAGTCGCTTGCGCAGGAGGGTTCTATGCCGGAGGGCATCGTGGCATGGGCGACTACCCCCTCAGACTTCATCGAAGGAAAGACGGCAATGATGTACCACACAACCGGTAATCTTACCAACGTGAAAAATAATGCAACCTTTGATTTTGGTGTTGCAATGCTTCCGGCAGACGAGACACCCGGTTCACCTACCGGCGGTGGAAACTTCTATATCTTCAAGGGCGTATCGGAAGAAAGACAGAAAGCGGCATTTGAATTTATCAAATGGATGACGGATGATGAGAGAGTTGCCCAGTGGAGTATCGATACCGGATATGTGGCAACCAGGCCAAGCGCTTATGAGACGGAGAGAATGAAAGCTTATGCAGAGGAATTTCCTTACTGTCTGGTAGCAAGGGATCAGCTGGAGTATGGCTATGCAGAGCTTTCCACCTATAATCAGGCAGAAGTACAGAAAGCAATTGATGATGCAATTTCTTATGTGATGACAGACCAGGCAGAGGTGCAGGCGGCGCTAGACACTGCACAGGAGACAGCAACAAATATTTTAAAGGATTATCAGTAAACAGAAACTGATCACAGCATAAAATACAGGTGCGGTGGCTTGCGCTGGCAAGCCACCGCACTTGAAAAATGAAACAGAAAGTGCAGGAAAAAGATATGGATGCAAGTCGTCTTGCAACAGAGATGCTCTGTGCCACAGAGCAGGAAGCAGCCTACGAAAAAGCGCTGCATAAGGAAATCAGAAATAAATGGAAACGGACAGCGAAGGGATGGCTGCTTTTGGCACCATCACTTGTTTTTCTTTCAATTTTTACAATCTATCCGATCATGAAGAGTATCATAAGCAGTTTTTATATAGATAATCTTGCTGTTATGGAGCCGGTATTTGCGGGATTAAAAAACTATACGGCAGTTTTTCAGGATAAGGTTTTCTGGGAGTGCTTCTTTAACAATCTCCTCATTGCAGTGGTTACAGTTCCATGCAGTATCGGGTTTGCAGTGGCAATGGCTTTGTTTGCAAACCATGTAAAAAAAGGGAAAGCAATTGTAAGACTGGGCTTTACCTATCCAACCTTTATTCCGCTGGTCGCAGCGGCAAATATCTGGATGTTTATCTATACGCCGATTTACGGACTGCTTGGCTATATCAATCCGGAATGGCGGTTCCTGGCAGATGGCAAGACAGCAATCTGGGCTTTGATCGTGATGCTGATCTGGAAACAGGCAGGCTATATCATGCTGTTTTATGTGACGGGGCTCCACGGCATTTCACGGGAATTATTTGAAGCAGCCAGGATTGATGGCGCAAGCAGTGTGCAGATCTTTTCAAGGATCACATGGCCTATGCTGAAGCCGACAACAATTTACGTGCTGATCATCACCCTGACCAATGCTTACAAAATGGTGGATCATCTTTATATCATGACCAAGGGCGGACCGGGAAATGCAACGAATGTTCTGCTTTTTTATATTTATCAGACAGGCTTTGATTATTGGGATACCGGCAAGGCATCGGCAATGACAGTCCTATTGGTGGCACTCCTTTTGATCGTCACGAGTGTATGTTTCTTTGTACAGGATAAAAAGGCATATTACAATGATTAGCTCTGGTGGAATATTAATTCGGAAAGGAACAAAAGAATGTATATCAGACAAACGGCAGCAATACCGGCTTATGATAATAGAAGAAAAAGAATTCACGTGGAGTGGGGAACCCTGCTTATCTATGTAGTCATGCTTTCCCTTCTGATGATCTGTATGATTCCGTTGATCTGGGTGATCCGTACAGCCTTCATACCAAAGGAGCTGGCACTTGATCTGACAGCAGTGGCAGCTCCGGTTCTTGATAATTTTAAGAGAGTTATGGCAGCAGCCCCCTTTGACAAGTACTATGGAAATACTATTTTTATTGTACTCGGCGTGCTGCTGGTACAATTCGTGCTCATTACCCTTGCCGGCTATGCCTTTGCAAGAATTGACTTCTATGGCTCCAAAGCATTATTTGTGTTATTCTTATCTCAAATGATGATAGCACCGGAGGTGTTGATTCTGCCCAACTATTCTATGATTGCAAAGTGGGGGTTGACGGACACCAGGATCGGTATTATGCTTCCCTTTTTTGCATCCGCAATGGGAACCATGATCGTGCGGCAGACAATTAAAACGATTCCTTATGAGCTGGAAGAAGCAGCTAAGGCAGACGGTGCAAATCTGTTTCAGATTTTATGGAAGATTTATGTGCCGCTTCTGAAGCCGGCGTACATTTCCTTCGGAATGATCTCGGCATCCTTCCAATGGAACAATTTCCTCTGGCCTCTTGTCATGACGGACTCTGTGGAGAAGCGGCCGCTGTCATTGGGGCTTGCCATGTTTGCCATGTCCTATGAGACCGGAGCGCAGTGGAGTGATGTCAGTGCAGCAACGGTTTTGGTCTGTGCACCGCTTTTGCTTCTGTTCTTTGTGTTCCAGAGGCAGTTTATGGAAAGCTTCATGCATTCAGGAATTAAGTAAGGAATCACAAGGTCACTAAGTACAAAGTGACAGAATGAGAGGAAACATGAACATTTTGCATATCACGGATCTGCATTTTACTTTGGATAAGCAATCCGGCGCTGTACTTTTTCCCAAGAAAAGGTGGAAAAAATTGATCAGCCTTGTAGAGCTTAGAAGCAAAGATGAGCCCATTGACATGATCGCGGTCACCGGAGACCTTACCAGTCACGGGGAAGAGGCAGAATTTGAAAAGGCATTCAAATATCTGAAGAGGCTTACAAAAGCTGCAAAGGTAGGCTGCGAGAGGGTGGTATTCTGTAGGGGAAATCATGATGCCGATGGGGAAATGGCGCATTCGGAGTTTACACATTATGAAGCGTTTTTGAAGAAATTTTATGCCGGCAGAGAACCTGTTTTGTTCTGGAAACATCAGAAAAAAGGAAAGAAGTCAGGGAAAAAGCTTTTACTGCAATGCTGCTGTCTGAATACCTGTACAGAGACCTCACTGCTGTTTTTTGATCATGCGGTTTTGATCAGGGAAGAATTTGAACAGTTAGAAAAGTTCAAAGAAGGGGCATACGGGATTGTGCTGATGCACCACCAGCCGGAGGTCATTCAGAATCAGGAACTTTTTGAAGAGATGGTAAATTCCAAAAAAGTGAGACTGATTCTTTGCGGACATCTTCATCCAACAGAAACCAGAATCTTCCGGGCCGGAAATGCAATTGTCGTGAACGGAATTGCGCTGTCACCGCATCTGAAATGGCTCCCAGCGGGCTTTCAGATGATTCGGATTAATTCCGAGGGAAAGCTAAGAGTCAAAGAGATTATTTTAGAATAAAATAAATTTATCCATAAATTACCTATTCCTCCTCCGTATCTTTTATATCACTACAAAAAAGATACCGGGGAGGATTTATTATGAGAAAGAAAATGACAAAAAGGTTACTTGCAGTAATTCTGACAGCAGCATTCACCATGGGAATGCTCCAGGGGTGCGGGAGAAAGCTTATAGAAGACCAGGCTGTTTACCCTGCTGAAACTGCAAAAAGCACGGAAGAAGCGTACACGGAAGGGTACGCAGAAGCAGAAGCTTATGCGGATATGGAAATGCCCGTAGAGGAGGAGGCGGAGAATGGTAAAGCAGAAGCGGCGGCCGAGGAAACGAATCGGGAGGCTATGACGGAACGCGATAACGCGAAAGGAAGTTACGCGGAAAGCTGCTATGATTATGCGTGGAAAGAAAACACGGAGGAATACAGCAAATGGGAGGAGAGGGGCTTTTGCTCAGTATGGAAGGAGCCCTTGTCCACCTTTTCAGCAGATGTGGACACCGCTTCCTACAGTAATCTTCGCAGATTGCTGACGGAAGGCTACAGCCTGGAGGAGCTTCCCCGAGGAGCAGTAAGAATTGAAGAGCTTCTCAATTACTTTTCCTATGATTACGAAGAGCCCAAGGGGCAGGAGCCCTTCGGCGTGACGACTAAGCTTGGCGTATGTCCGTGGAATGAGGAGGCACAGCTTTTGATGATCGGATTGAAGACAGAGGATATTGATTATAGTCAGGCACCACCCTCCAATCTGGTATTTCTTCTGGATGTATCCGGTTCCATGAGCCACGAGGATAAGCTGCCGCTTTTACAGGAATCTTTTGGACTTCTTGCTGAAAATCTGACAGAAAAGGACAGAATCTCGATTGTTACCTATGCAGGGGATGACGAGGTAGTGCTTCGGGGAGCAGCCGGGAATGAAACCCGGAAGATTAAGAAGGCAATTAATCAACTAGAGGCAGGTGGCGGCACAAACGGAAGCAAGGGCATCGAGACCGCTTATGAGATTGCTGAGGAAAACTTTATCAAGGGCGGGAATAACCGGATCATCCTGGCAACAGATGGGGATCTGAATATCGGTCTTACTACGGAGGAAGAACTGGAGGAACTGATCACGGAAAAGAAGGAGTCCGGTATTTACCTTTCGGTGCTTGGCTTCGGAGCAGGGAATCTGAAGGATAACAAGATGGAAGTCCTTGCGGACAAGGGAAACGGAAACTATGCATACATTGATAGTCTGCGGGAGGCTAGGAAGGTGCTGGTAGAGGAAATGACAGCTACTCTGCTCACCATCTGTAAGGATGTAAAGCTTCAGGTGGAATTCAATCCGTCGGTTGTTTCCGATTATCGCCTGATCGGCTATGAGAATCGTGCGCTGAACCGTGAGGATTTTGAGGACGATACCAAGGACGCCGGAGAAATCGGTGCAGGTCACAGTGTGACTGTATTGTATGAGCTGATCCTGAAGGAGCCCATTACCGATCTTAGTGAAGGGGAATGGCTGACATTGAGCATTCGATATAAGAAACCTGCAGAGGATACCAGCAATCTCCTCCGGTACCCGGTAAGCTATGAGGATTATCAGAGCAGCCCCGATGATGATTTCGTTTTTGCGGCAGCAGTGGCAGAGTTCGGGCTTTTGGCTTCCGACAGTGCCTATGCAGGGGATGCGTCCTTAAAGCATGTACGCTCCGCACTGAAAGGGATCACACTTGATGATGAATATAAGGAAGAATTCTATGAATTGGTAAAGATGGCGGAATGAGATAGCAAGAGAAAGAATTTTTCTACTTTTCAAAGATAGAAACTCATGTTATAATACTTTAGCGTGTTAGAGCGATAAAACAAATAACATATGAAGGAAAGTAGAGAACAAGCGATGAAAAAGAAACCTCAAAGACTCTCCTATGGATGTCTTTCCTTTCTGTCCTTTTGTGTGATCATAGCAGCGTGGTGTATTGCGACCTACGGTGGCTTTGTAAATGAAATTTTTATGCCGTCCCCCACAGATGTCTGGAACAGTCTTACGGAAATGGCGAGGGACGGCAGCTTATTAGAAAACTGTTACATATCAACAAAACGTGTCATGGTGGGGTGGTTCTGGTCCGCGATAGCGGCACTCCCCATCGGAATGCTGATGGCACGGTCTAAAAAGTTCAGTGCAATTATTCAGCCTATCATTGAATTTGCCAGGTATCTTCCTGTGGTTGCGTTGGTTCCGCTTACCATTTTGTACCTGGGAATTGAGGAAAACCAGAAGTATGTCATTATCTTTCTGGGAACCTTCTTTCAGCTGGTGCTGATGGTGTGCGATACCGTTTCCTCTATCGAAAAGAACATGATCAATGCGGCCAGAACGCTCGGCGCAAACAAGCTTCAGATTTATACCCACGTCATTTTCCCTGCGGCACTGCCGGGGCTGATGGACGACTTCAGGTTGACGATCGGATGGGCATGGACCTACCTGGTAGTTGCGGAAATGGTTGCGGCAGCGGCAGGTCTTGGTTATATTATTCTGAAATCCCAGCGTTTTCTTGCGACGGACGTGATTTTTGCAGGACTTATTATGATCGGGATCATTGGTCTGATCACGGATTTTCTGCTTCGGATTCTGACAAGACTCATTGTGCCGTGGCATGAAAGGTTAGGTGATTGACATGGATAACATCAAGTTAAAGGTAAGCAATCTGCAAAAGGTCTTCCCTGCTGCAAACAGGCGAGAAAGAGATGTTGTGGCATTAAAGGATATTAATTTAGAGGTAAAGGAATCTGAATTCGTGGTCATGGTGGGACCCTCCGGCTGTGGAAAATCTACCTTGATCAACATTATCGGAGGTCTGGAGGATGCCACGCAGGGCAGTGTGCAGATAGATGGAAAAGAGGTCACGCAGCCGGGCGCAGACAGAGGAATGGTGTTTCAGGGCTACAGTCTTTTCCCATGGCTGACCGTGCAGAAAAACGTGGAATTCGGACTGAAGATGAAAAAGGTTCCCAAGGCGGAGCGGGAAAAGATCTCAAGGGAATTTATCCGGTTGATTGGTTTGTCCGGATTTGAAAATGCGCTGCCCAAGCAGCTTTCCGGAGGAATGAAGCAGCGGGTGGCAATTGCCAGGACGCTGGCAAATCATCCTGAGATCCTTTTGATGGATGAGCCCTTCGGTGCACTGGATGCGCAGACGAGGGTGGTCATGCAGGAGCTTCTTGCCAGAATCAGCCGGGAAACCAAAAACACGATTCTCTTTATTACCCATGACATTGATGAGGCGATTCTTCTGGCGGACCGTATTTATGTGATGAGCCGCAGACCGGGAACCATCCGGGAGGTTCTGGAGGTGAAGATCGAAGGTGAGAGAAGCCATGAAATGCTTGTCACACCCGAATTCCTGGAGATGAAACGAAAAATCATGGATATGCTCTGGCAGGAAAGCCAGGATGCAGCCCTTGATAAATAAGAAAAAGGAGACAAAATGATGAAAAAATTATTAGCAGTGTTACTTAGCATGGCGCTGGTGCTTTCATGCATCGGATGCGGTGCGTCAAAGACGGCGGAAACTTCGGGTGAAACAGCTGAAGCAAAAGCAGCAGGAACAGAGAAAGACGGAGAATTGATTCCCCTGAAGGTTGCCTTCTGTACCTGGGCAGGCTATGCACCGGTTTTTATCGGTGTGGAAAAGGGATATTTCAAGGAACTAGGGTATGACGTAGAGGTCGTTATTATGGAAGATGAATCTACCTATGGGGCAGCCTTTGTTTCCGGCAGCATTCAGGCACTTGGACAGGTAATGGACCGTGATATCATTCAGTATGATGCAGGCGCACCTGAACAGTATGTGTGCACCATGGATGCCTCTACCGGAGGGGATGGCCTGGTTGCAACTGAAGAGATTCAGACGGTAGATGACCTGGCGGGTAAAACAGTGGCACTGGATAAATCTGCAACCTCATATTTCTTCTTCCTGCAGGTGCTGGCAGACAGCAATATTACAGAGGATCAGATCAACATTATTGAGATGGGAAATGATGCTGCCGGGGAAGCCTTTATTGCAGGTCAGGTCGATGCGGCAGTGACATGGGAGCCTGCGCTTAGCAATTGCGGAGAGAGAGAAGGCGGACATATTCTTGTGTCCTCTGCAGACTATCCCAAGGCAATCATTGATGTGCTTACGGTCAGCACAGACTTTTTAAAGGCGCATCCGGACGCAGCAGATGCATTGAATGAAGGCTGGAACAAATCGGTTGCATACCTCAATGAGAATCTGGAAGAGGGCTGTGAAATCATGGCAAAGGGACTTGATCTTTCCACAGAGGATGTGATTGCAGAGTGCTCCGGCATCACCTTCTATGATGAGGCAATGAACAAGGAATTCAATGATCTTAGCAAGGAAGGAAATGTTAAGGAAATTGCACAGATGGCAGCGGATTTCTGGGTAGAAAAAGGATATATGAAGACCAATGATGTGGAGGGCTTCTTTGCCTATATCAATCAGTAAATGAAAAAATATAGAAAAAATAAAGTGAAATTATACTTGCATGCAGAAGCATAATAGGATATAATTTCAAAAAAATAGGAAAAGTTCTTCGGGGCAGGGTGAAATTCCCTACCGGCGGTACAGTCCGCGACCTGTGCCTGCACTGGTATGATAGAAAGTGTAGGTATGGCTGATTTGGTGAAATTCCAAAACCGACAGTAAAGTCTGGATGAGAGAAGAATGGCACAATACAAATACAGAAGCATATGTGATGTATGATGATGTGTAGTGCATTTTATGCCCCGGATGATAGATATCCGGGGCTTTTTGTCTGCATTTTGCAGGCGCTACAAGAACTTTTTCCGGAAAATTTGGAGGAAAAGAAAATGAACAATGGTTTATGGAACAGTGTAAAGGACAATGTGACATTTGTAGTAGTGTCGGTCAGTGTAGCAGTGGCGCTTTTTGCAGTGGCTTATCTGGTGGAAAAGCTGACAAAGAAGAAAAACGGGGATGAGGAGAGAATCCTGTCCACCAGAAAGATTGCAATGATCGGTGTGTTTGCGGCAATCGCAATGGTACTTCATATCTTTGATTTTCCGGTTCCTTTTGCACCACCCTTCTATAAGCTGGACTTCAGTGAGATTCCGGCATTGATCGGTGCTTTTGCATTTGGACCGGTGGCAGGCGTGATGATTGAATTCTGTAAGATCCTTTTAAAGCTTCTGGTAAAGGGAACGAGTACGGCATTTGTAGGTGACCTGGCAAATTTTGTTATTGGATGCAGCTTTATCCTGCCGGCTTCCATTATTTATATGGTGAAGAAGTCGAAAAAGAGTGCGCTCGTGGCATCCGTGACAGGAACACTGATTATGACTGTGTTTGGAACCATGTTTAATGCCATTTATCTGCTTCCGGCCTTCTCTGCACTTTATGGTATGCCGCTGGAAGCAATCGTGGAGATGGGAACAAAGATCAATGCAAGCATTAACAGCGTAACGACACTGGTAATGTTTGCGGTGGCACCTTTAAATCTTCTGAAGGGTGTCAGCGTATCACTTGTTACCATGCTGGTCTACAAGAAGCTGAGCCCGATTCTTAAGGCGGGTATGGCAGGTCAGAAAAGGAAGGCAACTGAAGAACAGAAGGCTTGACGAGTGAAAAAGCAAAGCGTATAATATTTTTGTAGCGAGGATGCCACGTGCACCCTCGCTTTTTGCTTTTATGCGGCAATAATAAAAAGGTGGAAAGGGTGTCTGATTATGAAAATTACAAATCGAAAAGTAGCGATTGTCGGTTGTGGCCTTGTGGGTTCCACAACGGCATTCAGTCTGATCACGCAGGGAATCTGTGATGAGGTGATCATGATTGATATCAACAAGGAACGTGCTTATGGAGAAATGCTGGATCTGCAGGACAGCATCGAATATTTAAACAGAAATGTAAAGGTAAGAACAGGAGACTATTCTGACTGTGGGGATGTTGATATCATTGTAATCACTGCAGGGGCTCCTCCGAAGCAGGGACAGAGCCGACTGGATACCCTGGAGATGAGTGCCAAGATCTGCAAGTCTATTGTGGAACCGATTATGGAAAGTGGATTTGACGGTATCTTTATCGTTATTTCCAATCCGGTAGACATTATTACGCATTATGTACAGTTTTTGTCAGGACTTCCCAAGAATCAGGTGATCGGAACCGGTACGGCCATTGATTCGGCAAGACTGCAGAATATGATCGCCCAGCTGGTCAGGGTAGATCCGAGAAGCGTGCATGCATATTCTATGGGAGAGCATGGGGATTCCCAAATGGTGCCCTGGTCCACAGTGACAGTGGCAGGCAAACCCTTTTATGATGTGATCGCAGATAATAAGGAGCTTGTGGGAGATGTAGATCTGGATGAACTGGTATACAAGACAACACAGGAGGGATGGGAGATCCTGAACAGGAAGGGCACTACCTATTACGGAATTGCAACTGCCTGTGCCGGCATAATCAAGGCGATTTTAAATGATGAAAACAGGATTGTTCCGGTCTCTACACTTCTTGAGGGTGAATATGGAGAGAAGGATGTCTATGCAGGTGTGCCTACCATTCTGAACCGTACAGGTGCATCAGATGTGTTGGAAATCCATATGACACCGGGAGAACTCGCCCGGTTTAAGGAATCCGTACAGCTGATTCGGGAATATACGGGGAGAATTATGGAAATACACAAGAGCTTATAAAAGAGATAAAAAATTGCTTTACAAAAGGCGTTTCAAAGGTCGTATATGGCCTCTGAAACGCCTTTTACGATGGGATATTAGCGCAGTATTTAGAAAAAATTAAGTTTTTTCATACTTTTTTGAAAGAATTTCCACATATAATTCGTTATAATGTTTAGAATGCAAAAAGGCGGATGAAATGTCAAAAAAAGCGCATAAGAGGTATTGACAAATATTGTATTAGTTATATAATACAATAGTACAAACAAAACAAGGAGAATGTGTAGATGGGTGAACTGATTGAAATTCGGGATATGTGCAAAATCTATAACCCGGGGGAGAATGAAGTCCGGGCACTGGATCACGTAGACCTGAGGATTGATAAAAATGAATTTGTTGCAATTATCGGTCAGTCCGGTTCCGGCAAGTCAACACTGATGAATATGCTTGGATGTCTGGATGTGCCTACCAGCGGTACTTACATATTAAACGGGCAGGATGTGTCCAATCTGACGGATGATGACCTGTCGGACATCAGAAACCGGGAAATCGGATTTATCTTCCAGGGCTTTAACCTGATTGCCGGTTTGACTGCCCTTGAAAACGTGGAGCTGCCTCTGATTTACCGCGGTGTTCCCAAGAAGGAGCGGATCAGACTTTCTGAGATTGCCCTTGAAAAGGTTGGACTGAAAGCGAGGATGGATCATAAACCCTCTGAGATGTCCGGTGGACAGCAGCAGAGAGTTGCCATTGCCAGAGCCATTGCACAGGCGCCGCCTGTCATTCTGGCAGATGAGCCTACAGGAAATCTGGACTCGGGGTCGACTAAGGAGATTATGGAAATCTTAAAAGGACTTCATGCAGAAGGAAGAACGGTCATACTGATCACTCACGATAACGAAATTGCCGAAAGGGCAAAGCGGATCATCCGCATTATGGACGGCAAGATTGTGGATGACAGGATCAATAATGAAATATAAAAAGGATAGGAATGAGCAGAGCAATATGAAGGAGAATACAGGAATGGAAGAACAGACAATGATGACAACCGAGAAGGAGCAGGATACCTCAGTAACTGCCGGGGAAGAAATCGCGGAAAAGAAGGGAAAAGCAGGGAAAGAAAAAAAGGCAAAAAAAGAAAAGAAAGAGATAAAGCCTTTGGATAAGGCGGCTAAGAAGAAACGCAGAAGGATTATCCTTTTCAGTGTGATTGGTGTGATTGTAGTACTGCTGATCCTGGTAAAAATCTTTGGCGGAAATGGTGCAGAAGCTATCGTGACCACCACGGGTGCACTGGTTGGAGAAATTGAGCAGACAATCAATACCAGCGGTACCGTCACCACACAGGAAACGAAGAGCTACTTTTCTGATGTTAACGTGGAAATCGGAGAAGTGAAGGTGGCAGCAGGTGATGCGGTAAAGGCCGGAGAACTGCTGGTCTCTTATGATGCGGATGCCCTTGCCAGGGAAAAGGAGCTTGCCCAGCTGGAACTGCAATCAGTGGAGGGAAGCTATCAGAACTCCCTGCAGAGCAATAGTGAAAAGCTTGGGGATTTAAAGGAAGCCAATGTGAATCTGGATGTGCTGGATCAGCAGATTGCAGATACAGAGGCTTACATAACAGGTCTTGAAAATAAGATTGCCAAGAAAAAGAGTGATCTTGCCTATTTCGGAACGTTGCTTCAGATTTCTCTTCTGGACTGGCAGGATAAGCCGGATTCTGAGGAATACCTGAATTTGCAGAAGCAGGTTCAGTTGAACAACTATGAGCAACAGAACAATAAGGAGATTAAGGGCTGGGAGGATGAACTGAAGGTCTATAACGATATGCTTGCAGATTATAAGGAATATCGTTCCGAGATGAAATCCCAGAAGAGCTCTGCAGAGGCAGGGAAGATGACCTCCGGAGCCAAGGAAGAGCTGGAGGCTCAGAACCAGACAAAAGAAATTAAGGCGGCAGATTCATTGGAAAGCATTGAAGAGGCTGAGGGTGGTATCGTTGCTGCGTTTGATGGTGTTGTTACGGAAATAAGTGCAGTGGAAGGCGGAAGCATGGCAGCCGGCTCTCAGATTCTTAAGCTGGAGAGTACCGAGAATGTAATGGTTAAGATTTCGGTTACCAAATATGACCTTGACAAGATTGAGGTGGGACAGAAGGCCATTGTTACCATCGGAAGCAGAGAATATGAAGGGGAAGTTACCAAGATCAACAAAATGGCAGAAAAGAACAACAGCGGTGCAGCAGTTGTTGGTACGGAAATTACGATCACCAATCCTGACAGCGATGTCATTTTAGGTGTGGAGGCAAAGGTTAAGATCAGTACTGCAAAAGAAGAGCAGGCAGTCCTGGTTCCTGTCAGCGCAGTTAATGTAGATCTGGATGGAGAGTTTGTTTACGTGGTAGAGAACAATATTCTGGTGAAAAAGCCGGTAGTGACAGGCATTTCTTCCGATATTTATATTCAGGTAGTGGAGGGTCTTTCCGAAGGCGAACAGGTTGTGACGGATGTGACAGCAGGTCTTCAGGAGGGTATGACGGTAATGGCAATGCCACAGCAGTAGTCGGACAGAATGAGAGGAAATAGTTAATATGGCACAGATTTGGGAATATATTAAGATTGCATTGATGAATATCAAAAGCAATAAAGGCCGCTCCGTTCTGACAATGCTGGGAATTATCATCGGTATCTCCTCCGTTATTATGGTTATTTCCATCGGAAACGGTGTGAGAGGACAGGTAAACTCGGAGCTTGACAGCTTAGGTGGCGGGCAGATTGCTTTTTATGTGGACAGCACCCGGAAGGATACGACAGTCACCTTTGACCAGTCAGATTTTGATGCGATCATGGAGCAGATTGATCATGTGAAGGGGGTAACACCTACCTATGGTGCATGGGGAACTGCAGAAGGACCGAAAGGAGATTTCGATATTCAGATGTCAGGAGGAACTGTAGGGCTGCAGTATGCATCTTCTGATCCAATCATCAAGGGAAAGTATTTTACCCAGAATGATTATGACAGTGGAAATAATGTCTGCGTTATTTCGGAGTCCAGTGCGGTTGCGTTGTTTGGAACTACCGATGTAGTGGGAATGAGCTTTGATGCGACCTTCTGGGGCGTGACGCAGGAGCTGAGGATCGTGGGAATCCGTAAGGACAATGCGTCTTCCCTGATCAGTATGATGTCCTCCGGCGTGACGACGATCGCAGCGGAGGTGCCCCTTACCTTTATGGCAAATAAACTGGGATACTATATCGATGAGATTGACCAGTTTTACGTTATTGCAGAGTCGGCGGAATATTGTACGGAGATTGCAAGCAAAATACTTTCCCTGCTTGAGAGCAGGCACAATGTACGCGGTGAAAATCAGATTATGATGGAGAGCTTTACGGATTTTTCATCACAGTTTGATACCATACTTGGTTTCATTACGATCTTTATCTCCTTTGTCGCAGCGATTTCTCTACTTGTAGGTGGTATCGGTGTTATGAATATCATGCTGGTGTCTGTTACAGAGAGAACGAGGGAAATCGGAATCAGAAAGGCACTTGGTGCCCGAACCGGTTCTGTATTGCTGCAGTTTCTTGCAGAGGCCGGGATCATCACCTTACTTGGCGGTATCATAGGAATCATTCTGGGTGTCCTGGGAGCCTTTGGCGTGGGATTAATTGCGGGAATCACGCCGTTTGTCAGCGCAGGAACCATAATCGTGGCATCGGTATTTTCCTGCAGTGTGGGTATTTTCTTTGGAATCTATCCGGCCAGAAAGGCTGCCAGACTCAGTCCTATTGAGGCACTGCGTCATGAGTAAGAGGTGCGGGAAGAATTTTAATATGTTGCACTTTGTTTGATTTTTAGTATAATAAGAGAAGAGTGGAGAGTCCGCTTGCGGACTCTCTTTTGTGCAATAAGAAATTACTTGTGTGGTGAAGAGGCAAGGAGAATGGACGCAGAAATGGAAGTAGAATTTGATATAAAAATGACGCCGGGAGCCTTATATGATTATTTGCTGTTTCACACCTATACCAGTGCGTCCGGTCTGCTCGGAGCCATTGTTGGAGCACTGCTGGTGGTAGCATTTTTCATGGGAGCCAACGTCCTTTGTCTGATTATGGGGATTATTGTGCTGGTTTATCTGCCATGGACACTTTTTTTAAAGTCCAGACAGCAGTTCCTGGCCAATTCGGCATTTAAGGAGCCACTTCATTATAAGATGACAGATGATGGAATCGAGGTTTCCCAGAATGGAGAGGTACAGAGCCAGAAATGGGAGGATCTGTACAAAGCGGTATCAACGCCCCGGAGTCTGATCGTATATACCTCAAGGGTAAATGCAGCTATCTTCCCCAAGGGGGATCTGGGAGATAAAACTTCTGCAGTAATTCAGATGATCTCCACCCATATGTCTCCCAAAAAGGTAAAAATTCGCAGCTAGAGAGTACAAGTAGTTAGGAAGCAGATATGAAAAAAATTGTTTATAAGAGCCTTCGCCCGGAGGATACCTTTGCCCTGGGCAGGGAAATAGGGGAGAAAACACAGCCCGGAACAGTGTTTACCCTGATTGGGGATCTGGGAGTGGGGAAAACCGTCTTTACACAGGGGATGGCAGCAGGTCTGGGAATTACGGAGCCGGTAAACAGCCCCACCTTTACCATTTTGCAGATTTATGAGGAGGGCAGATGCCCCTTTTATCATTTTGATGTCTATCGAATTGGCGATATCTCTGAGATGGATGAGATTGGATATGAGGATTGCTTCTACGGTGAAGGCGTATGCCTGATTGAGTGGGCAGATCTGATAGAAGAAATTCTTCCGGAGCACTATACAAGGATTACCATCTGTAAGAATCTGGAAAAGGGCTTTGATTACAGGAAGATTACGCTGGAGGAAATAGGGGAAGAATGAAGATCATAGCAATAGACAGTTCAGGACTTGTGGCCTCGGTAGCCGTTGTGGAGGACGATATCCTGATCGGAGAGTATAACGTTCAGTACAAGAAGACACATTCGCAGACATTGCTTCCCATGCTGGATGAACTGAAAAGGATGGTAGAGCTGGACCTTGACACTGTTGATGCAATTGCGCTTGCCAAGGGACCGGGTTCCTTTACGGGGCTTCGAATCGGATCGGCAACCGCTAAGGGACTGGGACTTGCTATGAAGGTACCTCTGGTGGAAATCCCTACATTGGACGGACTTGCCTGTAATTTGTATGGGACTGACAAACTGGTTTGTCCCATTATGGATGCCAGGAGAAATCAGGTTTATACCGGCATCTATGAGTTTGAGCGCATGGAACAGCATGACGGTAGTGATGAAACTCCACACCTGTCCTATCGGCTTAAAACGGTGCTGGGACAGTGTGCAGTCCCCATTGAAGAAATTGCTGAAAAGTGCAATAGGCTTGACAGAGAAGTTATTTTTCTAGGGGACGGAGTTCCTGTTTTTGCAGAAAGGCTTTCACAGCTTCTGACAGTACCCTACAGCTTTGCACCGGCACATATGAACCGTCAGAGAGCGGCATCCTTTGCTACGCTTGCTTTTTCCTATTTAAGGGAAGGAAGATGTGTTGCTGCAAAGGATCACGCACCGGAATATCTGAGACTTTCCCAGGCAGAGCGGGAAAAGCAGGAAAAGGAACAAGGGTAGCGTTGTGGTAATCATAAGAGAAATGAAAGCTTCCGATGTGGAGGCAGTCAGTGAAATAGAACGGGAAGCGTTTTCCATGCCATGGTCAGCAGATGATTTTCTGGAAATGGTAGAGGCGGATTATGCACATTACTATGTGGCAGAGAGCGATGAAAAGGTAGTGGGCTGTTGCGGTATCCGGGATCTTATGGGTGAGGGAGAGATTACCAATGTGGTTGTTGCTGCTTCTTATCGCGGACAGGGAATCGGCAGACAGATGCTGCAATATATGCTTAAGGAAGCGAAAACATTTGGTATTGGTGACTGCACGCTGGAGGTGCGGGTGAGTAATACATCCGCAATACGACTCTATGAAAGTCTGGGCTTTCAGGGAGAGGGCGTAAGACCGCGATTTTATGAAAAACCGGTGGAGGATGCCCTGATCATGTGGAAAAGATAGGAAGTGCATGGAAGAATTACCACTGTTTCTTATTACTCTTTTATGTATAATAAAGTTAGGAGGATAAGACCATGCGAATTTACCTGGATGAAAATAAAAAAGAGCTTGCAGCAGTGATCTGTAATAAATGCCGGAGAGAACTGACGGTAGAAAATGGAATTTTAAAAGAGGGATGTTTTTGCGGGGATAGCCGGTTCGGCTATTTTAGTAATAAAGATGGTAAGAAGCATTTCTTTGATCTGTGCGAGGAATGTTATGATAAAATGATTAAGGGCTTTGCCATTCCGGTAGAAGAGGAGGAAGTGAATGAACTGATGTAGTTCCGGTTTCCTCGGTAAAGTGTAGAGGCTGGCAGAACCTTTGGAAAGGCAGAAAGAATTATGTTGGATATCTGTTTGCTTGGAACCGGTGGAATGATGCCGCTTCCTTACAGATGGCTGACATCCATGATGGCCAGATACAACGGACAGAGTATATTGATTGATTGTGGGGAAGGAACACAGATTGCTTTGAAGGAGAAGGGCTGGAGCCCCAATCCGATCGATGTCATCTGCTTTACCCACTTCCATGCAGATCATATCAGCGGACTGCCGGGAATGCTTCTCACTATGGGAAATGCGGAACGGACAGAGCCGCTTCTTTTGGTGGGACCCAAAGGGCTTTCCAGAGTAGTGGCTTCTTTGAGGGTGATTGCCCCGGAGCTTCCGTTTGTGATTGATTGTCTGGAACTGGGAGAGGCCGAACACACGATTCGGTTGGATGGATTCCGGATAGAAGCCTTTCGCGTGAATCATAATGTGCCCTGTTACGGATACAGCATTATCATTGACCGAATTGGTAAATTCCAGGTAGACAAGGCTGTCGAGTTGGGAATTGAAAAGAAGTACTGGAGCCGATTGCAACGAGGAGAAACTATAGAGACAAAGGAAATGACATTCGTGCCGGAAATGGTGATCGGGCCTGTAAGGAAAGGACTCAAGGTTACCTATTGTACGGATACCAGACCGACAGAGGGAATCGTAAAGCATGCGGAAGGAGCAGATTTGTTTATCTGCGAGGGCATGTATGGGGAGCCGGAGAAAAAGGCAAAGGCAAAGGAAAATAAGCATATGACCTTTTATGAGGCAGCGGAGCTTGCAAAACGGGCACAGGTGAAGAAGCTTTGGCTGACGCATTACAGTCCTTCTCTGAACAGGCCGGAGGAATATCTTCCGGCAACAAAAAAGATTTTTCAGGAGACTGAGGTCTGCAGGGATGGAAAAACAGTGGAGCTTGTGTTCGAGGATGAATAAATACTGCCGATAGGGGAAGGAAGGTGTTCCGATGAAAAAGAGGCATAGCCAGAGTGGAGTTAAGGGATTGATCATAGGGATCATATTGATTGGTCTGGTTATTGGGTACTATTATTATCTGTCTATGAGGAAAGCAGCTGATACAGAGGAGAAGCCTGTTGAGGTTTCTGCTGTTCAGGAGGCATTGATGCGTGATCTGGATAATAATTATCCGCCGTCACCCCGGGAAGTGGTAAAGTATTTCGGAGAGCTTACGCAATGCTTCTACGGTGAGGATTATTCGGAGGAGGAACAACAGGAGCTGGCAATGCAGATACAGAAGCTCTATGATGAGGAATTGGTAGCAAATAAGACGCAACAGCAATATCTGGAAGATCTGCAGTGGGATATCAATAACATGAAGGAGCAGAAGCTTGTGGTTTCCAGCTACAGTCCTTCTTCCAGCACGGATGTGGAATATTTTTCCCAGGATGGATACAACTGGGCAAGGTTGCATTGCACCTTTACTATGAGACAGGAAACCAACGTTACCGTAACAGATCAGATATTTGTACTCAGAAAAGATAAGCTGGGGCACTGGAAGATTTATGGCTGGAAGCCCGCAGAAGAAGAAAACCAGAATTAAGAGGCATAGTAATTAAGATGGAAAAGAATGTTTACATATTGGCAATCGAAAGCTCCTGTGATGAAACGGCAGCAGCGGTCGTTAAGAACGGAAGGGAGGTCCTTTCCAACGTGATCTATTCGCAGATTGCGCTGCATACGGAGTACGGCGGAGTAGTGCCGGAGATTGCTTCGAGGAAACACATTGAAAAGATCAATCAGGTGATTGAACAGGCACTTACTGACGCGAAAATGAAGCTGGAAGAGATGAACGCGATAGCAGTGACCTATGGCCCCGGTCTGGTAGGGGCTCTGCTAGTGGGTGTATCTGCGGCTAAGGCGATCAGCTTTGCATCAGGTATTCCGCTGGTGGGAGTTCATCACATTGAGGGACATATTAGCGCAAACTATATTGAAAATAAAGAGCTGGAACCGCCTTTTATCTGTCTTGTGGTGTCCGGCGGGCATTCCCACCTGGTTGTTGTGAAGGACTATGGCGAGTATGAGATTATCGGAAGAACCAGGGATGATGCGGCAGGCGAAGCCTTTGACAAGGTAGCTCGTGCAATCGGTCTGGGCTATCCGGGGGGGCCGAAAATTGATAAGGTATCCAGAGAGGGAAATCCGGATGCCATTCATTTTCCCAGAGCAAAGGTGGGCGATGCAGAATACGATTTCAGCTTCAGCGGTTTGAAATCGGCAGTGCTGAATTATCTGAATTCCTGCCAGATGAAGGGGGAAGAAATCAATACGGCAGATGTTGCAGCTTCCTTTCAGAAGGCGGTCATTGATGTGCTGGTAGAGCATTCCATGGATGCGGTGGAAAGGTACGGATATACGAAGTTTGCTATTGCCGGGGGCGTTGCATCGAACAGTGGATTACGCCAGGCATTTGAAAAGGTTTGTGAAAAAAAGAACATTACGTTTTACCACCCTTCGCCTGTTTATTGTACCGATAATGCTGCAATGATCGGCGCGGCGGCATACTATGAGTTCCGAAAAGGAATCCGCCATGGATTTGATCTGAATGCGGTTCCGAACCTGAAACTGGGAGAGAGAATATAGAGATGGAAGCTGAGAACAGGAAGCGTACTGCGGCTATTGTATTGGCAGCAGGAAACGGGAAGCGAATGGAAAGCAATATCAAAAAACAATATATGCTGATCGGGGATAAACCTGTCATCTATTATTCGCTGAGAGCATTTCAGGAAAGTTTTGTCGATGAAATCGTTCTGGTTGTTTCACCCGGCGATGTTTCCTATTGTAAAAAGGAAATTGTAGAAAAGTATGGCTTTGATAAGGTGAGCAGTATTGTGGAAGGTGGAAAAGAACGATATCATTCGGTTTTTCAGGGATTAAGCAGTCTGACCTTTTGCGACTATGTATTTATCCACGACGGTGCAAGACCGATGCTTACTGTCAAAATACTGGAAAGACTTTATTCCTGTGTTCTGAAATATGGTGCCTGTGTAGCGGGAATGCCTGTAAAAGATACGATTAAGATCGCAGATAAGAATCATAATATTGTTTCCACACCGGATCGGAGACTGGTTTTTATGGTTCAAACTCCCCAGGTGTTCGAATATGATCTGATTAAGAATGCTTATGACAACCTGATGGAAAATGAGCAGGAGTTTCTGGAAAATGGTATTGCGATTACAGATGATGCGATGGTGGTAGAGACCTTTACGGGGCATCGCGTAAAGCTGGTGGAGGGATCCTATGAAAATATCAAGATCACGACACCGGAGGATATTTCAATAGCGGAAAAATTTTTGGGATTATCATAAATATTCGCGATTTACAAATATTTTACCTTCTTTTCACATGATTATGGTATTCAGGGCTTTTCTGTTTGGCTATTATAAAAGACGGAAGGAATAACAGATTATGGATATAAAGGAAGAGCAGGAATTTTTGTTACGGGTGGGGGATGAAAAATTTACGTTGCCGTATCGGGAAGCAATTGAGAGGGTCAATAAAAAATTGGAGACGATCAATAAGACCTACTCAGAAAAACTTGGGCGGACATTTATCAGTTCCCAAAGCAGTCGGATCAAGACGCCGGAAAGCTGCCTGAAAAAAATGATACATAAAGGATATGATATAAAGGAAAAAGAAGCACAGAGTCGATTAAATGATATTGCAGGGATCAGAGTGATATGTAGTTTCCTTGATGATATTTACCGATTGGCAAACCTGTTGAAGGAAGAGGAAGATATTGAAATTATCAAGATAAAGGATTATGTCAAAAAACCAAAGGCCAGTGGTTATCAAAGTCTTCATGTCATTGCACTTGTGCCCATTGAAGGAACGGAAAAAAGAAAGGTTGAAATTCAGATCAGAACACAGGCTATGAACTTCTGGGCGGTTGTTGAGCACCATTTTGTATACAAACAGGAAGACAAAGGAAAAGCGGCATTTGAGAAGGACCTGAAGGAGTGCGCAAGGCAGATCTACAAGATTGACAAGAAGATGCTTCTGATCAGGAAAAGAATGGAACAAAATTATTGCTAAGAATGGCAGGCTGTAAACAGAGTTTCGGTCTGTTATTTTTTTGCTTTTTTTGAGTGCCTTTCGAAGAAGAAATTTTTTCTGAAAAAAGTGTTGACACTAGGAATTTGATTTGCTAGAATAATCATTGCGCTGACCGAAGGCGCACGAACTGGAGAGGTATCGAAGTGGTCATAACGAGGCGGTCTTGAAAACCGTTTGTCCGCAAGGGCGCGTGGGTTCGAATCCCACCCTCTCCGCTGGAGATACCTTCTCCGCTGGAGCTTTATGCACCGGTTATGAATATTTGAAGTAATCAGCTTGATTTGGAGAAGTACCCAAGAGGCTGAAGGGGCTCCCCTGGAAAGGGAGTAGGTCGTTAATAGCGGCGCGAGGGTTCAAATCCCTCCTTCTCCGTTGGTAATCTCTGAAGATTGCCTGATGAAGACTCAGATAATTGAGTTTGAGAACCTTGACAAATGAACAGCAATGCAACCCTGAAAATTCAAGAGAAAATTCAGAGAACAGAAGTCGAAGAGATTTCAACCTAAAAACAGTAAAGAAACGGTTAAAGAAAAGCCAGAAGGTTTAAC
>JAHAYJ010000089.1 GCA_018384375.1 Lachnospiraceae bacterium
CTCCTAAGCGCTAGTTGTGGGTTCGATTCCCGCTGGGAACAGCCATTTTTGCAGTAATAGTTGACCACAATTATTACTGCAATTTTTGTTTTTGGAGCGATTTTGGGTGGCAACTTGCCACCGAAGATTACCGCTAGATATAAAATCTGCCACCGAAAATGAAAAACTGCCACCCATTATGATTTTTTGGATTGCCACCCGGAGAGTTCAACTACAGTGTAGGATGAGATTTGGGTTGTAAATCAGTGATAACATTAGATTCTTGCTTGGAAGTATTCGAGCCTGACGGTAAGGTCCGTTCAGATTAGATGAAAAACAATTCTAATCTGGGCGGGCTTTTTTGCGTGAGCAATGAGTCAAGGTCCAAGCTTGCTTGAGACTTTGACGAATGCCGCGACAACGAGCGAGTAACGCGAGTGCGTTCAGGGAAAAGGAGGAAGAATGCCAGTAGAAGAAAAAACAGATCAACGGGAAGCAGATGAAAAAGTTGTAGAGATCGAGCTGGAACGATTGAGATCCTTTACCAATCATCCGTTCAAGGTCTAGGCAGACAGTCAGATGATCGAGCTCCAGGACAGCATCAGAAAATATGGAATACTGAATCCACTGATTGTCCGGCCAAGACCGGAAGGGGTATATGAGATCATATCCGGGCACCGAAGAAAATTCGCAGCAGAAAAGCTGGGGTATCGGAAGGTCCCTGTAATCATCCGAGCGATGAAGGATGATGAAGCAGTGGTGTCAATGGTAGATTCCAATCTGCAAAGGGAGAGAATTAGTCCAAGCGAAAAAGCATTTGCTTACAAGATGAAGTACGATGCCATCAAAAGAAAAACCGGCAGAAGAAAATGTGGTCAAGTTGACCATCATTCCGGGAAAAAGACCCTTGAAGTAATTGGAGAGGAAGGTGGAGACAGTCCGAAGCAGGTCCAGAGATATATCAAGATAACAGAACTGATACCGGAGCTTCTGGAAAAAGTGGATGATGGTAGCATGGGTTTCACGCCGGCGGTCCAGATTTCCTATCTGAAAAAGAAGGAACAGGAAGAAATGCTGGAAGCAATGGATTTTGCCCAGTGTACACCATCTTTATCACAGGCAATCAGAATAAAAAAGCTGAGTACAGAAGGAAAGCTGACGGTAGAAACAATGGAAGATATCTTAAGTGAGATAAAGCAGAAGGATATTGACCGGGTAGTTTTTAAGAATGAGCAGCTTCACAGATTTTTCCCAGCCAGCTACACATCGGAACAGATGAGGCGTGAGATATTGGAAATATTGAAGTTATGGATGAAAAATAATTGGGATAAATAGGAGGACAGATTATGTGTAGAGTAATTGCAGTATCAAACCAAAAAGGTGGAGTAGGTAAGACGGTATCATGTGTGAATTTAGGTATTGGCCTGGCACAGTCAGGAAAGAAGGTATTATTGATTGATGCGGATCCGCAGGGAAGCATGACAATCAGCCTTGGATATCCAGAGCCGGATGATATGGAGTATTCCCTGGCTAGCATGATGATGAATATTGTAAATGATGAACCGCTTAATATGGATAAAACGATTCTTCATCATAAGGAAGGTGTGGATCTTATTCCGGCAAATATTGAATTATCAGCAATAGAAGTTTCTCTGGTAAATGTAATGAGCAGGGAACTGATTCTTAGAACAATGGTAGACCAGCTGAGACAGTTCTATGATTTCATCATTATAGACTGCATGCCATCTCTGGGAATGATGACAATAAATGCGCTGGCATGTGCAGACTCTGTTTTGATTCCGGTACAGGCTGCATATCTTCCGGTCAAGGGTTTACAACAGCTGATCAAGACAATCAGTAGGGTAAAGAAGCAGCTGAATCCGAAGCTTAAGATAGAAGGAATTCTTCTGACTATGGTTGATAACCGTACCAATTATGCCAGAGACATTTCATTGATGGTTTATGATACCTATTCTGCAAATATAAAAGTATTTGCAACAGAGATACCAATGTCAGTCAGGGCATCAGAGGTAAGTGTGGAAGGAAGCAGTATTTATTCCTATGATCCGAAAGGAAAAGCGGCATTTGCATATATGGCATTAACAAAGGAAGTATTGAAGGAGGCATAAGACATGGCAGGAAGAGTAGCAGGTAAAATCAAATTGCAGTCAGTGGATGAATTATTGGGGGTACCGGAGATTGCCGGGACACAGGAAATAGAACTTGGAAGGATTCATGCTTTTCCGAACCATCCGTTCAAGGTATTGGATGATGATAAGATGGAAACGCTGGTAGACAGCATCAGGGAAAACGGTATATTGAATCCGGTAATTGTCAGACCTGACCAGACCGGAAATTATGAAATGATATCCGGTCATAGAAGATTACATGCGGCAGGCATTGTGGGATTAAAGAAGATATCGGCGATTGTAAAAGAAATGTCGGATGATGAAGCCATTATAAAAATGGTGGATGCTAACATTCAGCGAGAAGAGATACTTCCAAGTGAAAGAGCATGGTCTTTGAAAATGAAGATGGATGCAATAAAAAGACAAGGGAAAAGGTCTGATTTAGCTTCGGACCAAAATGGTCCAAAGTTATCTGCTGTAGAAGTTGGTGAATCAGCAGGCATTTCATCTACACAGGTAAAAAGATATATCCGACTTACAGAATTGATACCGGAAATATTGGATTTGGTTGATCAGAAGAAAGTACAGTTTACATTGGCAGTCGATATTTCATATTTTGATGAACAGGTGCAAAAGTGGATTTATGAATATATAAAAGACAACGGGTTCCTAAAACCGGTGCAGATAGCAGCTTTGAAGGAGCAAGCAAATCTGTCAAATGCGTCTCAGTATAATGTTATCTCTATATTAAATGGAGCACTGCCGCAGAAATCATCATCGGCAAAGGTATCATTGTCAGAGAAGAAACTGGATAAGTATTTTTCACCGCATTATTCCGCGAAGCAGAGGGAAGAGGTTATCATTCAGCTTTTGGAACAGTGGAGTAAGGAGCAGGCAGAATAAATAGGAAAGGGTAATCCAGAAGTGTGAAAATTGCACTTCTGGATTAAGGAAGGAGTATCGAATGGAAGACAGACTTACGCTTTCCTATTTTTATGGAAAGGAAGCGGACCAGTATTCATTTTATAAAATACCGAAGCTGCTATTCACGGATGAACATTTCAGGAATGTATCTGTAGAGGCAAAGGTCTTGTATGGGCTGATGCTGGATAGAATGTCGTTATCCGTAAAAAATCAGTGGCTTGATACGGAAGGCCGGGCATATATCTATTATTCATTAGAAGATATCATGGATGCTTTGGGTTGTAGTAACAAGAAAGCAATTACCATAATGAAGGAACTGGATACAGAAGCCGGGATTGGATTGATTGAAAAGAGGCGGCAGGGACAGGGAAAGCCAACCATGATTTATGTGAAGCAGTTCGTGGTTCAGGATGTTCAGAAATGTAAAAATTACACTTCTGAGGAAAATATGGCAGTTCCAGAAGTGAAAAAATTACATGTCTTGAAGTGTAAAAAGGACACTTCTAGAAGTGAAGAAATTACATGTCTAGAAGTGAAAAAAATTCACACTAATAAGAATAATAT
>JAHAYJ010000090.1 GCA_018384375.1 Lachnospiraceae bacterium
TGGATATCGATATTATTCTAAAAAAATATGAAGGCGAAATCGAGGCCAAGAAACAGGCCATTGCTGAGAAAGATGCTGAAATCGCTGATAAGGATGCTGAAATTGCTGATAAAGACGCTGAAATTGCCAGATTGAAAGCTAGGCTTGCGCTAATGCAGAAATAGCGTTTTAAAATTACCATTTTAGGAGCTTACCCATGTCAAACATCATTGAAATTACTGACTTCGCAACACCGGAGCTCGATCTCTATGCCCGCCTTTCAGAATCACAGTTGCTGCATTATTACGAGCCACAGGGTGGCATCTTTATCGCAGAGAGTCCCAAGGTCATAGAGCGTGCCCTTGATGCCGGATACATTCCCATATCCCTTTTGCTGGAGCGAAAACACATCACCGGGCAGGCCGGAAATATTATTGAACGCTGTGGGAACATTCCCGTCTACACCGCTGATTTTGATGTCCTGACTAAGCTCACCGGCTTTCCATTAACCCGTGGTGTTCTCTGCGCCATGCACCGCTCAAAGCTTCCCAGTATTAACGAAATCTGCATCCATGCACGACGCATTGCAGTCCTGGAAAATATTATGAATCCCACAAATATTGGGGCCATTTTCCGTTCTGCTGCGGCTCTGAACATTGACGCGGTATTGCTCACCCCCGCATGTAGCGATCCATTATATCGTCGTGCTGTCAGAGTCAGTATGGGTACTGTCTTTCAAGTCCCCTGGACCTACTTTGGCGATAAACATGAAGCATGGCCTCAACCGGGTATCAGACAGCTTCATGAAATGGGATTTAAAACTGCTGCCATGGCACTAAATAGCAATGCTCTCAGCGTAGATAACCCAATACTTATGTCCGAAGAAAAACTGGCTATTGTGCTGGGCACTGAGGGAGATGGATTATCTCCTGCCACGATTGCTGACTGTGACTACACAGTACGCATCCCTATGTCTCACGGCGTGGATTCTTTAAATGTTGCCGCCGCCAGCGCAGTTGCTTTCTGGCAGCTTGGAATCAGAGAGTCCTGCTGAAAGAGCGTTGCAAAATTGCAACGCCCCTTTATTAATAGGTAAACAGCTGTACCCAGTAGTTTACACCATTTGCATCCACATAATGGCCTACTCCGATATTTTTAAAGTTTTTATTCAAAATATTTGCCCGATGGCCATCACTGTTCATCCATGCGTTCATTACCTGTTCCGGGGATTTCTGCCCCCATGCAATGTTTTCACCGCTTCCGCGGAAGGACACTCCTTGCTCTCTCAGCACACTGCTGAAGCTGCTGCCGTCCGGTCTGGTATGGGAAAATTTCTGTTTGATTTCCTTTGCTCTCACATTAGCTGCTGCCGTAATGTCTGTTTTCAATTCAAGCGCAGGAAGTCCTGCTTTTGCTCTCTCCTCGTTGACAAGCTTTACCACCTGTTCCGCATAGGAAAGTATAGCTTCATCTGCGGTATCCTCACCCGGCTTTTCCACATCCGGTTCCACTCCATCGGGCTTCTCCTCTGTTGGTGGATTTGGAACTCCCGGAGCCGGTGCTTCCTGTTCCGGTGTCTCGGGCATCGGCAGTTCCGGTACAGAAATCTCTGGTATATCTTCCCCCGGTCTGCCTGTATCCGGACAGATACTTCCACCATTTTCAAATGCAGTATTAAGTTCCTGTAATAACTGAGACAGACTCTCTGCCCCCTGTCCAATGTACACCTGATAGCAGCTGTCTGCCGGACTGAGGGCAGTCCATGCTTCCGCCGCATAGGAAGTCAGCGGTGTGCTGCCTAACAAAACTCCTGCTGATAATAATGCTGTAGTAATTAATGCTTTTCTCTTCATTGCTCCTCCTTAAATGTTACATATTTGTTACAAAATTAATACTATCATGTAACATTTAAAGATGCCACAAGCAATTATTTCCATATTGCCTTTGTATACAAGCCAAACAGTAAGCAGATAAAGCCGGCGGAACGCAGATGTTTTAATATGAAATAACGGTACCAGCCATTCTACACGATTATCTTATTGTAATAAACTTCGTTTTCATCCCGGGCAGTCTCACAATAGCCGAATTTTTCATAAAGGTGCTGATTGCCAACGCTGAAGACCGGCGTAGATAATAGCCACTTCTTGATGTTGGGATACAGCTTTTCTACCATACACAGCGTCTGATAGCCATAGCCTCTCCCCTGCATGGAAGGCCTGATAACAAAATCTTCAAAATGCATTGTTTCATCTCCCTCCGGGATCAAAAACAATCCTCCGATAATTTCATCATCAAGCATAATTTTATAAGCAATAAAATTATGAATAATATCTATTTCCGATTCAACACTGTCATATCCGGGAGGTCCCCCGTTTCTCCCTAGATATGTATTAATTTCCCGGTTAAAAGCAGCAATCTTGATCTCCGTGATTGCTTCCGCGTCTTCAAGTCTCGCTCTCTCAAGCTTCAGCATATTCTCCTCCTTCTACTAATATCATCCGCATTCTTACATCTCCAATCACTGGGAGAGGCAGTTACGGAACCTTAAAGCTTCCGATAGCCGGTCGCGAAATCAACGATGTTTCTCAATTCCCTGCCTTGCATAAATCTGGCAAGATTATCGGCCGCTATCTGTATGATCCGCTCATGCGTCTCCTGAAGATGGTAATTTCCGGATATGTGTGGTGTGATCAGAAGATTTTTAGCATCCCACAAAGGATGCTCCTTCGGCAACGGCTCCGGCTCTGTAACGTCAACCGAAGCTCCTGCCAGATGACCGGAGTTCAAGGCTTCCGCAAGCGCATAGGAATCCACTGCATTTCCTCTACCAACGTTTAAGAAATAAGCGCCCTTTTTCATCTTAGCAAAAGCATTTCGGTCAAAAATATGATAGGTCTCCTCCGTTCCCGGAAGACATGCTGCCACAATATCTGCAGTTCTCAGGCATTCCGCAAGCGCGTCCATCTGATACAGAGCCTCTAGGTAATCCGGTTTTTCTGTTTGATTTCTCCTTATCCCTGTCACCCGGCTGCCGAGAGCATTCATTCTGACTGCAAACTCACTTCCGATATCGCCAAATCCGACCACCAGTGTCTTGGAACCATAGATTGAAGTTACGTTTCCATGATCTCCCCATACATGCTTTTGCTGATCTGCGCCATACAAATGAAGCTTTTTCATAATACAGAGCAGCGCTCCGATCATATGCTCTGATATTGCAAGACCATAGGCACCGGTTGCATTGGTGAGAAGCGCTCCCTCCGGCAAAATCCCATCCTCTGTATATCCATCGGTCCCGGCGCTATTCAGCTGTAACCATTTCAGTCTTCCGGTTCCTCTGAGCAGCTCCGGCGATACATTCCCAATAATGATATCTGCGTCCTGAACCAGCTGCTTTGTTAAATCCTTTGCAGGTATGAATTCCATCTGTGCTCCCTCTGCACAGCTTCTTAGCAGCTCCTTATGCCTGTTTTCCACCGGCAATACCACCAGTATCTTATTGATATTGTTTTGAGACATCTGTTTATTACTCAAGATACACCTCCTAAAATTGGGGTTACCCCTGCAATCCTCTTGACTGTCTGTCCATGTCCTCTACGACAATGTCATAAATTTCTCCTAAGGATGCACAATACTCCAAAACCTTCCAGGGCTCATTTGTATGAAAATGAATCTTAATCAGCTCATCATCTCCAACTGCCAAAAGACAATCCCCCTTAAAATTATTGGTAAAATACTCACTGATCACATCCTCATCAAGGTTCTCTCCCTCGATCAACAATTGCGTATCATACTTAAATTCCAACATTTTTACATTCCCTTTCTATTTTAAATTCATTTTTATATCCATTGTTTCCGCTTCAAATATTCTGTAATTTCCATCTCTTCCAGTTTCGTATCCTTGCGCAGATACAGCGGATGCTTAGGATTATCAGCCTTGGTTCTTCCGGCATTCCAAAACCGGACCTCCTTTTCATTAAGCACCTTAAGTATATCATCCATACAATCCTTCATGTAAGTGCGTTTATCCACCAGATTTCCAAATGCCAGCCAGACATTTAGCGGGCCTTCCATTCCCTGAATGCACTTTTTGATTTCTTCCTTATTTCGTCTCCTGTAATATTCATTTTCTTCTTTAGACAGGTTCTCAAAAACAGTACTTCGTATGGGATATACATTCAACATGATAAAGCTGTCATAACCATTGTTCAGCGCAATGCGCTCCACAGATTTCATAGTATTATCAAAATCATCCGGTCTTGCGGTGCTGGGATTTATCCCGATGCATATTAATGGGTTATCACCGGAATATCCTAAAACATATCGCGCGCTGTCATTATCTTCATTTACATAGATCCATTTCTTCCCCATGTTTGCACCTTTCAATCAGCTTTTTGTAGATATGCTCTACAAACCACGGCTCCGTTGACGCCTTTAAAGCCTCGTCAAAGGTCCACCATTTCACCGCCTGATTTTCTTCCTCGTTTACGATCAGTTTTTCGCCTTCATCTGCTTCTGCCAAATAGGTAACATTCAGGTGCAAATGGCTGGGGACGTAAGCTCCTTTTTTGATATGTCCGTCTACCGTTAATGTCTCCAGGCTGAAAATATCCCTGCTCACCAGGGATGCATTGCTGACACCGGTTTCTTCCCGGAGTTCCCGCATTGCCACCGAGCACAAATCCTCAACTCCGTCTGCATGGCCTCCTATCCACGACCAGGACTGATAAATGTTGTGATACACCATTAACGTTTTTGTGCGCTCCCTGTTAACTGTCCATATGGACGTCGTAAAATGCGCGATCAGATTTTTTCTCTCCAGGCAGTCTGAATTGTTCAATATGTACTTCAGCATTACCTCCTTATCACGCTCTTCCTGTTCATTCAAAGGCACATAATTCTTAATTTCCTGAAATAAACTCATCTTTCCAATCCTCCGCAATTCCAAATTAATATGCTTATGCCTTTTTATCAAATAAAGGTGTACTTGCGTTGATGGTCATATCCATAAAGGTATCCTGATCATTATGGGGAAACAACAGCTCCATATACAAATTTCCAAGCAAGCTCTTTACCTTCTCCGCATCCACATCCATAATGGGAAACTCATCAATTTCCAGGCGTTTCAGATTATCAAGAACCTTCTCAATTTTCTGCTGCTCAGAAGGCTCCGGCTTTGCCTCTTCATCCTGCACTTTAGGAGCGGGCGGTTCCATAATCGGTTTTGTTTCAGGGATATTGTATACCACATTCTTACAGGTCTTTTCGAAGCATTCCGGGGAGTATTTTGCTAAATAGGCAAGATCATCCATTGTCAGTGTTTTTTTATTGTGTATCTTAAGATAGATATTGACAAGATGTGTATCTTTTCCCATGACAGCCCTCCTCCCGTGAATTGATCAGTTCTTATTTTAAGTATAACATTTTTTTCGGTTAAGAAATAGTACCTAATCACACTTCGGAAATCTTTACGTATACTTCCCGGGAAAATGCAGACACTATGAAAGCACCCATAAAATATTATTTAAACAGCGGAGGCTTGTTATGAATAAAGAAGAAAAAGACTTAGGCTCCAAACTTGCATATGCAGCCCTTGATGATGTACCCACCCCGAAATCAGATGCCAGGGAGATCGTAGGGCTGATAAAATCAAGCGGTCGTATTACCGGCTATCAGCTTTCGGACGGCTCTATTGTTTCCAAGGAGGAGGGCGTTTCCCTGGCAAAAGCAGGCGAAATCCAGGGCGTTGGAATTGCCCACCGCAAGGATTCCGAATATTTGAAATCGCTGCCTGACGGAACCGAAAATAATAACCTGGGAAATCTGCCTTCCATCAGCGTTTAGTCCTTGGGCTTAAGACTGCAAACGGAATAGTACAGCATGACCAATCCTGCGCTCAGCAATGCCCCTCCTACAATATCGGTAAGCCAATGGACCCCCGATAGCAATCTGCCAATGACCATAAATACTGTAAATGCAATCATAATGTAGGAAATCCCTTTTCTAAGTAGCTCGTGTCCGATACGGTCATGAAACTGCATGATTGCTGTTGGCATCACGCACATCACAAGCATGGTTGTCGATGATGGATAGGAAGCTTCCAGGTATCCTTCTATCAATACAGGCCGATAATTGATGACAAATATCTCAAAAAAAACATTCGCCGCCATTACAATCACATAAAAAACGCCAAGCACCAGAACACTGTAATCCACTTTCAAGAGACTTTTTCTCTTAATCATCTGCACCAGTCCGAGAATTCCGAAACCGAATACAAAGCAAAATGGCACCAGCCCCAGCCAATCCGTAATGGTATAGATCAGCATATGCACTCCTGTCAGACTGTGAAACATACCATTCAAGGCGGCAAATCCCACCGAAGAACTTTCCGGCCCGATCGCCTGTACATCGAAACAACTGATTGCAATTGTCCATAATACAAACGCCACCAGCAAACACACTGTAATACAAAAATTCTTTTGATCTCTTTTCTTCATTTTCCTTCATCCTCTCACGATTGTATTTGGCTTTCGCCTGAATCCACAATACGCAAAAGGACAAAAAGAAGAAAGAATTGGTGCGTCACATCCATGATACGAATCGTATCATGCCCATTTTATCAGCATCAGCGCCTTGATCATCAAAAAAACAAAAGTAAACATTCCTGCATAAGGCTGCAGACTTATCATAAAAAAGAGGGTCCCTACTGCACTCAGTCCCAAAGAAATTTTATCTTTATTTTTCACCCAAAATTCTGCTTTGCAATTTTGAAGCGTCAGAATCAGGATTCCCCAGATAATCATTCCAAAAACAATGATCAGATATGGTATTTTCACGTAAATCTCCGTTTCTGACAGGGAAAGCAGAGAAACCTCCTGAATCTTGCCATCCACTCTTTGTCCAAAAAAGGGAAGAAAAAGAAACATTGCCACACTTAAGTCAAGCAGTCCAAAAACCAGGTCACGTAAATGCTTTTCTTTTTGTTTGCCCTCTTCCTCAGCAATAGTAAGCAGCTCATCGCCGGACAATAATTCATCCAGCGAAACGGAAAAGTATTTTGAGATTTCCTTTAAAGAGTCGATATTCGGATATCCTCTCCCGGATTCCCACTTTGAAATTGCGGTACGGGATACATATAACACTTCTGCAAGCTCTTCCTGCGTAAGCCCTCTTTGTTTTCTCAGTTCCTGCAGTTTTTCATTAAATTCCATAATTTGATTTCCCTTCCATGTGCCCATTTGTTGTTCGCAGAATTTCTTTTTCCAGTAGCCGGAAGACATTCGCCACCAGATATCCATCTGCTATCGCATGATTTAGCCGCACACTGACAGGCATAAGAAGTTTGCCGTTTTCTTCTCTGTACTTCCCCCAGTTGATGATCGGTGCGAAGAACAAATGTCCGTCCGGCAGCTCGATATTCAGTGAATCATAGGAGAGCCATGAAATATAGGATGCATCAAACCAGTTTGGATGATCTGCCATAGCAAGCCCATACTCTCTCGTCTGTTTGGTTCGTTCAACGTCTGCAAGAGCTTCCCTGTAAAAGGTTTCATAATCTTCATAATAGGTCGTATATACCGGGGTGCAGGTCTCTGTATCCTCGTGAAACACGTACTGTGTCGGATGGATGGTATCATAGCAGATCAATTCCTCTGTCTGCCACAGATAACCCATCTTGTAATCATCCCTGGAATTCAGCACTTTTGAGAGAATATAAAGAAAATTGATATAGAACTTTGTTCCTGTCTGCCGGGAGTATTGCACAAGACCGGTCACATCAATTCTCGCAGTCATGGATGTGGAACATTTGCAATCCTCTGAAAAATGCTTGAAAGCGCCGCTTCTGTAATAAGTTTCCTTGTCAATAATTCGATAATTTTTCATTTTTGTATCTCCTCATCTATCGTACGGATCAACTTGCATATGCAACCTGCAAATCTAACGAAATCTGCAAATCCAATGCAGTCTACAAATCCAATGTCATTCCATTCTCCCAGTCATGGCAGTAACGGAGATATTCCGCTTCGGTGTTTAAAAAACTCTCTGCATTCTTCGGAAGCCTGATCGGTTCAATCGTATTGATCTTGTAATTGCAGACATAAATCGTCTTTACGCAGTTTAAAAACACCCAGTCAAAACACTTTTCTCTGGTCTCCTGAGTAAGCCGCATATACTCAAACAGGGCTCCCGCATCAATATCATTCTCATCTGTCGGATGTAAAAAAAGATACAGCCCATTATATTTTCTTTGCATGTAATTTGTATTCAGCTTTTCCAGTTTTCTGTCAAAACGATACTTTGCCTTAAACAGATAGTCCTGATGCACTGTTTGATCCGGTAGAATCGCCCAAAATCGTCCATTATAAAAATTCAGACGATCTCCATATTTCTCAAATGCCTGCGGCGGAAGTTCCTCCTTCCTACAGCCCAGATACTGCTCAATGAATCTCTCCTCCTGTCCATCATCCGGAAGAAGCGCCTGACTGACTTCCAGCCCAAAATCCATCGTATCATTGATCCAGTCCGGCGATTCACTTTTGATAAAGTAGGGTTGATACTCCTTCCACAAATACTTAAGTGATACCGCTGCATAAATTTCATTTAAAAGCTTTTCATAAGCCACCCTATTCACCTGCCTTTAAGCCACCATAGCAATCAGCATTGTTCCGCTCTCTTCTATAATATGATTATATCATTAAGCCTCGTTTCACGGTACTATTACCTGTACGTTTATTTTTAATCCCCCTGATCAGCAAAATAGAAAGCGAATAAAATTGCTTACAAAATCCTTGCGCCAAAACGTGCACCACCAGGTGCGCCGCTAGGCGCGCAAACTCAAAAATGCTCCTGCATGCATACAGGAGCATTTTTTGTAATTGGATATTTCAATGGAACATGAACAAAATAAATAATTCTGCTACTCAGCTCAGCGCCCTTATACCTGGAAGTAGGTCATCAGCTCTTTTAATTCATCGGACATTTGTTTCATGTCTTCTGCCTTATAGGATACATCTTTTACTGACTCGGCAATATTCGTAACGCTTGCCGTAACTTCCTCATTGCTTGCTGCATTCTCCTCGCTGATCGCACTCAAGTCATTGATGTTAGAAATGATATCGTTCTTGATTCCTTCAAGCTGTACTGTTCTCTCATGGATATTTTCAGCTACCCCTAAGCTGCCTTCAATGGAATCGCTCAGTACCTCGAAGCACTTCTGCGTTTCTGTAATATCCTTCTGTTCCTTATCGATAATCTCGCGGATCTCTTTCGACAGGTCAACGGAGATACTTGACTTCTCAAGAATATTGTCTGCAATTTGCTTGATCGCTTCAGCTCCACTTGTGCTTTGCTCTGACAGATTCTTTATTTCTTCGGCAACTACAGCGAAGCCTCTGCCCACCTCACCGGCGCGGGCTGCTTCTATACTCGCATTCAAGGATAACAGCTTCGTCTGATCCGCAATATCAAGAATCAACTTGACAGCTTTGTTGATTTCCAAAATAGCGTCGTTAGTACTCTGAATCTGTTCTGAAATCTGTTCCACAGCCTTAAATGACTTATTTGAGCTGTTCAGCACCTCATTCATGGAGCTTGTAGCCTTATCGTTAGCCTCCTGCATACCCCGTGAGTGTTCGTTCAGGTTTTCTACCTCAGTACCGATTTCATTGATATCATTTCCCATATCTATGGCTTTGGTATTAACTTCCTGAACATTTTCTGCCAAAGAAGTGGCTGTTGAGGTTAACTCCTCCATGGTTGAACTAATCCGGTCCGCACCGGAACTACTTGAGGTCGCAATGTCATTCAATGCACCGACCGTAGACTCCAGATTATCTGCATTGGTATTTACCTTATTAACGATATTACCCACTTTTGACTGCAAGGTCTTTGCCGATTCTATCAGAGATTTTGTTTCATCCAGAATAGCATGAATCTCAATCTCCTGAGAAAGGTCACCATTTGCTATGACATTGATAGATTCAGTAATCTGCGCCAAAGGCTTTCTGATCAGACGAGCAACAAGGAATAAGGCTGCACCATACACAATCAAGAGGATGATATCAATCATATACATCTTCTTTTCCAAAGCTGATGCTGCTTCGCTTACTACTTCCATTTTCTCGCCGGCAAAGCCCATACCAATTACTTCGCCGGATTCCGACCTGACAGGTACATAGCAGACATAATACTTATCGCCTGCAATGTCTACCCCATCTGTCATATAGGTTTCACCTGATTTTACGATATTCCATACTGCACTGTCAGCTTTTGTTCCCTCAATACGATTTCCACTGTCATCCTTGATAGAAGTAAGATAGCTTGTATCCCCTTCAAAGAACGTAAGCTCAATATCATTTTTCTTCAGGGAATCAATGAACGCATAGCTGACATCATCCTTGCAAAGAATATCTTCTCTGATATCCCAGGCGAAGTACTGCTCAACAGAGATCGCACAAGACTCCAGTCTTGAGTAGGTACTTTCCTCCAGGTTATCCGCCATCGTATGCGATGCAAATATCGTCAAAATAATATTTGCAGTCAGCAGCGGAATGTAACCGATAAGCAGAACTGTGTGACGAAAATTAAATTTTCTTTTTTTCTTTTTCATTGTTAGTACCCTCTCCTTTTCCTATAAAGGTTTTTCAGTTGTACAATTTATTTCAGTATCCACCGATAAAATCTTTCACTCTTATCATGATTATACCACACACTTTGGATTGGTTCAAATTATCCGAGTGAGATTTCTATAAGATTCTACCTCTGCAAATGCCGCCTTTTTGCGGATCATCTTAGCTGTCAAAATACTTTTTATTATTCAATGCTAATCAAATATTCCAATTGCAGCTTACATATAAAATCCTCCAGAATATATCGCGAATCAATATCCGTATATACTCTGATAACTGGCATTCCTTCTTTATAGCTACTGGAAGTATCTTGGTTAACATATGGGGCAGGAACTTCTTCAAAATGTCCGCATCCGGGATTCATCGCAACTGCAATTGCCGGGGAGTCCCCAAGCGACCAGCTTTCCCCCTGCGTCCAGAATGCCTTATCTGTCATATTGTAGGACACCATATTGGTAAACAAATGCTCTCCAATCGCACCGCAAGGCGCAATTTTCTTTTGTATCTCTGCAATTCCTATGGTTATCGTCGTATAAACCGTGGACGGGATAAGCCACAGCTTAACACCGCTTCCCAGTACATAATTTGCCGCTGCAATATCATTTCCTGCATTAAACTCGACAAACGGAGCTTCTACATTGCCTGCACCATGGGTTCCGATCCATATAACAGTGATTTTATCTTTTATATCGGGGCAGGCCCGCAAGGCAACAGCAACATTCGTAACAGCACCCTGGCAAAGTATGTACAAAGGATGGTTATCTTCCCTTTTTGCTTCATCAATGATAAAATGCACAGCTTCGGATAATTCCTTCCCTTCCTTATCCATCGGCCCGGCCTCCCCCAAATATGCAGGAACATCCTTATTCATGGCCTTCAGCACTACCTTAATCTCTTCAAGGCTTTTTTCGACGGATCCCTGCTCGGCAAAATGTGCTGCCGTTATTCCTTTCACCATAAGCTTGGGACTCATAAGCGCATGCGCTATGGCAAACGGATCATCCGCTTCACATGCCGCATCCGTATCTATAATTACCCTGATTTTCTTTTCATCTCTCACATCAAATTTTAGTGCCATATCATACTCCCCGTCTGAAAAAACAGAAACACCGATAAATTTCTGTTTCTATTATCCATTATATAGTACCAATAATATTTCCACAACTGCATTTTCAGCCGTCTTCATATCCTTGCTGCATACTGTTTCCAGGGAAGGACTGTGGCTTTAGATCGTTTATAAATTACAATCGATACGGGATAAGACTCGCTGCCGAAGCATATAATATGTTTTAAGGCAGAAAAATGCATCCAGTTGCAAAAATCTTTCCTAAATTCTTCTTGGCATATTGATTTTAATGTGTTGATTTGATAATATAGAACAGAAAATTGTATTAGATTGCAAAAATCTTTCTTACGGAGGTTGTTTTATGGAGATTCGCAGAGATTTTTACCTAGATAAATTAATTAAAAGAAAGAACAATGGATTGATTAAGGTAATTACCGGTATTCGTAGGTGTGGAAAGTCCTATTTGATGAATAATATTTTTTATAACCATTTGCTTGAATCCGGTGTTGAAGCTGATCATATTATTCGTTTTGCATTCGACTCAGCAGATGACTTGTATTTGATTGGTGAAAACCTTATTCAAATTGAAAAAGAAAAACGTGGAGTTGATCCGGAGAAATTCATGGAATATATCCGTTCGAAGGTTACTGCGGATGGTATGTACTATCTACTTCTGGATGAAGTACAACTGATGGACTGCTTTGAATCTGTATTGAACGGTTACCTTCGTAAAGACAATATGGATGTTTTCGTAACCGGAAGCAATGCAAAATTTTTATCCAAAGATATTGTTACAGAATTTGCAGGACGTGGCGATGAAGTTCATATGTATCCTCTGAGTTTTGCAGAATTTATGTCTGTATATAAAGGCGACAAATATATGGGATTGTCCGAATATATGCTTTATGGTGGTATTCCGCTTGTTGTTCTTCGTGAAGATGCCAATGACAAAGCTGCGGCATTGCAGAATTTGTTCAGCGAAATTTATATTCGAGATATTTTCAATCGTAACCGTATTAAGAATATTGGCGAACTGGAAGATCTGCTAAACATCCTTTCTTCTGCGATTGGGTCTCTGACAAATCCCGAAAAATTAAAGAATACCTTCAAGACTGTAAAGAAGTCTAAAATAACTTCTAAGACAATTAAAAAATACTTAGATTGTTTTGAGGAATCATTCTTGATCGAATCGTCACAGAGATATGACATTAAAGGGAAGGCGTATATTGAGACTCCAAAGAAATATTATTTCTCTGATCTTGGACTTCGTAATGCCAGAATCAACTTCCGCCAGTTTGAACAGACACATTCTATGGAGAATGTAATCTACAATGAATTGCGTATGCGTGGTTACAGCGTAGATGTTGGTGTTGTCACTATTGCTGAGAAAGATCAGGACGGCAAGGTAAATCGAAAACAATTGGAAGTCGATTTTGTATGCAATCTTGGTTCTTCCAGATACTATATTCAGTCAGCTTACTCACTGCCTGAAGAAGCGAAACGTTCTCAGGAAATCAGACCGTTCAGAAAGATTGATGATTCTTTCAAGAAGATCATCGTTACAAAAGATATTGTACAACCCTATTATGATGACTATGGTATCCTGACCGTGAACATTTATGATTTCCTTCTTAATCCGCAGATTCTCGAAAAATAGCTCTGAATATGATAACCCAAGGCAGCTTAAGAAGACATAATAATTACCAAGCAATCACCAACGACTGCTTCTGTCGTGAAAGAGCAAACAAAAAACATCGGTTCGTTTTTTCGTCTGATTTCGAACCGATGTTGGCTTTTGATATCAATTTATAAAGTTTTAGGGAACCCAGGGAATCCCGTATTCGGGCTTTCTAGCCCTCATTTTGCATGCGGCTTAACTTGGCGGCTTGATCGGATGCACGACACAAATACATTAACAATCATTTTCAAAAAAGGCTGCATAATTGGCCGATTATTTAAAACTCCAAGCTATTTGCATTGAGAAGAAAATACTTCATACCCATGAATACAAATCCTTCATCATTTCTCCACGGCTTTTTCGTTCCGTTTACTATAACGATCTTCTTAAACGAATCCGGAATATTTCTTAATGAATTAAGCTCCTGTGTCTGCTTTTCTTCAGAAGTCATATCGTAAGCTACCTGAATGTAATATCTCTGACTGCCTTGATTTACTACAAAATCAACCTCCAACTGCTTATGAACTCTCTTTCCTTCACTATTCTTAGCAAATACATCCACAATACCAACATCCACGTTGTAACCACGCACAAGCAATTCATTATATACAATGTTCTCCATAATATGAGTAGGTTCCTGCTGTCTGAAATTCAACCTGGCATTTCTAAGTCCCACATCAGAAAAATAGTATTTTAGATTTGCCCCCACATATTTCCTACCTTTAATATCATATCGGTCAGCTTTAGAAATCAAAAATGCTTCTGCCAAATAATCAATATGGTTGGATATGGTTTTATTACTATAATTGATACCCCGTTCACTTTTAAAAGTATTCGATATTTTGGTTGGATTTGTAGGTGCTCCTATAGCAGAAGCAAGAATATCCACCAAAGTTCCAAGCTCATCAACATTCTGTATCTTATTTCTCTCTACCACATCCTTAATATAAACATTTGTAAAAATATTTTTTAGGTATTCTGCTTTCTGTCTTTCCATAGAAAACTGGGCTACCTGCGGAAGTCCACCATATATCATATACTCATTAAAAGCGTCATCATAATCTCCATCATAGGCATTATAGAACTCTACAAATGATAAAGGATAAACTCTTATTTCGTCTCCTCTGCCTCTAAATTCAGTTACAATATCACTTGACAAAAATCTGGAGTTGCTTCCGGTCACATATACATCAATATTGCTAATACGAAGCAAGCTATTCAGCACTTCTTCAAATCGAGGCATAAACTGCACTTCATCCAAAAACAAATAATACTTCTGTTCATCTTTCATCCAGTCCTTGATATACTGGTAACACTTTTTCGGATCTCTCAGTTCCTCATTTTCAATACCGTCCAAAGCAATCTCAATGATATGATCATTATCTACACCACTCTCCAATAAATACTTCTTAAACAAGACAAATAACAGGAATGATTTTCCACATCTCCTGATTCCTGTGATAATCTTTATCATCCCATTATCTTTTCTTATCTTTAGCTGTTCAAGATATGCATCTCTTTTAATCTCCACAGTGGTTCTCCTCATTTCCGTGTTTTGCACGCATTTTGGTAATGCCATTTTACCATTAAATCAATTTAGCTTCAATGGCTATTACTATTTTTTGTGCACTTGCACTTTTTTATGTAAAAAACATCGGTTCGTTTTTTCTTCTGATTCCGAACCGATGTTGACTTTTGATAGCAATTCATAAAATTGGGGGAAAACCAGAAAATCCCGTATTTTCTGGTTTTCTAGCCCTCATTTTGCATGCGGCTTAACTTGGCAGCCTGATCGCTTGTGCAGAACAAAGACCTCCAAGTTTATAGGCTCGGAACAATGATTATAAATATTGGTCAAATGACCATGTAAAAAGAGCCAATTTATAACCCATACTTTGTCCTCACTTCGGATACCACTCTCTCATATTCTTTCATGAATTCGTCATGGTTCTCCTGCACATAGGATACATTATTTTCATTTACTAATGCAAGTTCCAGCTGCTTTGCCTTATCCGATACACTCATGGCTCCGATATTAGCCAGATTCGCCTTCATCGCATGGATCTTGATACGATAATTATCAAAATCAGACTCCTCATAATACTGTCTCAACTCCATAGCAGAAGAAGACTCTAAAAACGCCTGCAGCATCTCCCTGTATAATTCCTCATCCCCCATAAAAAATGCTTTTCCTTTTTCCCAAGACACAAGACCATTTTCTGATGGTGCACTCCTTGCAGCCTCATCGGATGTAGCAGGGATTTTATTCTTCTGTTCCAAATCATTATTCGTTAACAACTCTTCGGGAAGATATTTCTGAATCATTTTTTCAAGGTTGACTGCAATAATAGGCTTTGAAAGATAATCAGCAAATCCCTCTTCCAAAAACATTTCCCTTGCCCCGGAAACTGCGTTAGCGGTCAAAATAATGATGACTGCATCCTTACTTCGATTTGTTTTCAGTTCTCTGATCTGCCTTAATGTCTCCACACCATCCATCTCCGGCATCAGATGATCCATAAAGATCATGTGATATGCATTTTTCTCTATTCGTGCAAGGCATTCTTTTCCACTCATTGCAGTGTCAATCTGCATACCATGATTTTTAAGTAATCCCGAAAAGACCTTGAGGTTCATCTCATTGTCATCCACAACAAGAATTTTGGCATCAGGAGCATAGAACTGCTCCGTAGAAACACTAATCTCACCTCTTACTTTTTCACAATATTTCTGTATATCTTCTCCGAGGATCTCATCATCCAGCTGTTCCTGTTCCAGATAAAAATAAAAGTCAGAACCCTCCCCGTAGGCACTTTCCACTTCCAGACGACTGCCCATCAAATTCAACAGACGCATGGTAATGGAAAGCCCAAGACCGGTACCTTCAATATTTCGGTTTCTGCTTTCATCTACGCGCTGAAAAGAATCATACAACCGTCCGATATCTTCTTCCTTAATTCCGATACCGGTATCCTTGACGGATACATACAATTGTACCGCTTTCTCTGAGACTTTCTTTCCGGATACCGTAAGTGTTATTATTCCCTCCGGTGTGTATTTAACAGCATTTGTAAGAATATTGGTAATGATCTGTCTGAGCCTTACTTCATCTCCGTGCAAATGCACCGGAGTATTCGATTCAATGTTTAATTCAAGCTGCAGTTTTTTCTCTTCTGCTCTGGAGCGAATCATGTCTATCGTATCACTCAGCAGAATTCCCAAGTCGTAGTCAACCGGAATAATATCCATCTTGCCGCTCTCTATTTTAGAAAAATCCAGTATGTCATTTATCAGAGAAAGCAACATACTTCCTGCCTGCTTGATATCCGAAGCATACTCCAATATTTTCGAATCAGTGCTTTCTCTTAAGATCATCTCATCTATGCCCAGTACCGCATTGATCGGTGTCCGGATTTCATGACTCATATTAGCCAAAAAGTCTGACTTTGCACGATTCGCCTGCTGCGCAATCTCTTTAGCCTTTTCTGCTTCTTCTTTCGCCTTTTCTACATCTCTGGCTTTTTCCAGTTCACTAATCACAATCGTATTCTGTATAATATAATGAAATCCTATACATACAACTGATATAACAAAAACAGATGAGATTCCTGTTACTGCCACAAGAATATCATTATCTGCATACAATAAATTTATTATTGCTATAATATCAGTATAAACTAATGAAAAAGCTGGTAAAATAATAAATGCTCTTCTTCCAATTTTATTATCAACATGTGTAATCTTAGAAACCGGGACAATCAAAAAATGATAGAACATATATCCCAGAGCCAGGATCAATATACTTTCTCCCAGAATTTGAATAGTATCACCGATTGTTGCATTTTTTGCATTCATTGGTGGTAATGATGAAGGAATGTATGTAATTATACTAACCATAAAATACACAAATATAGCAATTGCTTTATTGACAGGTTTAAAATACAAAACATACAGATATGCTGCTAATAGAATGAATGCCATCTCGCAACACGTTGATAAAATGATTCCCTCAACAGATAATTCATTAATATGGAAACTATCCACCAAAAACATAGAAAGAGCAGCGGAATATTCATACACTAACATGGGCATCAATAATACACATACTACTACATTACAAATATTTTTCTTAAGGCTTGTTTTTTTCCAAAAACATCTTTTCGTTACAATCGGAAATAATGCACAGTAAAATATAATTCCTGTAATCCAAAGCAACATGGCAAATTGAAAAAGCAAATTATCCATACTACCACCTTCCATATCTTTTTATCTTGTATAACAGCACCAAATTTTTTCTATTATAATATACCTTCAGAATATTGTAAATTAACCGGATACAAAAGACCACCTTCCCCACGCAAAAGAACACCGGGTTTCTCCGATGCTCTGTTTCTAAACCTATTATATTCCTTTATGCTTTATGCATGATTTCAAGCATTTCCTCTGTTATATAAACTTATCCCTAAAAGACAGCACTCTGATGAGCTTTAAGCCTACCCCAGAGCATAAAAATTCCCAAGCAATCATATAGAATGCCTGTGAACGCTTTTAATTTATTTCTTCAATGGTGGAACCTGTTATCTTAGCAAAATAGAAATACCCGTAGAAGTAATCGTCGTCTGAAAGGATGGCTGCATAGTCTACCCCAGCAGGTATCGTCATTTTGTATGCTGTCTTGTTATACTCAAAGGTTACCACGGTTGTAACATCGCTTCGTTCTACCAGTTTCTTAATAAGATAGTCGGACATGGTGTACAGTCTTCCGGTGTCATATGTTACGGTTCCATTTAAAGGTGCATTCTTGATTTCCCCATAAAGACCCTTTACAAACACCTGGCTTGCGGGAATTACGCTTTTTAAATAATATCAAAACTTATCAAAAACTACTCGGTGTATACCTGACAGTAACAATCACAACCATCTTCTTCAATTCATCAATACGATAAACAATTGTAAAATTCTTTACAAAAATTTGACGGTATCCCCGATTAGCAAAAGCCCCTGTTCTTCTGATAGACCCACGATAAGGCATTTCATCTAGACTTAAAATCGCATCTTCTAAAGCATCTGCCATCTTCTCAGCAGTACCTATTTCTTTGAAATCATCTGCTATATGATTATAAATATTATCAAGGTCATCTGATGCACGCTGCAACATTTTTATTG
>JAHAYJ010000092.1 GCA_018384375.1 Lachnospiraceae bacterium
TTCGCATTGCCGTTTGTCGCCTTCACTTCCACCAGTGTGCATTTACCCCTGTAACGCATCAAAAAGTCAACTTCCAGACCTGTATCCTTACGGAAGAAGTAAAGCTTTCTGCCCATCTTGGTAAAAATGTCGGCAAACAGATTCTCGAAGATAGCGCCCTTATACCCAAGGAGATTGCCACTGAGGATATCTGCCTGGGTACCATACTCAAGCATTGACACAAACAAGCCCATGTCTCCCATATACACTTTGAAGTAGTCATTGATAGCATTGCCGTCCAGCGGAAGCTCCGTGATGCAGGTATTGTAGCAACGCTTGATGATGCCGGCATCCTCTATCCACTGCAAACAACTAATGTACTCAGACGAGCGGCCCCCTTTTTTAACCACAGAGTACTGGAACTTCTTGTTTTCCTTTGCCAGCTGACGTGGAATTGATTCAAAGCACTCACGTATCCTTGCCTTATCCTCGTCCGCAGCATATTTTACCATATCATCTTTGTACTCCTCAATGATATTCTGCTGGACCTCATAAACATCGCTGATGTTATTGGTCTCAAGGAATGTGTTTACTGCCTCCGGCATACCGCCAACAACAGCATATTTGCGGAAAAGATCATTTAACGGGACATGCAAGCCATCAGGGACCGGAGTCTCTTCATTGAAATGCTTCCTGATTTCGTCGATTATGTTTTCTGTAATACCGTTTGCCCACAGGAACTCCTCGAAATCCAGAGGATACATGTCGACAATCTTCTCATAACCTACCGGCACAGACTCAGTCTTCTCTTCTTCCTTTTTCTTCTTTTTGTCATCGCCATATCCCTTGACACCTAGCAGAGAACCGGTAGCTATGATATCATACCTGCCGTCCATCTTGAAGAATTTCAGAGCTGTCCTCGCGTCCTTGCAGTCCTGTATCTCATCAAGGATGATACAGGTGCTACCGGGAATGAACTTTACTCCACGAATGGCGGCAGAAAGATTCATAAGAATAGTGTCTACATCCTTTGCACCCTTGAATGCCAGTTTGAGCGACTCCTGCTTCACGAAATTAACATAGACAACATTCTCATAATTGCTTTCGGCAAAAGCAGTAACAGAAAATGTCTTTCCGCACTGACGTACTCCACGCACAATAAGAGGCTTCCTGCCAGGAGTCCTCTTCCACTTCATAAACTGCTCTTCAATCTTTCTTTTCAGCATAAACGCAAAATCTGATCACAGAGCAAAGGTACAAAAAACCAAGCGAGTTTCACAGCTCTTTTACAAAATAACAAGGGAGTTTTTAAATAATCTCACATTTTGTCTGAATTATGTGTGAATTTTTCGGAATATAGCTTATGTTTGTATCATAAATGATACTAAAATGAAGACTGTATTCGCCAGATACACCATTTACGACTTCTCAGATGAAGCCATAATCCTTGAACTTTGCGAGAAGGTCAGGAAACTGAGACGCAGTTGCTGCATTTCGCAGACAGAGCTTGCCCAGAAAAGTGGTGTCTCTATTGCATCCATCAAGAGAATAGAAGCTGGAACTGTCACAGACCTTAACATCTGCACCCTTATCAAGATTCTTCGCGCCTGTGGCAAGCTTGAGGGAATGGCTGAACTTATCCCGGATGTTCCTGATTCTCCTTTCCTCATTGACCAAAAGACAGGTAAGGTCCGCAAGAATTGCCGTTCATCGTATAAAACCGCTGCTTCATTATGATACGCA
>JAHAYJ010000097.1 GCA_018384375.1 Lachnospiraceae bacterium
GAACTGTATCACGGCAATGGATACGGCAGCAGCGCTGGTGACAAGCCTTGAAAATGAAAATGATCAGTTTACGCTGATTGATATTGCATCCATCTGATGCCCAAAAGGTGAAAAATGCAAAAGATAAATAGAAATGCGTTCTATGTATTTGGCTGTTATGTACTTTGGGGGATTCTCCCTATTTTTTGGAAACTGCTTGGCAGCGTAAACTCCGTATATGTTTTGGCAGCACGGATTGTGTGGTCCTTTGTGTTCTGTCTGCTTGTGCTTTTGGTGATGAGAGATCTTCCAAAAGCAGCACAGGCTTTGAAGGACAGGAAAGAGCTTTTTCGGCTGTTTCTTTGCGGCGTGATGATTACTGTCAATTGGGGATCATACATTTATGCAGTAAACAGCGGACATATATTGGATGCCAGCCTCGCTTATTACTTAAATCCGATCATTTCCGTATTTATTGGCTTCCTGGTATTCCGGGAGAGACTTTCCGGGTGGCAATGGTTTTCCGTGGGAATTGCGACAATAGGAATCCTGGTTCCTGTCATTCATTACGGAACAATTCCGTGGATGGCACTTGTGATCGGTGGTTCCTTTGCAATGTACAGCATGATCAAGAAAAAGGTAAAGGCGGAAAGTCAGATATCCCTATTCTGGGAAACCGCTTTTATGACGCCCTTTGCCCTATTCTTTCTCTGTATGATGGAAGTGCAGGGGAGAGGTGCATATGGCATACTTGACGGTGCGCAGTGGTTGTTGTTTCCTATATCAGGTGTGGTGACAACCATTCCCCTATTTTTATTTGCTCGTGGAATTAGCAGGATACCTATGTCACTGGCCGGAATATTGATGTATATCAATCCTACATTGCAGTTCCTGGTCGGGGTCATGCTTTATGGAGAAAAGCTGAAGCTTACAGATGACATCATGTTCGTCTGCGTCTGGCTGGCACTGATCATTTTTCTCATGGAAGGAAAAAAGAAAAAGGTTTGAGTTATTGCCGGAGAACGTCTATAATAAATATGTTAATAGAAAATAGATTGTTTGCGCGTAGATAGGAAGGCACCAAATAGTTACAGGAGATTCATAAAGGAGGGAAATATGGGTGACTATATATTAAGCTGTTGTTCCACAGCAGATCTGACACAGGAGCATTTTGAAAGCAGGGACATTCATTATATCTGTTTTCATTTTGAACTGGATGGAAAGCAATATCTGGATGACCTGGGAAAATCCATCGCATTTCATGAGTTTTATCAGGCAATGGCGAATGGAGCCGATACAAGGACTTCCCAGATCAATGCAGATGAATTTATTCAATACTTTACCCCGTTCCTTAAGGAGGGAAAGGATATTCTTCATCTGACGCTGTCTTCCGGAATATCCGGCGTCTATAATTCAGCAATGATTGCCAAGGAAGAGCTTGAGGAGAAATATCCGGATCGAAAAATTTATATCGTGGACTCCCTGGCAGCATCTTCGGGATATGGACTTCTTATGGATAAGCTGGCAGATCTTAGGGATGAAGGAATGGATATTGACAGTCTGCATACCTGGGCGGAGGAGAATAAATTAAAACTTCATCACTGGTTTTTCTCTTCAGATCTTACTTTCTTTGTAAAGGGTGGAAGAATTTCCAAGACAGCCGGCTTTGTGGGCTCTGTCATGGATATCTGTCCGCTTCTGAATGTGGATTATCAGGGGAAACTGATCCCGCGATTTAAGATCAGAACCAAAAAGAAGGTGATTCAGGCAATCGCAAATAAGATGGAAGAGTTTGCACAGGATGGACTTGAATATAACGGAAACTGCTATATGTCTCAGTCTGACTGCCTGGAGGATGCAAAGGCAGTGGCAAAGCTGGTTGAAGAGAAGTTTCCCGGGCTGAATGGTAAGGTGGAGATCAATGATATCGGAACCACAATCGGCAGTCACACCGGTCCGGGGACAGTAGCACTGTTCTTCTGGGGAAGTGAGAGAAAGGACTAAAACCATTTTTTGGTAAAAGTGCACAAAAACAATTTCGAAATTTTACGAAAATGAAGAATTTAAAAAAAATTTATAACACCTATTGCAATATTTTGTGGTAGGTGTTATGTTAAATGTGTGGTTGGAAACGTTACCGAAAACGATACCAGTTATCGCAGGTCGTTTTATCACATTTGTATATTAATTAACTATTGAATCAATTTTAAAAGGAGAGGAAGAGTTATGAAAAAGAAAGTAATTAGTGCATTACTGAGTGTAGCAATGATCTCCAGCTTACTGATCGGATGCGGCGGTTCTGATACAACTGCAGAAGCACCCGCTGAAACAGCTGAGACAAGTACAGAAACCGAGAAGGCAGAGGAGCCTGCCAAGGAAGCTGAGACAACCGAGGCAAGTGCAGAAGGCGGTTCCGTATACTATCTGAACTTCAAACCTGAAGTAGATGAGCAGTGGCAGGAGATCGCAGCAGCTTATACAGCAGAAACAGGCGTACCTGTTAAGGTGGTTACAGCTGCAAGCGGTACCTACGAGGAAGTTCTGAAATCTGAGATCGCAGGTTCTGACGCACCTACCTTATTCCAGATCAACGGACCTGTAGGCTACAATTCCTGGAAGGATTACTGCATGGATCTGACAGACACAGAGCTTTACAAGAATCTGGCTGACAAGAGCCTTGCTGTTACCGGGGATGACGGCGGTGTATACGGTGTTCCCTACACAGTTGAATCCTACGGTATCATCTACAATGATGAGATCATGCAGAAGTACTTCGCAATGGACGGAGCAGTTGCTAAGAGTGTAGATGAGATCAACAGCTTTGACACCTTAAAGGCAGTTGTAGAGGATATGCAGGCTAAGAAGGATGAGCTTGGTATTGATGGCGTATTTGCTTGTACATCCTTACTTCCCGGTGAAGACTGGAGATGGCAGACTCACCTTGCAAACATTCCTGTATACTATGAATACAAGGATAAGGGCGTTACTGACTTAGATGAGCTTGAATTCACATACAGCGAAAACTTTAAGAATATCTTTGATTTATATATCAACAATTCCACCTGTGCACCTACTCTGTTAGGAAGCAAGGCAGTTACAGATTCTATGGCTGAGTTCGCACTTGGACAGTGTGCAATGGTTCAGAACGGTAACTGGGGCTGGGGACAGATCGCCGGTGTTGACGGAAATGTTGTAACAGAAGAAAATGTTAAGTTTATGCCTATTTACATTGGCGCAGATGGCGAAGCAAACCAGGGCTTATGTACCGGTACAGAAAACTTCTGGTGTGTAAATAGCGCTACTTCTGAAGCAAACCAGAAAGCAACCCTTGACTTCGTTAACTGGTTGATCTCCTCTGATGCAGGTAAGGACTATATGGTTAACACATTAGGAAATGCAGCTCCTTTCTCAACCTTTGGTGATGATGAGAAGCCGCAGGATCCTCTTGCTAAGGAAATGTTCCGTTACATGGAAAACGGAAAGACCAGTGTAAGCTGGAACTTCACAACATTCCCCAGCCAGGATTTCAAGGATGACTTCGGCGCAGCACTGCTTGAATACTGCAACGGAAACATGACATGGGATGAAGTGGCAGATACAGTAGTTACAAGATGGGCAGAAGAAAAAGCAGCAACGAAATAATGCAGCTGAATGATAAGAGGGTGCCCCGTGTGGGTACCCTCTTCATAAAAAGGGAGTTACAGGTATGGAAAAAGCATTAAAAAAATATTTTGTCATCTTTACAGTTCCGACGCTGATTGCATTCGCGTTCGCGTTCATTATCCCCTTTATACAGGGACTATACTTATCATTTTGTGAGTTTACCACTGTTGGCAATGCCAAATGGGTGGGATTTGAGAACTATAAGCTTGCCTTCACGGAAGGGCAGGGATTTACCAGAGCGCTGGGATTTACAGCGGCATTTACAGTGATCAGTGTGATTACGATCAATATCTTTGCATTTGCAATTGCACTGATGCTCACCAGGAAGATTAAGGGAACCAACCTTTTCAGGACCGTATTCTTTATGCCGAACCTGATCGGAGGTATCGTTCTTGGCTATACCTGGCAGCAGATGATCAATGCGATCTTATATCAGTTTGAGACAACGATTGTTTCCGATGCCAAATATGGCTTCTGGGGCTTGATCATCTTGATGAATTGGCAAATGGTTGGGTATATGATGATTATCTATATTGCAGGTCTTCAGAATATTCCCACTGATCTGATAGAAGCAGCAAAAATTGACGGGGCGACCTCATGGCAGACCTTAATTAAGGTTAAGATTCCCATGGTAATGTCCTCTATCACCATCTGCATGTTCCTTACCTTATCAAACAGCTTCAAGCTGTTCGACCAGAACAAGGCATTGACGAATGGTGCCCCCAGAAATAAAACACAGATGCTTGCATTGAATATTTATGATACATTTTACGGAAAGACAGGGTATGAAGGTGTCGGTCAGGCAAAAGCAGTTATCTTCTTCATTATTGTTGCAGTAATTGCACTGGCACAGCTTTCCTTTACCAGAAGTAAGGAGGTGGAGCAGTAATGATACAGAGCAAGAAGACGAAAACAACGAATGCATTGATTTTTATCATTCTGTGCCTGGTAGGAGTATTCGTATTATATCCGCTGTTCTTTATCCTGAATAACTCCTTTAAGGGAAAATTGTTTATCAGTAAGGATCCTTTTTCCCTTCCTACGGCAGAGACCTTTGCGGGACTTACCAACTATGTAAACGGATTGATCAAAACGGGGCTTTTATCAGCAATCGGCTGGTCCTTCTTCATTACGATTTTTTCGGTGATCCTGTTAATCCTGTTTACGTCCATGACTGCTTATTATCTCACAAGAGTGAAAGAAAAATGGACACAGGCGCTTTACTATATGTTTGTATTTTCCATGATTGTACCCTTCCAGATGGTCATGTTTACCATGTCCTCCCTGGCAGATAAGTTCCATTTAAAGAATCCGGTTGGTATGTGCATTCTTTATCTGGGCTTTGGGGCAGGCCTTTCCGTATTTATGTTTGCAGGCTTTATCAAGTCGGTACCCATTGATATTGAAGAGGCAGCAATGATTGACGGCTGTAATCCTCTGCAGAACTTTTTCAAGGTAGTATTTCCGATCTTGAAGCCTACTGCAATTACGGTAGCTATTTTAAATGCAATGTGGATTTGGAATGACTTCCTGCTTCCTTATCTGGTAATCGGTATCAGCACAAAGTACAAGACCATTCCGGTTGTGGTACAGATGCTGGTGGGTTCCAACGGAAACAAGGATATGGGGGCTTTGATGGCCATGCTGGTGCTTTCCATTATTCCAATCGTTATTTTCTATCTGACCTGTCAGAAGTATATTATTGAAGGTGTTGTAGCTGGTGCGGTAAAAGGTTAAGACGCACGGAAATTTATGTATATGGTTACAATCATACCTGTAACAATAGATCCGGGTTGTAGTGCTTTTCGGAGCATTGCAACCCGGACCCTTTTATTCTGCAGCTTTTCATTTTTCCCTTGTATCATTTCCCTGTTTTATAATACAATAGCTATGGAATGCATTGGCAAAAGAGAAGAAGATTTTATGATGGATTTAATTATGAAAAAGAATCTGAATAATGCAGTGGAACGGGTGCTTCATGTAAAGGGAAATTACTCCGGAGGCATTCTGGAAATGACGTTTGTTATTGACTGCGGACTTCCAAAGGCCTATGTTGCCGGGTGGGCAGCGGATATTGCGGCAACCCTGCGTGCACATAGTGAGGTTTTCAGAAATGTACGTTTGAATCTTCTCTATTTTAAAAGTGATACGAACCTGCAAAATAAGGTGGTTCCCTTTTCCTTTCTGCAAATGAGCAGCTGCTTTGCAGATTATCAAAGGCTGCAGGCAGAGAAAACATTGGATGCCTTATCAGGAGGATTGAAATTATTCCATGCAAGATCCAAGCTGATCCTGGTCCTTGCAGGAGAAGACTTGAGGGTGGAGGATCCCCAAAAGGTACATGAAAATATGCTGCCATTTCTTGGGAAAAAGAGCCTCTTTTTGTTTCCGGGCAGTGCCAACGGAACATGGATCAGAGGGGACGGGGCAGAGCGAATGCTGGCAGAACAGCAGATGGAGCAGATAAGTGATGACGGAGAATCTTGAATATTATAAGGTGTTTTATTATGTGGCAAAGCTGGGAAGTCTGACAGCAGCGGCGCAGGAGCTTTCTGTTTCACAGCCGGCGGTAAGCCAGGCAATCAAGCATCTGGAACAGGCGCTGGAAACCAGGCTGTTCATGCGGGCATCCAGAGGAATCAGGCTGACTTCAGAAGGCCAGGTACTTTTTGAACATGTGAAAGAGGGCTATGAACAGATCCTGCTGGGTGAGAAAAAGCTTACCGCCATGCTGCAGCTTGATTATGGGGAAGTGCGGATCGGGGCAAGTGATATGACATTGAAATACTATTTGCTTCCCCTGCTGGAAAAATATCATGAGAGATATCCGGGAGTGAAGGTTCTGGTCACCAATGCGCCTACCCCTGAGACCTTAAATCTTCTCAGACTGGGAAAGATTGATTTTGGAGTGGTCAGTACCCCGTTTGCGCAGGTACAGGGAATGACTGTGATAAAGGTGAGGGAGCTTGAGGATGTTTTTGTGGGTGGAAGAAAATTCATCCAGTATAAAAATCGCATGCTGGATCTGCAGGAGCTTGAAAGGCTGCCTATTATTTCGCTGGAGGGAAATACCAGTACCGGTAAATACATGTCTGATTTTTTGCGGCAAAATGGTGTAGAGCCGCATTCGGAATTTGAACTGGCTACCAGTGATATGATCGTGCAGTTTGCACTGCGCAATCTCGGAATCGGGAGTGTGGTGCGGGATTTTGCGCAGGAGTATCTGGACGATGGGAGATTGTTTGAGCTTCGGTTTAATAAGATCATTCCCAAGAGACAGATCTGCGTTGTCACAGATGAGAAGACTTATATTTCAGGAGCCGCCAAAGCGCTGCTTGAGATGGTGGATTCCCTATGAGTATGCTATAATAGCAGAAGCTATCTGAAAGATTATACTACAAAAAGAGGTTGTAAATATGATTAAAAATGTGGTGTTTGATATTGGAAATGTTTTGGTAGGCTTTGTATGGAAGGACTTTTATGAAAGCTTCGGATTCTCACAGGAGATCAATGAAAAGCTTGCAAATGCCACTGTCAGAAGTGCCTTATGGAACGAACTTGACAGGGGAAAAATGACGGATGAGGAATTGCTTGCCGGGTTTATAGCAAATGATCCGTCCATTGAAAAGGAGATCTGCATGGTGTTTGAGAATATTACCGATATGATTTCGCGGTATGACTATGCGATTCCCTGGCTGAAGGATCTGAAGGGGCGAGGCTACGGTGTTTATTATATCTCAAACTTTTCCCACAGGGCACATGTTCAGTGTACGGCAGCACTGGATTTCCTGCAGGAAATGCAGGGTGGCATTTTATCCTATCAGGAAAGAGTGATCAAGCCCTCTCCCGAAATTTATCAGCTGTTTCTTACAAGATATGGATTGAAAGCAAAAGAGTGTGTTTTTATTGATGATACGCAGGTGAATGTGGAAGCAGCACAAAAAGAGGGCATGAAAGGAATTGTCTTTCATACCCTTGAACAGGCAAAAACAGATTTGGAGCAAATACTTACCGCTGATTGAGAAGCATATTGCGGAAATCCTCTGCGGGAACCGGTTTATAGAAGAGAAAGCCCTGTGCATATTTACAGCCGGTATGGAGAAGAAATTCCCGTTGGACAGGAGTCTCAACACCTTCAATTATGATTCGCAATCCCAGATCATGGAGCATGGCAATTGTGTGCTGGAACATCTTCTGTGATTTGGGATTCTCCAGGTGATCCAGAAAGGCCTTGTCGATCTTAACCTCATCTACAGGCTGGTTGACCAGCATATTCATGGAAGAGTATCCACTTCCAAAATCATCCATAGAAAAGAGAAAACCATATTCTTTTAAGGTTTTGATCTTTTGATACATCAGATTTACATTTTCAGAATAGGCACTTTCGGTAAGCTCAAGGGGAACAAGCTCGGTAGACACCATATAACCGGAAGACAGATTGATCAGGCTTTCCACCAGAGTGTCATCGTAAGCGTGTACTCTGGAAATGTTGACGGAAATAGGTATTTCAAGCCCATCCTTCAGCTTGAGATCTGAAATGAACTGAAAAACCTTTTTCCAGACATGCTTATCCAGGGCAATAATGGAACTGTTTTTTTCAAGTACCGGTATGAAATTTGCAGGAGAAATCATTCCCTTCGTGGGATGGATCCAACGGACAAGCGCTTCGCCGCCAATGATTTTTCCCGTCTGCATATCTACCTTTGGCTGAATAAAAAGCTTAAATTGGTTCGTGGCAAGCGCTTCATCAAAGGTATTCTCGATTTTCTTTTCCAGTAAAAGGCGATCATGCATGGCTTTATCAAAGAAGGCATAGTTGGTAAAGTAGCTTCCCTTGATTCGCTTTTGCGCCAGAAAAGCACAGTCAATGCTGTACGAGGCAGTCTGTGTTTTGTCCTCTACAAGACAGATCCCAAAGGCGGGAAGAACCTTGCAGGAGACAGGAAAGGATTTAATCTTTTCACTCAGATCCTCAATGACGGAAAGGATGTCTTCGGTTGATCCATAAGCCATACAAAGTGCAAAAATATCGGCACGAAAATGGGAGGCGATCACCGTCTCACATTCATATGCGTGGAAGCAGCCGGAGATGAATTTGAGGAGCTCATCACCGGTACTGCGGGAGCAGAACTCGTTGATCAGTTTGAAACCGGCAATATCCATGACAATTACTGCATAGTTTTTATCTGTGTATCGAATCAGTTCATCTGCCTTGTATAAAAAGGCGCGCAAATTTAAAAGCCCCGTTAATGAGACGCGGTTTTTGTCGAGATTTTCCTCTGCCATTTTTCGCAGGGAATAAAGATAAAGATCTTCCGGGTCATCGACCGAGAGAGTGTGCTGATCCTTCATAAAAGTCACCCCCTGTTATCACCGTCAGTTCCCTCCTCGGAATCAGTTTCCGGGAAAAGGTCAGCCATGGTCTTTCTGGAAGTCAGTTTTCCGTATAGCCAGATGTAGATCCAGAGGAGAATGGGAAGTCCCACCGTGGCCACCAGACATGCTGCAAAAAGCTTGTCCGAACCCGGAAAATCAAGCAATGACACCACAAGAGTGGCAACGTATAAAAGAACCAGTAAAATAACACATATGATGGCAGCAATTTGCTTGGATTTTGACTTCATTTTTTTCTCCGTTTCTATCTAAAATGAATTGATAAGTTTATTATAGCATGGCTGAGGAATAAAATACCATATAAAGATGTTTTTATACAATTTTCGCAATGATTATTACTATTACACGGCCAAGTAGTATGTTATATTGAATTAAAATTGGGCTAAGAAAGGCTAAAAATATGCTTAAAAAGAAATTAAACGGAGTTTGGAATTTACAGATAATAGGAAAGGATGCATCGCTCTTACCGGAAGAAGGCATTCCGGCAGAGGTTCCCGGATCTGTGTATAGTGCACTTTTGAAGGAGAAACTGATCCCGGATCCCTTTTACGGGGATAATGAACTTAAGGTACTGCCCCTGATGGATAATGATTTCTGTTATGAGACAACCTTCGCGTTGACAGGACAGATGCTTTCCTGTGATGCTTTGCTTCTGCGTTTTGACGGGATCGATACGCTGGCTGATATTTATATCAATGAGGAATTTGCAGGCAGTACCTGCAATATGCACCGGATATGGGAATTTGATCTGTTGGCGCTTACGGATATTCGGGAAGGGGAAAACCGTTTAAAGGTGGTGCTTCATTCTCCCACCCGATATATTCAGGAAGAGAACCAAAAGGTGTATACCGGAGGGGCACTGGAGTGTATGGAGGGCTTCCCCCATCTTAGAAAGGCACACTGTATGTTCGGATGGGACTGGGGGCCGAGACTGCCCGATGCCGGTATTTTTCGGGATGTGACTTTGTTGGGGGTAGAGGGCAGCAGGCTGGACTCTGTCTATGTGATGCAGCAGCATGAAGAGGGAAGTGTCACGCTGGATTTTGATGTTACTCTGGAATTGTTCGGACGGGATGCTTCTTCTTTGTTGAGGGAAGAAGAGACAAAGCTTGTCATTACGGTTACAGATCCGGATGGCAGGGTCTATACGACAGAGGATCGACAAGGAAACAGCGGAGAGGCTCAGGATTATCGTATTGTGATCGAAAACCCTAAACTCTGGTGGCCCAGAGGATATGGGGAGCAGCCGCTCTACCGGGTAAAGGTCACGCTTCTGGATGCCGGAGGAAAGGAATTGGATACATGGGAAAGAAGGATCGGCCTTCGAACCATGACAGTAAATACAGATCGTGACGAGTGGGGAAACTGCTTTGCACATGAGGTGAACGGCGTTAAAATTTTTGCGATGGGAGCTGACTATATTCCGGAAGATAATCTTTTGAGCAGAATTACGGAAGAGAGAACCCGAAGACTCCTTGAAGATGCTGCATGGGCAAATCATAACTGCATTCGAGTCTGGGGTGGAGGTTATTATCCCGATGACTATTTCTTTGACATCTGTGATGAACTGGGACTGCTGGTGTGGCAGGATTTCATGTATGCCTGTGCGTCCTATGAGCTGGATGAGGAATTTGAGGCAAACATCACCCGGGAGACTATTGATAATGTGAGAAGGATCCGGCATCATGCATGTTTGGCACTGTGGTGCGGTAATAACGAGATGGAGACACAGACGCTGGATAAGACATGGAAGCCCTCACTCAAACAGAAGTATGACTATATCAAGCTTTATGAGTATATTATTCCCCGCATATTGAAGGAAGAGGATCCGGTTACTTTTTACTGGCCTTCTTCTCCATCCTCAGGCGGAAACTATGATAATCCCTGGGATGAAAACCGTGGGGATACCCACTATTGGGATGTATGGCATGGGGAAAAGCCCTTTACGGAGTATCGAAAATTCAAGTTCCGTTATCTGTCGGAGTTCGGATTCCAGTCCTTTCCCTGCCTGAAAACGGTGGAAAGCTTTACCCAAAAGGAGGACAGAAATATTTTCTCCAGGGTGATGGAAATGCATCAGAGGAACAGGGCTGCAAACGGAAAGATTTTAAATTATCTTTCTGCGACCTATCTGTATCCGAAGGATTTTGATCATTTGCTGTATGCTTCACAGCTCCTGCAGGCGGATGCCATCCGCTATGGGGTAGAACACTTCAGGCGCAATCGAGGCAGATGTATGGGGACAGTGGTATGGCAGCTCAATGATATCTGGCCGGTTGCCTCCTGGGCAAGCATTGATTATTACGGGCGCTTTAAGGCACTTCACTATGCAGAGCGGAAAATGTTTGCACCGGTTTTGATTTCCTGTGAGGAAATCGGTGAACTCAGCGAGAGACCACACTGCATTGCACAGCCGGCACCGATCGAGGTCAGCGCAAGACTGCATGTTGCAAATGAGACTAGGAAGCCGGTTTCCGGCACGGTCATTTGGAAGCTTCGCAGACCGGACAGCAGCGTGCTTGAGAGTGGAGAAACTTCAATTACCGTGCCGGCACTTGACGGCGTGTGGCTTGATAAGATGGACTTCTCAGGATATAACGAGCGGGAAATTCATTTAGAGTACGGTTTCGTGATAGATGGCAAACAGATTTCCTGGAACAGCTGCCTGTTCACACCGCCTAAGCATTATCTGTTTGAAGATCCGCATCTTAGGCTGGAGAGAAAAGGAAAACAAATCACCGTGAAGGCAGATGCCTATGCCCAAAAAGTAGAGATCATCGGTGTGAATGGTGATCTGTGGCTTTCAGATAACTTCTTTGATATGGAGGCAGGGGAACATTGTGTTGAAATTCTGAATGGGGATGCAGAGAGTCTCATTTGCAGATCTGTGTGGGATATCGCATAGGAACGCATTGAAATAATGCGCAAATTGTGTTACAATTTATTTTAAATTGGGGGAATGTCTGAAATTTAAAGCTACAAAAGCGCATCCATGTTGGAAGAGAGTGTGGGGTGATAGCGTGAAGAAAGTATTTGGCGGCGTTACGATGGAGCAGTTTCAGAAGACAATTGAAATTTTAAATCCATGTATGGATGACTATCTTTATATTTTAGATATAAAGAACGATTGCTTCTGCATTTCGGAAAATGCGGTAGAGCGATTTGCTATATCGGAGAACCAGTTTTGCCAGGTTGCCGAGAATCTGAAAAATCTTACCTATCCGGATGATGTGGAACTGATTCTGAAGGATCTTGATCAGATCGAGAATCATGGGAAGCTGTTCCATAATCTGCAGTATCGCTGGAAGGACAAAGAGGGAAAACCGATCTGGATCAATTGCAGGGGACGCGTGATCAGTGCACAAGACGGAACACCGGCATTTCTGGTTGGATGTATCAATGAGATCGGGCTGAAACAGAAGGCTGATAATGTCAGTGGACTTCTGCGGGAGGAGAGCCTGCAGAGTGAACTTGGTCTGCATGGTGAGGAAGATATGAACGGCTTCCTGATCAGACTTGGAATTGATAATTTTAAAGAGATCAATGAGAATAAAGGTATTGAATACGGTGATATGATAATCGGAAGGACTGCGGAATGCATACAATCCGTGCTTTCTCCCGAACAGAAGCTGTATCGTGTTGTGGCAGATGAATATGTGATTGTGGATCTGCAGGGCAGAACCATAGAGGATGCAGTGGAGCTTTACCGCAGGATCCAGCAGAAGATCAATCAGTTCATTGAGGAACAGTGTTATGAGGTGTTTTATACAATTTCTGCCGGAATCGTGGATTTCTCAAGGGTGGTAAATAAAGCGTACCACAATTTGATGAAGCTTTCCGAATTCGCCATGAATGAAGCCAAAAACACAGGAAAGAATAAATATTATGTTTATGAGCGGGAGGACTACCATGCCTTCCTGCACAAAAAGGAACTGACTTCCCTGCTTCTCTGGGCGGTAAATCATGATTTTGAAGGCTTTGAAGCCTACTTTCAGCCGATTATGGATATCCGGAAGGGAAAGCTTTGCAATGCAGAAACTCTTTTGAGATTCCGGAGTGAGAAGACAGGAATGATCTCTCCGGCAGAATTTATTCCGTTGCTGGAGGAAAGCAACCTGATCATTCCGGTTGGAAAATGGGTCTTGGAACAGGCAATGGCAGCGTGTTCTGCAGTGAGGGAAAAGCTTCCTGATTTTCGGGTTTCCGTTAATCTGTCCTATATTCAGGTGCTCAAAAGCGATGTTTTAAATGAAATCCTTCAGTGTCTCGAAAAATATCAGCTGAGTCCTGACAGTATTATTATAGAGCTTACGGAAAGCGGCTTTCTGGAGTCCAACACATTTTTCTTTAACTTCTGTAATGGGTTAAAAGAAAAAGGGATTCCGTTGGCGCTGGATGATTTCGGAACAGGTTATTCCAATTTCCATTATCTGTATGATCTGAACCTGAATACGATCAAGATCGACAGATCCTTCACCTTGAAGGCACTTAAGAATACCTATGAGCATAATCTTCTTCAGCACATGTCAGACATGGTTCATGACATTGACCTGAAGCTGTGCATTGAGGGAATTGAGACAAAGGAAGAACTGGATAAGATCTGTGAGATCGATCCTGACTATATTCAAGGCTACTATTTTGGAAAGCCTTGCCCGCTTGCGAAGTTTATAGAGCAGTTTTTGTAGACGGACCTGCAAAGAATAAGACTTGAGAGGTTTTTTCATGGTAATGCCGATTTTTGAAAAATACATTGATGAACTGGTTGAGAAGAGTACGGTGGATGTACCGGCATGGAACATTGAGAAGGCTCTCGAAGGTAAGGCAGTAGGGTGGAATTACATAGACGGCTGTATGATATTGGCTCTTCTGGAAATCTATCAGACCACAGGGGAAGAGAAATATTATGAATTTGCCAATGCTTTTATTGACCACAGAGTGAGGGAGGATGGAAGCATTTCGGGCTACAGTGTTGATGAATATAATCTGGATAATGTAAATGCGGGAAAGACCTTATTTGCGTTATATGATATCAACGGAAAAGAAAAATACCGAAGGGCAATTGATCTGATCTACTCTCAGGTGCAGACACAGCCGAGAACTGCAGAAGGAAATTTCTGGCATAAGAAAATTTATCCCAACCAGGTATGGCTGGATGGCATGTATATGGCACAGCCTTTTTACATGGAATATGAGACCAGATTTAACGGGAAGAAGAATTATGAGGATATTTTCGGACAGTTCCATAATGTTATAGAGCATATGCGTGATCCAAAGACAGGACTGTATTATCATGGTTATGATGCGTCCAGAACAGTGTTCTGGTGCGATAAGGAAACAGGGCTTTCACAGAATTTCTGGCTGAGAGCACTGGGATGGTATTCCATGGCATTGCTTGATACACTCGACAAATGTGAAGTCTGCAGAGAATGTGAAGAGGAATATGAATATCTGAAACAGGCATTTGTGGATCTGACTGATTCAATGCTGAAGCTTCAGAATGAAAGTGGACTGTGGTACCAGCTCCCGGCATTGGGAGGAAAAGAGCCAAATTATCTGGAGACCAGTGGAAGTGCAATTATGGCATATTCTCTGTTAAAAGGGGTAAGGCTTGGTTTTTTACCGGAGGATTACAGAGTGTATGGCTTGAAGGCCTTCCGGGGAATTTGCAATGCTTATCTGAAAGAAAAGAATGGCCAATTAAGTCTTGGCGGTATCTGCCTGGTGGCAGGTCTTGGACCGGCAGACAACCCAAGGAGGGACGGAAGCTTTGCATACTATATGTCGGAGCCTGTTGTGGAGGATGATGCCAAGGGTGTGGGGCCGCTGCTTTTAGCGTATACAGAGATGAGACGTCTGGATTGATTTAAAATTTTATAGTTTTTTGACTTTTTACCCCTTTCGGTTACGGAATAGTTACGGAAGGGGTTTTATAATGAAAAATAGGGAGTGGGGGTTCCAGTTTTCCCAAAGATTGTTTTGAAGGAGTCAGTAGGATGAATATAATTTGTGTGGATGATGAGAAGCCTGCGCTTGATAATTTTCAACTGACAGTGAAGGATTTTCCGGAAGTGGACAGTCTCCATTTATTTCAGGAGGGGAAGGATGCAGTTTCCTGGGTGAGAGCAAATCATGTGGATGTGGCATTCCTGGATATGGAAATGCAGTCAATGCATGGGCTGGAACTGGCAAGGCATATAAAGGAAGCGGATCCGAATATTTCAATTATCTTTGTAACTGCATTTGAACAGTATGCGTTACAGGCATTCGGTGCAGATGCCATCGGCTATCTGCTTAAGCCCTATACCCGTCAGGAGATCAAAAAGGAGCTGGAAAAGGCAGCAAGGTTCCGTCCGGTGCCAAGAAAACGGGTAACGATTCAGACGATGCCCGGTTTTGTGGTTTTTATTGACGAAGAAAGGCTCTTGTGGGGTAGAACAAAAGTGGAAGAAATGTTTGCACTTCTGGTAGACAGAGGGAGTGAGGGGGTTACAACGGGGGAGGTAATTGCGTGCCTGTGGCCCGGAAGAGCAGCAGATGAAAGTACCCAGTCGCTGAGTAGAGTAACCTTCAAGCGAATGATGGATACCTTAAAAGAAAAGGGTGTTGATGACATCATAGCTGCAGACGGAAGGAAAAAGTATCTTCTCACACATAAGGTGGAATGTGATTTATACCGGATTCTGGATGGGAATCAGGAGGCGATCAGACTTTACAGCGGTGAATATATGAGACAGTATTCCTGGGCAGAAACAAGAAATGCCCAGATCAACAGCATAAAAATGACAATAGGAAAGTAAAGCCGAAAGTGAGGGAGAATACGGAAAATGAGACAAAAGAGAAAAAGGTTGTTTGCGTTGTTACTTGTTGTTTCGTTCATGATCTGTGGCTGTGCACATCAGGGAGAACAGGTTATGGAAGCGGTTTATCTCGGCGTTGAAAATTATGGCGCGGAGGAGGTCAATAAAGACACCAAGGATGACTTTTCTTACCGGTTTGCAATTGACGGGAAAGAACAAGTTTTTAAAATCGACAATGGTGATGTGAATTCTGAGGGAGAATATCCGTATCCGATACAGAATTGCCTTAAGGAAGGCTACACCTATGAAATACAGATATCAGACGGGAAAGTGAAGGCTGCTGAGGAAAAGAAAAACATCGGCGCGGAGGAATATCAGCCGCCGGTAAAAGGAGTGCCGGGCGAGCGGACACTCAAGAATTTCCTTTCAACCGCATTGATGCCGGTAGGAACGACTCTCTATGTTTACGGAGGTGGATGGGACTGGCAGGATGTGGGTTCTGCAATTCAGACAAGAACAATCGGGGTGTCTCAGGATTGGGTAACCTTTTTCCGCTCCCAGGATGAAAACTATACCTTTCGCGATAAAAACGGTGATGAGACGCTGAAGGATGCTGCCAATAGCTATTATCCATATGGCGGATATAATGAATACTATTATGCAGGTCTTGATTGCTCCGGTTATGTTGGATGGATCATGTACAATGTTATGAATGCAGAAAGTGGTCTGGATGGTTATGTCATGTCTTCCACCAAAACAGCAAAAACATTTGCACAGAATGGCTGGGGAGACTGGACGCAGGAATTGGAAAAGCCTACAGACTATGCCCATTCTGTATTCCTTCCGGGTGATATATTCAGTATCAAGGGCCACGTGTGGATTTGCGTCGGAACCTGTGAGGATGGAAGTATTTTGATCCTGCATAGTACTGCAGCCGATAGCAGAACAGGGCAGCCGGGAGGCGGGCCGGAGTTGTCTGCAATCGGTGAGGATGAGAACTGTGACGCCTATCGTCTTGCCGATTTCTATATGTCAGAATATTTCCCGGAGTGGTATGCGCGATATCCGGTTGCATTGAAGGATTATGAACAATATACGGCAATTGATGGCGAATATACCGGAAAATTCTCATGGAATCTGACAGGAGAAAACGGAGGGATCAGTGATCCGGAGCATTACAGAAGTATGACACCCGAGGAAATTCTGGAGGATATCTGGTCGGATTTTAGATAAATGGGAGAGGTTCGAAGGATGAAGCGGTTTTATGAAAAGTGCATGAATAACTTGCGTTATGGTGGTCTGAAAAAGGAAGAATATCAGGAGATTGAGCAGGAAATTTTGGAGAAGGACCGCAGCTCCTTAAGCCTTGCGGCAATCTGCCTGCTCCTGATGTTCGCCGGGCTTTTTATCGGAAGTCTCTTTTCGGAGATGATGGCGCCAAACCGGACAATTTATTTTTTGGTGGGAATTTGTTTTGCCGGGATCTGGTTTTTATGTGAGTGGATGAAAAAGAGAGGAAAGCGATTTATTATTCCACTCTGGTATGTGGCAATGACACTGATGATCGGTTATGCCCTGATCCTCAATACTGTTCTTAGAAACGATATCTCAGCGACTACCTTCTGTATCATTATCATTGTGGCGCCGCTTTTGGTCATGGACAGGCCCTGGCGTGTATTTTGTTACTTTTGCCTGATGATATTGATATTTATTCCGATTGATTTCCGGCACAAGACGTATTATCTGGCTTTTACGGATACTGTAAATGCTGTATGCTGTCTTTTCATCGGGAGCGTGGTGCATGCCAGCATTATTCGAACTAAGCTGCGTGAAATGGCACAGAAGCGCTATATCGAACAGCAGCGGGATACAGATAAGCTTACCGGTTGTATGACCAAAGCTGCTTTTGAACAAAAAGTGCGGAAGTTTCTGGGGAACCCGGAACATAGCGGTATGCTTCTGGTGATGGATATTGATCATTTTAAAAATATAAATGACAGCTACGGACATATATTTGGTGATCTTGTGCTTCGAACAATCGGAGAACAACTTCACGAAACCTTCACGGATAAGGCCTTGTATGGAAGATTTGGCGGAGATGAGTTTCAAGTCTGGATATCGGGAAAAATGACCAGAAAAGATATGATCGAACAATTAAAAAAGTTATTTGATGAAATTCATGCCATTCAGACACCGGACGGAAGGATCCGGGTAGGAATCAGTGTTGGTGTAGCTCTCTGCCCGGAAAACGGAGAGAATTATGAAGTTCTTTTTGAAAATGCGGATGCTGCTCTTTATTCAGCAAAGAATCTGGGGAGAGATCGTTATGTGTTCTGTCCGGAAATTTGCATGAGAAGTCAGATATAGGGGGAGGAAACCAGATGCTTTATAATTTTATTGTCAATAATTTTGCACCGCTGACAGGTTTGCTGTTCTTATTTGTTTTTCTGTTAGCGGGGAAAGAAACGGAGAAGGGTAATCGTCGGGGCTTTTTGTTGCTCTGCACATTGGAACTGGTGGAGCTGATTGTCTATAATGCAGAGCTTTGGACGGCATCCTTTGCGGAACCGACGGCCTTACGGATCTTTCTGTCAGCGCTGGGCTACAGTATCCGGCCGATTCTGCTTCTGCTGATTTTCAAGGTAGCGGCATCGGGCAGATTTTCAAAGAGAACTTACGCTCTGCTTGCAATTCCTGCCATAGTAAATGTGGTCATAGCATTTTCGGCATTTTTTACGGATATTGCCTATACCTATAATGAACAGAATCATTTTATCAGAGGACCACTTGGTTATGCGCCGCATGTGATCCTACTGTTTTATCTGATCTGTATTCTGGTTGTTTCCGTGGGGAAGGGTGGCGAGAAGATTGTATTGGAAAACGCAATTATCTGGATCATTTGTATGATTATCGGGTTGGCGGTTGTGATGGAAGCACTGTATTCGGTACGCAGTCTGGGAAGAACGGCGATTGTTCTTTGCACCATCGCTTACTATATGTATTTCCAGACAAGGACATACGGAGAAGAAATAAAAGGCTATATGGAGCAGACAATTGCATCTCAGAAGGAGCATTTGCGGGAAATGGGAATCATCAGCGTTCTTGCAAATGAATATGTCACCATCTGCTATCTGGATGTAGAAAAGAATCTGGTGACAGCTTACCGGATGGATCCTTATATTGAAAAGCGCTACGGGGAAGCTTTGCGGGAAGGTGTTACCTTTGAACAGGTATTTCAGGCATATATTCTTCAGGATGTTTGTGAGGACGACAGAGCATTCTTCATGAATCTGGCTGATCTTAAAGAAATGCTTAACTATCTTCATCAAAACGGCAGTCTCTCCAAAAAGTACCGTGTATGGAGAGGAGGAACGCTTCTGTATTGCGAAATGAGGGCTGAGCTTGTCAAAACAAAAGATGGCACAGAGGATATGGTCTTTGGATTTTCCAATAACGATATGAGAGTTCGCAGGGAAATGGTATATCAGAGTACGGTGCAGGAGGAGATCAATAAGGTGGAAGAGGCAAAGAGCAGCCTTGCCGGAATTGCAGAGCTTGCAAGACAGC
>JAHAYJ010000119.1 GCA_018384375.1 Lachnospiraceae bacterium
TGCGTGGGAGTAGCTGTACTCAAACACACGAAAAATGATATCCTCATCCTCAGTCATCTGCTTCCGTCCAGTTGTAGTCAACAGTGCTTCCCGGGGGATAATTTGTGCCAAACAGACCGTTGATCAGTTTGACCACAGCAGTGGCAGAAAGTGTCAGTATTTTTTTGAAGATTTTGTCGTAGATTTGATAGATTGTGGTAGTCATAGATGTGCTCCTTTTCTTAAGTGAAAGATAGAATGAAAATGAAAAACAGGTCTGTGAAGTTTGATCGAAATGATCAGGAAAGACCGGACATGCCTGAAATAGACATAATGACAAATATTAATAGACAAGATGATAATAACATAAGTAAGCTGAGAATACAATAATGAAAACTCTTTGCTGAATAGGGATAAAATGATACAATGTTTTTGCAACAGGGTCAAGCTGACTTAACACACGACAAGATAACGGGAGGAGAGAGCCAAGGTGCTGATCAGAAAAGCAGAAGAAAAGGATCTTGAAGAGCTTTTGAATATTTATAATTATGAGGTGGTCAATGGAATCGCGACATTTGATCTTCATCCGAAAACACTACAGGAGCGGCGCATATGGTTTGATGCCCATAATATTGATAATCACCCCTTAATTGTGGCGGAGATTGACGGACATGTGGCAGGATATGCAAGTCTGTCTGCCTATCGGGAAAAGGAGGCCTACCGATCCACAGTGGAGCTTTCGGTTTATGTGGGACCGGATTACAGAAAGAGAGGAGTGGCAACTGCTCTGATGAGGGAAATTCTTGAAATGGCCAGAGCGGATGAGAGTATTCACACTGTGATTTCTGTCATAACAGGCGGAAATGAGGCCAGCATTAGGCTTCACGAAAAGTATGGCTTTACCTATTGCGGCACCATGCATGAAGTGGGTTACAAACTGGGATCATATCGTGATATCGTAAATTATGAATTGAATGTTTTTATAAATTCTTAAGATTAGTTTATAGCCGGTTAATTGCTTTGAATAGAAGAAAGCGTTAGGATATACGATAGAACAATTATTGAAAAGGATGGCGTCATATGAAGGAAAAATTTTACCGTTTTATGCAGGGAAGATATGGCGGCGATCAGCTGTCCCGCTTTTTGATGATTTTGACAGTGGCATGTATGGTGCTTTCGCTGTTTGGAGCTGATTTTTTCTATATCATTGGTTTTGCACTCTTGATTTACTCTTACTTCCGAATTTTTTCCAGAAATAGATACAAGCGCCAGGCAGAAAATGCGGTATATCTGAAATATGAATACAAGGTCAGACAGTTTTTTGCTACCTGGAAAAGAGACATGGCACAGAGAAAGACACATCATATATACAGATGCCCATCCTGTAGACAGAAGATCAGAGTACCCAGAGGAAAGGGTAAAATTGAAATCAGATGCCCCAAATGTAGTAACACATTTATCAAAAGGAGCTAGTCAGGAGCAGGTATGTTTGGATACATTATCATTAATAAAGGAGACATGAAGTTTAAGGAATTTGATATTTACCACTCCTATTACTGTGGACTCTGCCGGGTGTTGAAGGAAAAATACGGACTGGCAGGTCAGCTCAGCCTCTCCTATGATATGACCTTTTTGATCATGATTCTCAGCAGTCTTTATGAGCCGGACACCAGGCTGGGCGAGACCAAGTGCGTTGCCCATCCTTTTGAAAAGCACGTGGTAAGAACCAATGAATTTACGGAATATGCAGCAGATATGAACGTGCTGTTTACCTACTACAAATGCCGGGATGACTGGGAGGATGATAAAAAGCCATCCCGTCTTGCATATGCAGAATTATTGAAAAAGGCATATCGAAGTATCTGCTCCCGTTATGGAGAAAAAGCCAGAAAGATTGACAGCCTTTTGCGGGAAATTTCCCAAGAGGAAAGAAAGCAGAATCAGGATATTGATCATATGGCGGGTATTTTTGGAAATATCATGGGTGAGATGATGGCAGTCCGGGAGGATGAATGGCAGGAGGAGCTCCACAGTATGGGAAGCTTCCTTGGAAAGTTTATTTATTTGCTGGATGCCTATGAGGACATTGAGGAAGATATCAGGAAAAAGAGATATAATCCTTTGATCAAAAGATTTGATAATCCTGATTTTGAGGAGGAGATCAAAAAAATTCTTACGCTGATGATGGCAGGATGCTGCAAGGAATTTGAAAAACTTCCGGTCATTGATAATGTGGAAATATTAAGAAACATCCTTTATTCCGGAATCTGGTACCGCTATGAGCTGGTAAGTCAGAAAAGACAAAAGGAACGGGAGAATGGGAAAGGGAAACAGAAAGTAAGCGATGCGTGATCCATATGAAGTCCTGGGCGTCTCAAGGAGCGCGTCAGAGGATGAAATCAAAAAAGCATATAAGACATTAAGCAGAAAATATCATCCGGATGCCAATATCAATAATCCGAATAAGGATCAGGCTGAGGAGAAGTTTAAAGAAATTCAGCAGGCTTATCAGCAGATTATGAAGGAGCGGACAGAGGGTTACACCTATCAAAGCGGAGGTGGCCGCGGTGGCTATGGAAATACCGGCAACTCTTATGGTAATGGGCAGAGCGGCGGTTATGGCGGCTTCGGCGGTTTCGGAGATTTTGGCGGCTTTGGAAATACCTGGGGTGGTACGGGAACCGGCTATGAGGAGGACGGACACCTGCGGGCTGCCGGAAATTATGTCCGGAACGGTTACTTTAAGGAAGCAAGGACAGTACTGGATGGTATGGGAGAAAATGAGCGCAGTGCAAGATGGTATTATTATAGTGCACTTGCTCATGCAGGTCTGGGAAATCAGGTATCAGCCTTAGAGCATGCAAGGCGTGCTGCAGCCATGGAGCCGGGAAACAGTGATTACAGTAATCTGGTCTACCGGTTTGAAAATGGAGATTCCTGGTACAGGCAGCGACAGTACACCTACGGACAACCTTACAGTAGCGGAAACGGTCTATGCCTTAAGCTCTGCATTGCAAATATGTTATGCAATCTTTGCTGTGGCGGTGGCGGCCTTTGCTGCGGGGGAGTGCCATATGTCAGGTATTAATTGACTTTTTCTCCATAATTCCTTATAATATTATTTGTTTTTATTCTGGCGTACGCAGTATGCCATATTTTAAGGAGGATAACTATTATGAAGAAAGCATTAGCACTTGCATTGTGTGCAGCAATGTTAGCCGGTATGCTTACAGGCTGCAGCTCCAAAGCAGATTCCGGAAAGAAATGGATCATTGCTACAGACACGGTATTCAAGCCTTTTGAGTACACCAATGAAAAGAATGAATTTGTCGGTATTGATGTGGACATTATGGCAGCAGTTGCTGAAGATCAGGGATTTGAGTATGAATTACAGAGCCTTGGCTGGGATGCTGCGGTTGCAGCTGTTCAGTCCGGACAGGCAGACGGAATCATTGCCGGTGCAACCATTAAGCAGGAGCGTATCGATTCAGGCTGGATCTTCTCAGACGGATACTTTGATGCTACACAGACCTTTGTTGTCGCAGAGGGAAGTGACATTGCAAGTTTTGAAGATCTTGCAGGCAAAAATGTTGCAGTTAAGAATGGCACAGCAGGTATGGATTTCGCAAACAGCTTAAAGGATCAGTATGGCTTTACTGTTACCGTATTTGAGGATTCACCTACCATGTATCAGGATGTTATTCTTGGAAACTCAGCAGCATGTGTAGAGGATACACCGATCATGGCAGCATCCATTAAGGAAGGCGGACTTGCGCTTCAGATTCCTGCAGGAATGGAAAGCGAAGGCGCACCTTACGGATTTGCAATTATGAATAAAAATAATCAGGAATTGCTGGATATGTTCAACAAAGGCCTTGCAAACATTAAGGCAAACGGAAAATATCAGGAGATTCTTGATAAATATTTGAAATAATCCGTCTATAATAACGTGAGGGATTCTAAGAATTCCTCACGTTTTTTAAACACAGGATTTGGATAATTCTCCTGTCTTTAAAAGGCGTGAGGAAAGTAATTACGATGAGAAGGAGACTGGGAATATGATATCTATTTTGCAGAACTATAGTGGAATGCTGATCATGGCCCTTGGCAAAACCATGCTGCTTACACTGCTTGCACTATTGTTTGCCATGGTGATCGGTATGATTTTTGCATTGATGAATGTCAGCAGAAATCGGGTTTTAAATTGTATTGGAACGATTTATGTGGATGCTGTGAGGGGTGTTCCGTTGATCGTATTGGCATTCTTCATTTATTTTGGTGTACCGTCAGGAATTCAGCAATTGGGGAAAAATTTTGGAATTGCGGCATTTGAACAGTTCCGCCTTACCGCGCTGCAGGGCGGTACGATTGCACTTGCCATGAACTGTGGTGCTTATATGGCGGAAATCATCCGTGCAGGTATTCAGAGTGTGGATAAGGGGCAGATGGAAGCCAGCAGAAGTCTGGGTCTTACCTATGGAAAAAGTATGAGGCTGATCGTGATTCCCCAGGCGATCAAAACGATGATTCCTTCGATTATCAATCAGTTTATCATTACCCTGAAGGATACCTCCATTTTGTCTGTAATCGGTTTTCCGGAATTGACAAATGTAGGTAAAACAGTTGCCAACAATACTTTTATGGTACTGCAGACCTGGGCTGTAATTGCGATTTTCTATATGGTTGTAATTATTACATTGAGTAAAATTGCGAAGCGTATTGAAAGGAGTCTGAACCGTGAGCGATAGGAAAGTAATGGTTCATGTAGAGAACCTGAAGAAAAATTTTGGTAAATTAGAGGTGCTTAAGAATATCAGTATTGATATTATGGAAGGAGAGGTTGTGGTTTTGATCGGACCGTCCGGAAGCGGTAAATCCACCTTTCTGCGCTGCCTGAATCAGCTTGAGACAGCAACAGAAGGCAAAATTGTCGTGGATGGAAACGAGGTGACAGATAAGCACACGGATATCAACAAGGTTCGCGAGAACATTGGTATGGTTTTCCAGCATTTCAATTTATTCAATAATAAAAACGTTTTGCAGAATATTACGCTTGCTCCTGTTGAACTGAAGCTGATGTCCAAGGAGGAAGCAAATGAAAAGGGAATGCAGCTTTTAAAGAGAGTGGGACTGGAAACCAAGGCAGATGCGTATCCCAGCCAGCTTTCCGGTGGACAGAAGCAACGTGTGGCAATTGCCAGGGCACTTGCCATGAATCCGGATGTTATGCTTTTTGATGAGCCAACCTCCGCACTTGATCCTGAGATGGTAGGAGAGGTTCTGGCAGTCATGAAGGAGCTCGTTGCGGATGGTATGACAATGGTGGTCGTAACGCATGAGATCGGGTTTGCAAGAGAAGTGGCAGACCGTGTTGTGTTTATGGATGGTGGATATATTGTGGAGCAGGGCACACCGGAAGAAGTGATCAATCATCCGAAGGAACCAAGAACGATTGATTTCCTAAATAAGGTTTTGTAGATTGCTGATAAGCATGAGGGAATGGATATGAAAAAAATTATTACAATCAGCCGCGAATTCGGTGCAGGAGGCGGCGAGATCGGCAGGGCTGTGGCAAGCAGGTTGGGGTACGAATACTATGATAAAGCGATTATCCTCCGGGCAGCTCATGAGGCCAATATTGACGTGGAGAGTGTTTATCGTTGGGATGAGAGTGTGCCCATGAATTTTGGCTTTGCCCAGAGTCTGTTTGATTTTTACAATAAGCCTTTAAATGAAAAGCTCTTTGATGCGCAGAAGCAGGTGATTCGAAAAATCGGTGAGAAAGGAAATTGCGTTATTGTAGGACGAAATGCCAATTCCATTCTCAGGGAATTTGATCACTGCCTGCATGTATTCATCTGCGCTGACGTTAAGTGGCGCAAGGAGCGTTCCCTGGGGCTTTATCCGGATGCTACGGATGCAAAGATTGCGGATCAGCTGGCAACGATCGACAAGAGGAGAAGGAAGTACTGTGCTTACTATACCAAGACAGAGTTCGGAGTGGCGGATTACTATGACCTGTGTTTAAAGACTTCTGAGCTGGGAATTGAAACATGTGTGGATATCATCTGCACTCTTGCAGGTATGGAGGAAGAAAAAAGTAAGTAAGCGGGAGCTGATTGTAGGATGAAAATAGGGTTGTTGCCTGAGTCAGATTTTGTACTGCTATAGAGAGAATATATGCCTTTAAGCAGAAAAACTGATTTGAGCAATGGCTTTTTTAATACCATGGTTAGATGGGGAGGATGAGTATGAGTGAAATTCTAGACGGGAAAAGGCTTGTGATGGGAACGTGCTATTATCCGGAGCACTGGCCGGAAAAGCTATGGAGAGAGGATCTGCAGAGAATGCTGGATACCGGAATTGAGGTGATCCGTATTGCTGAATTTGCATGGAGCAAGGTGGAACCTACGGAAGGAAGTTATACCTACGAATTTTTTGACCGCTTTTTAGATCTGGCGGAAGAAATGGGAATGAAGGTTATTTTCTGTACCCCTACGGCAACACCCCCTGCATGGCTGACAGAGAAGTACCCGGAGGTGTTGAATGCAGACATACAGGGCAATCTTTTTCGTCATGGAATGCGCAGACATTATAATTACAATTCTCCGATTTATAGGAAGCTGTGTGCGCAGATAACAGAGAAATTTGCCTCTCACTATGGAAGCCGCAAATGCATTATCGGTTGGCAGATTGATAATGAGCTTAACTGTGAAAAAGATCTTTTTTACTCAGAAAGCGATACAGAGGCATTCCGCAAATTTTTACAGAAGAAATATGGTACCCTAGATTCGCTGAATGAAGCATGGGGAACGGTGTTCTGGAATCAGACCTATACCGCATGGGAAGAGATTTATGTGCCCAGATATACCTATAGTAATTCGGTAAATCCCCATCAGGTTCTGGACTATATCCGGTTGATTTCTGAAAGCGCAAGAAGCTTTGCCAAGCTTCAGAGCGATATTATCAGAATTTATTGCAAGCAAGGTGATTTTATCACAACAAATGGGATGTTTGACCATCTGGATAATCATAAGCTGACGGAGGAAAGTCTGGACTTTTATACTTATGATTCTTATCCGGATTTTGCGTATGGTCTGGATATGTACGATGAAGGTGAGGGCGAATTGCGGGATAGAAAGTGGAGCAGAAACCTTTCAGAGGTTCGTTCCGTTTCTCCTATTTTTGGAATTATGGAGCAGCAGTCAGGTGCCTGCGGATGGACAACGAGACTGGAGGCGCCAACGCCAAGACCCGGACAGATCACACTCTGGACGATGCAGTCTATTGCTCATGGAGCGGATTATATCAGTTATTTCCGTTGGAGAACAGCCACCATGGGAACTGAAATGTATTGGCATGGAATTCTTGATTATTCCGGAAGGGATAATAGGAGGCTTCGGGAAATTAAACAGGTACACGAAAGAATGCAGGCAATCAGTGAAGTGGCAGGAAGTCTGTATGAAGCACAGGTAGGAATCTTGAAGGACTATGACAATAACTGGGATGCAGAGATAGACAACTGGCACAGGAGAGTTGACCAAATTAGTCAGAAATCGATCTACGCAGCGGCCCAGAAGACACATACGCCACTTGACTATATTTATCTGACGGATTCCTTAAGGGTTACAGAGCTTCAAAAGTATAAGGTGCTGTTCTATCCTCATGCAACAATTATGAGCGAGGAGAGAGCAGAGCTTTTGGAGGAATATGTTGCAAACGGTGGAACACTTGTAATAGGCTGCAGAAGCGGCTACAAGGACTTGACCGGCAAATGTGTCATGCACAAGCTTCCGGGGCTACTTGCAGAATTGACCGGCACAGACATTCCCGAGTATTCCTTCATTGCACCGGATGCCGGTACCGTTACGGTTGATTGGGAGGGAACAACTCTTGAGGCAGCAGTGTTTACGGATTTCTTAGAGGCGGCAGGTGAAAATGCGAGAGTGAAGGGAACCTACACTTCAGATTACTATGCGGGCACTCCGGCACTTATTTGTAATCAATTTGGAGAAGGGCAGGCGTGGTATTACGGAACTGCATTTACGGAGGAAGCGGCAAAGGTATTTCTTGAAAAGCTTGGTGTAGCTGAACCTTATGTGAAGCTTGTGGAGCTTCCGGCAGAATGTGAGGTTGCCGTAAGAAAGAAAGGCAGCGACAGATATTTCTTTATTTTAAACTATGATAAGAACCCTACACGTATTGACCTTTATAAAGAAGGAATTAATCTTTATACTGGAGAGATTGTTTCCGGTAAAGTGGAGCTACCGGGGTATGGTACACTGGTATTGAAAATGAAGAGCTGTGACGAAAAATTGTGATTCCCCTACTTGACAAAAGAACAATACTATAATAAAATATCTGTTGTTGCGGTTGACAGCAATAGATGTGCGCTTAGCTCAGCTGGATAGAGCGTTTGGCTACGGACCAAAAGGTCGGGGGTTCGAATCCTCTAGCGCACGTGCATCATGTGCGTATGCGCACGTTATAGAAAACCTCGTAAACATCAGTGTTTGCGAGGTTTTTTACGCATATCATTGGAGGAACATACATGGATACGAAGTTGGTTATATTTGATTTTGATGGAACTATTATGGATACCCGTAAAACGATTGTAATTGCAAAACAAGAAACGATGAGGCAGATGGGACTTAGCATTGCAGACGAACAAACTTGCGCAGATACAATTGGGCTTTCGGCAAAGCTTGGCTTTCAGAGTATTTATCCTGAACTATCTGATGATATGCTTGAGCTGTGTGTGCAGAACTATAGAAAGATTTTTGATGATACAAAGGAAAAAGTGCCACCAACATTGTTTCCGGATATGATTGATACTTTAGAGAAATTGAAAGAAAAAGGAATTGTATGCACAATTGCTACTTCAAGAAACAGTAAGTCACTTAATGAATTCCTTAACAAAATGAATATTGTTCAGTATTTTACTTATGTATTGGCTGCAGAAGATACTTTGTTATTGAAACCCAATCCTGACCCTGTTATAAAAACGCTGCATGATTTGGGGTATGCTGCTGAGCAGACCCTTGTTGTTGGTGATATGCCGGTAGACATTCAAATGGGAAAAAAAGCCGGGGTATATACTTGTGGAGTTACATATGGTAACTCTGATAGAAATAAGTTGATTGAAGCCGGTGCAGATTATGTTATTGATAGGATTTCTGAACTATTTGATATTTTATGAAATTGATGATTAACCAGGCATCACTACCAGGCGTCACTACAAGGCATAACCTCATGACCTGACAGTCAGTCACGGGCTGTCGTCCTATGAGTCTGTATTGAAGAAATAGACATATTATGATATAATTTGGATACAATAATGATGGAGGTGTTATAAATGTTGTCTTTACAGGAAACTATTAGACCATCAGCTGATTTGAGAAATCACTATAATGATATTTCCAAACAATGCAAGGAAAAGAAAGAAGCGGTTATTATTACAGTCAATGGAAGAGGTGATACAGTCTCGCTTTCTTATGAGGAGTACAAGAATATGAAAGCACGTATTGAATTATTAGAAGTACTTGCAGAAGCTGAGGATGATGTGAGAAATGAACGTGTTGCACCAATTAGTGAAACATTTAATGATTTACGTGCAATGTTACAGGAGGGATAGTATTGAAATATAATATTATTCGTACTGATACTGCAGATGCAGGTATTAGAAAAATTATTCTATATGTTGCACAGAATTTCGGAAATGATGATGCAATCGAAAAACTTAATGAAATAGAAAAAAGAATTCTTAGTCTTGGGGAGGATCCCTACATAGGAACGGATCCAAGATATCTTGTTTTAAAACGACAAGGGTATAAGATATTAATTCTTGATAAAGATTTAGTATTCTATAAAATCGATGAAGATAACAAGAATGTAGTGGTATATGCGGTTGTAGATCAAAGACAAGATTATTTGAATATAATCAGAGGGTTATAAGAAATTAGCGGTTCTTGAATTCCCGTCTAAACCGTGATAAAGTATTTGGTACAGTTAGTATATACGGAAAGGATACCAAAGAAAATGAAAGCATTTATCAAGGAATTCAAAGAATTTATTTCAAGAGGGAATGTAATGGATATGGCGGTCGGTGTAATCATCGGCGGCGCCTTTACGGCGATTGTGACTTCTTTAGTCAATGATATTTTAATGCCTGTTTTGTCCCTCGTTACGGGAGGTCTTGATTTTACTTCTCTTTGTATTGTGCTTGGGGAAGGGGAAGAGGCAGCAACCCTGAATTACGGCGCATTTATTGCGGCTGTGATCAATTTCCTGCTGATTGCTTTTGTAATTTTTTTGCTGGTTAAGACGATTAATAAGTTCTCCAGAAAGAAGAAAGCAGAAGAATCGGCTCCTGCTACCACCAAGACATGTCCGTTCTGCAGGGAAGAAATTTCCATTGATGCAACCAGATGTCCTCATTGTACTTCGGAGTTAAAATAGGAAGAGCATGAAACATTTTATAAATTGTGTATTTAAAATTGTATTCAGCCGGACACTGATCATCATATTAATGCTTCTTTTGCAGATATTGGTACTGCTTGGCAGCTTTAAGTGGCTTGGACAGTACTTAAGCTTTATCTGGGAAGGAATGAGCTTCCTCGGCGCTTTTTTGATCATTTATATTATTAATAAGGATGAACCGGCTGAGTTTAAGCTGAGTTGGATCATTCCCATATGCTTGTTTCCGGTATTCGGCGCACTGATCTATTTGTTTGTCGCAGGAAATTTTGGCGGAATTGGATTGAAAGCCAAACTGTGGCAGTGTATGAAGGAAACAGAGGGGCTCTTAGTAACCTCAGAGGAGACTCGGGAAGCTGTCACAAAGCAGCCTGCTGTGTTTCGCGGGTTTGCGCATTATATGGAACATACGGCGGGATTTCCTGTCTACCATAATTCGAGCGCACGGTATTATCCTCTGGGAGAAGATAAGTTTGAGGACCTGCTCATAGAACTTAAGAAGGCAAAAAAGTTCATTTTTC
>JAHAYJ010000121.1 GCA_018384375.1 Lachnospiraceae bacterium
TGCGTGGGAGTAGCTGTACTCAAACACACGAAAAATGATATCCTCATCCTCAGTCATCTGCTTCCGTCCAGTTGTAGTCAACAGTGCTTCCCGGGGGATAATTTGTGCCAAACAGACCGTTGATCAGATTGACCACAGCGGTGGCAGAGAGAGTCAGTATTTTTTTGAAGATTTTGTCGTAGATTTGATAGATTGTGGTAGTCATAGATGTGCTCCTTTTCTTAAGTGAAAGATAGAATGAAAGTGAAAATCAGGTCTGAGAAGTTTATAAAAGCAATGAAATTATTATAAAATGTAAAACCCGGTATTCCTCAAATTTGAATTATGTGTTATGATTAAATATCAAAGTGTTTCGTTTGTTTGATCAGGAGGGAATATGAATCATATTAGAAGACGAATGATAATTGTACTTGCAACAGCAGTTGCCATAGTATTGGCATTTGGAATTACAGAGAAGACAGGCAGCAGTCTGTCCTGTGTTGAGGCGGCCGGGCGTCCTGTTGAAATTGAATCCTGCCTGATTTCGGGAACGGACGTTGTATGCCAGCTCAGTGCGGGCAGCGTTCCTGCAAGTGATGACGGCAAGTTCTATGTTTTTGCAAATGAGGTTTATCAGGATGGTCCTACCGGTGATGTTGTGGCAACGGTTAAGGCCGGTAAATCTGTTTCAGTCAGCTTTCCTTTAAACTATAACAGTGCGGAATCCAATTTGAGCCGCAAGTTTTTGATTGCCGTGAAGCGTGGCGGACAGATGCTTCAGGTCAGTGACGAGCATTATATCACCAATCCGGAAGCAATTGCGGCACATACCTCTGCTCGCATGAATGTCGGCATCAAAGGGATTTTGCCTGACACAACAAAGCTTGCAAACGGGGAATTGGAGGATCTTGGGATCCAGCAGGTTGTCTATAATATGAGTGTTGATGAAATCTGCTCGGACGCATCCGTACCTGGAGCGATTACATATGATTATAATGGAAAGACCTATTATTTTGATGGCACGATTATTAGTAATTATGATGCGCTTGTTAAGCATTTAAACAGGCTGGGAATACAGGTTACCTTAGTCATCTTAAATGATGGAAAGGGTGAGTATTCGAAGGATCTGATTCATCCGCTTTCACAGGACGGAACGGAATGCCCGGGATATGCCCTGAATGTGACAGATGAAGCCGGTACCAATCACTTAAAGGCAATTGGTGCATTCTTAGGTCAGCGCTATTCGGGCAGTACAGGCTGCGGACAGGTTGATAACTGGATCGTGGGAAATGAAGTAAATGCGAGAACCTCATGGTGGTATACCAGTTCCACCTCGCTTGAGGTGAACGTAAATACTTATGTTAAGGCGTTCCGGATTATCTATAATGAAATGAAAAGTATGAATGCTAACGTTAGGATTTATAACTCTATTGATCAGGAGTGGAACCGCAAGTCAAATCCCGGAAGCTTTCTTGCAAAGGAATATCTGGATCGGTTCAATTATTATATGAACCGGGAAGGAAATATTGATTGGGGGCTCTCTTATCATCCCTATAATTCTCCGTTATATGATCCCTATGCGTGGAACGGTCCGGCAGTGTGGGTTAAGGAGAGTATTACAACACCGTATATTACAATGCAGAATATTGATATCTTGATTGACTATATGCATCAGTCACAGTTTTTAAATCCGGCCGGTGAGGTGAGAAGTATTTCCATTGCGGAGATTGGCTACACCTCCAGCTTCGGAGATGAGGCGCAGGAGGCTTCCATTGCTTACGGCTATTTGAAAGCAGCATCTCTTCCGGACGTGGATTCCTTTATTTTGTTCCGTCAGACAGATGATGCACATGAGATGGAAAGCAATCTTGCACTTGGCTTAGATGATCTGAATGGAAAGCAGAAGCCTGCCTATGAGATTTACAAGGATCTGGGTACCGCTAATGAACCTCTTGCAAAGGCGAGAGCGTCAGAAATTATCGGTATGGATATTGACAAGATGATTGGTGAGAATATTGTCTGGACAAGAGGCGGCGATGGTGTTGTGCACTGATTAAAATAGAAATAAGGGGGATGCCGCATGGAAGCACGCAGATATTTGGACGTGTTAAGTATTGTAGGAAGATTGAAGGACACAACACGACATTGTTACACGGCCAAAGGAAGACATGAAAGTGTTGCCGAACACAGCTTCAGAGCTGCACTTATGGCATATTTCTTAAAAGATGAATTCCCGGAGGCAGACATGGATAAAGTGATCAAAATGTGCCTCCTCCATGATTTGGGAGAAGCCTTTACGGGGGATATCCCTTCATTTGAAAAAACAAGGGCAGATGAGAAACGGGAAGAAGTGCTTTTGCATCAGTGGGTGGCATCGCTGCCGGAAGAGTTTTCAAGGGAAATGGGTATGCTTTATGAGGAAATGGAGGCACTTCAGACAACAGAAGCCAAAATATATAAGGCGATAGATGGGATGGAGGCTGTCATTCAGCATAATGAATCGGACATCAAAACCTGGCTCCCGATAGAGTATGAGTTGAACCAGACTTACGCGGAGGATAAGGTTGCTTTTTCAGACTATTTAAAAGAACTGAGACGAACCATCAGAAAGGATACTGTAAAGAAAATTGAAGCGGCAGGGGCATAAACATGGAAGATAAGAAAATCAAGTTACAGGAACAGGAAATTGCGTATAAGAAGGGCTTAAAATGGCACACGTTACCATATACAAAGATTGCGCAGGCTTATCTAAGGGTAGAAGAGGTCACGGGAAGGCTTTGTTGCGGCGTGGCTAATTTCGATATGTATTTCCTGGTTTTAAGAACCGTAGATGGAGAGCTGATCAAAACAGAAGCTTCTTCCAAAGAAAACGTAAAAGAAATGCTGGAGATTTTGAAGGAGAAAAATACTGCTATAGAAATCGGGTACAAGAAACAGGAGGAATAACTGTATGTGAAAGCGCTCATCCGTGATTTGCGGATGAGCGTTGATTGGTTCTGCTATCCGAAATAAAAATTGTGTAAATGAGGAAAACAAATGAAAATCTTTTTGGAGCAATATTGGCTTTAGCTCTGATCGTTATGGGATACTTCATTTTCAAAACAAGCGTTGAAGAGCACAGACTGGCTCGAACGGTGAAGAGGATTCTGGGGATAGGTTTCCTGATTGTTTTTATTAATGAAATATCTTTATTTGTGGAGTCAAAACAAATCAATCTGCTTACATACAGCATTTACTTTGCGGCTTCAGACTGACTGCTGTATTATATGCTGAAATTCTCAATGGAATATGTGGGCAGTGAATTCAATGAGTTTGTGAATCGTAAACTGATGCTGCTTGTTTTGACGGCCGACACCATATCATTGGCGCTCAATAATGTATTTGGACATCTTTTTCACTTAAATGGTATCAGAATGAGTGACAATGAAATTTACTACGAATTAGCCGTCACGCATTTCTTTTACATTCACTATTTTATTATCATGATGCTGGTTGCCTTTTGCCTTGCCAGCTTGCTTTACAGGGCTTTTCATGCTCCTCTTTTTTATCGCAGTAAATATTTGCTCATAGCAGTGATCATGGTGGTGATTGTGGTTATGAATGTCCTGACATTTAAATCAGCCATTGATATTTCGATCATGGGATACGCAGTTGAAGCAATCTGTATTTACTACTGTGTGTTTATTTTTACTCCTCAGAGATTACTGCAAAAGACACTGCTTCTGGTGGCACAGGATATGTCGGTTGCATTGTTTGTATTGGATATTGAGGGAAAACGACTCTACAATAATAAATGCGCAGAGCAGCTGTTGAGCAGAGATCATGCTTTGGCAGACAGAGAAGGAACTACACTTGAGGAGTGGTGTCGACATCAATACCTTTATGGTGCCGGAGAATTTAACGGGGAGCAGACTTTTTATCGCGGGATAGAAGAAGTGATCCTTAAGATACAGCTGCAGAGAATGGTGGATGGCAATAAGCAGCTTCAAGGCGGCTATTTTGTCATACAGGATCGTACAGAAGAGATTAACAAGCTTAAAGAAGAACGATATCAGGCGACTCATGACAGCCTGACAGGCTTATATAACAAGGAATATTTTTGTGAGGAGGCAGAAAAGTATATTAATGGGCATGCGCAGGAGGAGCTTCTGATTCTCTGTACGGATATCAGAGAGTTTAAAATGATAAATGACCTTTTTGGCGCAAAAGTAGGTGATTCCGTGCTGGTAAACTGTGCCAGAATGCTGGAGGATCAGGTGAACGGAGCACTGATTTATGGGCGAATCGGGAATGATATTTTTGGTGTTTTGATGCCGAAAGCCATCTATGATGAGGAGCATTTTGCAAATGAGGCGCAGAAGGCATTTGCTTCCTGCATGGATAAAAACGCATTTTTCCCGCTGATCAATTATATTGGTGTCTATGAAATTACTGATCGGACGATACCGGTATCTGTTATGTGTGACCGTGCCAGAATGGCGATCGCGACGATCAAGGGAGATTATCATAAAAGAGTTGCTTATTATGATGATGTACTGCGCGAAAACATCCGGTATGAACAGGAACTGATCAGCGAACTCGATGATGCAATCAGGGAAGGACAGCTGAAGATGTATCTCCAACCCCAGGTGTCGACGGAAGGGAAGATCCTTGGCGGGGAGGCGCTTGTCCGCTGGCAGCATCCGGTGAAAGGAATGATTGCACCGATTGCATTTATACCGGTTTTCGAGAAAAATGGTCTGATTTCTGATGTGGATAAATATATGTGGGAGTCCGCCTGCAAACAGCTGCGTAAATGGAAGGATGAAGGAAAAGAAGATTTATACATATCTGTAAATATCTCACCCAGAGACTTTTATTTACTTAACATTTATCAGGTGTTTACAGAACTGGTTAATAAGTACGATATTGCACCGCAGAATTTAAAACTTGAAATTACGGAAACAGCTGTTGTCATTGATTTACAGCGTCAGATGGAACTGATTGAGAGACTGCGCAGGATTGGATTTGTAGTAGAAATGGATGATTTTGGGAGCGGCTACTCCTCTCTCAATATGTTGAAGGATATTCATGTGGATGTATTGAAGATCGATATGGCTTTTTTACGAAAGGCGGAAGATGAGGAGCGGAGCAAGAAGATATTGCAAATGATCATTTCTCTTTCCGGACAGCTTGGCATGCCGGTTATCACAGAGGGCGTGGAGACGGCAGAACAGGTAGAAATTTTGACGGAAATGGGTTGTGATATGTTTCAGGGGTATTATTTCGCAAAACCGATGGAGGTTGAAAAATTTGAAGAACTGTATTTAGAAGGAGGAAAGCATGTTTGACGCAGTGGCTTATAGCAAAAGAGTGGATTGGTATCAGCAGGCCAGATTTGGAATGTTCATACATTGGGGATTGTACGCCATCCCGGCAAGGGGAGAATGGGTGCGTTCTGTGGAGGAAATGCCGGAGGAAGAATATATGCCCTTTTTTAAGGAATTCGATCCGGTAGATTTTGATCCGAGGAAGTGGGCAAGGACAGCAAAAGAAGCAGGAATGAAATATGCAGTTATGACCGCAAAGCATCATGATGGCTTTTGCCTGTTTGATTCGGCCTTGACGGATTTTAAAGCGACCAATACCAAGACGGGCAAGGATTTTGTAAAAGAATACCTGGATGCATTCCGCGAGGAGGGATTAAAGGTAGGCTTGTATTATTCTCTGCTTGACTGGCATCATCCGGACTATCCACATTACAAGGACCAGAATCATCCAATGAGAAACTGTGAAGCGGAGAAGAATGTGGACAGAGACTTCAACCGCTATCTTGACTATATGCACGGGCAAGTGAAGGAGCTTTGTACGAATTATGGAAAGCTGGACATTATGTGGTTCGATTTCTCTTATGGGGAATTGCGCGGAGAGGCTTGGAGAGCTACAGAACTGATCAATATGGTTCGAGGCTATCAGCCGGACATCATTATTGATAACCGTCTTGAAGTCAGTGGGGAGGGTTTTGGCTCACTTGCTACCGACAATCCCAGTGTGTTTGCAGGTGATTTTGTCAGCCCGGAGCAGATCATTCCGCCCCAGGGACTTAAGAGTGAAAACGGAAGAGATCTGGTATGGGAAGCATGCATTACCATGAATGATAACTGGGGATATTGCGCCAGAGATAAGAATTTTAAGCCGGCTTCTACCATTATTAAAAAGCTGGTGGAGTGTGTCAGCAAAAATGGAAACCTGCTCCTGAATGTGGGACCGGATGCAAGGGGAAATATTCCGGAGGAATCTTTGAACATTCTGAAGGAAATTGGCATATGGATGAAGAAAAACAGCGCTTCTATTTATGGCTGCAAGGGAAGCAGCCTGCCCAAACCGGAGAATGGGCGGATTACCGGAAACGGAAATAAGCTTTATTATCATGTGATGGAGAATGCGATCGGAAGCGTTCCTCTCTATGGGATCTCCCGAGATAAGGTAAAGGCGGTTCGCCTGCTTTCTGACGGAAGTGAACTTAAGATCGCTGACAACTGGATTGTAAACAATTATCCCGATATTGCATTTGTAGATATTTCAAGCAGCCCGTATCTGCCGGACGAGATTGATACGGTTGTGGAAGTGGTTCTGGAAGATCAAAGAGAATAATCGGAATCTATATTGCTCACAATCAGTTTTTGTTGATTGTGAGCATATTTTGTTGTATTCTAAAATCAAATAATGATATCAAAAAGAAATATTATTTTGAGGGAAAGGGGATATACAAATGAAAGAAATAAAAATGGATTTGTCTAACCATGAGGTCGCAGAGAGCAGCAGAAACATAACCGCATTGATCGGTGTGTGTATCATGAATGTTGTGATTGCGGCGGCCTATATGCTTGAGGTTGTAAAGGGAAGCAGAACGATATTATCTTATGCGATCGTAGCAGTTCTCACCCTGCTTCCGTGTGTGTTAGCGATTGCTGCATATCTGAAAAAGAGAGACACTCTTCTTGTCAGGTATATCAGCGGTATTGGCTTTTCCCTGATGTACAGCTATATTATGTTTACGACCACAACGGATCTTGCATTCTGTTATATCATTGTCATCTTTGTTGTTCTCATCGTATATGTGGACATTAAATTTTCCTTAATTCTCGGAGGCTATGCGTTACTGATCAATGTAGTAAGAATTATTTATATTGCTGCAACCAGAGGCCTGGAAGGGCAGGAGCTTTCCAATGCGGAAATTATTGTTGCCTGCATGCTTCTTACCGGTGTGTTCACGGTCATGGCGGTCTTAAAGGTTGCCAAAATCAATCAGGCAAATATTGATAAAGCAGATGAAGGAAAAAAGCAGTCAGAGGAGTTGCTTGACACAATTCTTGAAGTAGCTTCCAATATCACGGAGAATATTCAGGAAGCAGCCAAGGAGACGGATGCTTTAAGTGATGCGATTAAATCAACGCAGTATGCGATGGATGGGCTCTCAACAGGAACGAACGATGCAGCTCATGCCATAATGAAGCAGCAGAAGAGTACAGAAGAAATTGATGAATACATTCAGTCAGTAGAAAAATCTGCAAATTCTATTGTAGATGAACTGGGGAAAGCGGAAGAAAATCTGGTTACCGGCAATGAGGTTATGGAGCATCTTCTGGAACAGGTGAAAATTTCGGAATCCTCCAGCGCGCTGGTTGCCGATGAAATGAAGACACTTAAGGAAAATGCGGGAGAAATGCAGAACATTATGGGACTGATCAGCAGTGTGGCTAATCAGACAGGAATGCTTGCTTTAAATGCCAGCATTGAGGCCGCGAGGGCAGGGGAGGCAGGAAGAGGATTTGCAGTGGTTGCTTCCCAGATATCAAACCTTGCATCCCAGACCAATGCAGCTACCGGTGATATCAACAATCTGATCAGCAATATTTCTAAGTCGATTGAAGAGGTAACTGCTGCTATGGAAAAACTTTTGGAAAGCAGCCGCCTTCAGAATGAATTTGTGGAAGAGACAGCGGAAAACTTTGAAAAGATCCATCACAACACGCAGGGGATTTCCGAGCAGGCGGTACAGCTCAAGGAAACTGTGGATGCTGTGGCAGACGCCAATAAGCACGTAGTTGAGAGCATTGAAAATGTTTCAGCCGTTACACAGGAAGTTACGGCAAGCGCAAATGAAACCTTAGAGAGCTGCAATATGAATCTGGAAAGCATAGCGAAGGTTGCGGTTATTATGAACAATCTGGGAGAAGAAGCAGGAAAACTTCAGAAAAATGAGGAATAAAATGCCATATAGGAAAAGATAAAGGAGACGACGTACCATGACATTGCGGGATTTGGAAGTCGGTAGGACAGGAAGAGTCAGGGTGGTTGGCGGAGAAGGAGCACTTCGACAACATTTTCTGGATATGGGAGTGATTCCCGGCGCAGAGGTGACACTTGTCAAGTATGCACCAATGGGAGATCCCATGGAACTGCGAATACAGGGTTATGAGCTGACGCTGCGTCTTTCGGATGCGGAAAAAATTGAAATTGATCTGATCGCGAAGGACGAGAGTGAAGGAAAAAGGCGAATGGATGCATCTGACAAGAACAAGCCCAAAGCAGAGCATCCGGGTCTTGGAGAGGGTGGTAAATACCATCTGAAGGAAAATGAAAATCCGCTTCCGGAGGGGACCGTACTCACATTTGCATTGGCCGGCAACCAGAATTGTGGAAAGACCACATTATTCAATCAGTTGACCGGTGCCAACCAGCATGTCGGCAATTTCCCCGGTGTGACAGTGGATCAGAAAAGCGGTGTGATCAGAGGATACACGAACACCGAAATTACCGATCTTCCCGGTATTTATTCCATGTCTCCTTACAGTAAGGAGGAAATCGTCACAAGACAGTTTATTATTGATCAGAAGCCCAAGGGAATCATTAACATTGTTGATGCAACCAATATGGAGCGAAATATGTACCTGACCCTTCAGCTGATGGAGCTTGACATACCTATGGTACTGGCACTTAACATGATGGATGAGGTGAGAGGAAACGGAGGCTCCGTTCTGATCAATGAGATGGAAGAAATGCTTGGTATCCCGGTGGTGCCGATTTCTGCCTCCAAAAATGAAGGTGTGGATGAACTGGTCAGCCATGCGATCCACGTGGCACAGTATCAGGAAAGCCCGGCAAGAAAGGATTTCTGTGATAAAAACGATCATCATGGTGCGGTGCACAGATGCCTGCATGGTATCATGCATCTGATAGAGGATCATGCGCAGGATTCCGGAATTCCGCTGCGGTTTGCAGCAACGAAGCTGGTTGAGGGAGATGAAGCAATTTTAGAGCGTCTGCAGCTAAGCCGGAATGAACAGGAAATGGTAGAGCATATCATCTGTCAGATGGAAGAGGAGAGAGGGCTTGATCGGGCGGCTGCTATTGCGGATATGCGCTTTGCGTTCATACATAAGCTGACCGAAAGGACGGTGGTTAAGCCCAGAGAGAGCAGAGAACATGCAAGAAGCCGGAAGATAGACCGGTTTCTTACCGGAAAATATACTGCAATTCCGGCATTTGTGGTGATCATGGCGTTAGTATTTTGGCTGACCTTCCATGTGATCGGCGCTGGGCTGCAAGGGTTGTTGGAAGCGGGAGTTACCTGGCTGACAGATCTGGTGGATGGCGCGATGAGCGTATGGAATGTGAATGATGCCATTCATTCTCTTGTGATAGATGGAATTTTTAATGGAGTGGGGAGCGTGATCAGCTTTCTCCCTATTATAGTAACTTTGTTTTTCTTCTTGTCTCTGCTTGAGGATACGGGATATATGGCAAGAGTGGCGTTTGTCATGGATAAGCTGCTTCGTAAGATCGGTCTGTCGGGGCGCAGTATTGTTCCGATGCTGGTAGGCTTCGGGTGTACGGTTCCGGGAGTTATGGCAAGCCGGACTATGCCATCCGAGCGTGACCGCAAAATGACAATTCTGTTGACACCGTTTATGAGCTGCTCTGCAAAACTGCCAATTTATGCCTTTTTGTGCGCTGCTTTTTTCCCGGAGCATGCGGCAATTATGATGATCGGTCTGTATTTTGTGGGGATTGTGGCCGGAATACTGCTTGCCCTTCTGCTTAAGGGAAGTCTGTTTAAAGGAGAAGCAGTTCCCTTTGTCATGGAACTGCCTAATTACAGATTGCCGGGGGCAAAGAATGTTGCCCAGCTTTTGTGGGAGAAATCCAAAGATTTCCTACAGAGAGCGTTTACTGTAATTTTTATGGCAACAATTGTGATATGGTTTTTACAGAATTTCAGTTTGAATTTAAGCATGGTGAGTGATTCGCAGGACAGCATTCTGGCAATTGTTGCAGGAATTCTGGCACCTGTTTTTAGGCCACTTGGCTTTGGAGACTGGAGAATATCGACTGCTTTGATCGCAGGATTTATGGCCAAGGAGAGTGTAGTTTCCACATTGATGGTTCTGTTTGGAGGCCAGGAGGCTTTGCTTGCTGTTCTGTCACCACTGGGAGCAGTCTCCCTTTTGGTTTTCTGTCTGCTTTATACACCCTGTGTAGCGGCTGTAGCTTCTGTCAAGAGAGAACTAGGCGGAAAATGGGCAATCGGAGTGGTAGTCGGGCAGTGCGTGATCGCATGGGTATGTGCACTACTGGCAAGATTGATCGGGATGGCTTGCGGCCTGGGATAAGATTTTCTTGACAACAGGTTTCCGGTTGCGTATAATGGCTTTAATTTCATACATGCGATTGATTGAGAATGGCAATGATAAGAAGAAGTAGCATAAAGGGAAACATACAGAAAGCAGCCGGCAGATGAGAGGCGCATGGGAAGCTTTATGTGAATACATCTTTGAGCTTCGCACCGAATGACTTATGTCCAGTAGGCTGCGACGGTTCCTGCACCCGTTAACGTGCTAGAGTATATCCCGGTATCGGGCGTACTCGAAGAGGTAAACAGTGTGAGCTGTTTATGAACATTAGGTGGTATCACGAAGGTCTGGCTTTCGTCCTATTGAGGGACGGAAGCCTTTTTTATTTTGGTGGCGACCGCCAGAAAGCGAGAGAGTTACTATATTTCATTGGTTGTCTTAATGATTGCTGTATGAGGAAACAGATTAAGGAGGAAAAGAAAAATGACAATCAGTGAAACAGAAGTAAAGCAGGAAGTGGAAAGGCAGATGCGCATTATCTTAAAGGGAGCATTGAAGCTGATCGGAGAGGAGGAACTCAGGGAGAAGCTCGCACGCTCCGTCAGGACGGGGAAGCCGCTCAATGTGAAGCTTGGATTGGATCCCAGTGCACCGGATATTCATCTTGGCCATGCGGTTGTGCTTCGCAAGCTGAAACAGATGCAGGATCTGGGGCATCAGATCGTCATTATCATTGGCGATTTTACAGGAAAGATCGGAGATCCCACAGGTAAGGCGAAGGGAAGAAAAGCTCTCTCGGACAGAGAAGTTCTGCTCAATGCACAGACCTATCAGGAGCAAATCTTCAGAGTACTCGACCGGGAAAAAACACAGGTTCGTTACAATGGAGAATGGCTGGAACTTTTAGACCTTACGGAAATATTGAAAATGGCATCTACCGTTACTGTTGCCCGTATGCTGGAACGTGATGATTTTCAGAACCGTTATGCTCACAATATTCCCATAGGATTGCATGAGTTTTTTTACCCGCTGATGCAGGCATATGACTCCGTTGCCATCCGGGCAGATCTGGAGTTGGGAGGCAGTGACCAGACCTTTAACATTCTGATGGGACGTTCCCTCCAGAAGGATTATGGGATGGAGCCCCAGGCAGCACTTTTTATGCCGATTCTGGAAGGACTTGACGGGGTGGAAAAGATGAGCAAGAGTCTTGGAAACTATATTGGTGTACAGGAAGAGGCAAAGGTCATGTTCAGGAAGGTTATGGAAGTGCCGGATAGCCTGATTACCAGATACTTTGCACTTGCAACGGATATTCTGCCGGAGAAACTGGACGATGTGGAGAAAGCGCTTGAAAACGGTGAGAATCCAAGAGACTGGAAGCTTCTTCTGGCAAGAACCGTAACCGCTCTGTATCATAGTGAGGAGGAAACAAGAGCGGCGGAAGAATTTTTCAAGCAGGCCTTTACAAAAAAGGAGATCCCGAGAGATATTCCGGAACTGGAAATGACTGCAGCAGAGAGTACTTTGCTGGATACGGCTGAAGTGCTTGTGAGAGCCGGAATGCTGACCAGTAAAAGTGAACTGCGTCGACTGCTCATGCAGGGAGGCGTTTCTCTGAACGGAGAGAGGGTATGTGATCCGGAGATACCCATAAAAAATGGAGATGTGTTGAAGCTTGGAAAGAAGAGGTTTGCTAAAATCCGTTTTTAACACTTTCTTTATTTGAACAATCTGCTATAATAATATTATCGATACAAAAGGGAAAGCCACACTTTGATTGCTGCAAAGCATGGGAATGCAGGGGAAACGGAATGCAGAGGATTTTCAGGAAATACGCGGTAATTATTATTACATCAGCTGTATTTGCCATATTGATCATTAATTATGTGATTGCTTCTTTTAGTACGAACAAGCAGCAGGTCGCCACCTTTAAGGCCAAGATCAATCAGATCATTCATACGGTACAGGAGAATCAGGTTGAACTTAAGGCAATTCAGAGAAATCTTGACGAAGACTATCTTACCAGGGCCAGAGCGGCTGCCTATGTGATCGATCAGAATCCGGAGATCGTAGAGGATGTAGAAGAATTACAAAATCTTTCCGTTCTTCTCAATGTGGATGAAATCCATGTGATTGATGAAAACGGCATCATTGCCTACTCCTCTGTGCCTGAGTATATCGGACTTGACTTTCATGAAGGAGAGCAGACACGTGAATTTTTAAGCCTTCTGTTGGACGAGGACGGAGAGAATTATCTGATTCAAAAGGAACAACCCAACACTGCAGAACAGAAGATCATGAAATATGTAGGCGTCACCAGGAGAGGAGTGCATGGGATCATTCAGGTAGGGCTTCAGCCTGTCAGACTGGAGGAGGCACAGGAAAGAAATTCTTACAAATATATTTTTAATCGGTTTCCTACAGATAAGGGGGAGGAGTTTTTTGCAATTGACAGCAGTACCGGGAAAGTGGTTGCTGATACCGGAGACTTACCTCAAAATGCTTTGGAACAAAAATATGCGGACAATGCATTGACAGATTGTGAAAACGGATCCTTTATGGAAATCGGGAATAAGGAAACTCTGTTCGTTGTGACGAGGCAATATAACGATGTGCTGATCGGCGCTTCCATATCCAAGAGAGATATGATGGCGGGGCTTTGGAAGAATATGTGCGCAACTATGATCTGTCTTTTGATCGTAGAGATCATCATGATTATTTTTCTCAATGCCCTTGTTAAGAACAGAGTAGTAAACGGCATTCATGAAATTCTGAGGAATCTTACGCAGATTTCTAATGGGAATTACGATACTGTGGTCGAAGTGGGCGGAAATCCGGAGCTTGAGGAATTAAGTGCCGGAATCAGTACCATGTTAAGAAGTGTTCTGAGCTCCTCGGACAGAATATCCCAAATTATTGAAATGAGTGCGATCCCACTGGCTGCATTCGAGTATAAGGAAGGCAATCAGTATGTATTTGTGACATCGGGGCTGCGGGAATTGCTGGGATTTTCACAGGAAGAAATGGAGAGACTTCACAAGGAACCGAAGCGCTTTTATCAGAGCATTCAGGACATTATGAGAAAGCCCGTTGAAGAAGAAAAGGATATTTTCCCTGTGGGAGATAAGTTTATCAGCATCCATCTGTCAATGGAAGGGGAAGGGTACCTGGGGGTTGTGACGGACACAACAAGGCAAGTACTGGAAAACCGTAGAATTCGATATGAGAACAATCATGATCATTTGACCGGACTATATAAATACAGCTATTATATGCAAAAGGCAGCAGGATATCTGAAAAATAATCTGCGCGGAAGAATCTGCTCCTGTATTATGCTGGATATGGATAATTTTAAGAGCGTCAATGATACCTATGGTCATGATATGGGAGATGCTTATCTGAAGAGCTTTGCCAATATTTTGCTGGATCTGCCAAGAGAACACTGTATACCGGCAAGGCGTTCGGGAGATGAATTCTGCATTTTTACTTACGGATATCGGGAGAAGGAAGAAATCCTGAAATTGTTGAATATGCTGTGGGATACCTTGAAACAGAAACCGGTTTGTATGACGGATGGAGAAGAAAGGATTATTGAGGTGTCCTGTGGGTTTGCGTGGACCGGCAATGAAGAAATGGATATGGAACTTTTGATGCGTCAGGCGGATAATGCTTTATATCGGGCGAAAGAGACCGGAAAAGGCCGCTTTGTAGAATATAATGCTATGGAACCAAAGGGAATCAGTGATTAAGGCATACAGGCATGGGACAATCCTTTACAGGATTGTTTCCATGCCGATTTTTTGTGGTTTTAGCCCACAGGATTGATAAAACTTCATAGCTGATTCATTACAGCTCCATACATTGAGTGTGACATTGTAGCATCCCTGTTCTCTGGCGAAGGAAAGTACCGTTTCATAGAGCTGCTTTCCGATATGTCTGCCACGGATCTCTTCATCCACACACAGATCGTCGATATACAGTGTCTTGATATCGGTCAGAATGTTATCTTTGATATGCTGCTGAAAAATGCAGAAGGCATACCCGAGAACATTGCCGCTTTCGTCCACTGCTGTGAAAATAGGACGGTCTTCATCATGAATGATCGCTTTTAACTGCTCATCCGTATATTTTTTGGCACCGTACTTAAAAAGGTCCGGTCTTCCTTTATGGTGAACCAGGCATACCTGTAAAAGCAGCTTGTTGATTCCGTCCATATCCTGTTCTTTTGCACGTCTGATTTCCATTTTTCACTCCTCATAATAGCTGAAATATGATGTAAGATAACAGGATTATTTTACCACAAAAGAGAATACTGTAAATGAAAAAGATATAAAATCAGCAGGTGGCTTGACATTTCCAATAATAAAATATACAATTCATATTAAACAGGTCGGAATTAATCGTTGCATTTGAAAGAAAAGGTGAGGATGAAAAATGAAAATATCGACAAAGGGAAGGTATGCACTGCGCCTGATGCTTGATCTGGCAATTTATAATACCGGAGAACCGGTCAGTTTAAAGGATGTTGCGAGAAGGCAGCAGATTTCCGAAAAATATCTGGAACAAATTATTTCCGTGCTGAATAAAGCGGGATTTGTGAGAAGCGTACGTGGAGCCCAGGGAGGCTATATGCTGACAAAGGAGCCGGCAGAATATACAGTGGGATCCGTATTGAGACTTACGGAGGGAGATCTTGCCCCGGTAAGCTGTGTTGGTATGGACAGTGTAGATTGTGACAGAAGAGACGGCTGTGTTACAGTGAGAATTTGGGAGCAGCTGAATGAGGCCGTCAACAATGTGGTTGATAACATTACGGTGGCGGATATGGTCATGTGGCAGAAGGAACAGGCTGACCAGTATGTGATTTGAAACAGCAGTCTTTTATCGATGCCGCCTGCCTTGGGGCGGCATCGAGTTTAACTCAAAAATTTACACACATTTCATGATTTCTTTTTTACCCCCAAAAGACATTATTATATTGATAACTATGATTCTGCATATTCAAATTAACAGAAAAGTGACATTGGCAGATTAATGTGCTATAATAAAAATAGTCGCTTTTTTTGTGCGTTATAAAGGACGCTATGAGAACTGTCAGAGAATTTGAGGTGAAAGCATGCAGGATAAAACGCCGGAGGAAATCCGAAGAGAATTTGGAGAAGCGGATAGAAAGCGCGATGAGGGGCTAACGACACCACAGGATATTATCAGAAGAAATGATATTTCCTATGGCCCGAATGGCGAGTGGAATCTGCTTGATATTTACTATGCGAAGGGCACGCATACGGTGAAACCTACGATTGTGAATATTCATGGTGGTGCATGGGTATATGGGACAAAGGAAGTATATCAGTTCTATTGCATGAGTCTTGCACAAAGAGGGTTTACAGTAGTGAATTTTAACTACAGACTGGCCCCTGAAAATAAATATCCTACACCTCTTACCGATATTAATCAGGTTTTCTGCTTTCTGAAGGAGAAGGGTGCGGAATATTATGTAGACACGGACAATCTGTTTGTTGTAGGGGACTCGGCAGGAGCACAGCTTGCCAGCCAGTATCTTACGGCTTACTCAAATCCCGTTTATGCAGAGAAATTTGATTTCTCTGTTCCCAATGTAACGATACGGGCGGTGGCACTGAATTGTGGCCTGTATGATGCCAGAAGATGCGCGGAGTTCCAGCTGGATGTTCCCTTCATGGCGTATGTGGGAGAGGTAAACGAAAAGCTGCTTGACAGTCTGGACGTCATGAAGTATTCCGGTAAAGACTTTCCGCCTACATTTGTCATGAGTGCCTGCCATGATTTCGTGCTTGAAAATGCCAGACCGATGTATGAGCACTTGACTGAAGCGGGGGTAGAATGTCAGCTTAAGATTTATGGCAGTGAGGAACAGGAAGAAATAGCTCATGTGTTTCATGTGAATATCAGATTCCCGGAAGCGGAAATCTGTAATAATGAGGAATGTGATTTCTTTAAAAAATATATCCGTATCAAGTAGCAGGATGTATAGGGCGGGGGATTTATATGAAAGCTACAGAAGATAAAGACAAAAGGAAAAAGGAATTCATGGATGAGCTGACCGGTATATATAATCGGGCAGGCTTCTATCACTTTACCCGTGAATTGCTTGATCAAAATCCGAACATGCAATTCTGTCTGGTGTATTGGAACATCAGAAGGTTTAAAGTGGTAAATAATCTCTTTGGCTGGGAGCGGGGAGACAAAATACTGATTCATCTTGCCGATTCCATGAAAGAGGAATTTGGGGGTGAGATTGCAACCTACGGGAGAATGGAGAGGGACAACTTTATCTGTTGTCTGCCCTTTGATGTCCTTTCTAAGGGAAAGTGGCTGCGCCTCGGCGAGGTCACCTATGCGATGGGAGACCTGGATTACCATTTTTCCTGTTGCTATGGTCTGTATAAAATTGATGACCGGAAGATGTCCATCAGCGTGATGGGAGACAGAGCCCGTATTGCCATGGAGAGTGTCAAGGATAACTATATGTGTTCCTATGCATGGTATAATGAAGAAATGTGGAATTCCCTTGTGGAGGAGCAGAGTCTCAGCAATGACTTCAAAACTGCAATTGCCGAAAAACAGTTTAAGGTGTATTATCAGCCAATCTGCGAGGCAGTGGATGGACTGGTCTCCGGCGCGGAGGCGCTGGTACGGTGGCAGCATCCGGCCAGAGGATTGATTTCTCCGGGCGTTTTTATCCCGCTCTTTGAGCAGAACGGGTACATTAGCATTCTTGACAGATATGTATGGAATGAAGTCTGTAAAATGTTGAAGGGCAGAATGGACGCCGGAAAGAAGGTGCTACCGGTTTCCATCAATGTTTCCAGAATTGAATTTTATAATCATCATTTGTGTGAAGATATTTATAATATTGTTACGAAAAACGGGGTTCCCATAGATTTGATCAAGATTGAGATCACGGAGACTGCCTATGCGGATAATCCGGTTCAGGTTCAGGAGGCAGTAAACAAGTTTCATGAGTACGGCTTCGTGGTTTTAATGGACGATTTTGGAAGTGGCTATTCGTCCCTTAATATTTTAAAGGATCTGCCAATAGATACGCTGAAAATTGATATGAAATTTTTAAATGGTTTTGAAACCAGCGAAAAGGCAACTATCATACTGGAAGCAGTTGTCCGCATGGCAAAGTGGATGAGTCTGCGGGTAGTGGCAGAAGGTGTGGAAGGAAGAAAGGAATGGGAATTTTTAAAGAGCGTGGAATGCGACCTGGTCCAGGGGTTTTATTTTTACAAGCCTATGCCGGAATCAGATTACATTGCTCTGTTGGACAAAACAGAGATTGAAGAAAGAAGTTTTTCAAAGGATGAATTTGAGGAACTGGAAAACTCAATTATGAATGCCTTTCACCGAGGAGATGGTGTGGATAATGTTTTGTTCTATAGTATGATCGGCGGAATGGGCGTCATGGAGATGACAGAGGACACACTGGAGATTCTGCAGGTTAATCGGGGGTATTACGAGGTTTTATATGGGGTTGCCGAGGATTCGGACAGAAATATAAGAGTCCTGAATAAAAAGATCGTAGAGCCGGAAAAGAGTATCCTGATGGAACAGTGTAAGCTGGCAAGGGAGAAGGACTGTGTACAGCAGGTTCAGCTACATCATCTGCTGGACGAAAAAGGAAATTATAAATGGCTGAACGTGAAACTCCGTTTTTTGGGAAGCTGTGGAAAGCGATCCATGTACAGCTTTGTCATTGATGATATTGATGAAATGAAGAAGCTGGAGAAGGAGCGATATCTGTTTGATTACAGTGCTGCGCTTCTGAAGGTTTTTGATAAGGTTTACCGTCTTGACTATGAGACCGGTATGGCTGAGGTTTTACACACATCCGGAAGTGGTTATATGCAGGTGGGAGATAAATATGCATTTTTGAGTTTCTTCCATAAATATGAAGACAGTATCCGTTGGGTTGACTGCTCCAAGGAGGTTGTGGGAATTATAGAGAACAAGACACTTCTTGATGCAGAACTTGAAAAAAGCGCCAACGGAAGCTACAGTATCAGCTATCAATGTACAATCGGAGAAATAGAGGAGAGAATCAATGTTCTGTTCTTCAAGGTGGAGCCCCGGGCAAATGAGGTAACCTATCTTTGCTGTATTAAGGCAAACGTGCTTTAGAAGGATTGCAGACAATTTTAAAAGCGTGTATAATATAAGCGTTTGCAGACATAAGACAGCGGTGCCTGCAGGCACAAATTGAAATAAAGCAGATAAAGGAGCAATTATGGTACAGTCAAGAACACATACCTGCAATCAACTCAGAATCGAGGATGTGGGCAAGAGGGTCACGATCGTAGGCTGGTATGACAATATGAGAAAGGTCAGCAAGAACCTTGGTTTCTTAATCTTGCGTGATTTCTATGGAACAACTCAGGTAGTTGTGGAGACAGAAGAAATGATGGCAAAGCTTGACGGAGTCAACAATGAATCCACACTTTCCGTAACCGGTACGGTCAGAGAGCGTTCCAGCAAAAATGCCCAGCTTCCAACGGGTGAGATTGAGGTGGTTCCCGAAGAAATCATTGTGTTGGGAAAGTGTATTTATAACGAGCTTCCCTTTGAAATCAATCGTTCCAAGGAAGCCGACGAGGCAACAAGACTGAAATACAGATATCTGGATCTGAGAAATCCGGCGGTTAAGGAAAAGATCGTCCTTAGGAGCAAGATAGTTGCTGAGATCAGAAAGAGCATGATCGACCATGATTTTTTGGAGATCACGACGCCGATCCTGACCTGTTCGTCACCGGAGGGCGCAAGGGATTATCTGGTACCGGCCAGAAACCATCCGGGCAAATTTTACGCTCTGCCTCAGGCACCCCAGCAGTTTAAGCAGCTGCTTATGACCTCCGGCTTTGACAGGTATTTCCAAGTGGCTCCCTGCTTCCGGGATGAGGATGCAAGAGCAGACCGCTCCCCCGGTGAATTTTATCAGCTGGATATGGAGATGGCATTTGCTTCCCAGGAAGATGTGTTTGCAGTGATCGAGGATGTCCTGCCACCGATTTTTGCAAAATATGGTAAATACAAGACGGCATCGAAGGCACCTTTTGCAAGAATCTCATATAATGATGCGATGGAAAAGTACGGTTCGGACAAGCCGGATCTTCGAATTGATCTGCTGGTACAGGATGCCACAGAATGTATGGCCGATTGTGGCTTTGGACCTTTTGAGGGACAGACTGTTAAGGCAATTGTGGTTGATGAATTTACAGCAACCAGAAAAGTGATCGATAAAATCTGTGCTGATGTAGAAGTACAGAGCGGACAGAAGGCGTACTGGTTCAAACTGGATGAAAACGGTGAGCTGGTAGGCGGTATTTCCAAGTTCCTTCAGGATAGAAAAGAACAGGTGATAGCAGCACTTGGTTTAAAGAATGGTGATTTTGTAGGACTGACTGCGGGAAAGAAGCTGGATGCTCAGAAGACTGCCGGCGTTCTTCGTAAATTTCTTGGATTAGCAAGTGAGAAGCATATGAAGCAGGAGTGTTACGAGTTTTGCTGGATCGTAGACTTCCCCATGTATGAGATCGGTGAGGAATCCGGGGAACTGGAATTCTGTCACAACCCGTTCTCCATGCCGCAGGGCGGGATGGATGCTCTGCTGAACAAGGATCCACTTGATATTTATGCATATCAGTATGATCTGGTATGTAACGGCGTAGAGCTTTCCTCCGGGGCAGTGAGAAATCACGATCCTGAGATTATGGTGAAGGCATTCCAGATTGTTGGTCTTGATGAGGAGCATGTAAAGGCAAAATTCCCTGCCATGTACAATGCATTCTGCTACGGTGCTCCTCCGCATGCCGGAATTGCACCTGGTGTAGATAGAATGGTTATGCTGATTGCGGGTGAGGAGAGCATTAGAGAGATCATTCCTTTCCCGATGAATAAGACCGCACAGGATGTGATGATGGGAGCACCCTCCGAGGTCGATGAAAAGCAGCTTAAGGATGTGCATATTAAGATTGACCTGAAATAATTGTAAATTGCGGATAAGAAGCATTACTACTGCTTCTTATCCGTTTTTTATATGTTGTAATAGAATTTTTTTGATAAAAGTATTGACCTTGACGTAACGTCAAAGTGTATACTTCATTTGTCAGGAGGAAATTACCATGGTATATACAATCAGTGAACTGGCAAATCTGGCAGGAATCAGCACCCGGACACTGCGATTCTATGACGAGAAGGGGCTTTTAAAGCCCACAGATACCAGTGAGGCAGGATATCGATTTTATGATGAAGAAGCTGTGCTTAAGCTGCAGCAGATCATGTTTTTCAGGGAACTGGACTTTGCACTTTCGGATATCGGACAGATATTAAGCCGTCCCGATTTTGACAGAAGAAAGGCTCTTGAGGAGCATCTGCAGGTTCTTCAAAAAAAGCGCGAGAGGATCGATGCCCTGATCCTGACAGTAATCAAGACAATTGAAGAATTACAGGGAGGAAAGAAAATGTCTGATAAGGAAAGATTTGAAGCCTTTAAGAAGGATATGGTAAAGGAAAATGAGGAATGCTACGGGAAGGAGGTCCGGGCAAAATATGGAGATAAGGCTGTGGATGCGTCAAATGCTGCCGTAATGGGTATGCGCAGGGAACAATTTGATGAATGGAAGCAATTGGAGAATCAGATCAAGGAGCTTCTTGGCAAAGCTGTTCAGGAAGGAAAAAGCCCGGAGAGCGCTGAGGGAAAGGAGATTGCAAGGCTTCATCGTAAGTGGTGCTCTTTTACCTTGAAAACCATCAATGATGAGATTCATGCAGGCCTGGCGCAGATGTATACTGCAGATGAGAGATTCATGGCCTACTATGATGAGAAGGTGACGGGGTGCGCAGCATTTTTGAGAGAAGCAATATTAAAAAGTGTGAATGCATAGAAGAATCTGCAACGGAAAAGGGTCTGCCATTTGAAAGGAAATGGCAGACCCTAATCGTTTTCATTCATATTGTCAGCTCCTACTTGTGTGCACATATCGTATAATACTCTTCCAAAAATTTTTTAAGCTTTAACATAGTGTTGTCCTCCTTAATTTGTTTTTGTTCTATGAAGACGTCTTTCATTTGATGATTTTAATATAGCAGAAATTTTATTATATTTGAAATACATATTATGAAGGTGTTATAATACCTATAGAGTATTGCAAGGAGGCTTCTATGGAACTAAGACATATCAGATATTTTTTGGCAGTAGCAGAAGAAATGAATTTTACAAAAGCAGCAGAAAAGCTCTGCATTGCACAACCGCCACTGAGCCGTCAGATACAGGATCTGGAGCGTGAGCTTGGAACCAGGCTCTTTACCAGATCTCCACATCATATGGAGCTGACGGAAGCCGGCGAGATATTCAGGCAGTATGGGACAAGGATCCTGGAGCTGTCAGAAAGATCGGTGGAGGATATTAAGGAAATGGACAACGGCCTTCAGGGGACGATTTACTTTTCGAATGTGGAAGGCCATGCACCGGCACTTTTGGCAAAATGGATCGCAGAGTTTCAAAAGGAATATCCTAATGTGAAGTATAATTTATGGAATGGGAATACGGATGATATTATTACCAGAATCAAGAAGGGATTATGTGATTTGGCCATCATCATGACACCCTTTGATTCAGAGGGAATCGATACCTGTTTTGTTTATGAGGAGCCCTGGGTAGCAATTATGCCGCTCGACCATCCGCTGGCTGCAGAAGAGTGCGAGTGCGTTGACCTTGAGAAACTGGCACCGTATGACCTGTTGATTCCATCCAGACATTCCAGGCTTCATGAGATTGAAGAGTGGTTTGCAGTATCCGGAACGAAACCCAAGGTTCGATGCTATATTGCCAATACACTGAGTGCCTATGAGCTTACCAGGCAGAAGATTGGAATTGCCATTTATCCGGCTTCTGCCAGTGATATCATTGCCAAAGACAGTCTGTGCATCAAAGCCATCAGGAATCCACAGGTAATGGCAAAATATGTGCTGGCATGGAATCAGGAGAGACCGATGTCAAAAGCTGCGGAGAAGTTCTTGACATTTGTGAAGGAAAGCAGATAATGCAATTTTTATGTATGTAGGGCATAGCCCTACATTGATTTCAAACAAGTCTTTCTCATTACAGCTGATGGATATTGCTTTTTGCAGCTTTTCTCCTTCTGCATTCAAAATATGGGAAATAGCGGTTTCTTCCAGTGCGACAGACTGGAGAAGAGCAGATGCTGCACAGCATTTGTCAACGTGTGAGCATTCAATACAAGGCATACTCATAGTAAATCTCCTTTTGATTTTTAATATGGTATGAGGATAGTAACGAAATGTTGATTTGAGTATGATAAGAACGAGGTGAAAATGTAGCACCAGCCGCCGCGTGTTCTCGGGATAATCATGTTTGAGACCGGACACCGGCGATGCGTTGCCGCACTCCTCCCGGAACTGATGCTATGGATATTATAGTGCCGGAGAATGTAAATTGCAATGGTAAGGAGCGAGGAACTGCCATATATGCCCCGCAGCCTGGAATAGGCAGGGCTTAGAGAATGAAAAATGTCATATATGCCCCATGATGTGGAATGAATGAAGAATGATATTTGTACCTGAAAAATTCCTACGACAAGTTAAGGAACCCCTTATTCTACATATTTATCTGGTAAAAACTTCATAATAATATGGTTTCGTTTTGCGTTTCACCTTCCAATTTAAAGCTTTGCAGTTTTTGCTATATAATAAATAAGGCATGCAGATATTTCAACTACACAAAAAGCGTATCATTACAATGTCTTTGATACAAACGAAAAAGAAAGCATTTTTCGGAATATTAAAATAGGGTAAAAAAGGTTAACCCCGATTAACCCCAAGGTAAAAGAAAAAACCCTTGAAAAATTCAAGGGTTTTTTAAGCTGCTGACGGGAATCGGACCCGTGACCTCCGCACTACCAATGCGACGCTCTACCGACTGAGCCACAGCAGCCTGTGATATCTGTAATTCACATCACGAAGCATATTGTATCACAGATGATTTTGCTTTGTCAATGAAATAATATGGGAATTTTGCGTTACTTCTGCTATACTGGAAAAGTAGGAATTTTCAGGGGGAAACAGCATGGAAAGGAAGCTTACGCTTTGCGGTGAATACATTCAGATCAGGCGAAAGAACGGCGCCCTTACCTATGGGGGAGATCAGGGCTTTTATGCGGGTGGACAGGCAGGCTCTAAGGAGAAGCGAAAGGAAACATCAGGCTGTGGAATCATTGCGCTCAGTGATTTACTTCTTTACCTGGCAAATAGAGGACAGTGTTTTGCAACAGAATGGAATATGAGTTATGTAAACCGAATTCTGGAGCAGGATGAATATCAGAAATATTATGATAGTATATATGAGTTCCTGGGTGGGATTCCCATGAAAGGCGGAGTCAGTGGGATTAAGCTGCAGATGGGCTTCAATCGGCTTGCACGCAGACAGGGCTGGCAGCTTCGATCTAAGTGGGGACTCAGTGGCAGGAAGCTTTGGGGAAGGCTGGAGAAAATGCTGGAGCAAGATATTCCGGTGATTTTGTGTATTCCCATGACGCTTTTAAAGAAGGATAAAGGCAGAGGACTTCCTTTTTATAAAAAGGAGGAAGAAGGCTATCGGAAGGTATGCGAGGTCAGCGCCCATTATGTCATGGTAACGGGGATGCTCCGGGAGAAGGCAGGCGAGCGTACCTTCTTGGAAATATCCTCCTGGGGGAAAAAATATTATATTTGCAAGGAAGAATATGATGAACTGATACATACGGTATTTCTGGGAATACTATTAGGAAATATTTTGTACATCAAAAGCAGGAAAAATGATGAACAGAAAGGCCGAATAAATGAAGAAATATAATATGATTACGGATCATCCGGGAAGATCACTCTTTTTCTTTGCGCTTCCCATGATATTGGGAAATCTGTTTCAGCAGTTTTATACCACAGTGGATTCCATCATAGTGGGACAATTTGTGGGAGAGGAAGCACTGGCTGCAGTGGGTGCCTCCTATTCTCTGACGGCTGTTTTTATCATGATTGCCATTGGAGGCGGAATCGGGGCATCTGTCATCACCTCCCAATATCTGGGGGCGGAACGCTTTGGAAGGATGAAGACATCTGTATATACAGCATTGCTCAGCTTTCTGGTGCTGAGTATTTTGCTTGGTACTGTTGGACTGATGCTGAGCGGCAGAATTCTTTCAGGACTGAACACACCGCAGAACATTATGAGAGATGCGATGCGATACCTGCAGATCTATTTCCTCGGACTGCCGTTCCTTTTTATGTATAATATTCTTTCCTCCGTGTTCAATGCGCTGGGAAATTCCAGAATACCGCTTTATCTGCTGATTTTTTCATCTTTATTAAATATTGGGATGGATCTTTTGTTTGTGGGAAGCTTTGGACTCGGTGTGGCAGGAGCGGCAGCGGCAACAGTATTGGCACAGGGGCTATCGGCAGTGATTTCCTTTTGTCTTCTGTTGCATACTCTGAAAGAATACGCTGCGGAGGAAAAAGCTGTACTGTTTGAATTTCAGATACTTGGGGACATGATCCGTGTCGCCATTCCGTCCATGCTGCAGCAGTCTATTGTGTCGATCGGAATGCTTCTGGTACAGTCTGTGGTAAACGGCTTCGGATCCTCCGTGCTTGCCGGTTATACTGCGGGTATGCGGATCGAATCCATCTGTATTGTTCCGATGATTGCCTGTGGAAATGCAGTTTCAACCTTTACGGCGCAGAATCTGGGGGCCGGAGCCCCACAGAGAGTAAAGGAAGGTTATCACGCAGCGGTCAAGATGGTAGCGGTATTTGCAGTGATCATATGCACCATACTTACATTGTTTCATAAAGAAATTATTAGTTCTTTTTTGGAAGCCGGAAGTGATGAGGCAGCCTTTGCCACAGGAAATGCATATCTTTCTTTTATTGCATTTTTCTTCATTTTTATTGGACTGAAAGCAATTACTGATGGTGTGTTGAGAGGTGCAGGGGATGTGCTTGTATTTACTCTGGCCAATCTGGTAAATCTGGGAATTCGGGTTGCTTTTGCATTTACCTTTGCACCGATCATTGGTGTACAGGCAGTATGGATGGCAGTTCCCATAGGCTGGGCAGTAAATTTCCTGATTTCGTTTGTCAGGTATTTGTCCGGTAAATGGAGCAGAAAGCAGTTGATAAAGGTATAGGAGTGGTAGTAAAATATCAGAATAAGATACTGATACACAAGGAGGAAACTTAACGTGCAGCTTTTGGAAGAACGGATTCGCAGGGACGGCATCGTCAAGCCGGGCAATGTACTTAAGGTAGACAGTTTTTTGAATCATCAGATGGATGTGGAGCTTTTTAATGAGATGGGAAAAGAGTTCAGACGTCTTTTCCCCAGTGAAAAAATCAACAAGATTCTTACCATCGAGGCATCGGGAATCGGGATTGCCTGTATTGCTGCACAATATTTCCATGTGCCGGTGGTGTTTGCCAAGAAATCTCAAAGCATTAACCTGGATGGAGACCAGTACACCACAAAGGTGGAATCCTTTACCCATAAGAGAGTTTATGATGTGATCGTGGCCAAGAAATTTCTCGGAAAGGAGGATCACGTGCTGATCATTGATGATTTCCTTGCAAACGGTTGTGCAGTGGCAGGCCTGATTGATCTGGTCATGAGCGCAGGTGCAACTGTGGAAGGCGTGGGAATTGCAGTGGAAAAAGGCTTCCAGGAGGGTGGGAAGCTGCTTCGAAATAAAGGAGTGAGAGTGGAATCCCTTGCCATAGTGGAAAGCATGGATGCAAAGACCGGGGAAATTGTATTCCGTTCATAAAAGGAAAATTGCGGATGAAATTCGATTCTGCAAAATGATAAAAAAGCCCTTAGACTTTCTGTTTGAAAGTCTAAGGGCTTTTCATTTTTTTATTGGACACCGCCGTTGCTGTCATCCATAGGAACTGCAGGTGCTGCAGCTTCTGCGGGAGGTGCGGCTTCACCGGGGGCCCCTTCAGCGGCGGCCTGTGCCTGTTGCTGAAGAACTGCCTGGGCAGCAGCAATTTCTCCACGCTGTTGTTCGATAATGGCTTCAATGTTTGGTTGTGCCATGAATTCTGCATTGTGAGGACAGGTGTTACCCTGGCTGCCCGGAACAACTACAGTTGACACGCTGCCATCCTCATTGGTTACTTCCTGAGTGACAGAAGAGCCCTGCTGGAGAAGAGGATCCTCTACTGGAGTCAGTTCCAGAACACCATCTACCTTAAACGGACATTGTTCGCAGGCCGGTAGATTGTTGTACTGACAAATAGAACCCTGATAATGGACATCACAGCTTTCGGTTGGGACAGTTCCCTCTGCAAAATATTCTGTCGTCAGAGTGCCATCGCACAGACCGGCAATGGGAAGCTTTCCTGAACGCGCACATACCGTTGCCTGCACAATACCGCTGGAAGGCATTTTAAAGGACTCGCTTGGCAAATCCTCATGAATTCTGGACATGACCGCACGCCAGAGCTTCTTGGCGAGGTTTCTTTCCTCCCCTTTACGGAGCTTGACATTATTGTCGTATCCGGCCCAGGTGGTAGCTGTATAGTAAGGAGTATATCCGGAGAACCAGATATCGTTGTAATCAGAGGTCGTACCTGTTTTCCCGGCAATTGCCATATTTCCGAAGTTGACGGAGGCTCCCGTACCGCTTGTAACTACATCCTGCATTGCATCTGTAAGAAGCCATGCGGTTGTCTCTTTGATTACCTGCCTGGATTCCGGCTGTGTGTTGTCCAGAATTACATTGCCGTCATGATCGACAACCTTTGTATAAAGCTTTGGCTTAATATAGGTTCCGCCATTTGCGATGCAGGCATAAGCAGCATTCAATTCCTCGTTGGTGACACCGTAGGTCAGACCACCTAAGGCAAGGGATTGCTGGATGTCGGAATAAATCTGTGTTTCACCGCCAACAGTAACCTCTTCCCGGTCAACAACAGTGGTGAAACCAAAGTTTTTAACATAATCAAAGCCAAGCTGTGGCGTGATCTGGGTCAGAGTCTTAACGGCAACAATATTCATGGACTGGATGATACCCTGGCGCAGAGAGTTAAGGCCTCTGTATTCGGAGCCCCACCAGTTGCTGACGGGACGTCCGTTTGCATAGTTAAAGGGTGCATCATTTACCATGGTGGCAAGCGTCAGGCCTGCACTGTCGAGAGCAGGTGCATAGACAGCCACGATTTTGAAGGTGGAACCCGGCTGGCGCTTTGTGTCGGTAGCCCTGTTCAGTGTACGGCTGCCTTCCTTGGCTCCACGTCCGCCGACCATGGCTACAACGTAGCCGGTATGCTGATCCTGAACAGTGATGGAAACCTGTGGCTGCGGAGTGAGGGAGATGCTTTCATCATAAACCTCAGAGCCTGGGCCTACTACGGAAGCCTTATAGCTTTCAATATCGGCATAGGCTTCTTCCTTACTGTTATAGATCAGATTATAGGAGGAATTCTGCTCCTTAAAGAAAGCACGGAACATTTCAGTGCTGTAATTCTCAAAATCACCGTTTTCCTTCTTGACGGTTAGGGCATAGTTCAGATACCAGCGGGTATCTGCAGGATAGTTTTCCTCATTGACAAATACTTCATCACAGATAGATTGAATATGAGGATCCTGGGTGGAGTAGATCTTCAGTCCCCCACTGTATAGAAGGGTAAAAGCCTGCGTTTCATTGTAGCCTGCCTCCAGAAGATCGTTCATTACATCATCGGTTAATGCGTCCACAAAGTATGTATTAACCAGCGTGTCTTCTGCCTCTTCATTCACTACCTGAATGCGGGAATAAACATCATCCGCCATGGCTTCGTCATATTCCACCTGTGTGATATAGCCCTGATCCAGCATGTTTTTAAGTACCTTTTCCCGTCTTTTGGCATTTTCCTCCGGATGGGAAATGGGATTCAGTCTGCTGGGATTCTGGGTAATACCGGCAATGACGGCGCACTCGGAAAGCGTCAGAGAGTTGACGGACTTATTGAAGTAGCGCAGGGAAGCTGCCTGGACGCCCAGCGTATTCTGTCCCAGGTTAATGGTGTTCATATAATTTAGAAGAACTTCATCCTTTGACATGGATTTGGTCAGCTCAATGGCAAGGTACTGTTCCTGGATTTTTCGCTTCAGACTTTCAGCAAAGCTGTCTTCACTAGTCCAATCGGTAAACACATTGTTCTTCAAAAGCTGCTGTGTAATGGTACTGGCACCTTCGGTAAAGTGGAAGCCGTTGGTAATGCCTACATAAGCAGCACGCAGGATACCCTTGATATCAATTCCGTTGTGCTCATAAAAACGTTCATCCTCGATTGCCACAAAGGCGTGTGCCAGATCCTCAGGAATCATATCCTGTGTAACGGGAATACGATTGGAGTTCTGTGAGATCAGCTTGGCGATCTGATTGCCTTCCAGGTCATAGACAAAGGTTGAAAAGCCGGTAGGAGTGACTTTGACATTTTCAATGCTGGGTGAGGTGTCGATGATGCCCTTAAAAACCCCAAGCCCCAAGCTGATGCCGATAATACCAACAGCCAGAATACAAAGCAGGGAAAGATTTGTCACTGCAAGGAGCAGCTTTTTCCCAAATTTGGTTGATTTAGCATTCAGGGATTTCTGCTTGGCTCGAATCCCTTTTTTACTGTAATTCATTTATATGCCTCCATAAAGCTTAATACAAATTTCATGTTTGCAATATATAGAGTATACCAAAATGTGGATTTGAAATAAAGTTTTTTTATGATTTATTAAGAATTGTTCACAAATAAATACGGCTTTATACAGAAAAAAGGAAAGAAAAATGAAACCGCGCAAATTCCGCAAAACCGCTCAATGCTTGACTTTCCTTAGCAAAATGATATAATCAGGTGGTCATGATTTGTCATGATGAATGGAGGATGGATATTATGAAAAACAAGAATGTAATGAAGAAAATGAGCTGTCTGTTCATGGCAGCAGCAATGACCATGAGCCTTGCAGCCTGTGGTTCTGCTAAGACACAGGAGACAGCAGGAGAAGCTGCTACTGAGGTGGCTGAAAGTGCTGAGACGGTGGAGAATACCGCTGAAACAGGTAAAGACGCTTCCGGCAAGGTCTTTAAAGTAGGTATCTGTAACTATGTGGATGATGCGTCCCTGAACCAGATTGTTGAGAATATGGAAAGCAGACTGGAAGAAGCCGGACAAGAGCTGGGCGTAACCTTTGAAGTTTCTTATGATAATTGTAATGCAGATGCGGCAGTGATGAATCAGATTATTGCGAATTTCGAGGCTGACCAGGTGGATCTGATGGTTGGTGTTGCTACACCTGTTGCCATGGCAATGCAGGCAGCAACAGAGGAGACCAAGACCCCTGTTGTATTCGCCGCAGTTTCTGACCCTGTCGGCGTAGCACTGGTTGACTCTCTTGAGGCACCCGGCGCAAATATTACCGGTACCAGTGATTATCTGGATACTGCAGCTATCATGAATCTGATCTTTGCTGCAAACCCTGATGCATCTAAGATCGGTCTTCTTTACGATCTGGGTCAGGATTCTTCTACCGGTGCAATTGAATCTGCAAAGAAGTATCTGGATGAAAAGGGCGTTGAGTATGTGGAACATACAGGCACGACCAACGATGAGATCATTCTCGCAGCGCAGGCATTTGTCGCTGATGGCGTGGATGCAATCTTTACCCCTACCGATAACAGTGTAATGACTGCAGAGCTTTCCATTTATGAGACACTTGCTGAGGCAAAGATTCCCCACTACACCGGAGCTGATTCCTTCGCATTAAACGGTGCTTTCTTAGGCTATGGTGTTGATTATGCAAACCTCGGCAGGCAGACCGCCGATATTATTGTTGATATTCTGGTGAACGGAGCTGATCCTGCCACTACTGCGGTTAAGACCTTTGATAACGGTATTGCAACCGTAAATACGGAGACCTGTGAAACGATCGGCTATGATTTTGAAACGATCAAGGAGACATTCAAACCTTATTGTACGCAGGTAAATGAAATTGTAACTGCTGAGAGCTTTAACTAAATTAAAAATGTGATTTGTACGACTGGAGGTAAGCTGTGTCTATTCCCGTTATGCTATCCTTGGGGCAAACAGCCCTGGAACTAGGTTTGATCTGTTCACTTACAGTGCTGGCACTGTTTCTGAGCTATACAATGCTGAATGTCTGCGATTTGTCCACAGACGGCTGCTTTACATTGGGAGCAGCTGTAGGTGCGATCGTTGCCATATCCGGACATCCATTTTTGTCCATTTTGGCAGCAATGGGTGCAGGTATCTGTTCCGGCTTTATTACAGCCCTGCTTCAAACGCGGATGGGAATTGACAGCCTGCTTTCCGGTATCATCGTAAATACGGCGCTTTATTCTGTAAATATAGCTGTTATGGGAGGGTCTTCTCTTTTAAACATGAATAAGACGGAGACGGTCTTTACCGTAGTAAAGAGTGCGCTTGAGAATACCCCCCTGAAAAGCTACTATATCCTGATCGTTGCCGTGCTTGCAGTGGCACTTGTCATTGCATTTCTGGTATTTTTCCTAAATACCAGGCTGGGGCTGGCAATCCGGGCAACCGGAAATAATCCGGATATGGTAAAGTCTTCTTCAATCAATCCTATCTTTACAACGACAGTAGGCTTGTGTGTATCCAATGCCTTTACGGGCTTATCCGGCTGCCTGTTGGCACAATCCCAAAAGTCTGTAGATATCAATATCGGTCAGGGAATGGTCACCATTGCACTGGCTTCTCTGCTGATCGGAGGAACTGTGCTGGGAAAAGGAAGCATCCTGGTAAGAGCCATTGGCGTAGTACTGGGGTCCTTTATTTTCAGACTGGTCTATACCATTGCCCTGAGATTCCATATGCCTGCATTTATGCTGAAGCTTGTTTCTTCCGTTATTGTCATTCTGGCAATTTCCGTACCTTATTTAAAGAAGCAATGGCCGATGATTAAGAGGCGGTTCCTGTATCGGGGAAAGGAGGAAAGATAAGATGTTAAAAATATCGAATATCTCCAAAACCTTTAATCCCGGAACAGCCAATGAAAAGCAGGCAATCACAGGGCTGACGCTTCATTTAAAGCCGGGGGATTTTGCGACGATCATCGGCTCTAACGGAGCAGGAAAATCTACGCTGTTTAACGCAATCTGTGGGGATTTTCTGACGGACGGCGGCAGGATAGAATTGGATGGAAGGGATATCACCTTTGTCCCGCAGCATGTAAGAGCACGTATTATCGGACGGCTGTATCAGGATCCCATGAGGGGAAGTGCGCCCGGCATGACCATTGAAGAAAATCTTGCACTGGCAGCGGGCTCCGGTGGCTGGCTTTCCCATATGACCAGGAAAGACAAGAAAAAGTTTCAGGAGCAGCTATCCAGACTGGGGATTGGCCTGGAAGATAGAATGACGCAGCCGGTAGGGCTTTTATCCGGCGGGCAGAGACAGGCACTGACACTGCTTATGGCTACTATGGTGCCGCCCAAGATCCTCCTGCTGGATGAGCATACGGCAGCCTTGGATCCGGCTACGGCAGAAAAGGTATTACAGATCACAAAGGAAATTGTAGATGAGCATAAAATTACTACATTGATGGTGACCCATAATATGCAGAATGCGTTGGATATGGGAAACCGGACCCTGATGATGGATGACGGAAGAATTGTCTATGATGTGGAAGGGGCAGAGAGAGCAAGCCTGACGGTGGAGGACCTGATGGAGAAATTCAGAGTCGGCGCCGGGAAAAAGCTTGATAATGACAGGATATTGCTTTCGAATTAAACAGGATGGCAAAGGAAGAACAGAACGGGAAGAAAACAGAGTATCCCTCTTATAAGGTTGTATATCAGGCGGGAAGCGGCGAATATGAGGAGAAGAGGTCCCGATTTATCGCCAATGTGGCACCGGTGTCTTCGGAGGAGGAGGCGACGGCTTTTATAGAAAGCATCCGAAAGAAATATTACGATGCCAGACACAATTGTCCTGCCTTTATAATAGGAAGAAACAGAGAACTGACCAGATGCAGTGATGACGGGGAGCCCAGCGGGACGGCGGGGAAACCGATTCTGGAGGTGCTTCTTTCGGCAGGCGTAACCAATGTGGCGGTGGTGGTGACCAGATATTTTGGAGGGACACTTCTGGGAACCGGAGGCTTGGTACGCGCTTACACCCAGGCAACCAAGGAAGGTCTTGCAGATGCAGGGATCGCAACCATGCGCTTTGGCAAGGAGCTGACCATCGGGATCGACTATACCGATGTGGGGAAGGTCCAGTATATTCTGGGCAGCAGGCAGATAGATATTGCACAGTCCAGATATACCCAAACGGTGGAATTTGATATTCGGATTCCGGCAGAAGCAGTAGGGGCTCTCACGAAAGAACTCACCGAAGCAACTGCTGCCCGGGCCTGCATAGAAATAACCGGGGAAGGTTACTATATGGATAAGGAATCCTTTACCTGAACCACGCTGCCACAAATACCTATTTACCGGCTCTGGAGTCAAAACTCAAAGCCAGTTTCCGTGTATCAAGCGCAGAGCATTAAAGGGTCGTAAAAAATCGCTCAGCCTATTTCAGAAAATGTACAACCGGATTTCTTTGTTCGAAGCGGAGCAAGTTTGAAATCCGGTTGTTTATATCATTTCTGAAATGAGTTGAGCAGATTTTTTTGAACGCTTTATCTGGCTTGCGCTCGGTACACGGAAACGGCTTTTCAGACACACCGCCAGAACTGCAGTATTATTGTGACAGTGCGGTTCGGGTAAAGGATTTGTAAAATCCGTTGACAAATTTTTTCCCGTAGGCTAAAGTAAAGAAGTGGCTGAAAAGCAAGCAATTTTCTTAAGAAGGGTGGTGGTTTTTATGAGTAAAAGTACAACAGGCAGTACCGATATTCCTCCTCATGAACGGAGCATAAAAATCACATACAAGGAGAATTGCTATGGAAGAAATCAAGGATCTTGAAATCGTAAAAGAGCTGCTTGAGACCAAGCAGTATACCAGGCTCCGTCAGAAAATGGCAGAAATGAACATTGCGGATATCGCAGTGGTTTTAGAGGAGCTTGATGAGGAGGATTTGCTGAAGATCTTCCGTATTTTACCAAAGAACATGGCAGCAGATGTGTTTTCCTATCTGGGGGTGGACAATCAGCAGTTCATCATTACCAGCCTGTCTGAAAAGGATGCTGCGGGCATTATCAATAATCTGATGGCGGATGATGCTACCGACCTTTTGGAGGAGATGCCTGCTAACATTGTTAAAAAGCTGCTTGCCAATGCAAATCCGGAGACGAGGAGAGACATCAACCATCTGCTTCGCTATCCGGAGGATTCCGCCGGAAGCATTATGACGGTGGAATACGTTGATCTGAAGGAAAGTATGACGGTCGAGGATGCCATAGCCCGCATTCGGAATGTGGGAGTGGACAGTGAGACCATTAATATCTGTTATGTTCTGGATGCTAAGAGGACGCTGGTTGGAACCGTTGCCCTGCGATATCTTTTGATCAGTCCGCCGGATGCGGTGATCGGAGAGATCATGCATGAAAATGTCATCTACATCAATACCCTGATGGATCAGGAGGAGGTAGCAAGACAGTTTCAGAAATACGACTTTACCGCCATGCCGGTTGTGGATAATGAGAATCGTCTGGTAGGAATCATTACGGTCGATGATATCGTAGATATCATGCAGGAAGAGGCTACGGAGGATATGGAGAAGATGGCCGCAATCGTGCCATCGGATAAGCCATATATGAAAACCAGTGTTTATGTGACCTGGAAGAAGCGTATGCCCTGGCTGTTGCTTCTCATGATATCTGCAACGTTTACGGGAAGTATATTAACTACCTTTGAGGACGCTCTGATGGCGTATGGAGCCTTGATCGCGTATATTCCCATGTTGATGGATACCGGAGGAAATGCCGGTGGGCAGGCAAGTGTAACAATTATTCGTGGACTTTCCCTAAATGAAATAGAATTTAAAGATGCTTTCCGGGTGGTGTGGAAGGAGATCCGGGTTGCGGTGCTGTGTGGGCTTACGCTTGCAGCAGCCAACTTTATTAAGCTGCTCCTGCTTGACAGGGTAGAGCTTATGGTTGCAATCGTAGTGTGCCTCACTCTGGTGGTTGCGGTTATGATTGCCAAGATTGTAGGCTGCACGCTTCCTATGCTTGCCAAAAGGATTGGCTTTGACCCGGCAGTTATGGCAAGCCCTTTTATTACAACAATTGTGGATGTGTTGTCTTTGCTGGTATATTTTCAGATTGCAACCTATTTACTGCATATCGGATAGCAAATGGAATTTAAGAAAGCTCTGTGACGGAATCGGTCACAGAGCTTTTTCTATCATGTGATTTACACGCAAATTTTCCTTATTAATTTTGAGCCAGAGCTGCATTTCGCATAGCAGCACGTTTGCGCATGGTAGGGTCCAGAATCTTTTTACGGATTCTCAGAGACTTGGGAGTTACCTCCAATAACTCATCGGTATCAATGAATTCCAGCGCCTGTTCCAGACTCAGTACCTTGGGAGGTGTAAGCCTTAGAGCCTCGTCAGCGCTGGAGGAACGGGTATTAGTAAGCTGTTTCTTCTTGCAGACATTCAGCTCAATATCCTCGCCCTTTCCGTTCTGTCCGACTACCATACCGGAGTATACTTTTTCGCCGGGACCGATAAAGAGAACACCACGCTCCTGTGCATTGTAGAGACCGTAGGTAATGGCTTCCCCAGCCTCAAAGGCAATCAGGGAACCCTGCTTACGGTACTGGATATCGCCCTTATAGGGACCATAGCCATCAAAGATCGTATTCATAATGCCGTTGCCTTTGGTATCGGTCATAAATTCGCCTCGATAACCAATAAGACCCCGTGAGGGAATGGAAAATTCCAGACGGGTATAGCCACCGCTGGCAGTTCCCATACTGCGAAGCTCACCCTTTCGCTGGCTCAGCTTTTCGATCACAGAGCCGGAAAACTCATCGGGCACATCAATATAGCAAAGCTCCATAGGCTCCAGTTTCTTGCCGTTTTCGTCAGTGTGGTAGAGAACCTCTGCCTTGCTGACTGCAAATTCGTAGCCCTCCCTCCGCATGTTTTCAATCAGTACGGAAAGATGAAGTTCACCTCGTCCGGATACCTTAAAGGCTTCAGTGGTATCGGTTTCTTCAACGCGGAGAGAAACATCAGTATTTAATTCTCTGAACAATCTGTCGCGCAGATGACGGCTCGTGACATATTTACCTTCCTGACCGGCAAGCGGTGAGTCATTGACAATAAAATGCATGGCAATGGTGGGTTCGGAAATCTTCTGAAACGGAATGGGAACCGGATTTTCAGGAGAGCACAGGGTATCGCCGATATGAATATCAGAGATGCCGGAAATCGCAACAATAGAGCCGATCTGCGCTTCTGAGACCTCTACCTTGTTTAAACCGTCAAATTCATAAAGCTTACTGATCTTAACCTTCTTTTGCTTGTCAGGCTCGTGGTGATTGACGATCACTACCTCCTGATTGACCTTCACGGAACCGTTGTCCACCTTGCCGACCCCGATTCTTCCCACATATTCGTTATAATCAATGGTACTGATCAGAACCTGTGTGCCTGCTTCCGGATCTCCTTCGGGAGCAGGAATGTAGTCCAGTATGGTTTCAAACAAAGGTATCATGCTTGTACCTTCTTCTTCCATATTTAAGGAAGCTTTTCCGGTTTTTGCGGAAGCAAAGACAAAGGGGCAGTCCAGCTGGGATTCGTCTGCATCAAGATCCAGGAAAAGCTCAAGGACCTCGTCTACAACCTCAGCAGGCCGTGCCTCCGGACGGTCGATCTTGTTGACACACACGATGACGGGAAGCTTTAATTCCAAGGCCTTTCTTAAAACAAATTTTGTCTGGGGCATGGCACCTTCAAAGGCATCCACAACAAGGATGACGCCGTTGACCATTTTTAGAACACGTTCTACTTCACCGCCAAAGTCTGCATGCCCCGGCGTATCAATAATGTTGATCTTGGTTCCTTTATAGGTGACTGCCGTATTTTTGGAAAGAATCGTGATGCCTCTTTCCCTTTCGATATCATTAGAGTCCATGACACGTTCTGCCACTTCCTGGTTTTCGCGGAATACACCGCTTTGCTTTAGCAGCTCATCCACCAGAGTGGTTTTGCCGTGGTCTACATGGGCTATGATTGCAATGTTTCTTACGTCTTCTCGTTTTTGTTTCATATGATACAAATCCTTTCGACAAAATCTATCCGCCAGGTTAACTTTTTTCAAACTGTTTTAGTATAGCACCATCCCTGATTGTTGTAAATAAAAAACGTTTTATTCGCAGAATTCGGTATGACCGGTTACGAAGCTTTTGCGTTCTGTGTCGGATTACGCGGTGGAAGAGGGTTCTACCAATAAAAAACAGTCATATACATAGTAATACATGACAGGAAAAAATTCTTAAGGAGTAAGAAGGGAGAACTAAAATGACAGATAAGGTAATTGAAAACAACCAGGTGGTAATCATGGGAGAGATCGTGAGCAGATTTGAGTTCAGCCATGAGATTTTCGGAGAGGGCTTTTACATGGTAGATGTAAAGGTGCCCAGGTTAAGTGATTCAAATGATATTATTCCACTGATGGTGTCAGAGCGTCTGATCGATGTTGAGGAGGATTATTGTGGACAGAACATTATGGTTCAGGGACAGTTCCGCTCCTATAATCGGCATGAGGAGAGGAGAAACAGACTGGTACTTTCCGTGTTTGCACGTGAAATAGAGTTTGTGGATGAAACACCGGAAAGCTCCCAGACAAACCAGATTTTCCTTGACGGTTTTATCTGCAAGGAGCCGATTTACCGGAAAACACCTCTTGGAAGAGAAATTGCGGATCTGCTGATCGCTGTGAACAGACCTTACGGGAAAAGTGATTACATACCCTGTATCTGCTGGGGAAGAAATGCCAGATTTGCAAGCAGCTTTACGGTAGGAACCAGATGTGAGATCTGGGGAAGGATTCAAAGCAGGGAATATATTAAGAAGCTTTCGGAGGAGGATGCTGAAAAAAGAGTGGCTTACGAGGTGTCCGTGAGCAAGCTGGAGCTTCGGGAAGAATAGCCCGAAATATCGAAAAAAATGATAAAAGTTGCTTTTCCGCCGTTTCTATGTTATGATAGGCAACGTAATTTGTAAGTTAGTCTTAGTTATGCTCATAATACACACAACACATATATGAGGTGGGGTATGAAACAGGGACAGATTTATATTTACAGTGGAGATGGGCATGGAAAGTCGCCTGCAGCACTGGGAAAAGCAGTGATGATGGCAGCAGCGGGAAAAAGCGTTGTCATTATACAGTTCCTCAAGGAAAAGGGGCTTGGAGATTCTGCGTTTTTAAACAGACTTGAGCCTGAAATTAAGATTTTCCGATTTGAGAAATCGGATATGAATTTTTTTGAGCTGCCGCAGGAAAAGCAGAACGAAGAGATTATCAATATTAAGAACGGTATTAACTTTGCAAAGAAGGTGCTGGCCACCGGAGAGTGCGATCTTTTGATCCTGGATGAGGTTCTTGGTCTTGTGGATAATGGAATCATCACGGTGGAGGATCTAAAGAATCTGTTGGATGCAAGAGACGAGGAGACGGATATTATCATGACAGGCATTTCCCTGAATGATGAGATCTGTATGCTTGCCGATGAGGTTTCAAAGATTGAGACCTTAAAATTCAAATGCTGGTAGCACATTTTGCAAGATGATAAGCAGGAAATCATAGCATCTATGCATTGACAGCCCATATGCATGGTGCTATGATTATTTTATGTAGTAACAATTTCATAGGATATAGAGGTAGAGGTTGCGTGTTTTATGAGTAATTTTTTGGATGTGGCAGGCACATGAGAAGAAAAATGAAAGGAAAAAACGCCGAAAGGGTTCGTGTTCCTGATAGCGGGTCCTTGGGCATACAGTTAAGAGCTGTATGACTGTCATCAGAAATGATGGGGCGCTATCCGATGAAAAAGTATTTATGGTAGTCGGTGCGCAGTTTGTATGTGCATCGTTTTTTATTTTAAGGAGGAAGAAACATGGCAGTTTTTACTGGCGCAGGTGTTGCGATTGTCACACCATTCAAGGCAAACGGAGAAGTGAATTATGAGAAATTTGCAGAACTGATCGAGGATCAGATTGCAGGCGGAACAGATGCCATTATTGTCTGCGGAACCACAGGGGAATCATCGACCCTCACGCATGAAGAACATTTGGATGTCATCAGGTACTGTGTGGAGAAGGTTGCAGGAAGAATTCCTGTTGTAGCCGGCACCGGATCAAACTGTACGGAGACGGCAATTTATCTTTCGACAGAAGCAGAGAAATATGGTGTTGACGGCTTACTGTTGGTGACACCTTATTATAATAAGGCAACCCAGAACGGTCTTTACAGACACTTTAAGGCAGTTGCCGATTCTGTGAAGGTTCCCTGTATTCTTTACAATGTGCCCAGCCGTACCGGATGTAACATTGCTCCGGAAACAGCAGTCAGATTGTGTACGGATGTGGAGAATATTGTGGGAATCAAGGAAGCAAGCGGTAATATCAGCCAGATCGTGAAGCTGATGTCTCTTGCAAACGGTAAGGTGGATTTGTATTCCGGAAATGATGATCAGATCGTACCGCTTCTTGCTCTTGGCGGAAAAGGTGTGATTTCTGTGCTTTCTAACGTGGCGCCCAGACAGACCCACGATATCTGTGCCAAGTTCTTTGCAGGTGATGTTGCAGGAAGTGCAGCAGAGCAGTTCCGTGCGATTCCGCTTTGCAATGCGTTATTCTGTGAGGTAAATCCGATTCCGGTTAAGATGGCTTTGAACCTGATGGGTAAGGAGGTCGGTTCCCTGCGGGCGCCTCTTACGGATATGGAACCGGAGAATACCGCAAAGCTGGAAAAGGCAATGAAGGAATATGGAATTCTGTAGGTATATAGGGATAGGAATCAGAAAGGCATGGAAGAAGCTATGACGAATGTAATTATGCATGGATGCAACGGGAAAATGGGCCGGATGATTGCCGGGCTCGTTGCAGATGACCCGGAGATCACAATTGTGGCAGGGGTGGATGCATTTGATGAAGGAAAAAATCCATTTCCTGTATTTCAGGATATCAATGAATGCACGATCAAGGCAGATGCAATTATTGATTTCAGTGCGGCAGCGGCTGTGGACGGTCTGCTTTCCTACTGTGTCAGGGAACAGGTACCCTGTGTCCTCTGTACCACGGGACTTTCGAAGGAGCAGCTTGAGAAGGTGGAAGAGGCATCAAAGAAGGTCGCAATCCTGAAATCTGCCAATATGTCACTGGGAATCAATATGCTGCTGAAGCTCCTGAAGGAAGCAACGGCAACGCTGGTCCCTGCAGGCTTTGATGTGGAAATTGTTGAAAAGCATCATAAGCTGAAGGTGGATGCACCCAGTGGAACAGCGCTTGCGCTGGGAGACTCTGTCAACGAAGTGTTAAACAATGAATATGAGTATGTTTTTGACAGAAGTCAGAGAAGGCAGAAGCGTCCCCAGAAAGAAATCGGCTACAGTGCAGTGAGGGGTGGAACCATTGTCGGAGAGCATGATGTGATCTTTGCCGGTGCCGATGAGGTTGTAACCTTTTCTCACACGGCATATTCCAAGGCAGTTTTTGGAAAGGGCGCAATTCAGGCAGCTAAATTTCTGAAGGGGAAACCGGCAGGTATGTACAACATGAGCGATGTGATCGATCAGTAAAACCTGATAGCAGACACTGGGGGAAGTGGAAGAGATGAATGTTGAGAAAAACGAGCTCAAATTGATGGAGCTGAAATATTTAAAGAGTCTGGCAAATCAATATCCGAATATTGCAGCAGCGTCTACGGAGATTATTAATTTGCAGGCAATTTTAAATCTTCCCAAGGGAACAGAGCATTTCCTGACGGATATTCACGGGGAGTATGAACAGTTTAATCATGTACTGAAAAACGGTTCCGGTGCAATACGCCGTCAGATTGATGAAGAATTTGGCAATACATTAAGCAATAAAGATAAGAAGTCTCTTGCAACATTGATTTATTATCCGCAGGAAAAGCTGGATATTGTACTGCAGGAGGAAGAAAATATTGAGGACTGGTATAAGATCACGCTTCACAGACTGGTTCAGATCACAAAGAAGGTGGCATCCAAATATACCAGATCCAAAGTGCGCAAGGCACTGCCAAAGGATTTTGCCTATATTATTGAAGAATTAATCACGGAGAGAGCCGAAATTTCAGATAAGGAAGGCTACTACAACGAGATTATCCATACCATCATCAGGATTGGAAGGGCGCCGGAATTTATCGTGGCCTTAAGTAATCTGATCCAGAGACTGGTGATCGATCATCTTCATATCGTAGGAGATATTTATGACAGAGGTCCCGGTCCCCATATTATTATGGATACCTTGATGAACTATCACTCTGTTGACATCCAGTGGGGAAATCATGATATCGTCTGGATGGGAGCAGCCTGCGGACATCTTCCCTGTATCGCGACAGTAGTGCGGATCGCGGCAAGATACGGAAGTCTGGATACGTTGGAGGAAGGATATGGGATCAACTTGATTCCGCTTGCAACCTTTGCCCTTGATACCTACAAGGATGTAAATTGTGATGCCTTTGCCATCAAGTATAATACGGATTATAATACCAAGGATCTGAGTCTCGACATGAAGATCCATAAGGCAATTGCCGTCATTCAGTTTAAACTGGAGGGACAGGTGATTAAGAAGCACCCGGAATTTGAGATGGACGACAGGTTGTTGCTTGACAAGATCGACTATGAGAAAAAGACCGTACTTGCTTATGGAAAGGAATATCCCATGCTGGATACGGAATTTCCTACAGTCGATCCCAAGGATCCTTACAATCTGGCTCCCGATGAAGAGCAGGTAATGGCCAGGATCCAACAGGCATTCTTAAAGTGTGAAAAGCTGCAGCGGCATGTGAGATTTCTTTATTCTAACGGTGGGTTATATAAAATTCATAACTCCAATCTCCTTTATCATGGCTGCGTACCGCTTGATGAGAACGGTAATTTTAAGGCAGTTAATGTAGACGGCAAAAAATACAGAGGCAGAGAGCTGTATGATGTGCTGGATAATTATGCGAGAAAAGGTTATTATGCCAAAAATGATCCTGCCGGAATGAGAAAAGCTCAGGACTACATCTGGTATATCTGGGCGGGACCGAATTCACCGGTATTCGGCAAGGACAAGATGACCACCTTTGAACGGTATTTTATTGAGGATAAAGAAACCCATAAAGAAACCAAAAACAGTTATTATTCGCTGCTGGACAACGAAGAGGTTTTAAACCGGATTCTGGAGGAATTTGGACTGGATACCAAAAAATCACATATTATTAACGGGCATGTTCCGGTGGAACTGAAAAAGGGAGAGACACCGATCAAGTGTGAAGGAAAGCTTCTTATTATTGACGGCGGTTTTTCCAAGGCATATCAGAGCAAGACCGGTATTGCGGGATATACATTGGTGGCAAATTCCCACGGTGTCCGTCTGGTAGCCCATGAACCCTTTGAATCCATGGAAGCGGCGATTCAGCACGAATCGGATATTTTTTCGGATTCTACAATTGTTGAGAATGCACCTGTGAGAATCCGGGTGGCTGATACGGATATCGGAACGGAGATCAAGGAGAGCATCAAACAGCTGGAGCTTCTTCTGCAGGCGTACAGAGACGGTACGATCATTGAAAAATAACAGGTAAAAACAAGGAGGTCAGGCTTTGATGCCCTGCCTCCTTGTTTTGGCCTTGCACGTCAGCTTGCCTTTTACTTTTTAGGAGTCGGGGAAGCTTTTGCGGCAGTGCCGTTTGTATTGTTGTGTGTGGTGCCGTTCGCAGTGTTGTTCGCAGTGTTGTCTGCTGTGTTATGGTCCCCATCACCGACTACATCATCAGTGATATCGGAAACACCATTTGCAATGTCGTCTACCACATCGCCTACAGCATTGCCGGCGTCATCAAGGATGGAACCGCCATCATTGTTTGTGCCGTTGTTGGTGCCATTTACAGTACCGTTTTCCGTACCGATTCCGTTATCATTTCCGGTGAGGGAATCAGTAGTGCCGTTGCCGACAGTATTTGCGTTGTCATTTACAAGATTGTCATTGCCGACACCGTTTGTGCCGTTAGCTGCGGTACCGTTATTCAGGCCTGTACCGTTATTTGTTCCTGTACCGTTGTTTCCGATGGTACCGTTATCGGTGGTTGTGTTGGTATCGGCAGCTCCAGCCATGTCGTTTGCATTATTCTTTTTGTTGGTTCCACAGGCAGTAAGAATGCAAATCATCATAAGGACAAGAGATACCGAAATCAGTTTTCTCATTTTTTTCATAATGACCTCCTTATATAAGAACTGCATTTTTTCAGTTCTGTTGCTATTATGCGCAAAGCTTTCAAAAATATACAAAAATATGTTATACTGAAAAAAATTAGAAATAACGGAGTTAAATCAATGAAATTCAGACCCTGTATTGATATCCATAATGGGAAGGTAAAGCAGATAGTAGGCGGGAGCCTGAAGGACAGGAATGATCAGGCAATTGAAAATTTTGTGTCGGAACAAAATGCGGAATTTTTTGCGGAGCTCTATAGAAGCAAAGGAATCAGTGGCGGACATGTGATCCTGCTGAATCCTATGCAAAGTGATAACTATCAGCAGACAAAGCAGCAGGCACTTTCGGCACTTTCGGCATATCCCGGCGGTTTACAGGCAGGCGGCGGAATCAATCCTTACAATGCGGAAGAATTTTTAAAAGCCGGTGCTTCCCATGTAATTGTTACTTCTTATGTTTTTAAGGACGGAAAGCTGCATAGAGATCGGTTGAAGGAAATGCTCCATGCCGTTTCGAAGGAGAAACTGGTTCTTGATCTGAGCTGTCGAAAAAAGGATGGGGATTACTATATTGTGACCGACAGGTGGCAGAAGTATACCAATGTCCTTTTGAATCAGGAAACGCTGGAGGAGCTTTCAGATTTTTGTGATGAATTTTTAATTCATGCAGTTGATGTGGAAGGAAAGGCGAAAGGCATTGAGGAGGAACTGGCAGCATTGCTTGGAAGAGAATGCAGACTTCCTGTGACCTACGCAGGCGGCGTACACAATTTCCGGGATCTGGAAAAGCTGAAAACATTGGGACAAGGCCGGATCGATGTCACGATTGGAAGTGCACTTGATCTTTTTGGCGGGCAGATGGCACTGGAAGAGGTATTGGATTTTGTGAGAGAATGTTCGTAAGAGCTTGGAGGTGATGAGGCTTGAGTATGATTTTTCCCTATATTTTGTTTACATGTTTTCTCGTGGCATTTTATTTGACGGTTAAGCAATGTAAAAAGGAAACATTGAAATATCCTGAGAACCGTCTCTCTTTGCTGCTTAGCTTAAGCAGTACGATCTGGAGTTTTGGTTTCTGGATGCTGAACCTTCAGACCCAGCCGGAAAGGGCTCAGATTTTTCGCGTCATAGGTATGGTCGGTGTGCTTGGATATCTGATTATGGCTCAACTTTTTGTCTGCTATTTATCAGGAACACTGCAGGCATACCGCTATCCGATCACCTGCATTTCTTTCATTGGACTAGTAATCTATTTCTTTATTGTCAAGGAGGAGCAGGTTACCTTTGAAGTACATAGAATCGGCATGACCTATCACCTGAATAGAGGCTTTTGGAGTACGGTATACACCATTTTCTGTATTGCTGTAGCATTTAATATCCTGGCAAGTATTATCTACATGTTTTTTCATGCACAACGTAAGCGCATACGCGCACTTGCCAAAAAGCTGATGCTGGTGGAGAGCATCATTGTTTTTGGAATGGTGCTGGATGCTACACTTCCATTGTTTGGCGGATCGGCTGTTTTTGGCAGTACCATTGGACAATGTGTGGGTATTTTGGCAGTTTACCGTGCAGTCAACTTTATCAACCGGTCCCATATCACAGTTGACAACATGTCTTCCTATGTTTATTCATCTCTTACGACACCGGTTCTTGTGTTTGATGAAAACTATAAGCTCTGTCTGTTTAATGATGTGGCCTGCCAATTTCTGGGGTTGCCAAAGGAGAATGTGGATAATATCAGCATAGCTTCTCTTTTTTCAGCACAGATTGATGAAATGTATTTTTTGAGTAACAAGCAGAAAAATATGGATGTAGTGTGTAATTATAATCGGGTACATTGTAATATTTCCATCAGCAAGATCTTTGATGATTATTCTGATGTGATCGGATATATTGTTGCTGTGACGGATATTTCCGAGAGACTGGAATATATTACCAAGCTGGAGCAGGCGATCAAGGATGCAGAGAATGCGAATCAGGCAAAGACGACCTTCCTGGCCAATATGTCTCATGAGATCAGAACGCCTATGAACGCCGTTATCGGATTCGCGGAGCTTGCCCTGAAAAAGGAGATCAGCAAGGAGGTCAGAGAGTATATTGAAAATATCCGTCTGGCATCCCGTAATCTTCTGGCAATTATCAATGATATCCTTGATATCACCAAGATTGAATCCGGGAAGATGGAGGTCGTTCCGGCTAATTATTATATTGCCGATCTGCTGGATGATGTATCTCTGATCATCTCCCAGCAGGCAAAGAAAAAGGGACTTGCTTTCGTCATGAAAACAGATGAGCAGGTGCCTACTAAGCTGTTTGGAGATAAGGTGCGCCTGCGCGGAGTGCTGATCAATATTCTGAATAATGCTGTAAAGTATACGAAGGAGGGAACCGTTACCTTCGAGGTAAAGGTTCTTAACAGGATCGATGATGCCCTGACACTTTCCTTTATCATTAAGGATACCGGAATTGGTATCCGCCCGGAGGATCAGGAGAAACTGTTTAAGAGCTTCGCACGCTTTGATCAGCGACTTCATTATGGAGTGGAGGGCTCCGGTCTTGGTCTATCTATTGCCAAGGGCTATATTACTCTGATGGGAGGCGAAATAACCGTAGACAGTGTGTACGGGCAGGGATCTGTCTTTACGATCAATATCAATCAGAAGATTATTGATGATACACCGCTGCAGCATCAATTTACAATTGATAAAGGAAAGCAGGATGCTCCGGAACCCTGTCAGGTTACGATCCATGATGTACGTGTGCTGGTGGTCGATGATAACCATATTAATCTTCTGGTGATCAAAAGGCTTCTGGAATCTTATGGACTTACTGTGGATACGGCACCCTGCGGCGCTACTGCCATTGATTTATGTAAAAAGACACATTATCCGATTGTCTTCATGGATCAAATGATGCCGGAAATGGATGGAATTGAGGCAATGCAGCGAATCCGTGGACTGGATTCTTACTATGCACTTGGAGGGGAAAGCAAAATCATTGTGCTGACGGCAGATGCCATTCGAGGTGTCAGAGAAAGTCTCTTGGAAAAGGGGTTTGACGAATACCTCGGGAAACCGATGAATCTGCGGCAACTGGAGCGGTTGATGATCACCTATCTGCCTTCTGATAACATTACGGTTTCCACGCGCTTCCCGGAGGATGCAGACGGGCAGGACGATAAGTCGGATGAGGAAGCAGCGGATAAGCCGGAAGATGGTTCACAAGATGCGGACATCAATTTTTTGCAGGAAAAACTACCGGAGGTGGATCTTTCCATCGGCCTGAAAAACTGTGGGGGAAAGACGGATGATTATCTGAAAATTCTGAACATCAATTATGAATATGGGAGTAAGAATCTGAATGAGCTCTCAGAGCTGCTTCGAAAGAAGGATTATGAAAATTATACGATTAAGGTTCACTCCATGAAAAGCACTACGAAAAATATTGGTGCGCTGAAAATCTCTGACATGGCCCGGGAGCAGGAGGAAGCAGGCCGTGCAGGAAGATATGATGACATTGATGCAAATTTTGATGCCTTGCGGACAGAATATGAGAAGCTGCTTGGGAAAATTGAAGAGGTGCTTCGGCACTATCAGATTTTAGAAGAGCCTGTTACGGATTCAAATGGTGAAATGCTCGACGGCAAAATGATCAATGGCATTCTGTCAAATATCCGGATGCATGTGGATGCCTTTGATTTTGATCCTGTTTTCGAAATACTGAAAAAGAGGAAGCAGTACCGGTTGCCGGAGGCTTATGCGGAACTGTTTGAGCAGCTGGAGGCGGCAATGGAGGATCTTAATGTAGATGAGGTGCGAAGACTCATCGAGAATGCGCCTGCAGATTAAAAACAATTAGTAGCCGTGAAAAAAATACAGAATATAACAAAAAAGCGCTGCCACACATTTGTGTGGCAGCGCAGTTTCCTTAATCTCATAAAACAATATTGCAAATTCCAAATACAACAATCTATATTAAGAAAAGGCACATCGTGTTACTGATTAATGCGTTATACTCAGTCTGGCTGAATTATAACTTTGTTACGTTTACGGCCTGAGGTCCTTTTTCACCATTTACTACATCGAACTCTACGGAAGCGCCTTCTTCAAGAGACTTGAAACCTTCCATGTTAAGTCCTGAGTAGTGTACGAATACATCGTTTCCTGATTCATCAGAGATGAAACCGTATCCTTTTTGGTTGTTGAACCACTTTACTGTACCTTTGTTCATTGTAGATACCTCCAAAAAAATAAATAAATAGTAGCTGCGTTACAGATTTTGTAACAAATTCAGAATAGCACAGTCCTTTTTAAAAGTAAAGAAATTTTTCAAACAGTTTTTACCTTGCGAAGGGAAAGGGTTAATGCTATGATAGGTGCAGAAAAAACAGGAAAAACGGACTTTGAGCAAGGGAGAAAATATGGGAAAATGGAAAGCAGTTTTAAGTGAGATCTTTATTGAGGGCCTTGGCGGAATGGCCTCCGGCCTGTTTGCAACTCTGATTATCGGCACGATAATCCAGCAAATCGGGAATCTGATTCCGGGTGCTGCCGGCACTTATGTTTATATGATGGGTAAAATAGCAGCAGCGGTGACCGGTGCGGGAATTGGATGCGGAGCCGCCATAAAGCTGAAAAGCAGTCCGCTGGTCGTTCTCTCCGCTGCAACAACCGGAATGGTGGGCGCCTTTGCGAGTAAGATCATGGCAGGAACTGTATTGGTAGAAGGCACGATCGTCCTGGCAGGACCCGGCGAGCCGCTTGGCGCATTTATTGCAGCCATGGTTGGCATCTATGTGGGACGGCTGGTTTCAGGCAGAACGAAGGTAGATATTCTGGTTACCCCTTTTGCCTGTATTGTATCAGGCTCTGCTGTGGGCCTGGTTTTAGGACCACCCATCTCGGCATTTATGACGTGGCTGGGAAGCCTTATTAACTGGGGAACTGTACAGGCACCTTTTTTAATGGGAATTGTGGTATCGGTTTTGATGGGAATGATCCTTACGCTTCCGATCAGCTCGGCAGCGCTTGGAATCATTCTGGGACTTGACGGCATAGCAGCAGGTGCTGCAACCATTGGATGCTGTGCGAATATGGTCGGTTTCGCGGTTGCTTCTTACCGTGAAAATAAGGTGAACGGGCTGCTGGCGCAGGGGCTTGGAACCAGTATGCTTCAGATTGGAAATATCGTGAAAAAGCCCCTGATCTGGCTTCCGGCTATTCTCACAAGTGCCATACTGGGACCGGTTTCTACCATGCTGGTACATATGACGAATAATGCTACGGGTTCCGGAATGGGAACGGCAGGACTGGTCGGTCAGATTAATACCTATCAGACGATGGTGGCAGAGGGAACAGCGCCTATGGTGGTACTTCTTGAAATTGCTGTCATGCATTTTATTCTTCCGGCGGTTCTGTCTTTTGGAATCTCGGAAATTATGCGAAGAAGGGGTTGGATCAGGGAAGGAGATATGAAGCTTTCCGTATAAAGTAAAAAGCTTTTTTTCGGGGGACAAACCTGTATGAAATACAGTTAAAGTTGTGCTATTTCGCCACTTGTGTTAAAATGAAAGCAATTGACCGGAGGTGACAAATAGATGGAACAACAGTCAAAAAGAAAAAGCAAGTACGCATTACTGCTGGTGACAGAGAAAGACGATGGCACCATGAAGCAGTATACGATCAGTCCGACTCTCGTCGAAGTGATGGCGGCAATTCTTTTTTTGCTGATCGTAGCAGTCACATGCAAATTTGTTTATGATTCAATTACATTAAAGGACGCAAGAAAAGAGATCGTAGATCAAATCGTTACGATTAATAATCTGACAGATGAAAATGAAGCCTTGACTGTGGAAAATTCCACACTTACCAGCAAGATTACGGTCTTAAGTGAGACCGTCAGCAAGAAGGCCGCAACAGAGGATGCCCTGTCACTGGAAACCGTAGAAAATGCGCTTCCAAAGGGATTTCCGCTAAGTGGGTCTGCGACCATGAAGGAAGCTGAGGAAGGTGATCCAATGCTGATCTTCTCGGCATCTCAAGGAGTGAATGTCATCACAACCGGAACGGGAGTGGTGGTCAGCGTAGATGCGGATGAGACCTACGGAACCAAAATTATCATTGATCATGGAAACGGATACCAGTCCGTTTACCGAAATAACGGAACGGCATTGGTAAAGAATGGCGAAGAACTGGGAAAAGGCTATATTCTGTTTACGGTGGGAGAAGAGAATCAGGAGCTTGGCTATCAGATTATGAAAGACGAGGAATATATTGACCCTATGCTGATGATAGATATAAACGGATAATCCATATGGATTATCCGTTTTCTTTTACCCGTTCAAAGACCAGATCATAGCCGTCATTTCCGTAATTTAAGGAACGGTTTACGCGACTGATGGTAGCGGTAGAAGCACCGGTCTTTTCTGCAATTTCAAGATAGGTTTTATGGTCTCTGAGCATGGATGCCACCTCATACCGCTGAGACAGGGAAAGAAGTTCGTTGACGGTGCATAAATCCTCAAAAAAACCATAGCATTCTTCTTTATTCTTCAGGCAGAGGATCGCTTCAAAAAGATGATCCACAGCAGCTGTCTGTATTTTTTTGTTCATATGGAAGACCTCCCCGACAATAGATTCATACAGTAGAATTTTACCATATTAAAGTTTTAAAGTAAAGGGATAAACTTGTAAATAAAGGGTGCTTGTCATGTAGTTTTAAATACTATATAATAGGTTTGTGAGGTGGAGTGTATGACGATTGACAGAGAAGATTTAATCAACAGTATTATGGCAAGCCTTGGTCGTATGCAGCATATTAAGCTGGAGGATATTCCGAACATTGATCTATATATGGATCAGGTGACGACCTTTATGGACAGAAAACTGAAGAATACGACGAGATATCCGGATGAGGATAAGATTCTGACAAAGACAATGATTAATAATTATGCGAAAAATGATCTGCTTCCTCCGCCGGTGAAAAAGAAATACAGTAAGGAACACATGCTTCTGTTGATTTTTATCTACTATTATAAAGGCATTTTGTCCATCAATGATATTCAGACACTGCTTAAGCCGATTACCGAAAAGTATTTTTATGCAAACGGTGAACTGAACCTGGGATCGGTTTATGAAGAGGTATTCAGTCTGGAGGAAGAGGAGGTTTCCAGCCTGAAGGAGGATATCATGAAGAAGTTTGAGACCTCTCAGGGAACCTTTGAAAATGCTCCTCAGGAAGACAGAGAGATTTTACAGCTGTTTTCGTTTATCTGCATGCTCAGCTATGATGTTTATGTCAAAAAGCTTTTGATTGAGAAAATGGTAGACAGCTTTGGAACGGCAGTTGCCGGTGAGGGAAAGGCTGAAAGGAACAACACAAAGGAAAAGGGTGGCAAGGAAAAAAGAGAAAAAGAAAAATAGAGAAGCAAAAGCCGCTTTTTCATGAAAAGAAAACAACCCACAGACTTTAAACCTGCTTCGTATCGGACAGGTTAAGCCTGTGGGTTTTTGAATTTCGGTATTATTTTATTTTTCAGCGAAAAATGCAGTCATAAACACGACAGGAGAATTCCAGTAAATCGTAATTTCATTCGTGGAGTAGCTTCCCACATCATCAACATAGCATTTCATGGGAGGAGTCCCTGCTGGGATGCGTTCCATGGCAGCCGGATCACAGGGCGTTTTGAAAGGTCCACCGCTTACCCAGCCGGGCATGGGAAGTTCGATTCCATCCGCATGGGTAGGTCTGTTGTGTGGGTTTTTGAATGCATTTTCTCCAAAGCCGGTTACATAGCTGATGTCCATTGCATTGCGGCCAAGCAGATAGTGAAGCTGGTTTAAAGCGGCTTCCCGGTAGGAAGAAGCCTGCTCTTGTTCAGCAAGAAGACTGGCAAGGATCAGGAGCATACTGCGGTTGCAGACCACCATATTGCTTCCCCAGACAAAGTCTTCGGGCTTCATGGCTAGCTGATAGGCAGAAGCGGCCTGAAGCGCACAAAGCCTGTCGGCTTCTGTAAGCAATATCTTTCTGTATTCCGGCTCCAGTTCCTGTGCACTGTGAGAGGGATCAAACAGGATAGCAAGAGTGGCAAGCCCCGACACATCTGTCCAACCGAAATCGGTTTTACTCATAGGCATTGCAGAATACTCTTTTAGCTTATTCAGGTAGACGGCGGAGTTCTCTGCGTCAGTACGAAGAAGCTCGGCACTTGCCCAGAGCCGTTCATCCAGGTCACATTCATCATCATATTCCCCGGTGTTGCTTCCGGCAGGATTGTGGAAGCCCACGTAAGGATTGGCTTCCAGCCAGTCCCATGCTTTCTTTGCGGCAGCAAGCGCCTTCTCGGAAAACTCCGGGCGGAAGGGCGCATATACCCTGGATGCCAGAGCCATTACAGCAGCAAAATCCGCCGTTGCCATGGAAGAGACGGGAAAGATCATAAATTGCATCAGGTCATCCTCAGGCATGACAAAATCTGCGTGGGAGAAGGAAGTAAGCTTGTGATAAGCGCCTCCGTCAGGAGCCTGCATTTTTAAGAGCCAGGTAAGCTCATAGAAGCATTCATTTAGAATATCCGGCATGTCATTACCGGTTTCGGGTATGTTCAAATCCATCTGAAGCTGCTCAGGAAAGAGCTCATAAGCATACAAAAGGTGTGCAAGCGCAACGGCTGCAGGAGAAGTATATCTTCCATAGTCGCCTGCATCATGCCAGCCACCGGTCATATCAAACTGCCGGGGAGATGGCGTCTTGTTTATGTAGTCCTCAAGAAAAACGGAAGGGGCGGTGTGACAGGCCTTGTGGGTATAGACTCCGGCATACTTTTCAGATAGTTCACAGCCGCATCTCTGATAATAAAGAGCCTTCATGACAGAGCTCTTTAAGGCTTCGTAAGCGTTTTCTTCGATCTGAAAGGTATGAGATCTCTCCCCATTTCCGGCAAGAAGATAATAGGAGCCGGGTGACATGACAGCGGAAAAATCAATCTGATAGACCTGTTCGCCGGAACAATCGTCAATTCCCATAGGTGTGGTTGTCCCGTCAAGTACGCTGCATTGCGTCTGTGAATTGATTAATTGAAAATTACAGGGAAAGGTTGAAACTGCAACCTTTTTGGCTTTTGGAAGGTAGCCCACCTGGTTTACATAAATCCCCATATAGAACCTCCATAAAAAATAATCTACTATTTTATTATCATACAATGCAGAAGGGGAGTTGACAATCCTGTAATTTGCCGGAAAACACTTTTTTATGCGGGAGCTATGGACAAGACAGGGATTTGCGAGTATGCTGATTGAGACTTAAAAATTGGAGATGAAGATTATGTGGTGGATGCTTCTGGTTTTATTTTACGGAATCCTTAAGGGAGTCAGGGAAATTGTTAAGAAAAAGGCGCTCCAGAAAAATACGGTCATGGAGGTACTGTTTTTTTACACCTTTCTTGCCTTCCTGTTTGTACTTCCACAGGCAAAGGATGCCGGCGGGCTGGAACCGAAATTCTACTTTTATATCGGATTGAAATCCTTTTTAATTTTTCTTGCGTGGATATGCAGCTTTAAGGCAATCAGCAGAATGCCGATCAGCTTATATGGTGTGCTGGATCTTTCGAGAGTTTTGTTTGCAACACTCCTGGGAGTCTGGGTCCTTCATGAGACCTTAAGCGGGGGAGGGATTGCCGGACTGCTGCTCGTTTCTGCCGGACTTTTGATGCTGAAATTTAAACCGAATGTTGCCGGAAAGGAAAAGGAAGTAATTCAGCCTGTCTATGTTTTTTTTGCATTTGCTTCCTGTATGCTGAATGCGGTGTCGGGGCTGATGGATAAGCTTCTGATGAAAAATATGAACAGCTCCCAGCTCCAGTTCTGGTATATGCTTTTCCTTCTGCTGTGCTATACGGCTTATCTGTTAGTTACCGGAACCAAAATCAGAAGATCTGTGTGGAAGAACGGTTGGATCTGGTTGCTTGCGATTCTGTTTGTGGCAGCGGATAAAGCACTGTTTATTGCAAATGGTATGGAGCAGAGCAGGATCACGGTGATGACATTGCTTAAGCAGAGTGGCTGTATTGTTACGATCCTTGCCGGGAAATTTATTTTTAAGGAAAAGAATATCGGCTATAAGCTGTTCTGCGCTGCGGTGATCGTGGCAGGAATTGTGATCGGAGTTATGTAAACTATAAATTTTTTTGAAAATTTTTTTTGTTTTTTGAAGATAAATGAGAAGAGGGTCCGTTATAGTAATTGAAAAGTGAGAACGGAAAGCGGGGTGGAGAAGATCAGTACAATAGAGAAAACAGCAGTCTGTACGGAAAAAAGACTGGCTGAAATGATTGACAGCTATGATAAGCTGGTTTTTTCCATCTGTTATAAGCTGACCGGAGATTACTTTGCAGCTGAGGATCTTGCGCAGGAAACTTTTTTATCCGCATATCAGCGGTATGAAACCTTCGATGGTGAAAATGAAAAAGCATGGCTCTGCCGGATTGCCACCAATAAGAGTATCGATTATCTGCGAAGCGCCAGCCGCAGAAACGTGCCTACAGAGGACAGCTTTTTTGAAACGGAGGTAGAAAAGCGCGGCTCACCGGAGGAGATCTGTATGGAAGAGGAGATCAAGAATCGACTGAAGGCATGCTGTGACGACCTGAAGCCGCCCTATAATGAGGTAGCGAAGGCCTATTATCTTTATGAGGAAAGCCCTAAGGAGATTGCACTCCGGCTGGGACAGAATGTAAAGACGATCCAGACACAGATCTACAGGGCAAGGGAAATGCTGAAAAAGAGTTACGGAAAGGAGGAACCGGTATGAGAGAATATCCCACAGACGAGGAACTGGAGCGATTGATCGCAGAACTGGAACAACAGGAACTGTATGCGCCTAAGCATATGAAAGAGCAGATCTTGAGTCAGGTGTTTCCAAAACAAACGGATAAGATGCCGGCAAAGTCCGGGAGTGCTCAAAAGCCGATTGCTCTATTTACGTA
>JAHAYJ010000010.1 GCA_018384375.1 Lachnospiraceae bacterium
TTTGCCTGAATATCTCTTGTCGCCTTGCTGACCACGTATTTTGCACCGTTTTCCTTCAAAAGCGATGTGATCTCCAGGCTGCTCTGGAAATTGGTTCCGATGCAGACAAAGCATATGTCAAAATTACCGGGGCCAATGCTCTTTAACACCTCCACGTTGGTGCAGTCGCCAATCTGTGCATTGGTCACGATCGGCATCATTGCCTCTACGTTTTCTTCCTTAACGTCAATCACCATGACCTCATTCTTAAGCTTCACCATATTCTGGCAAAGATGCTGTCCGAATCTCCCAAGTCCGATTATTAATACTGATTTCATTTCTTCCTCCATTCCTTATCGTTTACCGCCCACGCGGTTAGCCTATCATCACTTTTTCCACCGGGAATTCCACCGGTGCCACCTTTTTCCGTTCCGTAAAGGAAAGGGCAAAGGACATACTTCCGATTCTTCCGCAGTACATCAGGAGAATGATCACAATTCTGGAACCGATCGTCAAATCTCTTGTGATTCCCGTGCTCATCCCCACCGTTCCGATTGCGGAAAGCACCTCAAAAATGACATCCTCCGCGGGAAGCGCAGGCTGCATATAGCTGATGGCAATCACTGCCGTCACCGCCATAATGAGGCTGATCATCACCACACTACTCGCTTTTTTGATCGTATCATCATCAAGTCTGCGGCCAAAAATATTGGTGCCCCTGCCGGCTCTTAAGTTCGACCAGACATATGCAAGAAGAACTGCAATCGTAACCGTCTTGACTCCGCCGGCTGTCGATCCGGGGTTTCCGCCGATCAGCATCAGCACGCCCGTAAGCAACTTAGAGGCTGTGGTCAGCTTCCCCGTATCAATCGTGTTAAATCCTGCTGTTCTTGCCGTTACGGAACTGAATGCTGCGGCAAGCAGCCGCTCCTTCCCATTCATTCCTGCAAGCAGATTGTCCTTTTCAAAAATAAGAAAAAGAGCGGTCCCCAGGATCACCAAAAAAGTGGTTGTAAAAAGCACAATTTTCGTATGCAACATATATTTTTTCCAGTGAAAACCGTTTCTTCGCAGATCACTCCACACAAAAAATCCGATGCCGCCAACGATGATCAACAGCATAACCACGATATTTACCATACTGTCATCGTAAAAAGCGGCCAGCGAAGAATATTGTCCCGAATAAGTCCCCATCAGATCAAAGCCTGCATTACAGAACGCAGAAATGGAATGAAAGATGGAAAGACATATACCCTTCCCGGCTCCGAATACCGGTATAAACTTTGTCATGAGAAGCAGGGATCCCATTCCTTCTATCAAAAACGTCCCCGTAAACGCCATCTTAACCAGACGCACAATACCGCCCATCTGCATATAATTCATGCTTTCCTGCAAAAGTCCCCTCGTTCTTAAGGAAATCTTCTGCCGAAGCAGCAATGCCATCATCACTCCCATGGTCATAAAGCCCAGTCCGCCAACCTGAATCATCAACAAAATGACGGTTTGTCCAAAGACTGTCCAGTGTGTTGCCGTATCCACTACCACAAGCCCGGTCACGCAGGTAGCACTGGTAGCCGTAAACAATGCCGTAAGAAACTCCGTACCTTTTCCATCTGTAGCTGCTGCCGGAAGCATTAATAGCAATGTGCCTGCCAGAATTACCAGCAAATATCCCATGGCAATGATCCGCACATAGGTCAACTGCCCTTGTATATGCTTTGCAAAATTTCCCTTCACTCTGATATACTCCATCTTTCTTTTTCCTGATATTTTATTATTTTATAATGAAGGGATATTAAAGTCCATTGTTCTATTTTATTTTATGCAATTTATTTATAGGAAAATTTCTCGTTATAGTGTATAATGATGATTAACATGCCCGAACGGGTATGATCAAACGCAAAAAGGAGTTACAGCCATGTCCAAAATAATACTGACCGGCGACAGACCTACCGGCCGTCTTCATGTAGGCCACTATGTAGGGTCCCTGAAAAGAAGGGTTGAACTGCAGAATTCCGGTATGTTCGATAAGATTTTTATTATGATTGCAGATGCACAGGCTCTCACTGACAATGCCGAGCAGCCTGAAAAGGTACGCCAGAATATTGTAGAGGTTGCTCTTGACTACTTATCCTGCGGGCTTGACCCCGAGCAGTCGACGCTCCTCATCCAGTCCCAGATTCCCGAGCTCTGCGAGCTTTCATTCTACTATATGAATCTGGTTACGGTTTCAAGGTTGCAGAGAAATCCTACCGTGAAATCCGAAATCCAAATGCGTAATTTTGAGGCAAGCATCCCTGTGGGCTTCTTTACCTATCCCATCAGTCAGGCTGCCGACATCACAGCATTTAAAGCAACCACCGTTCCTGTTGGCGAAGATCAGCTTCCCATGCTGGAGCAGACGAAGGAGATCGTGCGCAAATTCAATTCTGTATACGGTGAAACTCTTGTAGAACCTGATATCCTGCTTCCGGACAATAAAGCATGTCTGCGTCTCCCCGGCATTGACGGAAAGGCTAAAATGAGCAAGTCTCTGGGCAACTGTATCTACCTTTCCGATACAGAAGAGGATGTGCGCAAAAAGGTAATGTCTATGTTTACCGACCCTAACCATCTGCAGGTTTCCGATCCCGGCCGGGTAGAGGGGAATCCGGTATTTATCTATCTGGACGCCTTCTGTAAGGACGAGCTGTTTGCAGAATATCTTCCTGAATATGCAAACCTGGATGAGCTGAAGGCTCACTACACCAGAGGCGGTTTAGGCGATGTAAAGGTTAAGAAGTTCTTAAACAACGTACTTCAGGAAGAGCTTTCTCCCATACGCTTAAGAAGAAAAGAGTGGGAGAAGGATATCCCTGCCGTGTATGAGATTTTACATAAGGGAAGTCTTGCAGCCAGAGAGGTTGCCGCCCAGACTCTCGATGATGTAAAGAAGTCTATGAAAATCAATTATTTTGACGACCATGCACTCATTGCCGAACAGGCAGAAAAATATGCACAGTAAAACGGGAGTCATTTATGAAAGCCTATCGAATCAAGGATGTAAAAAATTTTATGGGAAAGCTGCTTGGAAGTGAGTCTTTTGACTCCTTCCTGTTAGCGGAGGGTACCATTACCACCTACAACACCTTTGTCATCGATGGGCATATGGTCAAAGAATTTTTTGTGGGAGATGTGAACGATGATAACAAGTTGCCTCCCTATGAATTTTCCGAATGGAAGGCCATGCGTTCCTTATGCTTTGATCTGATCAAAGGGAAACGTACTCCTGTAAACTTCAAGCTGGTTCTCCATCTGAAGCCGGAAATCATCTCCCAAATTTTGGAAAAAGGAGATTCTGCCGTTTCTGCTTCCGATGTCAAAGCCTTTGTCCTGAACATAAAATACGATGGCAGTGTGCTTACCTGCATCACTGCCACCGCTTTTCACAGCTTTCTTCCTGATAAAACGCCTGACAGGCAATGGGATGAATATGTCACCCTCTTTTTAGCTTCTAAAGCGATTGATTTTGAGGAAATCTGATCAACCGACCGTGGTATCTACTGCTGCACCCTTGATATCTTCCTCAAGTAGTTTCATCTCATCCACAATCTTTTTGATTTCCTTCTTTTTTTCATTTTGTTTTTCAATCCGTTCTTCTTCGGCTTCTTCCTTTTCTGCCTTTTCTTCTGCTGCTTCCTTTTCTTCCGCCATTTTCTCATCCATATGATCCTTGGCTTCATCGATCAGCATGCCCACAATCTGTTCACTTGCCGCCTCCAGTACGTCCTCGGCACTTTTCTGCGCTTTTATCATCGTCTGAGATTTCAGCCGTTCCAGCCTTGTTCCCCTGATCACAGCATTCTCAGTCTGAATCTGCTTTTCGGCTTCCTCGATTTCCTGTTCATATTGGGAACCATTTTCTTTCAGTTCCAAAGAACGTTTCTGATATTCCGTGAGTCCTGTCTTCTTAATTTCTGCAAGCTGTTCCTCTTCTTCCTTTGTCAGGTGAATTCCTGAGCCAATCTTTTTTGCAGCAAGCTCCTTTTCAAGCAGTTTCAGATTCTCTTCCTCCTCAGAATCAGCCTCCACCCCATAGTTCTCCCGAAGCTCTGACCTTCTGCTTTCGATTTCTTTCAGTTCATCCCCCGCTTTTCTGAGCGTTTCCCGGTATTTCACGATTTTAGCGCTTCTGCTTGCGAGATCATCATCTATCTTTCGCTCTCCCTCCCAAGCATCACCCACAATCTTCATCGCCTGTTTTCTTGCCTCCTGCTTTTTTCCGGCAATGGGATCAAACTGCTTCTTCAAATTTCCGGCAAAGATATTCTGTCCACTGCTTTTTTCTTCTACTACACTACTGTTTCTTTCTCTCCGGGTATTATCCCCTAAAAAAACAGTTGTATTTTCTACCTTCATAGCTCCATCTACCTCCATTTACAGGGATCCTCCATGATCCCGTCACGGAATTTGCAATTCTCCCGATCGTTTGTCACTATTAATGAATATATCGACAATCCTGTTGCTTAAGTTTACATTGACTAGCCTGTCCCTGTTGGAGTATGATGCTTTATATTACTATTTTTATGAGAAAGGGGTTTCCTATGTATCAAAAACAATTGATGAAGAAATTTATCGCTGGGGGTTTTGCTATTGCATTCTGCGCTTTAGCTGTCCTTCTGTCTCCCTCTGCTGCGGTTAAGAGTAATGAGGTTCTGGCAGATGAGCAGGTCCACAGTGTTTACACCAATGAGCTAATCTCTTCTGCCCAGGCTTCCCAGCGTCCCATCGCTGTTATGATGCCCACAGATAAGGCGGCACAGCCATCCTACGGAATCGGAAATGCCAAGATACTTTATGAGATTATGGAGGAGGGTGAAATATCCCGTCAGCTTGCAATTATTGATGACTGGCAGGGGCTTAACAGAATCGGAAATATTCGAAGCTGTCGTGACTACTATATCTCAATTGCCACTGAATGGGATCCGATTCTGATCCATTTCGGTGGAGTATGCTATATGAAGGATCGTATCACAGCGCCGGATATCAATAACCTGTCCGGTACCTATGAATATGGTGTCGGCGGCGACAGACCAGGGTCCGGCCAGTTCTTCCGCACCACAGACAGAAAGGCTCCACATAACGCTTACATCAGTGCCGAAGGAATTACAAAGGCCTGCAATAGTCTGGGTTATTCCCTTACAACCAGGCCGGAATACTACAATACCTCTCATTTCAGCTTTGCGGAAGGTGTAAATTCATTGGAACAGTATGGAAATGCAATTCCCGGCAACGTAATCGACCTGTCAGGTATCTTCACCTACACCAAGAGCTATTTTACATATGACCCTGCAACCGGATTATATAATAAGAACCTTCACGGTAAAGCCCAGGTTGATGGGCTGACTGGCCAGCAGCTGACCTTCGCCAATGTTATCATCCAGAATACCAAGTGGTCCAAGCGCGATGCCAAAGGATATCTTGCTTTCCAGACCATCGATTCCACCGGAGACGGTTATTACTTTACCAAAGGTCGCGGAATCCACATCACCTGGAAGAAGACCTCCGACTATTCACCTACAAAATATTATGATGATAACGGAAATGAAATTCAACTGAACACCGGCAAGACCTACATCGGAGTTGCACAGGCCGGCCGGGCTGTTGCATACTCCTGATCCAACGTTCTTAGCTGACAAGCACAAACAACAAGGGCTGTTACCGAAATCTGTCCCCCTTAAAGGCATATATTCTTCCTTCCGTAAGACATATAAACGATTTGGATGGATTTGGCAGAAACAGCCGGTGCAATAATGTCATTGTCCGGATGACTGTCCGAAAAGCCGGTGGTGGTATTTATGTGTTCGTCACACGTAAAACGGGCAAGAAAAATCTAACCCGCGCATGAAAAATAAGAACAGCTCTCAGACTTTAAACTCGCTTCGCTTCGAACAGGTAAAGTCTGAGAGCTTTATTTTTCATTGTGCGGGTTGATTTTTTACGCCCGTTTCCGAATTGTTCCTTACACATAAATACCACCTGCCGGCTTTGAGTTTCATCCGGACAGTGTAATAAGCATTTGCACCGGCGGGGTTCGCCAAATCCCGAAATCGTTTATCGTTTTACGAAAGGAAGGATACATGCCTTTAAGAGGACAGCCGATTTCGGCAATAGTCCTTGTTATTTTGTGTCATTTCTATCCTTCAGGAACTGGATAAACTGATCTGCCGGAATCGGTCTGGAATAATAATAGCCCTGCAGATAATCAACGCCATGCTCCACCAGATAGTTGACCATTTCCTCCGTCTCGACACCTTCCGCCACGATCTTCATTCCAATCGACTTAATCAGGCTGATGGCAGAGGCCAGAAGCTGTTCCGCCTTTTCGTTTTCAATGCCATCCTCTTCCGTCTCAAACACCGGCCAGATCAGGCTCTTGTCCAGCTTCACCAGATCATATTTGATACGGTTCATCTGCGCAATATTAGAATAGCCTGTTCCGAAATCATCCATGGAAAAGCTGAAGCCCAGCGCCCGCAGACTGCTGATATTCTTTTCAAAGGTCGCACCAAAATTAACGGTAGCTGTCTCTGTAATCTCCAGATTGATAAACGATGCCGGAATTCCATATCGGTCGATGATACGCTCTAATCTCTTATCAAGGTGTGGAATAACTGCCTGGATTGCCGAGAGGTTCACTTCAATATATTTGATTGGAGATCCGACAAGATTCTTTTCTTTTGCCATCTGCGCTACCAGTTCAAGCGCACGGTCACCTATCTCATTGATCAGTCCCTTCTCCTCCGCAAGGGGAATAAATTCCTCCGGAGAGACAAATCCCAGTTCCCCGCAATTTTTCAGTCTAATCAGAGCTTCTGCCGAAGTAAATTTCTTTTCTTTGCTGTTATAGATGGGCTGGTAAACCATCTCAAATCCATCTCCGGCTATCGCCTCATCCAAAAGCGCATCAATCTTATCTCTTCTTTGCTTTTCTTTAATGATTTCCTCATTTAGAAAGCAGATCTTACATTCATTTCCCTGCATTCTATCTGTAAGGAAGTCAAGCAGATCATCAACCTCCGTCCAGGAGGCTGTATATTTTCTCACGTCCAGCACGCTGATAAAGCAATTCATCTGGACATCACTATATTCTTCCCTCTTAAGTTCCAGCTCCAATTCATGCAGTTTTTCAATCTCCTGCCTGATATCTTCCTGAAAAAAAATGCTGAGACACTTATCACTGGAATGATAAACCTCTTTTCCGGTATGTCTTGCAAAGGCCTCTTTCAGACATACTAAAGCCTGGATTCCTTTTTCCCTGCCGGCAATTTTAAAGACTCTGTCAATATTTCTGCATGTGAGGGTTACCACATAAAGCGGCTTTTTCCTTGCATAGTTTTCTGCCAGCATTTTGTGAAACGCATTGCGGTTAAAACACTCTGCTTCCGAGTCAAAATTCTCCTTCTGATTTTCTTCCGAGAAATAAAATGCAAGAATCATCAGCACAAATCCCAAACCTGACAGGAGAAACCGTGGGAATATCGCCTGTACTGCCAGTACGGTAATCCAGATAATACAGCCGATCACTACAGAGGACCTCTGTCTTGGGGTAACATATCCATGCTTGTTGGAAATCAGCTTAAACACCATAATCAGATAGAGCAACCCACAGATATAAATTACAGGCAACAGCGGTCCGTAGGAATATGCGTAAACCCCATCTGAATAGTAATAAACATCCCCTCTCAAAATAATAATCACAGAAACAGCAAGCGGTATAACAGACAGCAACGCTTCCTTCTTTTCCAGACGCTTCTGATTATTGGCGAGCATCCTTATGTAAAGGTACTCGAAAAAGAGGGCAAAGATTACACTTGCATAAAACAATTGATGAAACACCCGGTTCCAAAACATCGGAACACGATCAAGATGGGTGACGGTATATACGGTAATCATATCCAGAGTCAGATTGACAGCCGTTGTCCCCAGCATAATACGGAAATATCTGGATGAATTCAGCTTCAAATGAGGATTCTTGATATAATCAATCACAATTGTAAGAAGCACCAGCATTGCTGCGATCTGAAATCTGATATTTAACGTAAACATTGTTTTTCTTTCCCCCCTGCTTACAGGAATCCCATATTTATATTATGAGCGTTTCATCATGTCGCTTATGAGAGAATTATATCAGATTTTCGGTTATTGATAAATATAAAGTTTTACGCTGCCAGATCTCTCCTTCGATAGATTCCCGCCGCCAGTACTGCGCACAGTATTGTGACTCCGATACTGATTCCTGCCATGCTGCTGTTCAAGGTGGACTCCACAAAAATATCGGTGGCATTGGAAAAATAATACGGAGTCACATATTTCAGACATTCAATGTCCGGAACGATCCTGCACATCAGGTCCATCACATAGAGAAGAACTGCCAGTCCCAGTGCGGTTCCGATCTGTTTGCGTTTGGAAATTGCAGAAATCAGAAAACAGATGCTCCCTATCTCCAGATGCATCAGAAGCTGTGCTCCGTGAAACAGCCAGAACTCTTTGGCAGGTATCGTGCTTCCCGCTCCTGCAAAGCCAAGTCCGCACCAACAGATACAGATCGCATCAAAAAGAAGAATCAGAAGAACAACCGCAACATATTTCCACAACACAATATACCCTCTCCCAAAGGGAAGCGTATTCAAAAATTCCGAAGTATGTCCCTCCTCCTCCTTGGACAGGATCACCGCACCTGTCATTGCTGCAAACATAGCCCCTCCCACGGCAAAGATCAGGGCTATTTCTGTGGCATAATAACCTTCCATGGTACTGATGCTGATCCGGTCCATACCAAGTGCAGTGGAAAAGCTCCCCATCTGTGAAAATGCTCCTGCCATTTCACTCATATCTTCTTCTATGCTATGATACAGCAGAATACAGCCAAAGCAGGTAAAGCCTACACACACCGTCCAGATCAGCAGTGACTTCAAATTCATTTTTATCTCATGTCTTAACAGTGTCATACTCTCTCCTCCTCATGTGCTTCCTGTTCATAATAATGCATAAAAAGCTCGTCAAGAGACGGTTCTTCGATCAGAAGATCCTCAATATTTCTTCCTTCAAGCTCCCCGATCAGCTTTTTCATCTCTCCGGTATAGGAAAATGCTTTTTCCTGTCCGTCCTCCCAAATCCTTACCCGGCGGAGATTGGACTTTGAAAGGTTTTCCACGCTGTCCACCCGGATAATTTTTCCTTCCTTGATAATTGCTGCATTCTTACAATATTTCTTCACCTCTGAAAGAACATGTGAGGATAAAAAGCAGGTTGTTCCCTGACTGTTGTATTCCAGGATCAGCTTAAAGAAAGCCTCCTGCATAAGCGGATCCAGACCGGAGGTGGGTTCGTCCAGGATCAAGAGCTCCGGCTTATGCTGCATGGCACAGACGATGCTCACCTTTTTCCGGTTTCCAAGCGAAAGCTCCTCTATCCTCTTATCCATATTTACTTCAAGAAGCTGACAGATTCTGTCTGCCTCCTGTGTACAGTCAAGGTCTCTTGCCTTAGCCGCAAACCGGATCACATCCTTTGCCCTCATGGAGGGATAGAACATTGTCTCTGACGGCATATAACCTACCTTGCGTAAAATCTCCTTCTGCTGCTTTACGGCATCCATCTGCAGAATTTTGATCGTGCCCTCCTGAAATTTCAGCATTCCCAGCATACTTCTGATCGTGGTCGATTTTCCTGCTCCGTTGGGACCCAGGAATCCAAAAATATCTCCTTTTTTTACCTCTAAAGAAATCCCGCTCACACCCCGGTTTTTCCCATAGGTTTTGGTAAGATTACTGATTGCAATTGCATTTTCTACCTTATTCATGGACTTCTCCTTTCTTAAATTCCGTCAGCAGATGATTCAGCCTATTTGTGTCAATCACTCTTTTGATCTTATTGATCAGGAAAACACACAAATAGATACTGATCATATAGACCAAAAATAACGCCGTAACAAACAGATTTCTGTCAAACCAGTTCCAGAAATAAGACATAACCGTATAGAGAAGGGCACAACACAATATCCCGAGCATTCTGCTTAAGCCGAGTCTTTCTGCCTCATCCGGATTCCCCAGCAGGTAATACTGGATATACACAATCACATAGGCTGTGCAGAACATTTGAAGTAAAAAGAAGATATCTGCACTGTATACCCCTCGGCAGAGCAGACAAATACAGTAGAAGACCATGATGCATAAGGCATAAAGACAAGCCTTGTATTCAATTGCAATTTCATTGCTCAAAACCTTTTTCAGTTTCTCTGCAAAACTACTCTTCATCTCTGCCTGCACCTCCCTTCAGAATCTGTCGCAGCGTCTTTGCGTATTTTCTGGATATCATGACCTGCTCTCCGTTTTCCATGGTGGCACGGATACGATTTCCCGGCTCGCTCTTTAAATACCCGATTTTATATATATTGATGACCATGGATTTAGAGCATCGAAAGAACCCTCTTCCACCATAATACATGGATAATTCCAGAAGACTCATCTGCACTCTGTACACCTTATCCTTTAAATAAGCAAAAGTCCCACCATCCACACTTTCCACATAAAGAATATCCTCCGGCGATAACAGAAACTGCTTTCCCTGTTCAAAAGCATTTATTTTACAGCCTGCTCCCTGGACGATTCCGGCAATTGCCTCAATCTGCTCATTCATTTCCCGATACCGGATGATCACCTCATCCTCGCCCCGGGCTATCCTGTTCATTGTCAGCTTCATCTGAATCCCTTTCTTATCGGTTCTATCTGCATTGTAGCAAATTTTCATTTCTACACAATCCCTTTCGGGCCAGGGTGCACTTTTACGCCCTTAAGATGCTCTTTTTCTCCTGCTTGCAATTACCCCGTGCATTTCTCCGGTAGTTTCCGGGAGTCATCCCCACTGCCTTCTTAAACTGTTCACTCAGATAATTCCCATGACAGAACCCTGTCTCCTGGGCAATCTCCATGATGGATTTATCCGTCTGGGTCAAAAGAATCTGTACATGCCTGATCTTTATATGCGTTAAGTATTCCGTATAAGACATTCCCAGCTCTGACTGAAACAGTCTGGAAAAATAAGCTGTAGAAAAACCTGCCACCTTTGCTGTCTCCTGCAGGGAAGGGTCCTTGCTGTACCAGTTTTCCATATAAGTAATGGCATCCATGACCGGCAAACTTAACGTTCTTCTGTTTCTGACCACATTTTCGTCACACAGCTTTTCTTCCCATACGGTTGCAAGCAGCCGGAACAGCATTCCCTGTAGAAGAAATTCCTTGTAAGGTCTGTCCTTCTGAAATTCCTCTGCCATTTCCGTAAAAAGACCAAAAATCTTTTCCTGTGCCTCCTTCGTAAAGTGGCAGACTCTACTTTCATATAGATCATCAAATGTCTTTCGTCCCACTTTTTCAATAAAGGGCTTCACAAAATCAGGGGTGTACTTAATCAAAATCCTCTCATATGGCTCCCCTGATTCCGCTACAGTTCTGTGATAAACATAAGGAGGAGACATTGCCACATCCCCTGCGTGATAGCTGTAAGTAGCATTGGGAGTGATTGTTCTGCGGTCACCGCTGATCACATAGCCGATGCTGTAATGATCTGTTGCCATCTCCATGGATGGCATGGCATACTCCGGCTGAAAGCTTTTTCTCTCCACATAAATATTGGTTCCTTCCTTAAGCGGTAACGGCATCTTTTCCCATCCTTTCCCGGTATCTTTTCAATTGCTACACTAATAATGTCATGAAAACGTAGTTTTTTCAAGAAATATTGCGAAATAGTTGGATGAATTGCTAAGTTTTGATGCTTTATACTAAGATTATTATGAAAAATGTTATGAAACAGAATGATCTGCTTTCTGAAGGAGGATTTCCATGACAGAGCAAAAAAAGCTTCACCCGGCCCTCCGCACTTTGACATATATCAAACCCCACTGGTACCTGATTCTGCTTTCTACTGTCGCAGGTGTTGTCAAGCTGACTCTGCCCCTTGTTTTGCCCCAGGTAATGAAATATTTTACCGATGAAGTTCTTCCCGCAGGCAGCCCACTCACAGATGCACAAAAGCTTCAGGAAATTTATAAATGGCTGTTTCTCCTATTAGCAATGTTCCTTTTCATTTATATTCCGGCCGCTTTTTTGCGTGAAGCCGGTTCTCAGGAGGTTTCCAACCGCATCATGCATACCATGCGCTGCCAGCTCTATGAGCATCTGCAGCTTATGTCTGCCCGTTTCCATCAGGAAAATAAATCCGGTGCTCTGGTGACGAGGATCAACAGTGATGTGGAACAGGTACACGGCTTTATCTGGAGCGTTGCCACCAACATATGGATCGACTCCATTATTCTGATCGTATATCTGATTTTAATGATCCGGATCAATATTACACTTACGATCATTGCTTTCATTACCCTGCCGATCTCTGTCATTGTGACCAAAAAGATCCGCTCCCATATTCGTCAGAACAGTAAAAAGGCGCAGGGAGAAATATCTGACATTGCCGGTTATCTGCAGGAGCGCATGGCAGGCTATGCCGTTGTTAAGCTATTTCATATGGAAGAATATGAAAAAGAGCAGTACAATGGCATTTCTCAGGCGATTTACCGCTTTACAAGGAAGCGCAACCGCTTTTCTTCTCTGGGTGTCGCTATTACAGGCGCCTTCTCGGAGGTGATCAGTTCCATCATAATCTGCTTATCTGCAGCCATAATCGTAAAAGGAAATATGACGATTGGTGATATGATCGTGTTTTATTCCTATCTCGGTTATCTGGTGACACCGCTTCGACGCTTTGCAGAATTAAATGTCACCTACGCAAGAAGCATTGCTGGAATTGAGCGAGTCTATGAGATACTGGATACGCCCCCTGACATTGTAGAAAAGGAAAATGCCATTCCACTCATGCCGGATGCTCCTATGAACATTGCCTTCCAGCATGTTTCTTTCCAATATGACCCGGGCAGCGATATTCAGAACTTAAGTGATATCAGCTTTTCAATCAGAGAAGGGGAACAGGTTGCACTGGTAGGCTCCAGCGGCTGCGGAAAAACCACCATTGTCAATCTGCTGGCCAGATTTTATGACATTGGCAGCGGTTCTATCCTGATAAACAATAAAGACATCACTGATTACACCCTTGCTTCCCTGTATGAACAGATGGGCATGGTTTTTCAGGACACGATTCTTTTTTCCGGAACCATCGCCGAGAATCTGAAATATGGGAAACCGGATGCCACCATGGAAGAAATGATTGCAGCCGCCAAAGCGGCTAATGCCTATGAATTTATCAGGAAGGCGCCGGATGGCTGGGATACCCTGCTGGGTGAACGCGGGATTGGCTTGTCCGGCGGTCAGAAGCAGCGGCTTGCCATTGCAAGAGTTTTCCTGCGCAATCCACGCCTGCTGATTCTGGATGAGGCTACCAGCGCTCTGGATTCCGAATCAGAGACTCTTGTTCAGAATGCGCTTGACAATCTGATGCAGAATCGCACCTCCATCATCATCGCCCACAGACTTTCCACCATCATCAACGTAGATAAGATCATTGTCATGGATAAGGGAAAAATTGTCGAAGTCGGAAATCATGAAAACCTTCTTGCCAGAAATGGCAGATATACTGAGTTATACCACATGCAGTTCAAGGATGTGCTTGTCTGAGACTGCAAAAGAGCCCGCTTGCGGGCTCTTTTATTATCATCATTCCATCAGCTTGCACACATCAATCCAGCCTTCCTCACCGGCATACTTCTCCATCTCGGGAATCGTAAGTTCAATGGCACTGTTACTGCTGCCGCAGGCAGGAAACACCGTCTCAAAGCGTTTCAGGGATTCATCCAAATAGACCTTTACGCCCTCGTTTACCGCAAACGGACAGACACCGCCGATGGCATGTCCTACCAGCTCATTCACCTCATCCGGCGAAAGCATCTTTGCCTTTGTACCGAACTGTTTCTTATACTTTGCATTGTCAATCTTCACATCCCCTGCTGCCACGATCAGAATTGCCTGTCCGTCCACCAGGAAAGACAGCGTCTTGGCAATTCTTTGAGGCGCACAGCCAAGCGCCTGTGCCGCAAGTGCTACCGTTGCACTGGACACCTCAAACTCTTGAATTCTATCTTCCATTCCATATTCTCTGAAATATTCTCTTACCTTATCAATTGCCATTTTATGTTCAATCCTTTCCCATTTATCTTTCAAAAACCATTTCCTTCTTGTCAAGATCCTCTTGCACTTTCTTTAAATCCCTGCGGATCTGTAGCTTCTGGGGACATGACTTCTCGCATTTTCCGCACTGAATACAGTTCTTAGCCTGATGTTCCGCTCCCATCTCCTGCTCCCATTTCCAGTCTACAGCGTAATAATTCTGGTACATATGATAGGTATTCCATACGCTGAAGCACCCGGGTATATCGACTCCTGCCGGACATGGCATACAGTATCTGCAGCCGGTACAGCCGTTCTGCACCCGGCTTCTGATAGTCTCTATCACTTTGCCAATCGCCTTTTCCTCTTCCTTGGACAACGGCTTGAAGTTGCGGAAGGTTTTTAAATTATCCTCCACCTGTTCCATCGTGGACATTCCGCTCAAGATCACCTTAACACCCGGCTTACTTCCCACCCATCGAAGTGCATAGGATGCCGCTGATGCTTCCGGGTCAAGTTGATGGAATTGCTCCATAATATCATCGGAAAAGGCTGCCAGAGAACCACCCTTAACAGGCTCCATAATGATAAGAGGAATCTTCCTGTCTTCTGCCAGCCGGTATCCCCTCATTCCCGCCTGTTCTTCAGCATCCATGTAATTCAGCTGGATCTGACAGAAATCCCAGTCTCTGCTGCAAAGCATTTCCTCAAACACCTCATAGCTGTCATGAAAAGAAAATCCAAGATATTTAATTTTTCCTTCTGCCTTCAATTTCTCCAGCCGCTCCACGCAGCCGATCTCCTTCATCTTCTCCCAGCGTTCCCGATCCATGGCATGCAGGAGATAAAAGTCTATGTATTCTACCTGGAGCTTCCCAAGCTGTTCCTCAAATAATCGGTCCACATCCTCCACCGTATTTACCAACCAGACAGGAAGCTTGGTTGCCAGATAAAAAGAGCTTCTTTCATACTTTTTCAGTATCTTACCGACCACCACCTCGCTCTGACCATCATGATAAGGATATGCCGTATCAATATAATTGACGCCTTCGTCAATTGCCCGGTCAAGCATTCTCTCTGCCTTAGCTTCATCAATTTTTCCGTCTGCCATCGTAGGGAAGCGCATACAGCCGAATCCCAAAAGTGAGGTGGCAATCCCCAGGTTTTCCATTTTTCTCTTTTCCATGTCATCCTCCATTCTGCTAGGTAAACAAAACAATCAGTATTTTTTCTTTTCTTCAGTTCTGCCTGCGGTATTTGGCAGGTGTCATATGCACAAGCTGCTTAAACTGCCTGTAAAAATGAACCTCATTCGCATAGCCGCACAGCTCAGCAATCTGTTCCAACGTCATATCCGTGGATGAAAGCAGGAACCTGGCATGTTCGATCCGGAAGCGAATCAGATCCTTCTGAAAGGAGATTCCAAAAGCCTTTGAATAGAGATGCTGAAAGTAAGTATCACTGATACCAAGCCTTTCTGCGCACTCCTTGATTGTAACATTCTTCACGGCGATCGATGGCAATTCCAGTCGAAGCTGCTGCAGCTGTTCCTGATAAGGCAGAGAAGCTCTTTTATAATCCTTATTTTCGTAGGCATCAAGCAAATGATTGATCAGGATCGTAAAACAGGCATCCATATCCTGTTGCCGGTAATCCTCCTTTGCATAGGCCTCCTCCCACAGGATCTGTCTGATCAGATTGGTATAGAATTCTGTATTGTCAACCGGGAAAAGATGGTTTACGATCTGACTGATCCTGCCTGTCCACTCCTCGTCTGTCACCTGGAAATGCAGCCAGTCATCAATATAATCTCCTTGGGGATTATAATAATGGTAGGGGGTTCCCGGCGCAATTACCACTGCCTGCCCGGGATCAGCCGTAATATGCACATCTCCTATCTGAAAATCCACCATTGTGCGGATGATCAGAACAACATAATTGGAAAGTCCCTCCGGGCGTGACATAAAAAATGAACCGGAATGATGGGAATTACTTCCCCCTCGCAGCACCTGAAACATAGTTTCCTCCAACGACAGAATATGTTAGTTTTCTTACAGTATATGCTATTATTTTTCTCCCGTCAATTCACTACAATAAAAGTATGCAAAAAGCTATTTTTCTATGGAGGATTACTATGAGTGAATTATTATGGGCACAGGAGATTTCCCAAAGGATCAAAGAAAAAGAAAAAGTGGTTGCTGACAGAAATCGTCATAAAATACCCTACACAACCAATGATGGGATTTTTGATGATCTGACGGATCAGGACATCTGTTGGTGGACCAACGGGTTTTGGGGTGGCATGATGTGGCAGCTTTATCATGCTACAAAGGATGAAATGTACAGGGAAATTGCCGAAGAAAATGAAAAGAAGCTGGACGTAAATCTGATGAAGCATCAGGGCATGGATCATGACAGTGGCTTTAAGTGGCTCACTACAGCTGTTGCCAATTATCGTGTGACAGGGAATCCTGATTCCTTTAACAGAGGGCTTCTGGCTGCTGACAATCTGGCCGGTCGATTCAATCTTGCAGGACGCTTTATCCGCGCCTGGAATGACAACGGTGATGGTTCCAACGCAGGCTGGGCGATCATTGACTGTCTGATGAATCTTCCGCTGCTCTACTGGGCATATGAGGAAACAAAAGATCCCCGCTATTTACATATTGCATGCGCACATGCCGATACCGCTGAAAAGTATTTTGTGCGCGAGGATGCCTCTGTAAACCATATCTGCGAATTCAACCCGGTTACAGGCGAATTCATTGAGTCAAAGGGCGGACAGGGCTACGGAGTAGGAAGCTCCTGGACCAGAGGACAGGCATGGGCAATTTACGGCTTTGTTCTCAGCTATCTCCATACCGGCAAAGCAAGTTATCTGGGCTGCGCCAAGAAGGTCGCAAACTACTTCCTTGCCAGTATCCCCGAAAGCGGCTTTGTTCCTGTAGACTTCAGGCAACCGGTAGACTGCACCCTGGAGGACTCCACCGCTGCCTGCATTGCCGCCTGCGGTATGCTGGAAATTGCCAAGGTTACAGAGGGCCGGGAAAGCAGTATTTATCACGCTGCTGCCTGCCGTCTTTTAAAAACTCTTGCCAAAAAGCGTTGCGATTTCACAACCGACTGCGATCAGATCGTCAATAAATGTACTGCCGCTTTTCATGATGAAAAGCACGAATTTTCCATTATTTACGGTGATTACTTCTTTATAGAAGCAATTTTCAAGCTTACCGGTGAAGAACTGTTTATCTGGTAGGAGAAGCGCATTGATGCTTCGGAATGGAGGAAATATGAAATTTATACCAAACACTCTGGATTACACCTTAAGCCCTTACACCGGACTTACAAGAGAAAGCTGGATTGAGGCAGGATGCTATCTGCTCACAGGCATTTTTCAAAACATAGAAGATTTTCAGTCTCCTGTCATCATGCCAAGAGCAGAAACAAAAATCACCTATCCCCACGCGGATGCCTCCGGCTCCCAGCTTGAGATTGAAAAGAAGGCAGAACTGTTTGAAGGCCTATGTCGTAGTTTTTTTATCGCTGCTCCTTTGATTCATGATAATCCGGATCTGACTCTCTGCGGATATTCACTGAAGGATTACTATAAAAATCAGGTGCTTCGCGCCTGCACAAGCTCCGATCCCCTTTTTGTGGGAACCTATGAGGATCTGATGCGCCTTTCCGGGAGCACAGACAACTCCAGATGCTTTCAGCAGACCGTTGAGACCTGCGCCCTGGTCATCTGCCTGTGGATCAGCAAAACACAGATCTGGGATACTTATACCAAAGAGGAACGCGATATCATCGCATCGTTCCTAGACAATTACGCTCATGCCAGTACAGTTCCCCAAAATTGGCGGCTGTTTAATATGCTGGATATGGCTTTTCTTCATATGGAAGGCTATTCCATCGACAAGGCGATCATGCTGGATCATGCACAGGCAATTCTGAATTATTATGTGGGTGACGGCTGGTATCGGGATGGACAGTGCTTCGACTACTACTCCTGCTGGGCCTTCAATGTATATGCTCCTCTCTGGAATGTCTGGTATGGCTATGAACAGGAACCCTATCTTGCCGGGAAGTTTGAAGAACATTCCAATCGTCTCATGGAAACCTACGGAGACTTTTTTGATGAAGACGGACACACAAACATGTGGGGAAGAAGCAATATCTACCGGAATGCTGCGACCAGCGCATTTGCGGGCAATCTGTTTCTAAGAAACTCTGCAGTAAATCCCGGTCTTGCAAGACGCATTTCCTCCGGTTCCTTGATGCAGTTTCTTGGAAGAGAGGATTTTCTTGTTAATGGAATTCCTTCCATCGGCTTTTACGGACAATTTTCGCCTCTGGTACAGGGATATTCCTGCGCTGAATCACCCTTCTGGCTGGGCAAGGCCTTTCTTTGCCTCTATTTTCCCGCTACGCATCCCTTCTGGACTGCAAAGGAAAATAACGGTTCCTGGGATAAAATGGAGGCTGCAGATATAAAGGAAACCACGCTGGACGGTCCCGCTCTTTGCTTTACGAATCATAAAGCCAACGGCGAAACCATTCTCCGGACCGGGAAAGTGGTGAAGACATGTCAGGATCTTCATGGCATGTGGAACTACTCCAAGCTTTCCTACAACTCCAAGTATCCCTGGGAAGCAACGCCTGTTCAGACAATCGGTGAAATGGAATCCCAGCAATATGTTCTGAAGGATCTCACCCAGGGAAGTCTTTCACAGACAAATGTAACCTTCTGGTGCGGTGAAAAGGACGGCGTTCTATACAGAAGACAATTTTTTGATTATCAGCTGGAAACGGAAACCCACTGGTTTCAGGCAATCAATCTGGCAGATTTTCCCGTTGCAAACGGTATTCTCCGTGTTGATAAGCTTCGCCTGTTCCGCTGTCCGGTTTCCCTTACGCTTGGCTCCTACGGCTTTCCGGACAACGGCACGCAGATCATCGAGAAGGCTTTCGGCACTGCAAAGGCAATCATTCTGAAGGGAAGAGACTATACCGGAAAAGAAAAGCAGCTTGCAATGACCATCTATGACGGATGGGATGAATTGAAAATTGCCCGGAGTACGGGCACCAATCCCGATTCCGAGCAATCCATTATTCTTTATGCCGCTGCCAAACGTAATAAGCAGTACGGAGGTTTAGATCCTTATCTGTTGATCTCCCAGGTGATCACGAGGGAAAGTCATGAAGATTTCAGCGAGGATGCGCTTTTCCCGATTGCATCCATAGAATATGAAGACTCCAACAATACCGGAGGCTACGGCACAACCACCATTCATTTAAAGGATGGTACGGTAAAGGAAATCAACTTCGAAGGGTTGGAGTCAAAACTCAGCCTATAACCAAATCTCTATAAACCGGCAGTTTCCATTCACCCGGAGCTGCCGGCAACTCCCTCGAAGACTTCGCAGAATATCTGATATAAATATGCTGCCCTCTCATCCTCCGGGATATGTTCATATTCCTGCATTTCCACACATATTTCCCGGTTGTATTCACCGGCTTTCTTCACGTTCCCGCATAGATATACACTGCCACTTTGTGTTTCCGATGGTAAAAGTGCCTCATTTAAGCATTCCGCCAGAAGCTCTGAGACTGCCTGGAATTTTTCCGGCTCCTGCACTGCAATTACCGGAGCCGCTACATTGGGTATGCTCTCATCATAGATCTGAAAGGTTGTCCGGGTTCCATCCTCCCTTATTTCCAGATAGGGCAAAAGTTCCGTACACTGCTCCAGCTTATGATTTACCCTTGCCTGTCCGTAATCATCCATAAATTCATAAAACACATTCAGCCCGAACATATGCATTTCAAGGGTGGGATCCGAGGCCGGATATAATGTATAGATAATGACCTTCTCCGTCTTCTCCCTGCGCAGGTCTTTTTCACTAACCACAAACTCTTCCCCATATTTTTCTTCTGCTTTCAGCTTGACAATATTGGAAATTTCTTGATATTTCCTTTTCACAAAGGGACTGTAGCAGCTGTAATATTCATGGTAGCAGGTACTCCCCAGATCAGCAAAGGTCTCACACTCGATAATGTTCTCCTGTATAAAGCTCTCCTTCTCCCAATGAGGCATCCTGATTCCGGATAATATAGCAAAAAGTACCACCAGAAAAACTGCCGTTCCAAGTATTCTTTTCCATAGCTTCCCCTTAAGGAAAAAAGACAATATGGACAGGGGAAGCACTAGAAAGCTTACAATATCTCCCACCACAATGATCCAGGTGCGATAGTAGATATCCATCATATTAAGCCACTGTGAGCTGACAGCATAAGCAATGGTCAGGAAGATTGCTGTATACAGAATCCCTATTTTGATTTTGAAAAAAGTCCTCTGTTCTGCCATAAAAAGCCCTCTCATGAAAAATCTATAGCAACATCTCCTGCACCGTCTGCACAAAATGTTCTGCGGTTTTCTCCTCAAAAGGAACCACCCGCGACCACATCCGAAGCCCCTGATAATAATACAGGATCATATCCGTAACCTGATCTGCATTGACTGATCTGAATTCACCGGACTCCATTCCGTACTCGATCAGACTATTCCAGCGCTTTTTTGCCTTTTCATGAATCTCCTCGAAAAAAGCTGCATTTCCCTGATTCGCATATTCATAGATTGCAAGGCTCAGGGAGTTCTCCTTATCCGGTATTTCCTTCTTTATCTCCGCAAGCATATCCTTAAGGATTTCCGTGGCACTTTCCTTTTTTTCAATCCGGTCTGCTATTACATATTCCTCTGAAAGAATCTCTGCAAAAATCTCAGCTGTACCGGAATAGTGCCTGTAGAGTCCACCTCGGCTGAGCCCTGTTCTTACACAGATATCCTTCATGGTCACTTCCTTAAAGCCTTTTTCAGCAAAAAGCCTGTATGCCTCCTGCCGAATCAGCTCTTTGGTCTTTTCTCCCTTAACGCCCATTTTCTAGTCCTCAATTTCTTCCCGCAGAAGTGAATACATGCAATAGGAAAAGACCTTTCCGTTTTTGTACACACCGTTTCTCATGGTACCTTCATAGGTAAATCCGGCTTTTTCCAGTACACCCCTGGAACCTGCATTATAGTCAAAGGGCTCCGCAAAAATCCTGACGATATCAAACCTTGCAAACGCTTCCCGGCATATTTGTCTGACAGCTCCGGAGGTAATTCCCTGTCTCCAGTAATCCTCTGAGAGCCAATAACCAAGCTCTGCGGATTTCTCATAAACATCTTCCCTAACAAAGACACCGATGCTGCCCACAGCCTTACCATCTACTACGATTGCCCGTGTAAACTGTCCCTTTCCCTCATGCTCCATACAGTCGTTCACATACCACTTTGCGTCATCAAGCGTATAGGGATTTGGAAAAACATTTCTCAGATTTGCTGCAATTTTAGGATTATTGGCGGCTTCTGCCACGCTCGATGCATCCTCCTGTTTCCATGGCCTTAAAATAAAATCTTTCATACCTTCCCCTTTCAAAAAGCGACATCTGTGTTTCTTTTTATATTATGCGACACGTTTGTCTCTTTTGTCAAGAGTTATTTTCCTTTTGCATCTCGCGCCTTATGCCGATCTGAAAACACAGCTGCACCAGGAGATAAATCACGAAAATCACAACAATGATCAATCCCCAGACGGCCACATGTGTCTGAAACATCATATAGTCCCCTATCTGTCTGGACATTCCCCGCAGAAGTGCTTTAACGATGCCCAATGCCAGGGGCAGTGTAAGCAGAAATGCACCGGCAATCAACGGTTTATAAATATCGATCAGCATCCTGTGAATTTCCTTCCTCTGATATCCCAGTAGCTGCAAAATGTGCATTTCATCCGCTGCTGACTGAAAATTGATCAGTAGTGCCAGGAACAAAAGAATACAGCCGATCACACAGCCCATCACCTGAACAATTACTGCACTGACGCGGTTTGAGACCGTATCTCTCTGAAGTTCATCCAGCCTTTCTGCTCTTGTGATGCCGGCTTTTCCCGCTTTCTCTTCCACACAGTATATTCCATTATATGCATCCTTTGAAACACCGAGCAGCTTCTGCATGGCATTAAGACTCACATAAGCATTTCCCGTCGTTGCATTGAATGCTACGCCGGAAACCCGAAAGACGGCACTACCCTTCTCACCGGAAACCGTAATTTCGTCGCCCAGATGAAATCCGTAGACCTCTTCCAGCTGTTTTCCGATTACGATCTCCTGTTCCCCCGGATAGGCGACCTTCCCTCCCTTTTCATCCAGGAACTCATAAACCTGGACATCCTCATCCATGCCGACCAGACTGAAATCTATTGTTTTTCTTCCATTATCCAATGTTACACTTTCTTTCAGGTAACGTATGGCAAGCTTCTCCTTTTCTCCATGAATGACGGTATCAAATTCCTCTTGATAGTTATAATTGTGGCCAATCAGCTGAGACTCCTTGAGCCTTTCACTGCTTTGATTCAAGGAAAATCCAAGCAGGAACATGACAGAAACCATCATGACCGACACAATGATAAGCCCCGCTGCCACAGGGTTCCTGAGCGCAAGCCGCATGGGGAGCTGCATTTTAACGGGAAACATCCCGGAAATCCGATCAGCCAGAATAAGCGTCTTTGTGTAGTCTGATTTCCTGATGCCTGTCATCAATGTCCCCGCATCCTGCTTTCCCACAACCAGCCAGGATGCCGCCGTAATCATCGTCAAAACCAGCCCCGGCACAAGAATTCCACCGCAAATCGACAGACCAGAGATTCCCTTTCTGATTCCCGAAATCAGATAAGCTTCCCTGTTTGCGGAAATCAGAATATCAGACGCAAAAAAACCGCCAATCAGTCCGATCACACCACCTGTCAGCGACATCACAAAGGTAACCTTCCAAAAAACGCTGTTTATGTCTCGTCCGGTAAAGCCAAGTGCCTTAAATGCTCCGATCTGTTTCTGATGCTCCCGGTAAAAACGAACGAACACGAAAGCAAAGACAAAACCGGTCAAGGCAAGAAAACCCAATAGCATATCACTAGCCAGCGAAGCATTTGACATAAGGCCGTTTTGGTATGCAGCCTGTTTTTCATTTAAGGAAGGTAGTTTATTCAGCCATTTTAAATTTGCATCAATTGAAAAATGGACAAAAAAATACATAAACGATGTAAGCACAGTCAGCAAAAACATCAGCGCCAAAAATATTTTTTTCCTGAAAAGCTCCTTTATCATCTGTTTCTTTAAATATGCCATCTCTCACTCCCAAATCATTTCCTTTGCCGGAATCGGATTCTCATTGATCATGTCCTTATATAACAGACCATCCTTGATCGTAATGACACGGTCTGCAGTCTGGGCAATCTGCGAATTGTGCGTAACAAAGAGTACTGCTATCCCGAATTGCTGCTTTAATTCATATAAAAGCTCTACCACCTTTTTACTGTTTGCCTCATCAAGAGCCCCGGTAGCCTCATCGCAAAACAAGATTTCCGGTTTTTTTATTACCGCCCTTGCAATTGCTGTACGTTGCTTCTGACCACCCGAAAGCTGCCCGGGAAATTTGTCAAGCAAGCCGTCAATTTCCAAAATCCGCACCAGTTCACCAAGCTCAAAAGCTTCCCGGCCCGGGCAGCGTCCAATTTCAATGTTTTCCCGTACTGTCAGATTGTTTAATAACAGATACTCTTGAAAAACATATCCCACGCTTTTTCGTTTCCATTGCGCTCTTTCCTTTTCGCTCATTCCCGTCACTTCTTTTTCCCGGAACCACACCTTTCCTTCGTCAGGCGGCATAAGTCCTGAAATTGTGTTTAAAAAAGTAGACTTCCCGGAACCGCTTGGCCCCAAAATTACGGTAAAAGTTTTTTCCTTCACATCAAGAGAAATTCCCTTTAATATTTCTTCTTTTCCGAATCTCTTTTTTACCGTTTCCGCACGTAGCAACATTTTTTCATCTCCTCTATTTTTTCAAATAGTGATTGATCATTTTTACTTCATTTTGAATCTGAAATATATCAATTGCACACCCCGTCAGATAAACTGCAACTCCCATAATAATAAGCACCCAGGCTGGCAGGCTGTCATACCAGTGAAATACAGCACCCGATACAAGGATCAGCACCAGTACTGCTCCGATTTCCAGCAGAATCTCGACAATAAAGTATGGGCTCTCAAATTTCCGGAGCAGCATGAGTACAAGCTGAATTGCAGTGCATACGCCAAGAACCTGATAAACTGTCTCAATACAGAGAAATCTTCCCCCATAAAATTGCGCTATCACGGAAAGCAGTACAAGCGCTATCCCGGTAATTGCAAATATGTTCTGAATTTTGCTTTTCATTTCATCTTTCCTCCAAATGTTTCCGGATCTGTGCCAGATATTTTCTGGTAACATTAATGCGCTCTCCGTTTTTCAGGGTTGCCTCCATTCTGCTGTTACGGAGAGAGCAGATACCTTCCAACATATTGATGTTCATCAGGCAGTATTTACTGACACGCACAAAGCCTTCCTCTTTCAGTTCCTCCTCCAGCTGGTAAAGTCTCTGATCGGAGCGGTAAATCTCTGCCTGCCCATAGACAAAGGTCTTTTTGTCCACACTTTCAATATAAAAAATATCAGATGCATTGACCCATATCACCTGGTTGCCTTTCTGGCACCTAACTTCCTTCTCCACAGATCGGATCATGCGCTCCAGCCGCCGCACCTCCTCCGTCATTCTTCCATATCGGATCAGAATTTCCGGTTCCTTTATATTTGGATTCTCCTCCAGCCTTATTTTCATTTTCTCTTTTCCTCTTTATGCCGTAAGCATAGCAGTCCCATCCCCGGATTGCAATGCTTCTGCTTCCAACCTGCACGTTCCGATTACCAAGATACAAAAGGAACACAGGATCAGCCCTTCTTTATAATTCTCCATGCTGCATATTTCCCCATGGCTGCTGCAGTGGGAAGACCGCCCGGTCCCATAAGCCACTGGCTTGCAAGCAGCACATTCTTAAGGCCTTTGATCGTTCCCGGAACAGTAATACTCTTTGCCTGTTTCGTTGTGACAAAGCTCATATATGCTCCCTTATAGGAATTACAATAGCGGGTATAGGTCATCGGTGTCCACACATCCAGTACCCGGATCTTTCCCGCTAAAGCAGGATATTCCGCAACCACCCTTTCAAGCGCCTGCCCTGCAATTTCCTTTTTCTTTTGTTCATATGCGGTTCTATCAGAATAAAGGGATTCCCAATAGCTGTAATCCTCCTCATTCTGTGCGAAATTGGACTGCAAAACCATCTTGCCCTCCGGTGCAAACGCCGGCTCGTAATAATAGGATTGAATGCTCATCCTCTGCACCGTTTGCTTTCCAACCAGAATTTCCTCACAAGGAAAAATTCTCGTATCGGTAATTTCCGGGAAAATCCCATCCACGGCATAGGCAATCTGAAAGCCACTTCCAACCGGATACTTATCTCTTTCTTCATACTGCTTTTTCAAGGCTTTCGGCATGCATCCAGCGGGCAGAAGTGCGCGGAAGGTATAGTCGGTATCGCAGGCGCATACCACATAGTCTGCTTCCACCCTTGTTCCATCTGCCAAGAGTACACCTTCTGCTCTTTTTCCATTCAGAAGGACCTTTGCTACATTCGCATTAGTGTGCAGTATTCCGCCGCTTTCCCGATATCTGTCTGCAATGCGCATTGCCATTGCCAGAGAACCGCCCCTGGGAATATCCCCGTTTCCGCCTGTTACAGTTCCGTAGGAGACAACGAATGCATAGGCCTGATATCCGGATGGCATATAGTCCACTATTGCGTGCTGAATAAGCGGATGCCGGAAACGCATGGCGAGCTCCTTCAGATCCATATTTCCATATTCCTTCATCACCTTGCCCATCTCCTTCATGGACATACCGAGCTTCATAAAGTCAAGCAGACTCATGGCATCAAAAGGCTTTTCCACCGGAACCGTCATCGTTTCTGCCAATTCCACATAATCCATCAATTTGTTAATCTCTTTTTCATCCTCCGGGGAAAGGGCAAGCAGCTCTCTCCTGGTACGCTCCTTATCCCTCCAGAAGGTCAGCACCTTTCCATCCAGCTTAGCGGAAAAAAACATTTCTTTTTCAATTACCTCTACGCCATCGCCCAAGGCGCCAATCTCCTTCCACAGCTCATGCAGCCCGCTGCCTTCCCTTGTTCCGGTCAGCCAGTGAATGCAATTGTCAATCAAGTACCCCTCTCTTTTCCAACCGGTGCACTGTCCGCCGGGTACTGCATTCTTTTCAAATATCTCCGTTGTAAATCCTGCCTTTTGCAGCAGAATGCCTGCCGTCATACCGGCAATTCCGCCACCCACGATCACTACTTTTTTCATAAGCTACTTACCTCCTTCTCACCAGATCTACCACCCAGTCCGCTTCCGGCAGATCAATCTCCCGATTCGTTGCATATCTTTCCGCAATTCCCTGAATACAGCACCAGAAGGCGTTGGAGATCACCAGCGGATCTCCCTCTCTGATCGTCCCCTCCTGCTGCCCCCACTCAATGATCGGTACAAACTGCTCAATGGTGTTAACCTTTAGGGCAATCTCTCTGATATGCGCCGGCGTTGCCTCACTTCTCTGGGCTTCCGCCATAAGAACAAACAGCTTTGCCATCACAGGCTGCTGTTTCATATAAGAAAACAGCTGGGTTGTAAACTGTGTAAAAAAATCAATCGCATGCTCACACTTCTGTCCAGCCGGATATGTAGTCCCCTCAAGCCCCATCCGAACCAGTTCTTCATACAATTTTTCCTTTGATTCAAAATAATGGAACAAAAGCCCGGTGCTCATGTTGACGCGCTCCGCTATATCTGTCACCTTCGTCGCCGCATAGCCCTTGCTCACAAACAACTCCAGCGCAGCGCAGATAATTTCCTGCCTCCGTTTTTCTTTCTGTTCTTTTCTCGTCTCCACTCTATGCTCATCTCCTTATCTAATTGAATTTTTATTCATTGAATCATCATTCAACATAATATCACGAGAAGATTTATTTGTAAACCCTCAAGTATTGTAAGATACATTTCCACATAAAAAGAGACCTTTCAATTACTCGAAAGGTCTCTTTCTTATCTAATTTACAGGACTCCATACTCCTTAAAGATTTCTTCCACATCTATTCTATCTGTCAGGAAATCCTCCCAAAAGCTCTTCTCTTTCGAGAACTTCAGATCTGCATCCTGATCAAACCTCCCAAGAAAATCCCACACCCTTTTATGGTCATCCGGATTCTGATAATCAATTCTCCAAAGTTCTTTCGTTACTCCATCTACACTTTCACTACATATAATTCCCTGTTCTGTAAAAGCAGTAATGATCCAGGTTTTCTTCTTATCTTCATCCTCTTTAGGAGTAGCACACTCCTTTATGCCTTCTGTTTCGCTGATTCCCGCTGTAGTATCTCCGGTAAGTATAAGTTCCTGGGTCTTAGATAAAATAGCTGATGCAAATGCATTTGCCATTTTTGCCGTGGCACGGACAGTCTGGTCTTCTGTCTGCAGATCATAAGTCCAGCTCAGCTTCTCCAAATAATCTGCTTCTTTGGCTGCTTCCTCCTGCAGTTCCTTCCTCTTTTCCAGTTCTTCCTTGAAATATTCTATATACTTATCAATACTCTCAAGCAACTTATCCCACTGTTCCTCAGACATTTCACGCCAGTCATCCTGGTTGCTGAGCTTTTCATTTTTTTGCTTATACGCTTCGATCAATGTTTCCTTTATCATCTTCAATAAGTCTGACGCATTTAAGGTTTCACCGGTGCTCTCCTTTTCAAGTGTAAGTGTTGATTTTGCAAGAGCCTTACTCCAATCCAGCTTTTGCGTAGCTGCTTCCTCTAATGAGCTAAATGATAAACGCTCACCGGTAGGAGCGATAAAGGACTTCAGCGCATGCCAGCTTCCAAATGTATTATTGACACCTGTTCCGTTAGCATCTGCGTACTGGCAGAAGGCAAACATTTCAATTGCCGTAGCATTGCCGGGATCTACCTCAGACAGGTTTACATCGTATGTTTCATAATTGTTCTGACCCAGAGAGATCTTAACTCTGATCACAGTGTCATCTGACTCATTGTCCATAACCTGGCTTGCAGACATCCCATATCCCATATCTCCTACAAACAGAAATCCTACCCCTATGGGTTTGAGCTGCTCCGGCCGGCTTTCGCTTAACAACGCCCTGTTAACCCCATAAGCGCTCATTTCCAGATAACACTCCTTCGTCGTTCTTGTTTCGGAAACTGTGCTGTTATAGTAGTTTTGCTGCGTGCCCGTGTCATCCTCTGCTCGGGATTGCATGAAAAATGCATCCCTTTTAGAAGCTGTGGCAGTCGATTGATGTGTTGTATAAATTCCGCTTGATACCTGTGTGTTTACTTCCATTACTACTCCCTTCCATAACCCTCTGAAATAGAAAACGCACTGACTAATGGAATCCTTCCATTATAATCAGTGCGCATCCTTGCTTCTTTCAATACCTATATCGGAGCATTATGCTATATTCTTTAGTTTCATCATTTTTCTCGAAGTCTTAAGGTACATTGCGATCCCAAACACCAATGAAATAACATCCACGATTGGCTGTGCCCACACAAGGCCGGTAATTCCCAGTATTCCATTCAATAAAAACAACACAGGAATATAGATCAGCCCCTGCCTGCTGATATTGATAATAAGTGAGGGCATTGCAGCTCCCATTGCCTGTAGGGCATTGGTCAAAACATAAAAAATACCAAACAACGGACCTGTTGAAAGCAGGATTCTGGCAAATTCCACCGCATAATCAAAGGCATCCGCATCTGTCAGGAATACGCCAACGATCTGATTCGTAAACACATAACAGAGTATGGTTAATGCTACACCAAGAATCGTTGCCAAACAAAATGCAAACCTCATATACTTTCTAAATCGACTCCATGTCTTTGCACCTACGCAGTATCCCAGAAGCGGCTGTACTCCCTGCCCGATTCCCATTGACACCATCCCTGTAATCATGACAATTTTCATTGCTACTCCGATTCCCGCAACAGCCATATCTCCATATGCAGACATCTGGCTATTCATAATAATCTGTGAGACACTCATCAGAATGGAGCCAAGTGCAGCAGGAACACCGATCGCAAGTACACTGCCAGCAACCTGATCCTTCAAAGTAAAGTCTTTTATGCTGACACTTAAGATGGATTTCCCTGTCAGATAATAGTATAGATAATATACCGCTCCAATTATCTCTCCAAAAAGAGTTGCCAATGCACATCCCACAATATCCCAGTGAAATACCATAATAAGAACTGCATGTAGCGCCTGTAATCAATGCAAACCTAACCAGCTTAAAGATCTCACCCCAAATTAAACAGTATCAATCCATGATTTCAAACATAAAAAACATATTCTATATTGCCTCCAATGAACCTGCATACTATGAATTAAAGCTTCGTTCTGAGCTTGAATCCTTCTGGTGTCTGCTCTTGGATAACTTAAAATCAACAAACAAATTTTCTTGTTCAAAGTGCAGGGATAGAGAACGAATAAAGAAAATGCTTAGTTTTGTTCATTCAAATTACAGTCAGCAGATTTCATTAAATGATATAGCCGCTTGCGGTATGATTGGAACTCGAGAATGCAGCCGGTGCTTTCAGCGCTCTATTGGTCGTTCACCAATGGATTATCTGAATTATTATAGAATCCAGATGGCAATACAACAATTAATGACCACCGATAAAAACATTACCGAAATCAGCGAGTGTAATGGTTTTAGTACCATCAGTTATTTTGGGAAAGTATTCAAACGACATACAGGCTTATCGCCTTTGCAGTATCGATCATCTTTGTCAACGCCATCATCGTCAAACACTGATAATAGAACAAATCAAGAAATTCCTTAGGCGCGTTGCGCCTTCACGGTTTGATTTAGGTTTGTTTAGAAACTTATTTGTTACGGTTTTTGCCGTTTTCTGACTCATTTTATGGGTATTCTACCTATTATTTAGGGATATTTCATTTTATCCACCTTGTTATTAATATAGCATTGCGGAGTGGAATGTAAATTGATTCTTTTCAAGTTGTGACTCACATTTCACACGTCATACTCAATCCTGAAGAAATCAAGATAGGCTTTATACTTGTCTTGTGCCGCCAGACAGGTGACTATCAAATAGCCCTTTTCCCGATTCCATTCCTTCAAGCCACGATAATAATACAATTTCAAATTGTCCTCAATAATGAATGGTACAATATTATATTTCAGGCATTCTTTGAACATAATCAGTCTTCCCACGCGACCATTGCCATCTTGAAAAGGATGTATCTTTTCAAACTTTACATGGAATTCTAAAATATCATTCAAGTTCTTAACTTCTTTAGCATTATATTCTGCCAACAACACTTTCATTTTTCTAGGCACATCTTCCGGAAGGGTAGTTTCCATTCCGCCAACTTCATTGGGCAATTTCTTGTAATCGCCAACAGCAAACCAATCTTTTCTGGAATCTGTGGTACCGTTCTTTAAAGTCAAGTGAAGCTCCTTGATTCGTTTCTCGGTCAATACAGCTTTAGCGTTCTCGATAATCATATCAATGCACCGGAAATGATTTACTGTTTCAATCACATCATCAACATTAATTACTTCATTTTCAATTCCGATTGTATTGGTTTCAAAAATATATCTGGTCTGGTCGTGGGTCAGATGACTCCCTTCCATGTGATTGGAATTATAGGTTAATTCAATTTGTGTTTTGTGATAAATACCGCCCGAATATTTACTTGCCTTCTGCTCCTTCAGGATATCCAAAAGTATATGGGGCTGTTCTTTCTTCTGATTGGAACGTTCCGGCTTCTTGGCATCTTCCGGAATATTCCATGTTTTTCCGGTAAGGAATGCTCCATTTACGCGTCCGTTGGCGCAGTAGTTTCTCACGCTACGCTCAGACACATCCCATATTTTTGCGATTTGAGCAACCGATAGATATCTCACAGATTTCCCTCCATTATGGTTTGGATTTCTTTTTGTCTGAATATAGTATACCACATCATCGGCAATATATCTATCTTCCAATACCGGAATTCTGTTGTTTTTGCCGATATAAGAAATGATAAATATTTTTCTAAAAATTAAAAATTACTCGATGATTGTAGCAACACGGCCTGATCCTACTGTTCTACCACCTTCACGATTTTATCTTTTCGTTATTTATGATTTTCTACTTATTTTCCTATGGTTTTCAATCTCCTATTTCCAATATTTCGCCAAATTATCATTGCTTTTAAAATTTTTAGAACCATTATAGAACCGAAGTCCTTATTTCATAGTAATCCTTTATTTTTGCGAAATATAATTCATTTCAATCTTCCTTAGCATGAAAATATTATTCCGATAATTCAGGCTAGCGAGGGGGCTGATATTTATAATTTTATTCCTTCAAGCAATTCCTTCATTCTATCATATAGCACGGAATCCATACAAAAAAATAAACATACATAGTCCTCAAACTCATCTGAAATTTCTCTTACAGATTTATGATATACTTCCTTCATGGCTGTAAAAGAATCCTTATGTTTGAAAAACTCAACATACTTTTCTATACCATAAGTAGAAATAAGCCACTCAGTAAAGGCTCCTACAACAGGGTATCTATAGATATCGTGCAGTTCATAAAACTTTTCATTATTCATCCCTAATATGTTCTTTTGACCAAAAAGTCATATATCCGCTCATGTATAATTCTCCCATTTCAGTCCATAATATTAGAATTTAGCCCATATTCTCAAAATAATCCTATTTGTATGGATATACCTGTTCACTTATAGATTTATATTTTTAGTATCAACACAATAT
>JAHAYJ010000015.1 GCA_018384375.1 Lachnospiraceae bacterium
TCCTCCCCGTACCTTGTTTCCGGGTGCCTTCATGCTAATAATAAGCCCAATCATTTCAAGGATAAGCGGGATGCTTAACAGGAGAAGTTTTTTATTTTTCTTCTGCATCCACCCTGCAATTCCTGCAAAGATCAATACAATCAGCGCAAATAACGCTGCCTGGTAATTGGAACCTCCAAGTAATGTAGTAAGCACCGTTATCCCGACCAGATCCCTTACCTGAAACTGCCTGATATAGTCAAGCAACAGGCAGACAACGATCTGGCACATTGCAAATGGAAGCATATAATGCGCACATCCATTATACCAGAAAATGGCAGATCTGGTGCTGGGCACAAACTGAATGCTGATGATCAGATAGACAAGCGTTATCATCAAATAACCCCATCTTCCAAATCCCCATTCTTTTCTCATAATACGTTGAAACAGAAGTGCCGTGCTTCCAATCCACAAAAATAACATCAGGAACGCGACTACCACATAAGCCTTATCGCTGAAGGCCTCCGGCTGTAATGCAAATACTGCTATGCTGAACCATGTGCCCTGCCAGCCTGCATAATATTGCTCAATGGTCCTTCCGATCGCCTTGACCACCTGAATCAGGGAGTGTGATGTCATCCATGCTGCTCTGGTATAGGTTCCGTATCCATAATCATCTCCGGTCGCCCTATTGACAAAGGAGAGGTAACAGATTGGGATCAGCAGTAAAAGGAATACGGCAGATACCACCCATGTCAAATGCTTCGTAGATAACAGTTTACTGATTTGATTGTATGAATTTTTGACTAATTTCATTTATCTTTCCTGCCAAGCTTTTTCTTGATAATTCCCCACAAATACCCAAACTCCTGCGTCCTTCCGAACAGGAGAAGAAATATTCCGTTAAATACCACACAGATCACAATAAACATCAAAATGAAAGAAAGCACTGTCACCTGCGGCATAACAAACTGCCTGATTCCGGTAAGCAGCACCAGAATTCCTAAAAGCACTGCCAGATATTTCACTGAATCCAGGAAATAGGTCTTTACACTCTTTTCAAAGCACACCTTATAGATGATAAAAGGCTTGGTGATGTTGGCAATCAGTCCCGATACAATGGTTCCGATATAGATGCCCACAAGTCCGATCTTCTGCACCAGCACGATCGACAAAATCAGATTTACCACTCCCTGGATCAATGCCAGGTATTTGTCCTGCTCGAAAACCCCTGCTGCCGTCTTGAAATTTGATAGCACAATCCTGTCACCCTTGAAATAGTAGTCGATCAGAATGCAGGCTACTGCGCCGGCTGCCAGCACCTTCTCCGGCCCCTGCCAGATCACAATAAACGGTGTCAGAAGAAGGAAAAAACCGACAGCCGAAAAGCCGTAGATCCAGCAGGCAAAGAAACGGTACACCTTAAACACGCTGTATTGTTTATCTTTTGACTCTGTAGCGATCAGATTTCCGAAGCTGGAAAGTACAGAATTAAAAATAATGTTCACAAAATTTGCCACAGAATTCAGGATCATATTGTAGTTTCCCACAAAGCCAACCAGGGTGACATTGATAAATGCTGAGATGATCATGCTGTCTGTCTGGAGTCTTGCCACATCCCCAACCTTGTGGAACACCAGCGCCTTGGTCTTGGTGACGACCTCACCGGTTTCCTCCTTTGACAGCTTCTTAACATTTTTATCCTTCAAGTAGGGATAAAGCCTGTTCAGATACCAGCTGATAAAAATTTTCTGGATCAGCTCCACCGCAGCTGCTGTCAGCAGATACAGGTAAAAATTCCTCGTTGTGACGATCACTGCGATCTGCAGGGTAACCGTAATCATCTTCGTGATGGTAATGGTGTTGGTCTGAATATAGTTCTTCTGCTCTGCGTATGCAAGACTGTATTTATATGCCACAAAATAGGTGCTGACCGTATTGAACAGAAAGATAAAATAATAAAGGGTCAGATCTCTAACCGATACCCCCTGCGGCTGTTTAACCAGATAGGGGAGAAAGGGCGAAATGGCAAGTCCGATTACCGCAATGACGAGACCGATCACCCGGTATGCTTTTTTGTAAAGCTGCATATAGGACTTGATCTTTTCATAATCCTTCCGCGCTACCGGTCCGTACAGGCTGTAATTTAAGGCTGTTCCCACGCCAAGCTCGGCCAGGGATAGGACGGAAAGGATTCCCGTATACAGGTCATTGATACCGTTCAGGGTGTCCCCCAGGTAGCTGATAAAAACGGTACGAAGAATAAACCCAAGTAACTGGGTGGTCAGGTTCCCAATATATCCAAAGGCTATATTTTTTGCTGCCGACTGCACTCTTCCCATAAGCGATCTACTTCTTTCCCTGTCAAAAATGCCTTTTCCTGATAGGAAGGCATCACTGCTTCCAAGTGATTTCGGATCTCCCGCTCCCTGCTTAGTAACCACCGAAAGCTGTTTACCAGATCCTCCCTATCCTGAAGACTCTGAACCGGAACTACATAATTTTCTTCTGTTCCAAACAGATCTCTTGCAATTCCCCTGGCCTTCACGGATTACCCCTCCACTATGGTGGTAACCAACGAGGAGTAGTCTGCGATGGTCGCATGGGT
>JAHAYJ010000016.1 GCA_018384375.1 Lachnospiraceae bacterium
GATAAAATAAAAAGCGCCGGGGAAATTCCTCAGCGCCTTTGCTTTTATGTTTTGGAGTCTATCACTTTCCGATTTTACTGTCAATAGACTTTTTACCATTTTTTTGAATTTGTTTGTTTTTACAAAATTTTCTTTAAAATCAAGAAAAATTTCGTCAAATATATGTTTTTTATTCCGTAATAATCGTTCCCGCTTTTTTATTAAAAGCAGCCCGTGCACGGGCAATGGAAGTAATAATGGCTTCCTTTCCTTCCCCACTTTCCACAAAGTCTATTGCAGCTTCAAATTTAGGAAGCATGGAGCCGGCTTCAAAATGATTTTCTTCCATATACTGTTTTGCCTGTGCTGCAGTAATCGTTCCCAGCATTTTTTCCTGCTCGGATTTATAATGCAGCGATACCTGATCCACACTCGTAAGAATCATTAATACATCCGCATCCAAATCAACTGCCAGTTTTCCTCCGATTAAATCCTTTTCAATTACGGCGCTGGCTCCGCGCAGGTCTACTCCCTGCTCTAATACCGGAATTCCACCGCCCCCGCAGGCTATTACGATATGGCCTGCTTCTGCCAGAGTCTTGATGGAATCCAATTCAATAATTTTCTTCGGATGTGGTGCCGCAACCGCCTTCCTGAAACCATTACCCTCTTTTACAACAAAGTTCCCTTTTTCTTCTTCCGCTTTTGCTTCTTCATCATTTAGGATTCTGCCGATAACCTTACTCGGCTTGTAAAATGCCGGGTCATATGGATCAACAAGCACCTGGGTAATCAGGGTTGTGACCGGTTTATAGATTCCACGTATCATTAATTCAGCCCGGATTGCATTCTGCAAATCATATCCGATGTATCCCTGACTCATTGCCGAACAGACTGACATCGGTGCTGCCGTATATTCGGGATTTTCTTTGCAATATTCATTTAACGCGGTATGAATCATTCCGACCTGGGGTGCGTTACTATGTGTAATAACTACATTTGCACCGTTCTCTACCAAATCGGCAATGGCTTTTGCTGCTTCCTTAACTGCACGCTTTTGCTCAGGGAAGGTTTTTCCCAAGGCATAATGCCCTAATGCCGCTACTACTAATTTCTTTTCCATATCTATTTCATGCCTTTCTATGAACTATGCCGGTTATGAAATACCGGCAATATCAACAAGTGTCAGATTATCCCGCTGCACATTCTCTAAGCTTGTAATCAATGCATTTGCCGTATCCAGTGCCGTAATGACATTTACACCGGTCTCAATTGCATTTCTGCGAATCAAAAAGCCGTCCTTTGAATGCTCGATACCCTGCGAAGGTGTATCGATAACAAGGTCAACCTGATGCCCGAGGATCAAATCCATTAAGTTCGGTGAAACCTGCTCTATCTTATTTGTACGGGTTGCATTTACACCACGTTCATTTAAGTATTTTGCCGTATTCTGTGTCGCAAAAATGCGATAACCAAGCTTCTCAAAACGTGTTGCAATATTCACGACCTCCGGCTTATCCTCATCTCTTACCGTAATAATCATATTTTTATATTTAGGAAGCTGAATGCCGGCTCCCAGAAAGGCTTTATATAATGCTTCCGTAAAGGTTTCGGCAATTCCCAGACATTCACCGGTTGATTTCATCTCCGGTCCCAGACTGATATCCGCTCCCCTTATCTTTTCAAATGAGAATACAGGCATTTTAACAGCATAATAATCTGCTTCCTTCTGCAGTCCCGGTGTATAACCAAGCTTCTTTAATTTCTGTCCGAGGATTACCTTTGTCGCCAGAGACACAATCGGAATTCCGGTCACCTTACTGATATACGGAACGGTACGGCTCGAACGGGGATTCACTTCAATAACATACACATCATCCCCGCAGACAATGAACTGAATATTAATCATGCCTTTTACATGAAGGGAACGGGCAAGCTTTGCAGTATAATCGGCGATGGTTTCTTTTGCCTTTTGACTGATAGTCCGGGCGGGATATACCGAAATACTGTCTCCTGAATGAATGCCGGCTCTTTCGATATGTTCCATAATTCCGGGAATCAAAATATCCTCGCCGTCACATACGGCATCGACTTCAATTTCCTTTCCCTGTAAATACTTATCTACCAGAATAGGATGCTCCTGCGCAATCCGGTTGATGATGCCGATATATGCTTCCACATCCTCATCATTAATGGCAATCTGCATTCCCTGTCCTCCAAGCACATAGGAGGGTCTTACCAATACCGGATAACCAAGAGAAGCAGCCGCTTTTTTTGCTTCCTCTGCAGTAAAAACCGTAGTCCCCTTAGGTC
>JAHAYJ010000019.1 GCA_018384375.1 Lachnospiraceae bacterium
GCAAAGCTGCTCGGTGCAATGAAATCCTTTACGGAAAGTCCGGATCCCGCCAGATACTTCCAGTCAAAATGGAATTTTGCATCATCTCCCATATGAAACTGTCTGTGCATCAGTTCCAGTCTTTCACTTCCGTTTAAGGTCTTTGCCCTTACTCCCAGCCTTTTGAAGTTATTGAGGATATCCGTCTCAATATGAATGAGCCTCGGCTTTGCAGTTTTCATGGATTCAGCATGAATTCCGAAGGTTAAGTATTTTGTCTTGGTAAGACCGTTATTGCCAGCCTCCATCTGATGCAGGAGCACTTCTGAATACTCATCCCGGACATCATCAAATCCATCTTTCTTATGTGCAATGGCAATGCTCTTCTCAAAATCAGAAACATCCGTTGCCATGTTATTGAAGGATAACTGAAAGTTGATGGAACTGTCGAAAAAGTTTAAGAAAGAACACCATTCCTCAAAGATCTCCGTCTTGTCCTCCTGCTGTGCCAGCTGATAGTTGATATCCTGAAACCGGATGGTCTTTGTATAATAATCAAGTCCAACCCTGCAAATACCATCCGGAAACATTCTGTCAAACGGTATGCTCTGCTGTGCAGTTCTTGGCGTGCCATCATTTTTCCTGGCCTTTTTTATGGCTTCCTTTACCGCTTTCTGCTCGTCCCTGGTCAGCCCTTCCGGCATTGTGAACTTTCTGTTTTCCTGATTTTTCTTTTTGCGAAAATCGAACAATGTTTTCTACCTCCTTTTCTGCTTTTGCCTGGCGCAAAAGCGCATCATAATAATTGTCCGTCATATACGGACGTATCTTCGGCCTCTTAAAGATTGCCTGTATCATGTGACTCAAAATGACCTCCAGCGGCTGACCGTTCTTCTCATACATGGCAAGGAAAAAGAATGGCATCATAATCACCATCATCCCCATAACTGCCGTATTGACTTTGACTACTGTTTTGAGCAAAAAGAAGGACGGTACTCCAATGAGTGCCGCCAGACCAAAACAGATCAGCTGTCTTTTTGTCAGATTGAACATCACCTTGCTTTTTACTTTTGTCAGGTCCCTCGGGACACTGATATAAGATGCTGCCATAATCTTCCTCCTTAATGAGCGTGAAGTATGCTCTTTGCTACTGCTCCCGTCTTAAACAGGGTAAAGGCTAACAAAACGGTGAAGCCCATAACCCTCCATAGCGAGCCAATGATATCTGCGTTAAATGCTACTGACTGAATCAGGACTGCGTAGATTCCCACACATACCATGATCAGAAATCCCTGGAATCCAAGTGCAAACAGGCTTCTTACATAATTCTGTCCCATCATGCTCTGCTCCCTGTTTCCAAAGGTCGCAAACGGAATCGGTGCAAGGCTGACCATAAGATAAATCTCCACCATTCGTCCGTTGATGATGACGAAAATGATTGCTGCCAGTATATACATAAGGAACTGCACAACAAACGACTGTAAGAATATCCCAAGCAGTGGTCCCAAATCCATTGCTTCCAGTGTGGTCTGCATTGTCGCAAGGGTGCTTGCATCAATTGCCGTGCTTCCCTGAATAATGCCTCCGGCCCGGCTTACCACGCTCTGCGATACATCAAATACCGCCATCGTGATATCAAAGGTGTGTGTGATCAGCTCTACTGCCACAAAAGTCTTAAAGATCCACTTAAAGATAAACCATGTCTCAAAGCTTGCCAGATTGTTATAACTGATTATCAGCTGTATCAGCTCATAGCAGGCTATGAAGGTCAAAAGAATACCCGCGATCGGCATGATTACCGTTTCTGACAGGTTCCTGACCATATTGAATACCGCCGGCAGAAAACTGCTGGGAGTCTGTCCTACCTCTGTTGCAATCTGCCCCACCTGGTCATTCACAGAGGAAAATGTGTTGGTGAGATTATTCATGATACCTGATACAAGCAGTCCTTTCAGCCAGTCAGTAATCTGCTGAATTATGCTGTTCAATTATTTCCTCCTTTCCTCCGGGACAGGGATTTTCCCTGCCCCAAAACCAGAATCTGATTTAGAACAAACCGGAAAGCAAAGGCACAAGCGTGGTACCGATAAGGGCAACACCGCCGCCGGCCATAAGCTGCTTCATTCCCTGGGACTTTGCACCGGGATTATCGTTACCATATCCTTCCATAAGATTGATTGCACCCCAGATTCCAAGACCTGCTCCAAGTGCGATTACGAGTGTCTGCAATGTTCCTACTGCGCTCTGAAAAAATGCCATAATATAAATCCTCCATATTCTTTCTTGATTGATAAAGGGCCAGGACACTCTGCCCTGACCCGTGTGTCTGCACAGATCTCCACTTTTCCGGACTACCGGATCCGCTGTCTGCTATTCAGTTTTTTCTGCGTGATCCTGCCACGCTGTCTCTTAGAAAAGACCGGAAAGTAAAGGTACAAGGGTAGTACCGATAAGAGCCACACCGCCGCCGGCCATGAGCTGCTTCATTCCCTGAGACTTTGCACCCGGGTTATCGTTACCGTATCCTTCCATAAGATTGATTGCACCCCAGATTCCAAGACCTGCTCCAAGTGCGATTACAAGTGTCTGCAATGTTCCTACTGCGCTCTGAAAAAATGCCATAATATAAATCCTCCATATTCTCTACAAATTTGGGCATAAGAAAAGACCGAGCACAGATTATTTTCCATGTTCGGCCTTATGCCAGTTACACTATTTAGTTTTGATGATCCAGAACCCATTGCAATAGGCCTTCATATTCCATGTTTCCCGCTGCAACATCAAGAATTGTTTCGTATAATTCTTTTTGCGTATACTTAAGTTCTATTCCGTTCAAAGCAAGAAAAACCAACATTGCATGAGTTCCAATCCTTTTATTACCATCTATCCTACAATGGTTTTTGATAAGCCCATATCCTAGTCTCGCGGCTTTCGCCTGTATTGTAG
>JAHAYJ010000057.1 GCA_018384375.1 Lachnospiraceae bacterium
TAGAAGGTTGGGAAATGTTATATTATACATGAAATAAATGCGGATAACCGCAAATAAATCGTGAGGTGTCTAAATGTATCCGAGAGAGCAATATTTGAAAAAGATTATTTCAAAGAAGGATAATGGACGTATTAAGATCATCACGGGACTTCGCAGAAGCGGTAAATCGGTACTGTTGTTTAGGTTGTATCGGGAATGGCTTCTGGGAGAAGGTGTGAAGGAAGACCAGATCATTGCCTTGGCATTGGATATATTGGAAAATGCCAAGTATCGTAATCCATTGGAATTGGATAAATACGTGCGTGATCATATGGTTGATCCTAAAAAGAGATATTACATTTTCATCGATGAGATTCAGTTTGTATCTGAGATCCGGAATCCTTACGTGGATAATGAGGATGCCAAGATAACATTTATTGATGTAATCCTTGGATTTATGCATATGGATAATGCCGATGTGTATGTTACCGGCAGTAATTCTAAAATGCTGTCTTCAGATATATTGACTCAGTTTAGAGACAGAGGCGATGAAATCCGTGTATATCCGTTGTCATTTGCGGAGTTTTATAACGAATATGAAGGGGATAAAAGAGGAGCTTGGCAGGATTATTATACTTATGGCGGGATGCCACTTGCCACTTCTCTTGAATCACATGAGGAGAAAAGCAGATATTTAAAGGATCTCTTCGACAGGACTTATATAAAAGACGTACTTGAAAGACACGAAATAAAGAATGATACGGAAGTACTGGATATATTGCTGGATGTCCTTGCATCGGGGATCGGATCGCTTACCAATCCAAGTAAACTGGCTAATACATTTAAAAGTGAGCGGCAGATTGGCATAGGCTCAGAAACAATTGAAAAATACATTGGATATTTTGAGGAATCATTTCTCATTGAGAAAGCTGTTCGCTATGATGTTAAGGGTAGGAAATACATCGGAACCCCTGCCAAATACTATTACACCGATCTGGGGCTTCGCAATGCAAGGCTTGGATTCAGACAGCTGGAAGAGACTCATATCATGGAAAACATACTGTACAACGATCTCATCCGAAGAGGCATGAATGTTGATGTGGGTGTGGTGGAATACAATACCAAGGATGCAAACGGTAAGAAGATCCGAAAGCAGCTGGAAGTGGATTTTGTTGTAAACCAGGGAGGCAAGCGGTTTTATGTTCAATCGGCCTTATCCATAGCTGATCCGGAAAAAAAAGAACAGGAGATAGAATCATTGAAAAGAATCCCCGACTCTTTTAGCAAGATTGTCGTAGTTCGGGATTACCTTAAGCCGTGGCAGGACGAAAACGGGATCACATATGTTGGGATAGAGCAATTCCTTCTGAATGAAGATCTTTTAAAATGAGATTATGATAATGTGGTGTAAGACACTTACTTTGCTGTAGGTGTCTTTTTTGATGCTTATTTCAAAAGTTCAATGCCGTTGTACTTTTAAGCCAAAAAGTACAGATAACGTATAATAAGTTTCGCAAATTCTTCTGGATTCATTTCCAATCCTAAAAAATAAATAGACATAGTTCCGACCACCAAGTAGAATTGAGTTACCAAGGACTGGGTGTCAGGTACAAGAAAGAAATTACAAACAGAATATAAAAGATTTATAAACTCAAATGCACATATTTACAAATTCCTCAAAACAGCGATAAAATAAGGCATAAGCGGTAAGAAATGAAGCACTTTCGATCAGGAAAAATCTATTCGAGAGCATTTTTTAATCTATTCAATAAAATTAATAACGATACGAATGGGACTTAATGTAGATTATATTTTGCCAAGGAAAAACGATAACCCGGTGTAATGCATAAGAAAGCAAGAAAGATTAACGTACTTTTCATCTGCCACGGCAAAACCTGTACTTTTGTTTGAAATGGCTTAAAATCAAGGACTTTTGGGAAAAAGAATGGTATTTGTACTCCCATTGTATCCCTATTTTACAAAATCGCAGGATTATCAACCGGACTGCCCTCGATTATAATGAATATGATTTTTGGTGGAAGAAGTTCCATTGGGGAGTAGAGAAGATGGTGGCAGGATGCTTTGGTGCAGAAGATGAAATAGGATAAAGTAGTCGCCTTGCCCATATAATATCCATATGCAGCATGCTTGCATATGGATTGCTATTTGCAAGCAAATGTGATGGAATACAGTTGAAGGAGGAAAATGTATCCGTAGATTCCATTATGGGACATGGTGGTCTGTTTAAGACCCCTGTTGTGGGACAGCGTATTCTTGCAGCTGCATTGAATGCGCCGGTAACCGTTATGGAAACTGCGGGAGAGGGTGGTCCCTGGGGTATGGCTGTGCTTGCCGCATACATGCTTGAGCATGGGGAGGAAAGCCTTGCAGATTATCTGGATAATCGCATTTTCGCAGGTCAGAGGGGTTCTACCGTTGATCCGGTAAAGGAGGATGTGGAAGGCTTTGATGCCTTTGTTGCGACCTATAAGGCAACCCTTCCTGCGCAGATTGCAGCCGTGGAGGGAATGAAGGTAAGGAGGAACGCGTAATGCTGGAAGAATTAAAGCAACAGGTATATGAAGCGAACATGGATCTGCCCCGCTATGGTCTGGTTACCTTTACCTGGGGCAATGTAAGTGCCAGTGACCGCGAGTCAGGGTTGTTTGTCATTAAGCCCAGCGGCGTGGAGTATGATAAATTAAAACCGGAAGATATGGTTGTTATGAACTTAAATGGCGAGAAGATGGAAGGCCGTTACAATCCTTCCTCCGATACCGCGACACATCTGGAGCTGTACAAGGCGTTTCCCGAGATCGGTGGCGTGGTACACACCCACTCTTCCTGCGCTACCAGCTGGGCACAGGCTGGCAGGGATATTCCCTGCTATGGAACCACGCATGCAGACTACATTTACGGACCGGTTCCCTGCCTGCGCTGCCTTACGGCGGAGAAAATCGCTGATGCCTACGAAGAAAATACCGGACATCTGATTGTGGAGGAATGGAAACGACTGAACAAGGATCCCATGGCAGTACCGGCAGTGCTTTGCAAGAATCATGGTCCCTTTGCATGGGGTAAAAACGTGAAGGAAGCTGTACATAATGCCGTGGTACTCGAGGAAGTAGCGAAAATGGCTTATCGCGCAGAAGTAATTAATCCAAAGGTTCTTCCTGCGCCGCAGGAGTTACAGGACAAGCATTATTATCGCAAGCATGGCGCAAATGCTTATTATGGACAGAAAGCAGAATAAAATTTACGCATGGACGAAACACAGAATTCATGGTATGATAGTTTGCGATGGACGAACTTGTAATTCATATACCGTAGAGGACAAGAAGTTCCTGCGGGAACGGATGTTTAATATGACAAATTTGGAATTGAAGAAGCATGCCAATGATGTCCGCTTGATGGTCCCATCGACCAGGTTTGTTCTCCCTATCCCATTGATAAGAAGTTTGAAGCCTTCAACTTCCATGTTATCAATGTGGATGCACATGATTTTGACGAGCTTCGCGCAGCCTTCAAGGAGGCAGAGGAGACCAAGGGTATGCCCATCTGTATCGTGCTTCACAGCTTAAAGGGTAAGGGCGTTTCCTTTATGGAGAATAGTTGTGATTGGCATGGTAAGGCACCCAATGATGAGGAGTTTGCTATTGCCATGGCAGATTTGAATAAGATTGAGGAAGAACTGGCAAAGGAGGTGGATGAATAATGGCTGACACTACAATCAAAAAGGTTGCAACCAGAGAAAGCTATGGTAATGCATTGAAGGAATTGGCTGAAGAATTCCCCAACCTTGTGGTGCTGGACGCAGATTTGGCAGCGGCCACCAAGA
>JAHAYJ010000032.1 GCA_018384375.1 Lachnospiraceae bacterium
ACGGACGCTAAGTCCAAGAAAGGAAGACGACATACCGATTGCTCCATCATTATACAGCTAAGCAACAAGATGGATAATTCCTTACTGGCTGTAAGGTTTATTAACCATAAATATATTGTAGTAGAAAAGAGGACGAGAGAAAGGATGGATATTCTTAAAAAGGAAATTGACTATCTAAGTCAGGGAGCATTCGCAACTGCCGGTAGCTATGAAAGCAGCAGGATTGCCCTTAAGGCGGAGGAAGCTTATCGGTCAGTATTTGCAGGTTGTCATAAGAAAGTGGCGATGCCCAGAATGGACGGAATTACGATGGTTATGCGGATGAGGGAAAAGGGATATGAATTTCCCGTCATCATGCTGTCGGCAAAGTCCGAGGAGGTAGATAAGATCATGGGTCTTAACATGGGGGCGGATGACTATGTGACCAAGCCCTTTACGACCATGGAACTCCTTGCAAGGGTGAATTCCCATTTAAGACGTTACTGCAAATTCCTGGAGGCTGTAGTGGAGAAGAAGCAGAATGAAAAGATTCATGTGATTGGCGGGCTGGAGCTGAATGAGGAGACAGTCGAGGTGTTTGTGGATGGAAAGCCGGTGAAAATGACGCCCATCGAATTTAAAATTCTGATGCTTTTGATGAAGAATCCCGGCAGGGTTTTCAGTGCCGAGGAAATTTATGAGAGAGTCTGGAGGAACAGGCGAACCAGACAGCAGGAATCATGTATGTGCTCAGTGATGTAGAGCGTATGGGCATTTTGTGTCATGATATTGCGGATGCGGCGCTGGGCAAGGTAGATATGACATATTTTATGCATATTTGTGAAAACGAAGGAGAACAGACTCGGTAGCAGTAAATAACAGCATTTTTTGCATACCTGACCGCAGATAACATTATGTAAGAGCTGAAAAAATGTGGTAAACTATTATTACAGCGCTACGGAACAGGTTCAATGACTTTTGCAGGAGGTATGCGGCATGAAATTTACCAAGATGCACGGATGCGGCAATGACTATATCTATGTGGATGGTGCAAAGGAGATCCTTACACCACAGGAAAAGCCGGAGGTGGTAAGACGCCTGAGCGACAGGCACTTTGGAATCGGGGGAGATGGTGTGATCTTTATCAACCCCTCCAGGGAAGCGGACTTTGAAATGGAAATGTATAACATGGACGGCTCCAGAGCTGAAATGTGTGGGAACGGTATCCGCTGTGTGGCTAAGTTTGTGTATGACAAGGGTCTTACGGACAAGACCTCGATCAGCGTGATCAGCTGCGGGAAGATCAAATACCTTACACTTTCCATTGAAAACGGAAAAGTGTCGACTGTAAGGGTCAATATGGGCTCTCCGATTTTTAAATCGAAAGATATTCCTGTCATTTCCGATAAAGAAGAGGTGATTGGTGACGAAATTGAGGTTGCTGGCGAAACTTATAAAATGACATGCGTGTCAATGGGAAATCCTCATGCGGTAGTTTTTGTGGATGAGGTGGCAGGTCTTCCTCTTGAAAAGATAGGACCTCTTTTTGAGAATCATGTGCGCTTTCCCAAGCGGGTCAATACGGAATTCGTAAAGATTCTGGATGAAAATACGGTGGAAATGCGCGTGTGGGAAAGAGGAACCGGAGAAACCCTTGCGTGCGGCACCGGTGCGTGCGCCACTGTGGTAGCCTGTGTATTAAATGGTTTGACGAAGGAGCAGGTTACTGTTAAACTATTAGGTGGAAATTTGCAGATACAGTGGGACCGGGAATCCAACCTGGTCTATATGACAGGACCGGCGACTACAGTATTTGAAGGGGAAATAGAAATCTGACGGTAAAGAACTGAAAGGAAACAGAAGGAGGAACGACATGTTTAAAATCAATGACAACTACTTAAAGCTTCCCGGAAGCTACCTCTTTTCCACCATCGGTAAAAAGGTAAATGCCTATGCGGCGGCGAACCCGGATAAGAAGATCATCCGTCTCGGTATCGGAGATGTAACCCAGCCCCTTGCACCCGCTATCATTACAGCTCTTCACGGTGCGGTGGATGAAATGGCAAAAGCAGAAACCTTTCGCGGATATGCACCGGATCTTGGCTATGAATTTTTAAGAAATGCCATTGCGGAAAATGACTACAAGGCAAGAGGCTGTCAGATAGAAGCAGATGAGATTTTTGTTTCTGACGGTGCAAAGTGTGATTCCGGTAATATTCAGGAAATCTTCAGCGTGGATAATAAGATTGCAGTGTGCGATCCGGTTTACCCTGTATATGTGGACACCAATGTGATGGCAGGAAGAACCGGCGTGTATGACAGTGTAAAGGAAACCTGGAGCGATGTGATCTATATGCCCTGTACGGCAGACAACAATTTTGCCCCGGAGCTTCCGAAGGAGACGCCGGATATCATTTATCTGTGCTTCCCCAATAATCCTACCGGCTCAACCATTACCAAGACGCAGCTTCAGGAATGGGTTGATTATGCGAACAAGGTGGGGGCAGTCATCATTTATGATGCAGCTTATGAAGCCTATATTTCCGAGGCGGATGTACCTCATTCCATTTATGAGTGCGAGGGTGCCAGAACCTGTGCGATCGAGCTGCATTCCTTCTCCAAGAATGCAGGCTTTACAGGGGTACGTCTGGGATATACCGTGATTCCCAAGGAGCTTAAGTGTGGTGAGGTGGCACTTCATTCTCTTTGGGCAAGAAGACACGGAACCAAGTATAACGGTGCTCCTTACATCGTACAGCGTGCAGGAGAGGCCGTGTATTCCGAAGAAGGCAAGGCACAGTTAAAGCAGCAGGTTGCTTACTATATGAATAATGCAAAGTATATTCTGGAGGGCTTAAAGAGCGCCGGATATGCTGTATCAGGCGGTGTCAATGCACCCTATATCTGGCTGAAGGCACCAAATGGTATGACCAGCTGGGAATTCTTTGATTATCTGCTGGAGAAGGCAAATGTGGTAGGAACACCCGGCTCAGGCTTCGGCCCCAGCGGTGAGACTTACTTCAGACTGACTGCCTTCGGAAGCTATGAGAATACCGTGGAGGCAGTAGACAGGATCAAGGCATTATAAAAAGTAGATAGAGTTTGATCGGCGCAAAGAGTTCCGCATGCGGAACTCTTTGTTGTATCTGTTAATTATTTTTCCATAAAAAGACGCAGCATAACACGTATCAAAAGAAGAGGGAGAAAGATGTGAACGAACATCAATTTGAGGAAGCTGTGGCACGAATGGTGAGAGGAGATAAGTTCGGGTTAAAGGAAATCTATGAAAATTATATAGGTTATATCTACCGGATCATTTATGATGTGCTGCAGAACAAGGAAAACGCAGAGGATGTCACAAGTGAATTTTTTATCCGACTTTGGGACAAGGCAGAACAGTTTAAGCCCGGCAGCGGACACAAAGGATATCTGGCAACCATGGCAAGAAACATGGCAATTGATTTCCTGAGAAAGCACAGGCGGGAAGAACTGACCGCCCTGATGCAGGATCTGGGAGCGGAGCAGGAGGAAGAAGAGCCCGGACGCAGTCGGCTCTATCAGAAAGAGGCAGAAAGTATGGTGGAGCAGGAGGTCGTTTCGGATTTGTCCATCCGGCAGGCATTGGAAACCCTGAAACCATCGGAGCGGCAGGTGGTAAGCCTGAAGGTACTTGGGGAGCTTACCTTTAAAGAAATTGCTGATGTTATGGGAATTCCCATGGGAACCGTCACGTGGAAATACCAGAATGCGATAAAAAAGCTAAGGAGGTGTGGATATGAGTAAGAATCTGGAAGAAGAATACAAAAAGCTTGCGCTTGATGAAGCCCCGGATCTGTGGGACAGAATCGAAGCAGGTTTAAGTGAAAAATCCACATCTGAGGAAGATAAGAAACGAAAGCAGAGGATGACAGAGGAGGGAGGTGTCAACAAGAGGAAAGGAGCTTTGGTATTCTTTCGAAAATATGGTGGGGCTGTAGCGGCAATGCTTTGTGTAGCGATTATGATTCCGGCAGTGATCATGCTGGGGAGGACAGGGAGTCAATTTTCTTCAACAGAAAGGATGGCGGAGACTACTGCAGAAGAGGCAGCCTATGAGGAAGCTGCTGCGGAAGAATTCCCCGCAGAAGAAGCTGTCTGCGAGATGGCAGAAGAAGCATCTGAGGAAGCTCCTGCTGCAGCAATGGCAGAGAACTATAGTATTGAGGAGAAGGAAAGAGCTGTGGGAAGCGTGGCAGGAGATCTGGCAGACCGGGCAGTTACGGAAAGTATTAGCGATACGGAAGCGGAAAAGGAGGATAAGGCAGGGAAAGTCGAAAAAGTGGCTGTCAGCATTCAGGCGGAGTTAGCGGAAACATCGGAAGGCCAGAGGTTTGAAGTGGTTGTAGAAGAGGATGCATCCGGGCAGTTTGCGAAAGGTGAGAAAATTGTAGTTCTGGTACCGCTTTCCTCCTCCAGTATGGTCATCGAAGAAGGAGAAGCGCTGGAAATGGATCTTCTGTATGATCCGGAACAGGATGTCTTTATTATGGAAAAGCTGTATTAGCAGGAGCGTAAAATAAACAAGAACCGCCATCTGGCGGTTCTTGCCGTGTAAAAAATCGATTACTGTTGAGGACCGATGTACTCTGCACTGCCGAATCCAAGAATGGCAATGAAAATAGGATTCAGGAAGATCAATCCGATACCGAATCCGGTGCCCTGACCAAATGCTTTTGCAAGCTTGATATACAGCATGATCATTACAACAAAGTTTACACAAGGTATGAATTGCAGCAGGAATAACCAGCCTGTTCCCCATGCAATGTCAAACAGACAGTACATGTTATAGAACGGAATCAGACATGCCCAGCCGGGTTTGCCGGCCTTTACAAAAAGCTTCCACTGCGCAACCAGAACTAATACAGTTACTGCAAGACTGATGATTAAGGAAAATGCGTATACTCCTAAGCCAACAGCTGCAAATGCTGCATCATAATTTTCCATTTCATTTCCTCCCTTCGTAAGAATTGCTTTTCAGCCTTTACAGTTATTAATCATAAAGGATAGCAAAGACGATGTCAATTTGTTAATAATATATGAAATGTAAAAAATAAGTATAAACACAGTAAGAATTGTTTATTAACAATAGCGACAGATAGTTTCCTTTTTCATCTGGCGCTGTAAAATAGAAAGCAGTTCTGAGAAAGAAGGAATAAGAGATGCAGATACTGATTAAGGTTATTGTATGTTTTCTGGCAGGGATGGGAGCCGGACTTGGAACGGGATTTGCGGGAATGAGCGCTGCGGCCGTGATCTCCCCGATATTGATCACCTTTCTGGGGATGCCGGCCTATGAAGCAGTCGGGATCGCACTGGCGTCCGATGTGCTTGCAAGTGCAGTCTCTGCTTATACATATGGCAAAAATAAAAATCTGGATATTAAAAACGGCCTTGTCATGATGGTGACAGTGCTTGTTTTTACAACGATCGGAAGCTATATTTCCAGCCTGGTACCGAATACAACAATGGGAAGCTTTTCCGTATTTATGACGATGCTTCTGGGAATCAAATTTATTGTTAAGCCAGTCATGACAACCAAAGAGTCCATGAATGCAGTCTCATCGAAAAAGAGAGTGCTGCAATCCATTCTTTGCGGGTGCATCATCGGATTTATCTGCGGCTTTGTGGGAGCGGGAGGCGGCATGATGATGCTGCTCATACTCACCTCGGTTCTGGGCTATGAGCTGAAAACGGCAGTGGGAACCAGTGTGTTCATTATGGCATTTACAGCCTTTACCGGTGCAATGTCCCACTTCGCGATCGGCGGTGCACCGGATATGTTGATCCTGATCCTGTGTGTTCTCTTTACCCTGCTATGGGCAAGAGTTGCAGCCAGATTTGCCAACAAGGCTTCTGCAATTACCCTCAACCGTGCAACAGGTGTGATCCTGACCGTACTTGGGGTAGCAATTCTGGCGGTAAAGTATTTGTAGTGTTATTCATTTTCTTCCTCAAGATTGTTCCGGAATTGTGAGGGTGAAATTCCATAGTAATTGCGGAAGGCTTTGCTGAAATAGTGATTGTCGGCGTAGCCAAGCCGTTCTGCAATATCAATTATCTTATTTTCCTTATTTTCCAAAAGCTCTTTTGCGCGCTCCATGCGCAGCTTCAGGACATACTCATAAATACTGTAGTGATAGCGGTTCTTAAAAAGCTTGGTCAGATATTCAATGGAAAAGAAATACTTTTCCGCAAACATGGTAATCTTTATGTTTGTGCAATAATTGGCATCAATATATTCCTTGATGATTTCGATCACCTCTTCAGGAGTGATCCTGTCTTCCCCGTTGTCCTGTCCAAAGGTTTCATCAGGATTAATCTGGAGCAAAGCCTTTTCGATAGCAGCATTCAAATCTTCCTCCACGATAGGCTTGAGAAGATAATCCGTCACGCCGTAGCGGATCGCCTTCTGTGCATAGGAAAATTCATCATATCCGCTGATGACAATATACCGGCTGTCAGGAAACTCCTTGGAAGCCTTTTCCAGGAAGGAACATCCGTCCATAACAGGCATATTCATATCCACGAAAACAATATCGGGGCGAAGCTCCCGCATTGCGCCCAGGGCTTCCTTCCCATTTGCAGTCATTTCCGGGAGTGCAATATTGTAATGTCTCCAATGGCCGAGCTTGCTGATTGCAATACGAACCGGCTTTTCATCATCAATGATCAATGCTTTATACATGATGTCCTCCTTTTAGTCCGGCTGTTTGGGTTTTTCTGTCATGGCAGGTAAAACCAACAAAATCTCCGTGTATTTGCCGGGTTTGGAACGAATATCCAGAGTGGCAGGCTGAGGGTAGAGCAGCTTCAGCCGGGTATATAGGTTTACCAGCCCGATACCGCCGGTAGAACCGGTTTTATCCTGCCTTTCAAAGTCTGCATATAAAAGAGAAAGCTGCTCTTCAGGAATACCGTTTCCATTATCCCGAACACAGATGTGAATATAATTTTCAACCCTTTTTGCAGAGATGTCAATCTGTATGCTGCCTGTGGCGGGACTGATCCCGTGAATAATTGAGTTTTCAACCAACGTCTGAATGCTGATTTTCGGAATTAAGAATTCTTCCGTATCAGGGTCAATGCGGATATTGACCTGAAGATTATCATCCATCCGGATTTTCTGTAAATAAATATAGTTGTTTACATAGACCATTTCATTTCTAAGTGGAACCAGATCTTCGCTTTTGATCGTGTAGCGCAGGTTGGAGGCCAGTGAAGTGATCATTTTGTTGATTTGTGGCTGATCGTTCAGCAGTGCCTCCGTTGAGATAGCCTGGAGCGTATTGTAAAGAAAATGGGGGTTAAGCTGGGATTCCAGCGCGGTGAGCCTGGCACTTTTTTCACTCAGCTCCGCAAGGTAGGTACGACGGATCAGCTCGTCAATATGGGAAACCATCAGGTTAAAGCTTTGAGAAAGTTCAATGATTTCGCGGCTTCCATCGGTATGAACCACAGTATGAAAATCTCCGCTTCCGGTCCGTTCCATCTGCTTTGACAGAACATGAAGCGGGTTTGTCAGCATATGGATCAGAAGATTGATCAAAATGATGGTTGCAAGACCGATGAGGAGCCCACCAATACAGAAGGATTTCTGGATTTGGCCGATCTGTGAATCAATATAGGAAAGCGGAATGAGGGAAATTAGATGAAGACCGCCCGCAGCTGCATCCGGAGAGATATAAAGATACTGGGAATCAGAAAGGGTTACAGTCTCATTGCTCCTGCCGTTCTGTCTCCGACTATCCATTACACTGCAAAGAGAGGTGTCATCGGGGAGCAGGTCAGTGTCGCTGGAATAGATCAGTTGTCCGTTATGATCCAGGATCAGAAAGATCTCTCCATGATCAGAATGGTTGAGCAGCAATTTATTTAAAAAGGAAGTATCCACCTGAATCTTAACCAGTGCCTGGGGATTTTTATCCTTGACCCGGATCATTGTGTGGTAATAGGTGAAGAATGAGGATGGGTTTTCGGCCGGAAAAACAGCGTGATAATAGGGACTTTCTATGCAGGTCTGATAGATATCCTCCAATTCTGAAATATCACAGGTAGAAGAGGTGATGTGCTGGTCCCTGACACCGCGACCCACCGATAATTCCTGATTCAGCAGATAAATGTGATAATCATCAATGTCACTGCGTGTATAGTAATAGTAATACATCTGTTCCTTAAGATAGGCAAGCTGCGCCTCAGTAAAGGCAGACTGCTGTTCAATAGACTGTATCAGCCTAAGATCATAGCAGGGCAGAATACAGAAGTTGGCAAGGTCAGAGAGATAATCTCCCAAATTTTTGGTTTCCAGAGTCAGCAGTTTTTCCGTAGTTTCTGTCAGGTTATTGATCGTGGTCTGCCTGGTGGACGTATATTCCGTATAAATCAAAGCACAGGTGATGACAGAGATAATCAATGTCATAATGAATGCAAGCTGCATCCACAGAGACATTCTGTTTAAAAGAGACTTTATTTTACAGGATATTTTTTGTCTAGTTTGTCGGAAAGATCGTCTGCTCATGTTAAAAACCCTCTTCATTAATATACAATACTTATAAAAAAATCTCAATCGGGACAAAAAAATTGTTCAAATTATTGCAACAAAGTGTTCAGATAATTCCATTTTGCGAAAAGATGACAAAATATATAATTAGTACAGAAACAAAAACTGCAGAAGGGATGGAGGAAAAATGACAAGAAAAGTCAAAAAACAGGTGGAAACAATTGTTTTTTCCATGCCGGCCTTAATTCTGGTGTGCATGATGATGTATATTCCGTTTGTGATGAGCGGCTACTATTCGCTGACAGAGTGGAATGGTATCTCCAAGGAGGCGAAGTTCATCGGACTTCAGAACTTTAAGACAATTTTTTTGGAGAGCAGTGATTTTGTCCAGTCTCTTTGGTTCACCATGAAATATACGCTGGTATTTGTCATTGCATCTAATGTACTTGCCATTGCACTTGCTGTAGTTCTGACGAAAAAATTTCGATTTGCAAATTTTTTTAGGGGAGTATTTTTTATTCCGTATATCATGAGTATGACAATCGTAGGTTTCATCTGGAAATTCATTTTTACAAGTGGATTTGAAAAGCTCTATGAGATTACGGGAATGGGTGTATGGAATCTCAGCTGGCTGGGGGATACAACACTGGTATTCTATTCGGTTGCCTTTGTGGGGGTATGGCAGTCGCTTGGCTTTTACATTGTTTTATACATAGCAGGATTGCAGGCAATTCCCCAGGATGTCCTGGAGGCGGCAATCGTGGATGGCGCCAACGGAAGGCAGAAATTCTTTAAAGTAACATTACCTCTTTTGGGACCATCTTTTACAACCTGTATTTTTATGTCCCTGACCAACGGCCTTAAAGTATTTGATATTATTCTTGCCCTGACCAAGGGGGGACCGGGAACGGCTACTAACAGCGTGACCATGCAGATTTACAAGGAAGCTTTCACCAATAACCATTACGGAACGGGATCAGCGCAATCCATTGTGTACTTCCTGTTTGTCCTGATCGTGACGCAGCTTGTCCTGAAGGCGTTCAGTAAGAAGGAGGTGGATCTGTAATGTCAATGAAAAAGAAAAGAAAACTGGGCAGGATCGTTATGCTGATCTGCCTGACAGTGATAGCAGGTATTTACATTTATCCGGTTTATCTGATGTTCATGAACTCCTTCAAGCCCTTCGGAGAGATTATTGCTGATGTACTGGCATTTCCTATAAAGCCGGATCTGTCTAATTATACCTATGTCATTGACAAGATGAAATATCTGAAGCTCTTTCGAAACAATCTGATCATTACCTTGATCGGGATTGCGGGGATTGTATTATTTGCATCCCTTGCCGCATATATTCTGGACCGCAGGAGAGGGAAGTATTCGACGATTGCTTACACATTGATCATAACACCCATGCTGATTCCCTTTCAGACGATCATGATCACTCTGCTTAAGGCAATGAATATTATTCATCTGTCGGGAAGCAAGATCGGACTTGGTATTCAGTACTGGGGCTTTGGTATACCGATGGCAACGTTTATCTTTTACAACTTTATGAAAACAGTGCCGAGAGAACTGGATGAAAGTGCTGAAATTGATGGGGCATCAACTTTAAGGACCTATGTTTCCATTATTTTCCCCGTGCTGAAGTCAGTCACCTTTACCGTGATCGTACTGGACGTTATGTGGATCTGGAATGATTTTCTACTTCCCCTGCTGATGGTAAACAGTAATAATGAAACCAAGACGCTGGTTCTGGCAGCTTACACCTTTGTGGGGCAGATGAATACAAAGTGGAATTATGCGTTGACGGCAATGGTTCTGGCAGTTGTACCATCGATTATTGTTTTTATCTTCTTACAGAAGTACATTGTGGACGGTGTTGTGGCAGGAGCTGTTAAAGGGTAAAATTTGAAGTTTATCTCCGTATATCAACGGAGTAAATGATAGGCCGCCCGCAGCCTGTGCGGGAAGAATAAGGAGGAAAGAGTATGAAAAGGAAACTGATTAGTGTATTGTTATGCAGCGCTATGGTGATTTCTATGCTGGCAGGATGCGGCAAAGAGACGCAGGAAAGCGCAGAGCCGGCTGCGGCAGAGCAGGAGCAGGCAGAGGAAAGCAAGACACAGGAAACAGAAGCAACAGAAACCGAGCAGGCAGCATCCGATGAACCCTGTGAAATTTATATGTTCATCAGTTCGCCGGAATATGCAGATGCAATTAATGAGTTGATTGATGCCTACAAGGAAGTTGCACCCAATGTAACAATTAATTATGAGACAACGCAGAATGATTATCCTACATTGCTGAAGGCAAAACTGAACTCAGGTGATGTGCCGGATATCTTCTCATCCACATCCGGTAAGGAAATCGATGTTTACAAAGAGTATTCCTATGATCTGACCGGACAGCCCCTGCAGGAAACCATTCAGGACAGCGTGGCAGACAGCATGAAATCTCCTTCAGAGGGAACCGGCCTTTATGGTATTGCAATCAAGGGTAACTATTTCGGTATAGTTTACAACAAGGCAATCTTCGAGGAATGCGGTATAACAGAATTCCCGGCTACTCTTGCAGATATGGAAAAGGCATGTGAGACAATTGCGGCAGCAGGCTACCAGCCTTTTACAACAGGCTTTAATGAGTGGTGGGTTCACAAGCATATCTGGCAGCACTTCCTGGATGCCGCTGCAGAAAATGCGGGTATGGATGTAGCGGAACTGGTTGCCAAGTTTGAAAAGGGTGAAGCAAAGGTAGCAGATTATCCGGAGCTTTATAACAATTATTTCGGCTTTATCGATCTTGCGATCAAATATGGTGATGATAAGCCCCTTGAGACTGCACTGGACGGAGAGCTTTCTGCATTCGGTACCGGCAAGGCAGCAATGGTACTCGGACAGGGTGCATGGATCGAGGCAGATTCTCTGGCAATTGATCCGGAATTACAGATCGGATTTAACGGTTATCCTGTATCGGATGATGCTTCTCAGTGCCAGGTAATCTCAGGTTCTGACCAGTCTCTTCATGTTTATAATGACTCTGAGGTTTTACAGCAGACATTAGACTTTGTAAACTGGTGGTATACATCAGATTATGGTCAGGCTTGGTTTAATGATGTGGCAGGTGTTGTACCTCCGGTTAAGACTTCACAGACCAGCAATTTCGCAATTATTAATCAGGGTGACGAGCTCTCTGCATCAGCAGGCGCAGCACCTCTGGCAATCTGCTATTCCACAGACAGCTGGCATCAGACCTTCGGTGAAATTATTCAGGAATATGTTTCTACCGGTGATAAGGATGCAGCATGTGCAAAGATCGAAGCACAGTGGAAGGAAATTGAAGGAGCACAATAACTCCCGGATGAATTTGAAAAGGATAAGGTCTGCACATGATTTATGTGCAGACCTTTCTTTTTTGATAGAGATAGATTAAAATAAATCAACTAAATTGATTAAATAAACACCTTGTGAAATGACAGAGGCTATGATAAGATGATAACCATCAAAACTGAATACGGTAACAAAAGCAATGAGAAGGAAGAGTAGCTGAATGCGGGAAAACAGAGAACTGCCGGTTGGTGCGAGGCAGTCAGAAGCAGATAGTGAACTGGCCTTTGAGCAGCTGACCGAAAGCAGTTGTATAAGCAAGTAGGCTCAGACGGTCCTCCCGCCGTAGAAGGGGAAAGGCATGTTTGTGCCGATGAGTGCATGGCCTTCGGGTCATGAAGTAGAGTGGTACCGCGTATGATTTACGTCTCTATAGGATTATTGAAAAGATCCTGTCGGGACGTTTTTTGCTTTATAGAAAAGGCTTTTTTGTGCGGAAGCCTTTTCCATAAAGCAAAAACGCTCCGCGGGGATGCAGACTCTTTATTAGGGCCGGCGGGAAGTATGTTAACAGGAAAGGTTGGTAGAACGATGAATGTAGCAGAAAAATATGGGAAAGCTTATTTTATGCCCCCGGAGGTCACCTATGACTGGGTAAAGAAGGATACGATCACAGCACCGCCCATCTGGTGCAGTGTGGATTTACGCGATGGGAATCAGGCGCTGATAGAACCTATGAGTCTGGAAGAAAAACTGGAATTTTTCCAAATGCTTGTAGAGATCGGGTTTAAGGAGATAGAGGTAGGTTTCCCTGCAGCCTCCGATACGGAGTATCAATTTGTCCGCGCGCTGATTGAGCGGAATATGATTCCCAAGGATGTGACGATTCAGGTACTGACGCAGGCAAGAGATCATATTATCCGAAAGACCTTTGAGGCGATCAAGGGCGCACCTTCAGCAGTAGTGCACCTGTATAATTCCACATCGGTTGCACAAAGAGAGCAGGTATTCAGAAAATCGAAGGAAGAAGTGAAACAGCTTGCAATAGACGGAGCAAAGCTTTTAAAAGAAATTGCACAGACTACAGAAGGAAGCTTTACCTTTGAGTACAGTCCTGAGAGCTTTCCGGGAACGGAGGTTGACTATGCGGTTGAGGTCTGTAATGCAGTACTTGATGTATGGCAGCCGGATCAAAGACATAAGGCAATCATCAATATTCCAACGACGGTTCAGATTGCCATGCCGCATGTGTTTGCCTGTCAGGTAGAATATATTCACAAGCATTTGAAATACAGAGATGCGGTTGTGCTGAGTGTTCATCCTCATAATGACAGAGGGTGTGGGATCAGTGATGCGGAATTCGGTGTACTGGCGGGAGCTGACCGGGTGGAAGGAACTTTGTTCGGAAACGGAGAGAGAACCGGAAATGTGGATATTGTGACGCTTGCCATGAATATGGTCTGTCATGGAGTGGAGAGTGGACTTGACTTCAGCAACATTAACAGAATTCGTGAAAAATATGAGCTGCTTACCGGTATGAGGGTGTATGAGAGAACACCTTATGCGGGGGATCTGGTGTTTACCGCTTTTTCAGGCTCTCACCAGGATGCAATTTCCAAGGGAATGGCATGGCATCAGGAGGGCAGAAGCGGAAAACGCTGGGAGGTACCTTATCTTCCCATTGATCCGGAGGATCTGGGCAGAGAATATGAATCCGATGTGATCCGTATCAACAGCCAGTCAGGAAAGGGAGGTATTTCCTTTATTTTGAAGCAGAATTTCGGAATATCCATACCGGATAAGATGAAGGAAGAGGTGGGTTATCTGATGAAGGGAATCTCCGATCAGAGACACAAGGAGCTTGCCCCTTCGGATATCTATCGGATTTTTGAGGATAGCTATATCAATCAGAGAGATGTTTTTGATATTCCGGAATGCCATTTTAAGCAGGTAGACGGTGGTATTACTGCCGAGGTGACAATCGAACAGAATAAGGAAAGAAGGGTGATCGAAACCTCGGGAAATGGTCGCCTTGATGCGGTGAGCAATGCGCTGAAGCTGTATTTTGGTATCAGCTATGAGCTTTCCGTCTATGAGGAGCATGCAATAGCAAGAGGTTCTTCCGCAAGAGCGGCGGCTTATGTGGGCATTCTCTGCAACGGGAAAATGTACTGGGGAGCGGGACTTGACGAGGACATTATCAAGAGTTCCATCGCGGCGCTTGTCTCTGCCGGAAATAAGCTGGCACAGAGCGAGAATATCAAGGAGGGAAGGGAAGAGCGGATCGTGGACATCATGCATTATGTGCAGACCCATTACAAGGATGTGACGTTGGAGGAGCTTTCCGATAATTTTCATCTTTCTAAGCCCTATCTTTCCAAATATATTAAAGAGCATACCGGTGCAACCTTCCAGGAAGCGGTAAAAAAGGCAAGGATGAAGAAGGCGCGGACAATGCTCAAGGAGACAAATCAGACTGTAGAGCGTATCGCAGCCGGAGTGGGCTATGAGACGGTGGAGCATTTTAACAGGCTTTTCAAAAAAACCTACGGAATGACACCGATCCAGTACAGAAGGGAGAAAAGAGAAGGATAGAATTTGCTGTTGAAAAACGGTTCCTCTTTTAGTACAATGTTTTTATGGCACAAAAGCCGATAACCATTAAGGAGAGATGACAATGGAATTTATGTTATTAGCAGGCGGTCTGCTGATTGTGATTATAGCGGTAGTGATAGCTGTGGTTTCTTCCGTAGTCTCTGCGGTTGCTGCCGAACAGGATGAAGAAGAGGAATAGTCATTCCCGACGGGAATGCGATGCAGCAGGATGAAAAAAATACTTGAGATTTATCATAAATATGAAGAACTGATCAATTATGTGATCGTAGGCGGAATGACTACACTGGTCAGTTGGATCGTTTATTTTGGAAGTGTCTTTGCCTTTCTGGATGCAGAGAATGCATTCCAGCTGCAGGTTGCCAATATCCTTTCCTGGGTTGCGGGCGTAGCCTTTGCCTATGTTACAAACAGGATTTTTGTTTTTAGGAGCAAAGAAAAAAATATACTGAAAGAGGTCTTGCAGTTCACCGGTTCCAGGGTGTCCACTCTGTTTTTGGATATGCTGGTGATGTTCCTGATGGTCACCTGTATGGGAATCCATGACGGTATCAGTAAGATCGTCTCAGCAGTACTGGTAACGATTGCCAACTATGTTTTAAGCAAAGTTTTTGTTTTCAGGAAAAAAGAATAATTCATTCCGGATGTCTGCATAATAAGAATGGAGGTGCAGACAGATGATGGATTATGAATTTGCAAATCTGCCGCTTGGTCTGTCCATGGCACTAGCCATGAATGAGCATGCAAAGGTAGGATTTGACGGGCTCAGCGAGACAGAGAAGGAACATGTCATCTTAAAATGTAAGGATGCCAAGACAAAGGAAGAGATGGACCGGATCATTTCCTCCCTCTCCCCGGCAGAGAAGGTGAGTGACCTGTTCCGTGGACCGAGCGTGGGCTAGAGGGATAAAATTCTGGCAAAACAGGGAAAAATCAAGTATAATGAAGTACGGGCTGGCTCAGATAGGGAAGGGCACCCGTACTTTTATTTTTAGGAATATAGGGTGATATACGAAAGAATGAAGAAAAAGCGGTGGAACGATTTTGTAAAAGCAAAAGCAAAGACATTTTGCAGTGTTGCCCTCTCACAGGGAATTGCTGTCTGGCTTGCGGTGGCGGTGCTGGTATCAATGGGACTTCAGGCGGAGGAAGAACTTGGAAATCCGAGAAGCAGCTACGGTCTGGGGAGTGCCGGATATCTGAAAGGAGATAATTTGCTCTACAGTCTTTTTGTGGATACACCGGAAAGCAGCTGGACCAAGGAAGAGAAGGAAAAAGCGTTGACAGAACTTTTGCTTGCAACAGATTACATAGAAGAACAGGCATCGGCTTATCACTGTGAAACAAGGCTGATCTGTGACTGGGAGGAAAATGCGGATCTTTGCTCGGATGCAGTGGTTGATTTTGCAATTAACGATGAGGAGGATTTTACGGATCGGCTGGATGAGGAGATTGCCAGGTGGGTGGAAGAAAAGGTGGATTTTGAAGGGCTGAAGGAAAGCTATCGAGCAAAGGGGATTGCGCTGCTGGTTTTTGTCAATAATCCGGGCACATCCTATGCCATTGTTTTTGACGGGACGGATAACCCCAAGGAAAGTCTGATTCTCTTCGGACAGGAACCTCCCTCTGTATTTGCCCATGAAATCCTGCATCTGTTTGGAGCACATGACCTGTATCGGGATGCTGAGTACACGCAGGAGGTGACAGCCTATGTGGGTGCTGCATATCCGTTGGAAATTATGTACACGGTGGCAGATGAAAACGGTGTACTCAGGAAGGGAAAAATTGTCAATTTGGTTTCACCGATTACAGCGTACCATCTGGGCTGGATTGATTACACGGAAGAGATTGATTTGTTTCCTCAATTGAAAAGAGAACAGAAATAGAAGCGAAAGAGGGAGAAAGGATGAAAGCAACAGAACTATTTGAAGCAAAGAAAAAAGCAGGGAAACCGGTATTGTCTTTTGAAATTTTCCCGCCTAAGAAGGAAGAGGCATTGAAGAATATTGATGCCACGCTGGAGCGGCTTTGTGACCTGCATCCGGATTTTATCAGCGTGACCTTTGGGGCAGGCGGGAGCGCAGTTGATAACCAGACGGTGGAGCTGGCAAAAAAGATCAAGAATCGATATGGAGTGGAACCAATCGTTCATCTGACCTGTCTTCACTATGGGAAAGAGGATATCAGCACCATTTTGCATCAACTGGAGGAAAATGGGATTGAAAATGTCCTTGCTCTGCGTGGAGATGTGAATCCCAATGTTCCCATGAAGCATGATTTCCGATATGCGAATGAGCTGGTAGAATATATCAAGTCGCAGGGAGACTTCCATATCAGCGGCGCCTGTTATCCGGAAACCCATCTGGAAGCACCGGATGCGATTACGGATATCCGCAATCTGAAAAGAAAGGTAGATGCAGGGGTGACACATCTGATCTCACAGCTCTTTTTTGATAATGAAGCCTTTTACCGTTTTTATGAAAAGACAAGAATTGCAGGGATCAATGTGCCGGTAGAGGCAGGCATCATGCCGGTGACAAACAGATCGCAGATCGAGAGAATGGTAAATATCTGTGGTGCCACACTGCCAAAGAAATTTGAAAGAATTCTTCACAAATACGATGAAAATAAGGATGCACTTTTTGATGCGGGAATGGCATATGCAGTGAATCAGATCGTGGATCTGATTGCAAATGATGTGGATGGCATCCATATCTACAGCATGAATAACCCTAAAGTGACGGAAAGAATCTGCGACGGGATCAGAAATCTGATTTAATCAGGAAAGACCGGGATGGGAGAAAGCGTGAAAAGGAAAGCACTTATTACCGGAGCGTCCAGAGGAATCGGGGCGCAGGTGGCAGGAGTTCTTGCCCAGGAAGGCTATGATCTGCTTCTTGTGTGTCGGAGCTCTCTCAGGGAAATGACTGTTCTAAAAGAAGAACTGGAAGAAAAATATGGAATCTGTGCGGAGACGGCACTCTGTGATGTATCAGACCCGAAGCAGGTGGAAACACTGGTGAAGAAGGCAGGAGAAATCCATGTACTGATCAATAACGCCGCGATTTCTCATGTGGGCCTTTTGACGGACATGTCCATCGAGCAGTGGCATCAGGTGATAGACACCAATCTCAGCGCTGTATTTTATTTTTGCAGGCTGATCGTACCGCAGATGGTTCAGCGCAAGGAGGGCAGAATCATTAATGTATCCTCTGTATGGGGGAATGTGGGCGCATCCACAGAGGTTGCCTACAGCGCATCCAAGGGTGGCTTGAACAGTTTTACCAAGGCGCTTGCCAAGGAGCTTGCCCCCAGCAACATTCAAGTGAATGCAGTTGCCTTCGGTATGATCGATACCAGCATGAATGCCTGCTTTTCCAGGGAGGAAATGGAGGCATTGAAGGAGGAAATCCCCGCAGACCGCATCGGAAGAGCCGAGGAAGCCGGGGAGATGATCCGACAGGTTTTGAATGCACCGACATACTTTACAGGGCAGATCGTCACGATGGATGGCGGCTGGATCTGAGAAACAGAAGGGAGAAACAACGATGTATGATGTAGTGATAGTGGGCTCCGGCCCTGCGGGGTTATCTGCTTCCATTTATGCAAAAAGAGCGGGTCTTAAGGCGGTCACTCTGGAAAAGAACCCGATCAGTGGCGGTCAGGTGCTTAACACCTATGAGGTAGACAATTATCCCGGGCTTCCCGGCATAAACGGTTTCGATATGGGAATGAAATTCAGGGAACATGCGGATCAGCTGGGTTGTGAATTTAAGGAAGCAGCTTTACTTGGAATAGAAAAAGGGATAACAGACAGTAATTGCCTTGACGAGGGCAGAGAATTGCAGGCAGCTTCCGCACAGAATGGCGGAATGAAAGGGTACACCCTGATAACAGATCAGGGGGAAATCCGGACACGGGCAGTCATTGCGGCAATGGGAGCAAGTCATGCGAAGCTGAATGTGCCCGGAGAGGAGGAGCTTTCCGGCATGGGTGTATCCTATTGTGCAACCTGTGACGGTGCTTTCTTTAAGGATAAGGTGACAGCAGTGGTCGGCGGCGGTGATGTGGCGGTAGAGGATGCTATTTTTCTTGCAAGGGGATGCCGGAAGGTATACCTGATCCACCGCAGGAATGAGCTTCGTGCAGCAGCGGTTCTGCAAAAGGAGGTTATGGCGCTTCCTAATGTGGAGATTCTCTGGAATACAGTTGTGGATCGTATTGAAGGGGAGGATCAGGTGGAGGGTATCTCCATCAAGAACGTAACATCGGGAGAATGTGCAAAGTTACCTGTAGACGGGGTATTTGTAGCTGTGGGAATTATTCCTGCCAGCGAGACGTTTGCGGGCGTGGCAGAATGTAATGAAAAGGGATATCTGATTGCCGGGGAGGATTGTGCTACCGGTACACCGGGAATTTTTGCAGCGGGAGATGTCAGGGAGAAAAAACTGAGACAGATCGTAACGGCAGTTGCGGATGGCGCAAACGCGGTTACCTCTGTCCTGGAGTATCTGGCAGGAATGTGAAAACGGAGTACCTTGCCTCGAAAATATTGGAAATTTCTTCCTTTGGTTGACAGATGGTGCATGAGGTGATATATTTATTAACAGATGTAACAATTTTGTAATAATTACAAATGAGATTGTAAAAACTGTTATTTAGATAGATTGGAGGAACTCATGCAGAGAAAAAGCGTGAAAGTAGCGAAGCGAGTAGCTTTCGGTGCCGTATCAGCAGTTCTCTTGTTTTCGAGCATAAATATGGATGTACTGGCCAAGGAAGCAACAGGACTTCCGTCAGCCGGTATCGATTATTTTTTGTCATCGAATGCTACCAGCGTGAAGAATCTCAAGGATGAGGAGGATGCGAAAAAGGCATCCACATCAGAGACAAAGGATAACCAGAATGATGTCGGAGCTTTGACAAGTGCCCTTCCGACAGCAACGGCAACTGCAACGGCATCACCTACGGCAACTGCCGGAATCCCTTTTGAGAATGCGGCAACGCAGCAGGAGAAAGCGGAAGAAAAGGTTATTGAAGAAACGGTAATAGCAACGACGACAAAAACAGTCAGTCAGATGGACAGAAAACTGGAAGCCAAAAGAGAAGAGGAAGGCTTCAAGTCTTTGGTAATTGCGAAAGTAAACGATTATGTGAATGTCAGAAGCATTCCAAGTGAAGAAGGAGAAATCCTGGGTAAGCTTTATGATAAATCGGTAGGAGAATTCATATCGGAAGAGGATGGATGGTATGAAATCACCTCCGGAAGTGTGACAGGATATGTAAAGGCAGAGTATTGCGTGACCGGTGAGGATGCGGTAGAGCTTGCAAAGAAGGTGGGAACCAGAATTGCAACCGTTACAACAACCACATTGAAGGTACGTGAGGAGCCCAGCCTGGATGCTACGGTTCTCGGTCTGGTACCGATTGATGATCAGCTTCTCGTCACAGAGGAGTTAGACGGATGGGTGAAGGTTAATATCGAGGAAGGTGACGGTTATGTGTCACTTGACTATGTTACTCTTTCTACAGAATTTGTAAAAGCAGAATCCAAGGAAGAAGAAGCGGCAAGACTTGCGAAGGAAGAGGCTGAACGGAAGGCTGCACAGGAAGCAGCAGCTAAGGCAGCACGTGAAGCAAGCTCCAAGAGTTCTTCAAACAATGAAAGCTATGAGGCTCCGGTATTTGCAACCGGTGGCGGAAGTGCGTTGGGTCAGTCGGTAGCAGATTTTGCTTGCCAGTTTGTGGGTAATCCCTATGTCTGGGGTGGAACCAGTCTGACAAACGGTGCAGACTGCTCCGGATTTGTTATGAGCGTATACCAGAACTTTGGCGTCAATCTTCCTCATTCCTCATCAGCGGACAGAAACGTTGGATCAGCTGTCAATGGAATAGAAAATGCGCAGCCCGGTGACATTGTATGTTATTCAGGTCATGTGGCAATTTATATCGGAAACGGACAGATTGTTCATGCTTCTACGGCAAAGACAGGTATTATCATTTCCAACGCGACATACCGTTCCATTCTTTCAGTCAGAAGAATTTTCTAAACAGAAAACGGATAAAGATTATGTAAGACCGCGGTCAGCAATTGCTGACCGCGGTTTTTGTAATGGAAAAAAAGAAAATAAACCTTGACATTAAAGTAACTTTAAGGTATGATGTCAACATGATAAGTCAATGGTGATGAAAATCAGCCGTTGACTTTTTGCTTTTATAGGGAAGGAAGTGAATACATGGAATTTTCTTTTTTCTTACCAACCAGAATCGTGTTTGGCTGTAAAGCGATTCAAAGAGTAGGAACTCTGGCAAAGGAGGAAGGCGCAACTTTTGCCCAAAAGAATGATGTGGACTTCCTGGTAGCAGTGGGCGGCGGCAGCAGTATGGATACGGGAAAGGCAATTGCCGGAATGCTTGGGCATCACACAACTGATTTCTCTGTCATTCAGTATCCAAATGAGTACACACAGGAATCTTATCCGCTGATTTGTATTCCTACGACAGCGGGCACGGGAAGCGAAGTAAGCACGTGTGGTGTCGTAACAGATGAGAAGACTAAAACAAAAGTTTTTTGTTTTGATCCCAGATGTCATGCCAGGATTGCTGTATGTGATCCCGAGGTACTCATGGGGGTGCCTGAAAAAATAGCAGCGGCAACAGCACTTGATGCATTGACACATGCAATAGAAGGATTTGTTGCAAAATGTACCAATCCCGTGACGGAATGCTATGGGATACGGGCGGTAAAGCTTATTTCCGAAAATATCAGGGATTATGTATATAACAGAAACGCAAAAAATTGTGAAGCGGTCATGCTGGGCAGCCTCTTCGCAGGAATATCTTTCGGGTATTCAGACACCTGTGCAGTACATAGCCTTTCGGAGACGATCGGGGGCGAATATGATACTCCGCATGGAGTGGCGAATGCGATTTTCCTTGCGAATGTTACGGAGTTCAGTATTCCCGGAAATGTAAGGAAATATGCGGAAATAGCCAGAGCAATGGGAATTGAGAACAAAGGCACAGAGAGAGAACTGTGTGAGGAACTGATCAAAGCCTTAAGGCAGTTAGTAAATGATCTGGCAATTCCAAGCTTTCGGGAACTGTCCGGGGTGAAACAGGAAGATTTTGAAAGGCTTGCCGAAAAGTGTGCAGTACATTTATCTGCAGCTGACAACCCTAGATCTGTTACTTATGATGATTTCTTAAAAATATTGAATAAAACATACGAAGAACAGTGATAAATCAGAAGGAGGATTGGGAAGATGAGAAAGGATTTTTCGGAGGTATTGGAATATTCCAATCATGCATTGGAAATGATTGCCAAAAAGGATATGTCGCAAAGTGAGCGTGAAAGCTTTACAGAAGAAATTGTGGAAAATTTTAGTGAATTTGTAAATCCCGGTCAATTGGAGTATAGAAAGTCTGCCGCTACCAATTATAAGTCAATTGAATGGATCGATGAGGAGGATGGCTTCTATGATCTGAATGGAAAGAAATACATTGACTGGCTCGGGGGATTTGGTGTTTTTAACCATGGACACAGAAATCCAAAAGTGGTTGAAGCAGTCAAAAATCAGCTGGATAAGCAGGCGCTTGGAAGCGCGGAGCTATTAGACGGAAACCGGGCTATGCTGGCGAAGCTTCTGGCAGATCTTACTCCGGGAGATCTACAGTATTCCTTCTTTACCAGTTCGGGAACGGAAAGCGTGGAATGTGCCATGAAGATGGCGATGATGGCGACGGAACGCCACTATTTTATTACGGCGACAAAGGACTTTCATGGAAAAACACTAGGAGCACTCTCGCTTACCGGAAAGGGAGTTTACAGAAAGCCGTTTTTGCCAATGCTTCAGGGAATCCGCCACGTTCCCTTCGGAGATTTTGATTATCTGAAAAAGACAGTAGAGTCCATGGCATATATCGGGGAATTGCCTGCAGCAATGATCTTTGAGCCGATCGAAGGAGAAATTGGTGTGATTATTCCGCCTGATGATTATTTCCCGAAGGTAAGGGCACTCTGCGATGAATATGATATTTTGCTGATTGCAGATGAGGTTCAGACCGGTATGGGCAGAACCGGCAAGGTCTTTGCCGTGGATCATTGGGGAGTGGCACCTGATATTCTTTGTCTTGCCAAGGCGATGGGCGGCGGCGTGATGCCTCTTTCAGCCACTGTTTCCACAAAGAGATGTTATGAAAAATATATGTTTGGAAATCCCTGGATGCACAGTACGACCACCGGTGGAAACCCTCTTGCCTGTGCAGCAGGTATTGCGGGAATCAAGGTTCTTTTGGAGGAGGACCTGGCAGGTCAGGCGGAGAAAAAGGGAAAGTATTTTATGGAAAAACTTGCCACTATTCAGCAAAAATATAAAGAACTTCTGGTAGAAGTAAGAGGAAAAGGATTGCTGATCGCCATGGAATTTTGCGATGATGCCAAGGGCTATCAGGTAGTGACAGAGATGTTTAATGAAGGGGTACTGCTTTCGGGAACCGAGACAAATGCGCATGTGATCAGAATTGAACCGCCGCTTACCATTTCCTATGAGCATATCGATGAGGGACTCGAAAAGCTGGACAAAGCACTCGGCATTGTATATGAAAGAATGAAATAAAAGCCCCAAAATATTCCTTTTTATGGTATATTTGTATATGGAAATATACCATAAAAGGAGAATCAGAAATGAAATACAAGTACACGATCGGAGAAGTACAAAAGCAAACAGGAATCGCAGCATCAGCATTGCGCTTTTATGATGATATTGGGCTTGTGAAACCAAGCTATACAGATGAAAATACAGGCTACCGCTATTATGGTTATCAGGAGTTCTGGCAGCTTGAGATTGTAAAAATATGCAAGAGTGTCGGTATTTCATTAAAAGAATTAAAGAAAGTATTAAGCACAAATGATCCGTCCAGATTTGTGGAGCTTATGGTCAAGGAAAGAGACAGTGCACAAAGGAAGCTGGAATCTATGCAAAACCTGGTTTCCGGGCTGAACTGGATGACAGAACGGTATGAGGCAATTGAGGGATATCAGGCGGATACCTTTACGAAGAAGCATATCCATGAGAGAAAAGTATTATCCGTAGAAGCACAGTCTGATATGGATTCCGATGCGTTACATTTTGCTCTTCACAGCGAGGCAGAGGAAATCTTAAACAGACGTGCAACAATAAGGCGGGAATATGGGTACGAGTTGTTCGCGGATGAGCTATTGAATGACACCATTCGCTGGAAGAAGGAATTCCTGTTGTTAGAGGAGCAGGAGGCCACAGAACGGAGCTGGTATGAAGTAATCCCGGAAGGAGACTATATCTGTTTCCTTTGCAAGCCTTTTTGCCGGGATTTTGATATCGGGCAGATCCTGAACAAAATTCGGGAGCAGTTTCCGGGTGTCATAATAGAACGGGTCTATGCCATGGAAGCGGCATTGTTCTTTTATGACTGGCAGGATGAAGTGTATGAAATACAAATTCTGATAAAGTAACAGAAAAGTAACAACAAAATATTCAGTTTGGCAGAAAGACAGATCGAAGGCGATAACATGGCTCGGTCTGTTTTTTGTTTTTAGGAAACCTGATAATTTTTTAGATGAGGAGGAAAAGCTATGGAACAAAGAGACTACAGACTTGGAAATGAAAAATTCGGAGCAATCGGTTTTGGCTCAGAGAGACTGGAGGATGTTTCCCTTGAAGAGACCGTGAGCATGTTTGACTACGCCATTGAAAATGGCGTAAACGTACTTGATATGTATATTCCCAATCCGATCGTCAGAGATCATGTAGGAATTGCACTTGAAGGACGCAGAGATAAAATGCTCATTCAAGGGCATCTTGGTACCATCCATAAAAATGATCAGTATGAGAGAACCAGAGATATGGATGAAATTAAATTTTCCTTCGATGATATGCTGACACGTCTGAAAACCGATTATATTGATTTCGGAATGATTCATTATGTAGATACGGAGGAAGACTTTAACAAGATTCTGGATAACAAAATTTATGATTACGCACTGGAACTGAAAAAAGCAGGTGTTATTAAGAAATTGGGCTTCAGCTCTCATGATCCGGTGATTGCCACTAAAATGGCGTCCCTTGATGAGATGGCGCTTTGTATGTTCAGCATTAATCCGGCTTATGATATGGAAAATTCTCCGGATACGGATATTTGGAAAATGATGGAGCATGAGGGGTTTGATGTGGAAACTGCCAAAATGAATCCTGCAAGATTGAATTTTTACAATTTCTGCGAAGCAAAGGGAATTGCTGTTACTGTTATGAAAGCTTTTGGCGGTGGAACACTTCTTTCCGATGGAACATCGCCCTTTGGAAAGGCGATGTCAATCTATCAGTGCATGAAGTATGCATTGGATAAACCGGCAGTAGTATCCACTCTGCTTGGATATGCTTCGCTTGAGGAACTCAAGGCAGCACTAAAGTATTTTGAGGTAAGCGATGCGGAAAAGGATTATTCCGATATTTTGACAATTAAGGATTTTGGCGTTACAGGCAGATGCATGTATTGCGGACACTGCCAACCATGTCCTAAGAGCATTACGATTGCATATGTGAATAAATTTCTGGATCTTGCAACGGTAGGGGATCAGATTCCGGATACGGTTAAGGATCATTATCTTGCTCTTCCCCATCATGCTTCCGAATGCATTAAGTGTGGAAGATGTGAAAAGAATTGTCCGTTTGGTGTACAGATCAGAGAAAAAATGCAAAAAGCAGTGGAGGTATTTGGAATTTAGTAAAGTCCATTTATCTGATAAATTACATGAGAGGAGAGAATGATTATGGAAAAAAACAACAGACTAACGAAAAAGCAAATGTGGGGTTTTTCAGTCGGTACGCTGGGAGAATATTTTGTTTACTTCCTGTTTTATAATTACTTCACGTATTACCTCACGGATATTATAGGAATACAGGCTGCGGTAGCAAGTACGATCCTCACCATTGCGATGATCTGGGATGCGGTCACGGATCCGATCGTAGGCTTTGTGAATGACGTCAGTAAAAAGAAATGGCGAAGAAGAGCCATGATGAAAAAGTTCTTTATTCCGTTTTGCATTACATTTGCGCTTTGCTATATCAGACCGCATCTGGAAGTCGGTCCTGCACTCTATCTCTATTACGGTGTTGTATGTCTGGCTTTCTGGCTTTCCTATACCTGTGAGCAGGTGCCCTTCTATGGCTTGCTTCCCGAGGTGGCACGTCATCCCGACGATCGACTGACAATCAGATCCATTATGGCATTTATCGGTAATGGCGGTAATCTTGCAGTCTCTCTGGTACCGATCATTGTGGAGTTATTTTTAAATCTGGGCTTTATAGAAACAACATCCTGGTCGCTGACGATGGGGATCCTTGGTGTGATTGGTGGTGTCGGCTTCCTTGCGACAGTGATCGCTACAAAGGGAATGGAAATGCCCGTCAGTGAAGAAACGATTCAGAAGTCCAATCTGTTTGCCAACTATAAGGAAGTTATTAAGACAAAAGGATATATTACTTCAGTCGTGATCTATCTGCTCAGCACATTATTCATTAACCTGATTTTTGCATGTATCATGTACGTCGGAGACAGCAAGCTGGGGCTTCCGGCTTGGCAGCTTTCCATTGTCTCAGCCTGCTATACTTTTGGCGGTGTGTTTATTACGCCTTTGATCGGTGTTTTGGATAAAAAGCTGGGATCTCATAATGCGTTTAAGGCATCCGTCATTGTTGCTCTGGCTGCATATATTATCATTGGTCTGATTAGCTTCAATGGCATGGGAATTATGCTTGTACATGGATTCCTGACAGCAGCATGTTTTGTATTGTTTACTGCATACAACTATATGATGCTGTACGAAGCAGCTGATATTATCCTGCTGAGAACAGGAGAGGAAAAAGAAGGTTCGGTAGTTGCGCTTGCAACCTTCGGATATAAGATTGGTGCTGCACTGAGTGCAACGACATTGGGAATTGCGCTGACAATGATCGGGTATGACGGAACTTCGGAGATTCAGGATCCTGCCCTGATGGCAAAGCTGGACTATCTGATTACTTTTATTCCTGCTATTTTGTTAGTGCTGATCTTGATCCTGCTCTTTGTGTATCCGGTTAAGAATCATATGATTGCGCCCCTGCGTGAAGCCAAGCTTGCAAAGGAGGCCGGAAAGGAATACTCTGTTAAAGGACTGGAAAAATTGCTGAAATAGTAATGTCGAAGCAACGGTTTGAAAGAGAAATGAGGTTGATGGCATGAAGAATAAAATGGAAACGTGGAAAATTACGCTGACGGGAATGCTGATCGGCATGGGACTTTTCATCCCCTATGTGACATCTCATGCCTTTGGATTAAAAGGGACGGTATTTTTGCCCATGCATTATACTGTTTTCCTTGCAGGCTTTTTATGTGGTCCTGTGTGTGGTGCGGTTGCCGGAATGACGACACCACTGTTATCGAGCATTCTGACCGGTATGCCGGCTCTCTTTCCTATGCTTCCGGTTATGATGTGCGAGCTGTTCGTATATGGATGGATGACAGGCATTATTTACAAAAGGGGACAGTTGGGAGTTTATAGAACCCTGATCTGTTCCATGCTGGCAGGGCGGCTGGTACATGGTATGGTATTTGCACTTTTACTGATTGCAAAGAATACTCCGGTAACCCTGGCTTCAGCGGGAATGTTTGTGGTGGAAGGAATTCCCGGCACGATCATACAATTGATTGTGATTCCGCCAATTGTAAAGGTTTTTGGAAAAATATTTGGTGAGAGAACCGGCAGCAATAGGGAAAAGGCGGTTGAGCAGTCGGAGGTTGTAAAGGAAGAATTACTGGAGCAGGCTAAGAAGATGATTCGATCAGAAGAGTGTTCTTTTGTGGTGATCAAAGAAGGCAGAATTGTATATCAGGATAAGGGAAACGGGGTAAAGCCCATCCTTAAGCTGATAGATACAGACAGAGAATTATTAAAAGGTGCTGTAATTGTAGATAAGATTATCGGTAAAGCTGCTGCATTGCTTCTGGTACTCGGTGAGGTGAAAACGGTTTACGGAATCACCATGAGCCAGGCCGGAAAGGACTATCTGGTATATGCGGGCATCGGTGTGGATTACGAAAAGTGTATTGATGTAATCAGTAACCGTAAGCGGGACGGAATTTGCCCTTTGGAGAGAGCAGTCAGCGATATTGAGGATCCCAAACAGGCATACGAAAAATTAAAAGAAACAATTGCGCAGTTGATGAAAACAGCAGTATAAAAATGATGCAATCCTGCACAAGGGCCTTCCCTGATGGAAATAGTCAGGGAAGGCCTGTTTTTATTTTGAAAAAGTCTGAATTTAATTTTAGCGGAAAAAATGGTTGACAAAAATGAGGTTGTACATGTTTCACAAATTTAAAAATTTGACAATCAAAAAAAGAATGATTCCGAAAATCAGGCGAAAAAAGTTATCCACAATCAAAAGATGATAAAAACGGAGTTTTTAATTTATACACGAAGTTATCCACATTTTCCACAGACGGAATATCGAAATTTGAGGAGAAGCAAATGAATCAATCAGAACGAACGTTTTGTGGATTGTGATAGAAATGTCAAAAAAAGAAGATGTGTGTTAGAAAAATACGATAAATAAAATTGTCCGAAAAATAGAAAGATTGAAAAACAAAATACGGGAATTGTTGCATAACAAACACAAGCTGTGGTATAATGTTCATACAATAATCCAAGGAAAGGATGATGAATATGAAATTTGTTATTGTTGGTAAAAATATTGAGGTTACACCGGGACTTCGAAGCGCAGTTGAGGACAAGATAGGAAAGCTTGAGAAATACTTTACATCCGAAGCAGAAGCTCATGTGACTTTAAGCGTTGAGAAGGAAAGACAGAAAATTGAAGTTACCATTCCTGTAAAGGGAAGTATCATCCGTTCTGAGCAGGTGAGCAACGACATGTATGTTTCCATTGATCTGGTGGAAGAGATCATAGAAAGACAGCTTAAAAAATACAAGAATAAATTGGTAGACCAGAAACAGTCGGCAGGCTTTTTCAAACAGGAGTTTATTGATAAGGAATACATGGACGAGGAAGAAATTAAGATCATCCGTTCCAAGAAGTTCGATATTAAGCCAATGTATCCTGAGGATGCCTGCATCCAGATGGAACTTCTCGGACATAATTTCTTCGTATTCTGCAATGCAGAAACAGATCAGATTAATGTCGTTTACAAGAGAAAAGGAAACACCTACGGCTTAATTGAACCGGAATACTAAAGCGTCAATTCAGACAGAATAAAAGATGAACAGAATGAAAAGATGTGTGGCATGCCACACATCTTTTTGCTATAATGTATCCTGTCAGCAGGAAACCAAGCGGCGGCGAAGCCGGCATTTGGTTTCATCTGACAGGATAGCGATAAGCCGAAAGGATAATTATGTTTTTGGTTCAGATAATATTTTTGATGATTTTAATACTCGGTATCGCATGGAAGTTCCGGCTCTCTTTTGTGGAGTCTGTTCCGATTGGCACATCTCTTCTCGTTTTGCTATTGTATGTGCTGGCCTTCTTTCACTGCCTGTCGGCGTCGGATTATATTGCAATTGCTGCAGTGGCAGCAGCTGCTGTTTATGTTTTCAGAATATCTGCAGAAAAACGCATGCAGCTGTTAGGTTTCGTAAAGCAGGAGATGACAGACGGCGCAACAATCACCGCGGTACTTATAGCAATCACTGTTGCTTTTTGCGTGAGTGGTAAGGTGGTAAGCTGGTGGGATGATTATAATTTCTGGGCAACGGATGTGAAGTCCCTGTTCTATTTGGACGGCTTTGCGGGGAAATATGCCAATGTGGCGCCGGAGTTCGGGGACTACCCTCCGGGAACACAGATGATGAAGTGGTGGTTTTTGCATTTTTCGCCCGGAGAATTTAGGGAAGGGCTGATGTTTGCCGGATATTATTTTATGAATCTGGCGTTTCTGTTCCCACTTCTGAAATGGATTAAGAAGCACAACCCGCTCCTGTTGATTCCGGGAGGAATTTCCCTCTGGCTTTTTCCGGCGGTGGCAGAAGCATTCTGGTTGGACGGATGCTGCGCTGATCTGACGATGGCGGTTGTTTACGGTTCCTTTCTGGTTTCGGTAGTGGATGGCAGGGAAAAAGGCAGACTGCTTTATTACGGCAGACAGGCTTTATTTCTGATGATCCTGGTACTCTGTAAAAACACCGGATTTATCTGGGTGGCGTTCGGTCTTATGTTTGATTACGGGTATCATATTGTTATTGGTTGTAAGAAGGCAAAGGGAGGGAACAGGCTGGCTCTTTTCTGGGTTACGCTGCTTCCGGTTTTGACAGAGGGTTCCTGGCTCTCCTTCTGTCTGCTTAATCGTAGGGTGGCAAAGCTTACCGGAACGGCAATTCAGATGGTGACCGGTGGTATGAACCTGCCCGAATATCAGGGAGCCATGGTAAGTGCTTTTATGGAGGCTTTCGTGAGCTGGCCGCTTCACCGGGGAAAAACATTTGCAGTGGACTTAAGTCCGTTGATGCTATATCTTTTGCTGCTTATTTTCACGATTGTGTTGTATCGCAGTCATATTCTGGATAAGCGAAAAGCCTGCTATATCGGAAGCTTTCTGGCGATATCCGGAATTCTGTTTTATACATTTAATCTGATCAGCCATCTCACTATTTTTGCGGTGGAAACGCAATACCTGGAGCCATTCGGAATGGTTTCTTCCATTGAACGGTATGGTGCGCCTTTTATGATAGGAGGATTATATCTGCTGGCCTATTTTACCATGCAGGGAAGCAGGTCAATAAAAGGGGTGGTAATTTGCCTTCTCTTTGTATTCCTTACTACAGATTATGCCGGAGCCTACCGGGGAATCTGGGGGTATCATGACACGATAGAAGAAACACTGGCCCAGAGGAACGAGGTTGTGGATGAGGCGGCTGAGGAATTTCTTGCAAGTGTAGGGGCAGGCACCAGCGAAAGCATTGGACGGGTGTTATATCTGCGGGATATTTCCGATATCAGTTGGGTGAGAAATACTTATGTCGGCTTTGAGGCGGCACCTGTTTCTGTGATGTATGGAAACATTGATGCGAAGCAATTGGAAAGTCGGGATATTATCAATGCGATAGAGGATGCACATGCAGAATACCTGTATGTGAATGAATTGGGAGAAGCCGGAGAAGCACTGCTTAATCCGCTTACGGATGGGGAAGACTTTGCATACGGATGCCTGTATCAGGTAGAAGAAGGTGCGGAAGGAATGAAGCTTAGGAAGGTGCAGAAGGGATAACATGGATATGGAGATGATGAGAGAGGGAAAGCAGATACCGATTGTGATCCCTTCTTATGAGCCGGATGAAAAACTGCCGGCACTTTTAAAAAAGCTGCGGGAAAGTGGTTTTACGAATATTGTAGTGATAGATGATGGAAGCGGTAAAGCATATGCCCGCTTTTTTGACGAGGCAAGGGAGACCTACCGGTGCAAAGTGCTGCATCATGCGGTAAATCAGGGGAAGGGAAGGGCGCTGAAAACGGCCTTCAATTTCTGCCTTCAGGAATTCCCGGGACTGGTTGGTGTGATAACTGCTGACTCGGACGGTCAACATACGCCTGATTGTATTCTGGACTGCGCTGAGGCATTGATTGAGCATCCGGACTCTCTGATCCTGGGCTGCAGATGTTTTGAGGGAGAGGATGTGCCTGTCCGTTCTGAGTTCGGAAATAAATGTACAAGAGTCGTGATGAAATATCTGACGGGAATTACAGTGTCTGATACTCAGACAGGACTCCGGGGAATACCGGCAGCTTTTATGCAGCAGCTTTTGATGGTCAAGGGCGAACGGTTTGAATTTGAGACCAATATGCTCCTGGAGACCAAGACACGGAAAATTCCTATTGTAGAGGTACCGATCAAGACAATTTATATAGAAGAAAATAAGACAAGCCATTTTAACCCGATTAAAGATTCTGTCAGAATATATATGATATTTGGGAAGTTTCTTTTTTCATCGCTCTCGTCCAGCGTGGTAGATCTGGTGCTGTTTTCCGTTTTCTGCTTCCTGCTTCGGGATATGGATTTTCAGGTTGTTTCCTATATTACCGCGGCAACGGTGCTTGCGAGAATCCTTTCTGCCTTCTATAATTACTCGATGAACTATAAGGTGGTATTTCAAAGCGAAACTTCTGTTAAGCAATCACTGCCAAGATATATCGGACTGGCAGTGGTACAGATGTCCTTCAGCGCATTGCTGGTAAATAAACTTTATCCGTTGTTTGGTGGCGTGGAGGTTCTGGTAAAAATTCCCGTGGACGTGCTGCTGTTTTTCTTAAGCTTTGTAATTCAAAGAGAATTTGTATATACGGAAAAGGACTGATAGTCAGACAGTATTATTGCCTGACAGCTTTGTCATATTTTTGTATTCGGTGACAGAAGGGTCTCTCATCTGAAAGGAACGGAACCATTCCTTGGTTTCTTGATTTTTTTCGGTGAGGGATCTGTTTTTATATAGAAAGCGTGTAAGGGCATAGCAGTCGATCCAGATCTCATTGTTGCCTTCCTTTTGGGATTCATCAAATATAAGCTGTAATCCCCAGTGAAGATGTACGGTATCAATGTTGTTTGTATTTTCCTTTGCACTGTAGCCGGTATGACCCATGTAGCCGATCACATCTCCGGCGGTTACAACACTGCCTTCTTCAAGGTCAAGAGCGTAGGGAAAGTTCTGGCGAAGATGAGCGTAGTAATAATAGCGTTTGCCGTCAAAGCTTCTGATACCGATGCGCCATCCACCGTACTGATTCCAGCCCAGTGCTTCCACGTAACCGGATTCCACTGCAATGATGGGCGTACCGATCTGCCCCATCATATCATGTCCCAAATGCTGTCTTTTATAGCCGTAGCTCCGGGAGGAACCGAAATCGTCATAATCATTATAGGGAAAGCCCTTTGCAATGGGGGAAAAGGCTTTTAATCCGTAAACCTTTTTCCAGACCTTTTCGCCGGCTTCATTTTCCTGCTGAATCTCATATTCACCTACCATACCACCCAGAACAGCTTCATAGGCTTCATAATAATAGTCATAATATTTCATATCCTTTGTCAGTTCTTTGATCGTGATTTTCTCATCCGAGAGCTCCCCGGCAAGCTTATTGATCAGGGAAATACTGCTCTTATCAAAGGTGCCGCCGCATTTGGCACCGGCGTAGGCAAGTAATTCGATCCAATTAATATGGACGGGAGAATCATAACTGGCAACATCCAGATCATAGGCAGTGCACAGAGCTTCATAGCTGACATTGAAATCCACCCATTTAATATAGCTGCCGTCTGTTCCCGAAACAACCTCAACAGCTTCCGGGCTGCGTCCGGATGTGTGATGATAAATTAATAGGCAGACAGCTGCAAGAAGCAGGCAGAATATGATACGGGGAATCTGAACAGGTAACTTTTTCATGAAATACACCTTAATATACAGGTTAAAAAAATATATGACGGTGCAGAAGGAGATATTCGTAGCAGATTTGCGACTGGTTGCAGACATATCAAATTGACAGTGGTTATTTGGTGATGATAGAATGTTATACAATAAAATACGAAATTCGGAGGAAATTCTTGTGCCAAAAAGAACAGACATTCATAAAGTATTGATTATCGGCTCCGGTCCGATTATTATCGGGCAGGCCTGTGAATTTGATTATTCGGGAACACAGGCATGCAAAGCACTTCGTAAGCTTGGCTATGAGATCGTGCTGGTAAATTCCAATCCGGCAACGATCATGACAGATCCGGAGACCGCTGATGTGACCTATATTGAGCCGTTGAATGTGGAGCGGCTTGAGCAGATCATTGCAAAGGAACGCCCGGATGCACTGCTCCCTAATCTGGGAGGACAGTCCGGCTTAAATCTGTGTGCAGAATTGAATCAGGCGGGAGTTCTGGAAAAATACGGTGTTAAGGTCATTGGAGTCCAGGTGGATGCCATTGAGCGCGGTGAGGACCGCATTGCGTTTAAGAAGACCATGAATGAGCTGGGAATAGAGATGGCACGCAGTGAGGTGGCTTACTCGGTGGAGGAAGCGCTTGCCATTGCCGATCAGCTGGGATATCCGGTGGTTTTGCGTCCCGCTTATACAATGGGCGGTGCCGGCGGTGGCCTTGTTTATAATAAAGAAGAATTACAGACAGTCTGTGCCAGAGGGCTCCAGGCCAGTCTGGTGGGACAGGTTCTGGTAGAAGAATCTATTCTGGGCTGGGAGGAACTGGAGCTTGAGGTGGTCCGTGATGCGGACAACAATATTATTACCGTATGTTTTATTGAGAATATCGATCCGCTTGGCGTTCATACGGGAGATTCCTTCTGTTCTGCGCCGATGCTAACCATCTCTGAGGAATGTCAGAAGAGGCTTCAGGAGCAGGCGTATAAAATCGTGGAATCCGTTCAGGTGATCGGTGGAACCAATGTACAGTTTGCTCACGATCCTGTGTCGGACCGCATTATTGTTATAGAAATCAATCCTCGTACCTCCCGCTCTTCAGCGCTGGCATCCAAGGCAACCGGCTTCCCGATCGCACTGGTTTCCGCTATGCTGGCAGCAGGTCTTACCTTAAAGGATATTCCCTGTGGCAAATACGGAACCCTGGATAAATATGTGCCTGACGGAGATTACGTAGTGATCAAGTTTGCGCGCTGGGCATTTGAGAAGTTTAAGGGTGTTGAGGATAAGCTGGGAACCCAGATGCGTGCTGTGGGTGAGGTCATGAGTATCGGCAAGACCTATAAGGAGGCATTCCAGAAGGCAATCCGTTCATTGGAGACGGGGCGCTACGGATTGGGTCATGTCAAAAATTTTGATACCTTAAGTAAGGAGGAATTGCTGAAGCGCTTAACAACGCCGTCCAGTGAGCGCCATTTCCTGATGTATGAGGCACTCCGAAAGGGAGCGACTGTGCAGGAGATTTTTGAACTAACCAAGGTGAAAACCTATTTTATTGAGCAAATGAAGGAACTGGTGGAGGAAGAAGAAGCTCTTCTGAAATACAAGGGCAGTATGCCCACGGATGAAATGCTGATTACTGCCAAGAAGGATGGTTTTTCCGATAAATATTTAAGTCAGTTGCTGGAAATCTCAGAGGAGAAAATTCGTAACCGCCGTATGTCACTTGGCGTGGAAGAGGCATGGGAGGGGGTTCATGTAAGCGGAACAAAGAACAGCGCTTATTATTACTCAACCTACAATGCTCCGGATAAAAATCCTGTAAATACCGATAAACCTAAGATTATGATTCTGGGTGGCGGTCCCAACCGCATTGGTCAGGGAATCGAATTTGACTATTGCTGTGTTCATGCTTCGCTGGCACTTAAGAAGCTTGGATTTGAGACAATTATTGTAAACTGTAATCCGGAAACTGTGTCAACCGACTACGACACCTCAGACAAGCTGTATTTTGAACCGCTGACGCTGGAGGATGTGCTAAGTATTTATAAGAAAGAAAAGCCACTGGGTGTGATTGCACAGTTTGGCGGTCAGACTCCTCTTAATTTGGCAGCCGATCTTGAAAAGAACGGCGTGAAGATTCTGGGTACGGCTCCTTCTGTTATTGATCTGGCGGAGGATCGTGACCTGTTCCGTGCAATGATGGAGAAGCTGGAAATTCCCATGCCCGAATCGGGAATGGCTGTGAATGTGGAAGAGGCAATTGCGATTGCGAATCGGATCGGTTATCCGGTTATGGTACGTCCCTCTTATGTACTTGGCGGGCGCGGTATGGAAGTGGTCTATGACGATGAAAGCATGACGGAATATATGAACGCTGCAGTTGGCGTGACGCCTGACCGCCCTATTCTCATTGACCGATTCTTAAATCATGCACTGGAATGTGAGGCGGATGCGATCAGTGACGGAACACATGCCTTTGTACCGGCTGTCATGGAGCATATTGAGCTTGCGGGGATTCATTCCGGTGACTCAGCCTGCATCATTCCCTCTGTCCATATTTCTCCTGAGAATGTGGAGACGATTAAGGAATATACGAGAAAGATTGCAGAGGAAATGCATGTGAAGGGCTTGATGAACATGCAGTATGCCATTGAGAACGGCAAGGTATTTGTACTGGAGGCAAATCCCAGAGCATCCCGTACTGTCCCACTGGTATCTAAGGTCTGCAATATCCGGATGGTGCCGCTTGCCACTGATATTATCACATCGGAAATCACCGGCCGTCCTTCGCCGGTTGCCGACCTGAAGGAACAGAGTATTCCTTATTATGGTGTGAAGGAGGCAGTGTTCCCCTTCAATATGTTCCAGGAGGTTGACCCGATCCTCGGACCCGAGATGCGTTCTACCGGTGAGGTACTTGGGTTGTCCCGTACTTATGGAGAAGCCTTTTTCAAGGCACAGGAGGCAATTCAGTCCAGGCTTCCGCTTGAGGGAACGGTGCTCATCTCAGTAAATCGTAAGGACAAGGAAGAAGTGGTAGAGGTTGCAAAGGGCTTTGCAGAGGATGGTTTCCGGATCGTAGCAACCGGAGGTACCTATGATCTGATTACGGCAGCGGGCATTCCTGCCACGAAGGTAAAGAAACTTTATGAGGGACGCCCAAATGTGGCTGATATGATTACCAACGGAGAAATTCAGCTGATTGTTAATTCGCCGGTAGGGAAGGACAGCGTTAATGATGACAGCTATCTGCGCAAAGCGGCGATTAAAGCGAAGGTTCCTTATATCACAACCATTGCGGCGGCGAGAGCTACCGTTGAGGGCATTCATTATGTGAAGTCTCACAAAGGAAGCGAACTGAAATCTCTTCAGGAGCTACACAGTGAGATCCGGGAGAAATAGAATGAGACATATTCCGCTGAAAAACGCATTTAATGTTCGTGATATGGGAGGATATCCCACAACAGACGGTAAAAGTACAAAATGGGGTATGCTGTATCGAAGTGATGCGCTATCTTCCCTGACAGAAGAGGATTGGCAGGTGCTGAAGGCCCGCAAAATTCATACGGTGATAGATCTGCGCAGCCTTTCAGAGATATCAGCAGCACCGGTGCAGGTACCGGAGGGAACGGAATATGATCACTTTTCCCTGATGCCGGAGATGGATAAATTGGGAATGGATTTTCGGGAAATGGGTACTGAGAAAATAATTGAAAGTATGAAGCTTGATTATGGGAAATCGCTGTTCCGGGGAGTCTCATGCTGCGCCCGCATTCTGGAGACTATCCTGAAAAGAAGTGAGGTGGGAAGTGTTCTTTTTATGTGCTCTGCAGGGAAGGACAGAACCGGAATCATTGCGGCACTCATTCTCTATCTGTGTGATGTTGTCAGAGAAGATATCATTGCAGATTATATGGTCAGCAGTGTTTACAATACCAACGGCATCAATAGAAAAATCAAGGCCATGCCGGAAGAGATCAGAAAGCTTATCCCGGATCCCAGGCTGATTGACGACTGCCTGGATTCAAAGCCGGAGACCATGATGCAGCTGCTTTGCGAAATGGAAGCAGGGGATATCAGAACCGCGCTTGACAAGGCGGGTTTTTCGACTGCCTGTCAAAAGCAGTTGAAGGAAAAAATGACAGGTCTGGCAGAAGAAAATAATCATGAAAATATATTGACAAATAATTAACGATATGCTATGATCATCCTATCAGATAAAAGGGAGTAGCTTATATCCCGGGATATATTTGAAACGTCAGGACGATGATAGCATCCGTTTCAAATCAGGCAAACTGTAGCAAGACTTTTATCGTAGCGTAAATGCTGCGGGAAAGTCTTTTTTTATGCGAATGGAAACTTTGTTTCCGCAGCATTTACCAAAACAAAGGAGGAAAAGATATGTTCGGAAAGAAACCAAACAATGTTTATGAACAAAAGGAGCCGGGAAGAATGGGGACAACCATCGGCAAAATTGCAGGAATCGTAGTGGGATTTTTTGTTGTGATCTACCTGCTTGCAGGAAGCATTTATTCTTTGAAGGAGAATGAATACGCGGTAATCAGTACCTTTGGGGTACCTAAGGTTGTGGAGCAGTCCGGTATTCACTTTAAGGTTCCTTACGTGCAGAGAATGCGTAAGGTGCCTAAGACCATCAACGGATTTCCCATTGGCTATCGCGCAGACACAGATGAATCTGTGGACTCTGAATCCTTTATGATTACCAGGGATTACAATTTCGTGAATGTGGACTTTTATGTGGAATATAGAGTGACTGATCCGGTCAAATATCTTTATGCATCGGAAAGCCCGGTAGATATTCTGAAAATGCTCACCCAGAGCTATATCAGAGATACCATCGGCTTATATGATGTAGACAGTGTGATCACCACAGGAAAGAATGAGATTCAGGCATCGATTAAGGAAAAGATCGTCGGGCGTCTGGAACAGGAGGATATCGGTGTCCAGCTGGTGAACATTACCATACAGGATGCAGAACCGCCTACCCAGGAGGTTATCAGTGCTTTCAAAAATGTAGAAAATGCAAAGCAGGGAAAGGAAACCTCCATCAATAAGGCAAACCAGAAGAGAAACGAGGATATTCCGGCAGCCAGAGCACAGGTGGATGAAACCTTAAAGACGGCACAGGCGCAGGCCGAGGAGAGAATCAATGAGGCAAAGGGACAGGTGGCAAGGCTGAATGAGCTCTATGCGGAATATCAGAAGTATCCTCTGATCACCAAGCAGAGAATGTTCTATGAGACAATGGAAGATATTCTTCCCGATATGAAGGTGATCATTGAAAAGAGTGACGGCTCCACCCAGACTATGCTTCCGCTTGAGTCCTTTGTGGATCTATCTGCAGCAGAAGGAACCGGAGGGAATGCAGGGGCAGGAGGCCTTGGCACATCCTACGGAGCAACATCCGGAAGCTATGGAGGCAGTGACACAGAGAATACAGAAGAAACAATAGAAGAATAAGCAGGAAAGAGAGGAACAAACGATGAAGAAAAAGTCAGTTTTTATAGTTGCAGCCATAGTCTTACTGGCACTTTTTATCATAGATTCCAGTATGGTAGTTACCAACCCGAACGAATATACGGTGATCAAGCAGTTTGGGAGAATTGAAAGTATCCGTCAGGAGCCGGGACTGAGCATGAAGATTCCCTTTATCCAGACAACGGAGAAAATTGAGAACGAGGTGCTTCTGTATGACCTCGCAGTCAGTGATGTGATGACCAAGGATAAAAAATCCATGATCGCAGACTGCTTTGTATTATGGAAGATTGAGGATCCCTATAAATATACCCAGACCTTAAGTGCCCAGAAGAGCAATGCAGAATTCCGTATTGATACCATTACCTATAACAGTCTGAAAAATGTGATCAGCAGTCTGAGCCAGGAGGAAGTGATCAGCGGACGTGACGGGGAGCTTGCAAAGGCAATACAGGACAATATCGGGGATACCCTGGAGCAGTACGGAATTGAGCTTCTCGCAGTGGAGACCAAATCCCTGGATCTTCCAGATGAAAACAAGAATGCGGTCTATGAGCGTATGATTTCCGAAAGAAATAATATTGCAGCTACCTACAAGGCAGAGGGCGAGGAGGAAGCAAAGGAAATTTCCAACAATACCAATGCGGAGATCATCGTGATGCAGTCAGAGGCAGATGCCCAGGCGGAGGAGATCATTGCAAAGGGTGAGGCAGAATACATGCGTATCTTAAGCGAAGCCTATAACGATCCGGAGAAGGCTGATTTCTATATTTTCCTTCGTTCCCTGGATGCAGCCAAGGCGACAATGACGGGAAATAATAAGACGCTCATTATTGATGAAACATCGCCGATTGCTCAGATATTCTATTAAATCCATTGCAAAAATAAATGCCCTATGTTATAATGAAAAAGTCGCAAATGATAAAAAATTAACAATCATTGCGAAGCATAAAAATAACTGTTTATCAAACGGAGGAAAGAGATAATGGCAAAGAAAGTAGTTTTGGCCGGCGCATGCCGTACTGCTATCGGTACTATGGGTGGTTCTTTAAGCACAACACCTGCTGCAGAACTCGGCGCAATTGTAATTAAGGAAGCTTTAAACAGAGCAGGTGTAGCACCTGAACAGGTTGACCAGGTTTACATGGGCTGTGTAATCCAGGCAGGACAGGGACAGAATGTTGCCCGTCAGGCATCTATCAAGGCTGGTCTTCCGATTGAAGTACCGGCTGTTACCATGAACGTTGTTTGTGGTTCCGGTCTTAACTGTGTGAACCAGGCTGCACAGATGATCATGGCCGGTGATGCTGATATCGTAGTAGCCGGTGGTATGGAAAATATGTCCATGGCTCCTTATGCAGTTCCTCAGGCACGTTTCGGATATAGAATGAACAACGGTGTTCTGGTTGACACCATGATCAAGGATGCTCTTTGGGATGCATTCAATGACTATCATATGATCACAACAGCAGACAATATCTGCAGAGAATGGGGACTTACAAGAGAAGAGCTTGATGAGTTTGCATTAAAGAGCCAGCAGAAGGCTGAGGAAGCGCAGAAGAACGGTGCATTCGACGCAGAAATCGTACCTGTTATGGTTAAGAAGAAAAAAGAAATGATTGAATTTAAGGTGGATGAAGGCCCTCGTGCAGGTTCTACCATTGAAGGTCTTGCAAAGCTTCGCCCGATCAATCCCGATGGATTTGTTACGGCAGGTAACGCATCCGGAATCAATGACGGTGCAGCAGCGATCGTTGTTATGAGCGAAGAGAAGGCAAAAGAGCTGGGTGTTAAGCCTATGGCTACCTTTGTAGCAGGTGCTCTTGCAGGTGTAAGACCCGAGGTTATGGGTATCGGTCCTGTGGCTTCTACAAAGAAGGTTATGGCAAAGACAGGAATGAAGATCGAAGACTTTGATATCATCGAGGCAAACGAAGCATTTGCAGCACAGTCTGTTGCAGTTGGTAAGGAGCTTGGCATTGATGTTGACAAGCAGCTCAATCCTAACGGCGGTGCAATTGCACTGGGACATCCTGTGGGAGCTTCAGGCTGCCGTATCCTTGTAACACTGCTTCACGAGATGCAGGCTAAGGGTGCTAAGACCGGTCTTGCAACCCTGTGTATCGGCGGTGGTATGGGATGCTCTACAATCGTTAAGATCGAAGATTAATTTAGTAAGCTGGAATAAGGATAAGCAGACTTAAGCTTTTAGGTCTGCTTATCGGAATGTCTGGGATATTGTAAGAATGAAGATGAAAGAAAAGGAGTAACGAAAAATGGAATTTATCGTATACGAGCAAAAGGGCGCATACGGCATTATCACAATCAGCCGTGAAAAGGCGCTGAACGCACTGAACTCACAGGTACTTGAGGAGCTTGATGCAACTCTTGATGCAGTAAATCTGGATGAGGTAAGATGTCTGATCTTAACCGGTGCCGGACAGAAGTCCTTCGTAGCCGGTGCTGATATCGGTGAAATGAGCACATTGACAAAGGCTGAAGGCGAAGCCTTCGGTAAGAAGGGAAATGATGTATTCCGCAAGCTGGAAACATTCCCCATTCCTGTGATCGCAGCAATAAACGGCTTTGCACTGGGCGGGGGCTGTGAAATTTCCATGAGCTGTGATATCAGAATCTGTTCTGACAACGCTGTTTTCGGACAGCCAGAGGTTGGTCTCGGAATCACACCGGGCTTTGGCGGAACCCAGAGACTTGCCCGTCTTGTAGGAGCCGGCATGGCAAAGCAGATGATTTATACAGCCAGAAACATCAAGGCTGACGAAGCATACAGAATCGGCTTAGTAAATGCGGTTTATACCCAGGAAGAGTTAATGCCTGCAGCAGAGAAGATGGCAGCAGGAATTGCAAAGAATGCGCCTATCGCTGTCCGCAACTGCAAGAAGGCTATCAATGAAGGCCTCGATGTCGATATGGATCAGGCAATCGTGATCGAAGAGAAGCTTTTTGGTGACTGCTTCGAGACCGAGGACCAGAAGTATGGCATGGCATTCTTCCTTGACAAGAACAAGGAAAAGGTAAAGGAACCCTTTAAAAACTGCTAGAAGGATATCGGATTTCATACTGCATGAGCAGTAAAAATACAAATCAATAAATTTTAGGAGGATTTTAAAATGAAAGTAGGCATTATTGGTGCTGGTACCATGGGACAGGGCATTGCAAAGGCATTTGCCCAGGTTGACGGATATGAGGTTGCTCTCTGCGATATTAAGCAGGAGTGGGCTGAAGGCGGAAAGGCCAAGATTGAAAAGGGCTATGCTAAGCTCGTTGAAAAAGGGAAAATGACACAGGAGGCAGTAGATGCCATTCTTGCTAAGATCACTCCCGGACTGAAGGAGAATCTTTGTGCAGACTGTGACCTGATCGTAGAAGCAGCATTTGAAAATATGGAAGTGAAGAAGACAACCTTTGCTGAACTGGACAAGATTGCAAAGCCCGAATGTGTATTTGCATCCAACACTTCCAGTCTTTCCATCACAGAGATTGGAAATGGCTTGAACCGTCCGATGATCGGTATGCATTTCTTCAACCCGGCAGACCGCATGAAGTTGGTTGAGGTAATTGCAGGTGTGAACACTCCCGTAGAGACAGTAGATACAATTAAGAAGATCTCTGAGGAAATCGGCAAGACACCGGTTCAGGTAAATGAAGCAGCAGGCTTTGTTGTAAACCGTATTCTTGTTCCGATGATCAATGAAGCTGCTTTCATCAAAATGGAAGGTGTTTCTGATGTTGCAGGTATCGATGCTGCTATGAAGCTTGGCGCAAATCATCCCATGGGTCCCCTGGAACTGGGCGATTTCATTGGTCTTGATATCTGCCTTGCTATTATGGATGTCCTTTATAATGAGACCGGTGACAGCAAATACCGTGCATGTCCTCTTCTTCGTAAGATGGTTCGCGGTGGTAATCTTGGTGTTAAGAGCGGTAAGGGCTTCTATATTTACAATGCAGACAGAACCAAGACCCCTGTTGATGCTCAATAATAAAAATTTATCATATTAAATGGAGGAATTAAAATCATGGATTTTATGTTAGACAAAAAACATGAAATGGCAAGAACTCTTTTCAAAGAGTTTGCAGAAAAAGAAGTAAAGCCTCTGGCACAGGAAGTTGATGAGACAGAAGTGTTCCCCAGAGGAACTGTTGAGAAGATGGCTAAGGCCGGTTTCCTAGGAATTCCTGTTCCGAAGGAGTACGGCGGACAGGGCTGTGATCCTCTTACCTATGCAATGTGTGTAGAGGAGCTTTCCAAGGTTTGCGGTACAACAGGCGTTATTGTATCTGCTCATACATCACTTTGCTGTGATCCTATCCAGACCTACGGTACAGAAGAGCAGAAACAGAAATATCTGGTTCCCCTTGCAAAGGGTGAGAAGCTTGGTGCATTTGGTCTGACAGAGCCCGGAGCAGGTACCGATGCACAGGGACAGCAGACAAAGGCTGTTTTGGATGGAGATGAATGGGTACTGAACGGTTCCAAGATTTTCATCACAAACGGTAAGGAAGCTGACGTTTATGTTATCTTTGCTGTAACAAGCGTTGTAACAGATGCTAAGGGCAGAAGCAAGAAGATGATTTCTGCATTTATCGTAGAAAAAGGAACACCCGGATTTACCTTTGGTACCAAGGAAAAGAAAATGGGTATCCGTGGTTCATCCACTTATGAATTAATCTTTACAGATTGCCGTATTCCTAAGGAAAATCTGCTAGGTCAGGAAGGCAAGGGCTTCGGTATTGCTATGCATACCCTGGATGGCGGACGTATCGGTATCGCTGCACAGGCACTTGGTCTTGCAGAAGGCGCATTAGAAAGAACAATCGAGTATGTAAAGGAAAGAAAGCAGTTCGGAAGAGCAATCGGTGCTTTCCAGAATACACAGTTCCAGATCGCAGATATGGCTACTAAGGTTCAGGCAGCGCAGTACATGGTTTACAGAGCAGCTATGGCTAAGGCAACCCAGAAGTCCTATACGGTTGAAGCAGCTCAGGCTAAGTTATATGCTGCTGAGGTTGCTATGGAGGTTACAACCAAGGCTGTACAGCTTCACGGCGGTTACGGTTATATCAGAGAATATGACGTTGAGCGTATGATGCGTGATGCTAAGATTACCGAGATCTACGAAGGTACATCTGAGGTACAGAGAATGGTTATCTCCGGTGCACTGCTTAAGTAAGACGGCTTGAAATTTGGATTGAACAGCTGCACAGCTTGCAGTGACAGATGTGCAGGAGGAGATTTTTGCATGCCGGCTTTAGACGGCACGCACAGAAAAAATAGAAAATAAGGAGAGATAATACAATGAAAATCGTTGTTTGTATTAAACAGGTACCTGATACCAAGGGTGGCGTTAAGTTCAATCCCGATGGTACACTTGACAGAGGTGCAATGCTTACAATCATGAATCCTGATGACAAAGCAGGTCTTGAAGCAGCACTTAGATTAAAGGATCAGTATGGTGCAGAAGTAACTGTAGTAACCATGGGTCTTCCCAAGGCAGAAGAAGTTCTTCGTGAAGCAATGGCTATGGGTGCTGACAAAGGAATTCTTGTAACAGACAGAGTTCTTGGTGGCGCTGATACATGGGCAACCTCCCAGACACTTGCAGGTGCGATCCGTAACCTTGAATATGACCTGATTATCACAGGCCGTCAGGCAATCGATGGTGATACTGCACAGGTTGGTCCTCAGATTTCCGAGCATCTTGGAATTCCGGTAATTTCCTATGCTCAAAAGATTGAAATCGAAGGAAACAGTGTAATTGTTGAACGTCAGTATGATGACAGATATCATGTATTAAAGGCACAGATGCCTTGCTTAATTACAGCACTTGCTGAATTAAACGAGCCTCGTTATATGACTCCCGGCGGAATTTTCGATGCATATGATGCAGAGATCACTGTTTGGGGAAGAGCAGATCTGAAGGATGTAGAGGATTCCAACTTAGGTCTTAAGGGGTCACCTACACAGATCGCTAAGGCTTCCGATAAGGTAAGAAAGGGTGCCGGTGAAAAGGTTACTCTTGATCCTACAGAAGCAGTTAACTATATCGTTGATAAGTTAAAAGTAAAACATGTCATCTAATACTTCGATTACGAAAAATATGGAGGTTCAAAATGAATATTCAAGATTATAAGGGAGTATTTGTCTTCGCTCAGCAGGTAGACAATGTACTTAGCGGAATTGCTTTAGAATTAGTTGGCAAAGGAAAAGACCTTGCCAAGGATTTAGGCACAGAAGTAACAGCAGTATTGGTTGGTTCAGGCGTTGGTGCTCTGGCTGACGAGCTTGCTGAATATGGTGCTGACAAGGTTATCGTTGTTGATGATCCTGAGCTTGCTGAATACAGAACAGAGCCCTATGCGCATGCGCTGGCATCTGTTATCAATGAATTTAAGCCTGAAATCTTCTTAGTAGGTGCTACGGCAATCGGACGTGACCTTGGCCCCAGAGTTTCTGCAAGAATTCATACGGGACTTACAGCAGACTGTACACAGCTTGAAATCGGTGATTTCCCGATCAACCCGATTCCCGGTAAGGAACAGCTTCACAATCAGCTTCTGATGACTCGTCCTGCATTCGGTGGTAACACAATTGCTACCATTGCCTGCCCGGATTTCCGCCCTCAGATGGCAACAGTTCGTCCCGGCGTTATGCAGAAGGCACCCAGAGAGGCTGGAAAGAAGGCGGTTGTTGTAGAGTACAATCCCGGATTTACTCCCAACAACAAGTATGTTGAAATCTTAAAGGTTGTCAAAGCTGTTTCAGACGTAGCTGATATCATGGATGCCAAGATTCTGGTATCCGGCGGACGTGGTGTGGGAAGCCCTGAAAACTTCAAGCTTCTGGAAGATCTTGCAGAGGTACTTGGCGGTACCGTAAGCTGCTCCCGTGCAGTTGTGGATGCAGGCTGGAAGCCTAAGGATTTACAGGTTGGACAGACCGGTAAGACTGTTCGCCCCAATGTTTACTTTGCAATCGGTATTTCCGGTGCAATCCAGCACGTAGCAGGTATGGAGGAATCTGATATCATCATCGCGATCAACAAGGATGAGACAGCTCCTATCTTTGAAGTTGCTGACTACGGCATCGTAGGTGATCTGAACAAGATCCTTCCTGCTCTGACAGAAACCTTAAAGGCAGAGATTGCAAATAAATAAGTAATAGCAAGTAATCTTGTGATCCGTATCATAAGAACTTAAAACTAAGCCGCAATTCCTCGTTTTTGAGGGGTTGCGGCTTTCTTTGATGTAAAAACAAATATTTGGTATTGACTCTCTCGTAACGTAACGGTTTACGATTAATGCGAAAGGAGGAGAACATGAAGACTGTAAAAGAGGTATCTATGATAACCGGAGTAAGTATAAGGACGCTGCGATATTATGATGAAATCGGTTTGTTAAAGCCGACGGAATTAACAGAAGCTGGTTATCGGCTCTATGACAACAAAGCGTTAGAAAAGTTGCAGGAAATCTTGTTCTTTAGAGAATTGGAAATAACGTTAACTGATATTAAGAAAATCTTGGATACTCCGAATTATGACAAAGAGCAGATTTTAGCAACACAAAAGCTTTTGCTGGAACAGAAGCGAAACCGTTTAAATGGGATTATAGAGCTGATCACGGATGTAATGAAAGGAGTCAATACGATGAGTTTTGAAGCGTTTAGTAATGATGAAGTGCAGAAAATTGTGAATCATACGCTAAAATGTATGTCAAAAGAGAATATTGATGAACAGGTGCAAAAGTTTGGGAGTCTGGATAATTATAAAGAGTACTTATCATCCGGTTTTGCAAATGAACAGGCTATGGCGGACTTAATGAAGTGGTATGGAAGCAAAGAAAAGGCGATGGAAGCAATCATGCAGTCAACTGGTGATACTGAGGAAATAAAGCAGGAACAGGATGAGAATGCAAAAATCTACAAGCTGTTTATGTCTGCAAAAGAAAGTGGCAATATGGATATGGAACGGTCTGCTGTAGAGTTGCTTGCGGAGAATTACAAAAAGATGTTTGCACTTGATAATGCAAGAAGTATTTTACTTGATTTGTCAAAAGAATATCTGCAGAATTCAAAATTGGCAGAGATTACCGACAGTCAGTTTGGAATAGGTTGTTCAGAATATGTTGCAAATGCCATTAAGCGTTATTATGGAATGTAGTATCTCCATTTATATTGAGTTTCTCAAACTGTAGACAAAGCATGTTTATGAAACGGTAAAGAATTTGTCGAAAAGACAAACAAATCCCAGAGCAAGCTTGCTTGCCCTGGGAATTTTCCATGGTGCGGGTTATTTTTATGTAAGAGAAATATATTTTTCAAGCACTCTTGCAACACTGCCGGGTCCCTCAGTCATTTCAACAAAGAAACCGAGCACCTTCTGCGCCATACCGCAGGAGTAAAGGTTGACGCCGAAAATGTCTTCCCGTTCAAGGAGCGGCTTCAAGGCGGCCTCTGCCTGAGCAGCATCCTTAACTGCTCCAAGTGATAAACCGGCAACATAAGGTGTTACCGTATCGAGAAGCGGATCGGGACTTAAGGAAAAAGCATTGCCCTGATCATCGATCGCCATCAGGTAGCGCAACCATCCTGCAAATACCAGAGGAATCTTATGAAGCTCTGCCGTGTCACGGTCAGGGGCTTTCTGGTATGCCTTGATGGTCTCGCCAAAGCGGATGGAAAGTTTCTGGGAGGTGTCCGTTGCGATCCTCTGAGGGGTATCCGGCATGAAAGGATTGGGAATGCGTACCTCAAGTACCTCCCTGATAAAGCTCTTTGGATCAATGATTCCCGGATTGACAACCACCGGGAGCCCCTCCTCATAGCCGATGATCTCAACCAGCTTTTTGAGGTAGGGATTCTTCATTTCCTCTGAGATCAATTCATATCCAAGCAGACAGCCGAAAATTGCCAGTGTGGTATGAAGCGGATTTAGGCAGGTACATACCTTCATTTTCTCAACATTGTTTACGGTTGCCTGGTCAGTGAAGATGATGCCTGCCTTTTCCAGGGGAGGTCTGCCGTTGGGAAACCGGTCTTCGATCACGAGATACTCACATTCTTCTGCGTTGACAAAAGGAGCTACATAGGTGTTCTTTCCGGTGATGACGGGGGTAAGCCCTTCTATATTGTCTTTGTCAAGAAGCTCCTGTACCTTAGGGTCCGGTCTTGGAGTGATCTTATCGATCATGGTCCAGGGGAAGGAGACCTTGTCCGGGTTTTCAATGTAGGAAAGAAAATCCGGATCAGCAAGCCCCGCAGCACACCATTTTTCTGCAAAGGCATGTACTGCTGCGTAAAGCTTGGAACCATTGTGGGAGCAATTATCCATGCTGACCAGGGCAAGTGGCAGCTGCCCGGCTGCGAAACGTTCATAAACCAATGCTGTCAATTTCCCAATATAGCTTTCGGGTGTGGCAGGACCGTCTGCAAAGTCTTTCTCTACAGCTGGCAGTAATTCACCCTTTCCGTTTACAAGACTATAGCCCTTTTCGGTGATGGTAAAGCTGGCCATCTGCAGGGAAGGGGAGCAGAAAATCTCTTTTAATCTGTTAAATTCGTCTGTATTTTTACTGTCAAGGATCAAAGATTCTACAATGCTTCCGATAACTGTTTTTTCAATATTGCCATCAGCCTTCAGGGTGACAAGAATAGAATAATCATCGTGCGGGCGGTTCATTTTCTCAATAATTTCATAGTCGAAGCCCTCTGCAACCAGAAGCCCGGTATCGACAATTCCTTTGTTCAGGAGCTGCTGCATTACATTGGCCTGAAAAGCGCGGAATATATTTCCGGCACCAAAGTGAATCCAGGCCGGTGCTTCTTTGGTTTTTGCGGTAACTGCATTTCTGTCAAATTCAGGGAGTGTGTAGCCGGCCCTTTCCCAGGCGGATCTGTCCTGTAAGCCTTCGTTATTTAGCTGCATGGCATTTTTCTCCTTTCACGATGGCCTCCCAGAGACCGTTTAAGTAGGTAGCACCCAGGGCGCGGTCATAAAGTCCGTAGCCCGGCATAGCAACCTCGTCCCAGATCATACGTCCATGGTCGGGGCGGATAGGACCTGTAAAATGGATATCATAAAGTGCCTTCATAATTTCATACATATCAAAGCTTCCATCGGAGGAAAGATGTGCCGATTCCTCAAAGTCACCGGGGAAGTTGTGCTGCAGATTGCGGACATGGGCAAAGTGGATGCGTCCCTCAAGGGCGCGGATCATTCCCGGAAGATCATTGTCAGGGTTGGTGCCGTAGGAACCGGAACAGAAGGTAACACCGTTGTGGCGGTTATCCACCATCTTCATCATCCTCTGCAAATTGGGTAGGTTAATGATGATCCTGGGCAGACCAAACACGCTCCAGGCAGGATCGTCCGGATGAATTGCCATATTAATGTCGTACTTATCGCAGACAGGCATGATAGCTTCCAGGAAGTATTTCAGATTGGCAAAGAGCGTTTCCTCATCCACGTCCTTGTACATTTCAAAGAGTTCTTTGATCTTGGCCATGCGCTCAGGCTCCCAGCCGGGAAGGACAAAACCATTGGAGTCGGAGGAAATGGAATCAAACATTTTCACCGGATCGATGCTGTCCACAGCCTTCTGGCTATAAGCGAGCACTGTGGAGCCGTCAGGGCGTACCCTTGCAAGCTCGGTGCGGGTCCAGTCAAAGACCGGCATGAAATTGTAGCATACAAGATGAATATCCTCTTCACCAAGGTGCTCCAAGGTCTTAATATAATTGTCAATATATTTGTCTCTGTCCGGGGAACCGATCTTGATGGAATCGTGAATATTCACACTTTCGATGCCGGAAAGATTGAGCCCGGCAGCATTTACTTCCGCCTTGCGGGCATGGATTTCCTCGCGGCTCCATAGGTCGCCGGGAGCAGTTTCGTAGAGTGTGGTAATGACTCCGGTAACGCCCGGAATCTGCCTGATCTGTTTCAGAGTAACGGAATCGGATTTGCTTCCGTACCAGCGAAGTGTCATTTCCATATGTGTTCCCTCCAATATGATATCGTTTTAAATAAACTTTGATTTTATCATATCATGGGAAAAAGAAGGGGAGAATGGCAGAGATTGGATAAAACATTACAAAAATTGCGGTAATTGCTATTCCGTTGTGATTGATGAAGCGCGAAGAGCGCTTTCACGGTATTCCCTCGGAGAGATACCAAACTCCTTCCGGAAAGCGCGGAAAAAGGTGGTATAGTTAGCAAATCCGTAGTATTCTGCCACTTCCTTTAAGGGCATACCGGAGAGAATATGATGCCTGCTGGCATGAAGTCTTTGTTTTAAAATGTACTGATGGGTGGAAATTCCTATGTTCTCTTTAAAAATATGGGAAATATAGTATTTGCTCACATAAAATGTCCCTGCAAGGGAGTTCAGGGTCAGTTCCTCCTCAAGATGAGCGTGAATATAGTCGCAGATCTGGGAAAAAAGCGGTTTTTTGATTTCCTGACCGGCAGGATTTAGCTGCGTATAAATGCTGCGGTTCAACTGAAGGAGAAAGGCAGCTGTACAGCAGGTAAGAACCGCTTTTTGAAACGGAGCGGCACAGTGATATTCCTCTATTAAGTCAAACAGCTTTCCAAAGAGTATCTGCGCGGTTCCGGCATCATTGGAAAAATGATACTGTTTTTCACGTGCAGCAAATAAAAAGCCGTAATCGATTTCGGGATAGCTTGCTTTCAGTTGGTGAAAGCATTCGGGGGAAATCCATAATACGATCCGGCGATAAGGTACTTTATCGTCGTGAAAGACCGGTTTGTGAAATATGCCCGGAGGCATCAGACAGATATCCCCGTAGGTAAGAGGATAAGTGTGTTCTTCTATACTGCAGCTCACATGACCACTGATAAAAAAGTAGATTTCATAGTGATCGTGTCTGTGGCTTGAAACAGGCTGGAGAATCTTGTCCTCATAGTAAAAGATTTCCAGATCCGGTCGCTGCATCTCCTGTCTGGTATTAAAGGTAGAAGTGTAATGTCTTGCCATGATAGCCTCCTTTCGCACAATTATACCTTTGTTTTGCAGATATCGCAATGAAGATGATGCAAAATCACGCAAGGTATAGTAAAATATTATCTGGAAAAAGGAGTTTGAAGAGGAATGGCAAAGAATAAAGAAAGCAAAACCAATGCAATGCGAATTCTTGAAAAGGAAAAGATTCCATATGCGCATTATACCTATGAATGTGACGAGTTTATTGACGGACTTCAGATTGCAGATATGCTCTCTCTTCCCTATGAGAAGGTCTATAAAACATTGGTGACACAGGGCAGCAGCAAAAACTATTTTGTGTTCGTGATTCCCATTGCGCAGGAGCTTGATCTGAAAAAGGCTGCGGGAAGCGTGGGTGAAAAGTCGGTTGCCATGCTTCATGTAAAGGACATTAACAGTGTAACAGGCTATATCAGAGGCGGCTGTACGGCGATCGGCATGAAAAAGCAGTATGTGACCAGACTGGATGAATCGGCACGAGAACAGAAAACGATTATCGTCAGCGGTGGAAAACTGGGATCACAGATTGAACTTTCACCGGATGATCTGCTCAAGGCATGTCATGGCGAATATGGGGATGTCGTGGCAAAGAGCAGGAACTGATAGAGGTTAACCATAGGAGTCAACAATAATGACAAGCGCATCACAAGACAAATTAAAGAAGAAACAGGAACGAAAAAAGCAAAAGGAAAGGCAGAAAAGGTGGAAACGCATCAATAAAAAAATTGACACCATACTGGCAGCAATGATCATTGTAATCTTTACAGGAATCACAGTATTGGATGCACAGATTCAACGAAAAAATAAGGAGATGAAAAAATGAGTGACAGTTCCCAAAATATATTGGATTATGAAACGGTAGCTTTGAGTGACGATGACACAAGTGTCATTATTATTGATCAAACAAAACTGCCCGGAAAAACAGAAATGATTAAGCTTGAGACGGCAAAGGAAATCTGGGATGCCATTTATCTGCTTCAGGTGCGCGGCGCCCCTGCGATCGGTGTGGCGGCAGCATCGGGAATTTATGTGCTTGCAAGAGCATTGAAGAAGGAAATCGCTGAAAATGATTATCCGTCCTTTTATGCAAAGTTTACGGAATATAAGGAATATTTGAATTCTGCAAGACCTACGGCAGTCAATTTATCCTGGGCCTTAGGCCGGATGGATGCCGTGTGCAGGACGGCCCATGAGGAAGGCCGGACGGTCGACGGGATCGTGGAGATACTCGGCAGGGAAGCAAGGAAGATAAAGGAAGAGGATATCAGAGTCTGCCGGGCAATCGGAGAAAATGGGCTTTCCCTGGTGAAGCCCGGAGACGGTATTCTGACTCACTGCAATGCGGGACAGCTTGCTACCTGTAAATACGGAACAGCTACCGCACCAATCTACCTGGGACAGGAGAGAGGCTATCACTTTAAGGTGTTTGCGGATGAAACAAGACCTCTCTTGCAGGGAGCCAGACTGACGGCTTATGAACTGCACTCTGCGGGGGTGGATGTGACTCTGATCTGTGACAACATGTCTGCCATGGTGATGAAAAACGGCTGGATCAATGCTGTATTTGTGGGCTGCGACAGAGTGGCGGCTAACGGGGATACGGCGAATAAAATCGGAACATCGGTTGTGGCGACTGTGGCGAAGCGGTATGGCGTTCCTTTTTATGTGTGCGCGCCTACCTCTACCATTGATCTTAATACGCCTACAGGGGATGAGATTCATATTGAACAGCGTCCGGCAAAGGAGGTAACGGAGATGTGGTATCGGGAGCGGATGGCACCGGAGGGGGTCAAGGTATATAATCCGGCTTTTGATGTGACGGACCATGAACTGATCACGGCAATTGTGACAGAGCATGGGATCGCAAGGGCTCCTTTTACGGAATCCTTACGGGAACTGTGTCATTTTGGGGAGAAATTGCATTAAGGAGAAATCACAGAAAGTCTATTGACTTTTTTAGAAATCGTGCTAAGATGAATTCAAGTTATTCAGAGAGGAAGACTGAGGTCTTTCTCTCTATTTTTTTTTGGAGGAAATTATTATGAAGAAAAAAGTTTTGTCAGTATTGTTGAGTGTAATGCTTACAGCAGCTATGATGGGTTGCGGTTCAACTGAAAAAGAGGCTGAGGTGCCTGCACAGAGCACAGAGACTGCCGAGGCGGAGGCTTCCGGAGAAGATGGCGCGGCAGAGGATAAACAGGAGGAAAGCAGCACAGAAGTGAAGGTTTTGAAGGTGGCTATGGAATGTGGCTATGCCCCCTACAACTGGACACAGCCGGATGATGCGAATGGTGCAGTGCCCATTAATGACAGCTCTGATTATGCTTACGGATATGATGTGATGATTGCAAAGAAGATTGCAGAGGAACTGGGATATGAGCTTCAGATCGTAAAGCTGGACTGGGATTCTCTGGTGCCTGCCGTGCAGTCGGGCACGATCGACTGTGTGATCGCCGGGCAATCCATTACCTCGGAACGTCTTGAAATGGTGGATTTCTCCACACCATATTATTATGCATCCATTGTGGGACTGGTAAAAAATGACGGACCTTATGCAGAAGCAGCGGGACTTGCTGACTTAAAGGGTGCCACATGTACCTCACAGCTGGGAACAATCTGGTATGATGTTTGTCTGCCGCAGATCGAGGATGCACAGATACAGCCTGCGCAGGAATCAGCTCCTGCAATGCTGGTTGCTTTGGAAAGCGGAAGAACAGATCTGATCGTAACAGATATGCCGACGGCAATGGCGGCATGCGTTGCATATCCGGATTTAAAGCTCCTGGATTTCTCGGGGTCAGAGGATGATTTTGCAGTCTCTGAGGAGGAAATCAATATCGGTATTTCTGTCCAGAAGGGAAACACAAAACTGCTGGATGGGATCAACAGTGTCCTTGCGGGAATGACAACAGAGGATTTTGACAGCATGATGCAGGAGGCAATCAGCGTACAGCCACTGTCAGAATAGGAATCAGACAGGATGCGGCATTGACAGTTAAAGGAGTATAAAAAGATGATATCGGAGATGAACTTTTTAGAGAGAATTCTATACATATTGCAAAAGTATGGGACTTCCTATTTGAAAGGAGCCGGAACCACGCTGCTGATTGCCCTGGTTTCCACTTTTATCGGATGTATCATCGGCTTCCTTGTGGGGATCATACAGACAATTCCGGTGGATAAGACCCGTGGTAAGGGAAACCGTGATCCGTTTCTGAAAAGAATTGTTTTGGGTGTAGTCAATGCTGTTTTGAAAATTTATATTGAAGTATTTCGCGGAACCCCTATGATCGTACAGGCTGTCTTTATCTATTACGGAATGTCACAGCTTTTCGGAATTCAACTGGGAATGTGGCAGGCAGCGTTTCTTGTGGTTTCGATCAATACAGGCGCATATATGGCAGAGTCGGTAAGGGGCGGTATTATTTCGGTAGACCCGGGACAGATGGAGGGAGCCAAGGCGATCGGGATGAACCACGTGCAGGCAATGACCAGTGTGATCCTGCCCCAGGCCTTTCGGAATATCCTTCCACAGATAGGAAATAACCTGATCATTAACATTAAAGATACCTCGGTACTGTCTGTAATCAGTATTGTAGATCTGTTCTTTGTACATAAAAGTGTTTCCGGTGCCTTGTATACATACTTTGAGTCTGCAACAATCGTTATGGTCATTTATCTGTCAATGACACTTCTCACCTCCAAACTGCTGCGTCTCTGGGAAAGCAGGATGGATGGGGATGAAAATTACGAGCTGGTTGATGTCATGGATATCGGCAGACAGCTCGGAACAAAAGATAAAAGAGCGTAAGGGAGGTGCCTGGAATGGATACAAATCAGGTGATATTGGAGGTTTCCCATTTGGAAAAATCCTTCGGGTCGCATTCCGTGCTGAAGGATATTGATTTTAAGGTAAAAAAGGGTGATGTGGTGTCTGTGATCGGCGCGTCCGGATCCGGAAAATCAACGATGCTTCGCTGTATTAATCTGTTGGAGACGCCCACAAAGGGGCACATTTATTATCAGGGTAAGGACATCACGGAGCCGGGAACCAATGTCTGTGCCTACCGGGAAAAGGTGGGGATGGTCTTTCAGAATTTTAACCTGTTCAACAATATGAATGTGCTTGAGAACTGTATGGCCGGACAGATAAAGGTTGCGAAGAAAGCCAAGGAAGAGGCCGAGAAAAATGCACTGCATTTCCTGGAAAAGGTTGACATGGCTGCCTACATCAATGCAAAACCCAGGCAGTTGTCCGGAGGGCAGAAACAGCGTGTGGCGATTGCCAGAGCACTGGCCATGGAACCGGAAATCCTGCTATTTGATGAGCCTACCTCGGCACTGGATCCACAGATGGTGGGGGAAGTGCTGAATGTCATGCGAACACTTGCAAAAGAGGGTCTTACCATGATCATAGTGACGCATGAGATGGCATTTGCAAAGGATATTTCCAGCCATGTAATCTTTATGGCAGACGGCGTGATTGCGGAGGAAGGAAACGCACAGCAAATTTTTGAGACGCCGCAAAAGAAGGAAACAAAGGAATTCCTGGCAAGATTCCGCCAGGGGATTTAAATAGTATTTGCATATGAAAAAGTAATATGATATAGTATGTTCTGTTGGGAAAAGAGATTTCCCTGACTCTGGAGAGTCCCTGGAATGACAGGGCGCCGAAGGTGTACGGCAGTCTGCGACTGCTAATCTCTCAGGCAAAAGGACAGAGCATTCTATATGCATGTTCTACTCTTTAGAGGGCTGATGATTCATCAGCTCTTTACTTTTTTACCAAAATACACGAATGAGAGGGAAGAACAAATGTTGGAAACAATCAGTAACGTATTAACGGCAATCGACGATTTTGTCTGGGGTATCCCGCTGATCGTCCTGATCCTGGCAGTCGGTATTTTCCTGACAGTCCGCCTGAAGGGCTTGCAGATTACCAAACTGCCTATGGCAATCAAACACATTATTGCAAATGAAACGAGTGGGGAACACGGAGAGGTGTCCAGCTTTGGCGCTCTTTGTACTGCGCTTTCAGCAACCATCGGTACCGGAAACATTGTAGGTGTTGCGACGGCACTTGTTGCAGGCGGCCCCGGCGCGCTGTTCTGGATGTGGCTGGCAGCTTTGCTCGGAACGGCAACCAAGTATTCCGAGTGTCTGCTTGCTGTCAAGTATCGTGTGGTAGCAGAGGATGGACATATCATCGGAGGTCCTTTCTATTACATAGAAAAGGGAATGGGCGCTAAGTGGAAGTGGCTCGGAAAGCTGTTTGCGTTCTTTGGCGTAGGGGTAGGACTGTTCGGAATCGGTACCTTTACCCAGGTAAACGGTATCACCAGTGCAGTGAAGAACTTTTTTGATCCTGACAGTCAAAGTACAATCCGTTTGTTTGGGATGGATTATTCCTGGGCAGTTATCATTGCCGGTATTATCCTTACCATCTGCGTGGCACTTGTTATCATCGGCGGATTGAAGAGAATTTCCAAGGTTGCAGAGGTGATCGTGCCTTTTATGGCAGTTCTCTATGTAGTTGCAGCGCTGGTAATATTAATTTGTAACATTACGAAGATTCCGGCAGCTGTTGTGCTTATCGTACAGAGCGCGTTTGGTCTGAAGGCAGCAGCAGGCGGTATGATGGGAGCTATGATCGTGGCAATGCAGAAGGGAATTGCAAGAGGTATCTTCTCTAATGAGGCAGGTCTTGGAAGTGCACCCATTGCAGCTGCGGCAGCACAGGTGGAGGAGCCTGCAAAGCAGGGGCTTGTTTCCATGATGGGAACCATTATCGATACGCTGGTAATCTGTACTATGACAGGGCTTTCCATTGTTATTACGGGAACCTGGGATATGGGGCTTGAAGGAGTAGCGGTTACGACGAAGGCATTCCAGCTGGGACTTCCTTTCCCGGATCAGCTTTGTTCCTTTATTTTGATGATCTGTCTGGTATTCTTTGCCTTCACGACAATTCTCGGTTGGGATTACTATTCCGAGAGATGTCTGGAATATCTGTCAAACGGAAACCAGAAGCTTGTGAAGGGATATCGCTGGGTATATATCCTTGCGATCTTTATCGGACCTTTCATGACGGTATCTGCTGTATGGACCATTGCGGATATCTTTAATGGGTTGATGGCGATTCCGAACCTTATTGCAATTGTTGCATTAAACGGTGTGGTAGTTGCGGAAACCAAGAAATATTTAGACAGCCTGAAAAAATAAAAGAGTTATAAAGACGGAGCCTTGCTTAGCAGCAGGGCTCCGTTTATGATTATCTGGAAAAGCGTAAGAGCATTTAGGGTTATCTCTTCATCAGAGTCCCAATACTTCCTGAACCACCTCTACGCCACAGCGGATGCAGTCCGGACAGGAGCAGAGGACGGTTCCCGTATCCACACCCTTTAATTCCCTGCAGACAGTGCTGCCGGTCTTTTCCTTGAAACGGGTGACCAGTTCCCGGGAAAGCTTGTAGGTATCCTGCTTCGTGCCGGGAGCATCGATAGCTCCGTCACTGTTTTTCAGTCCTGCAAGCATAACAGCCCCGGAAAGGGCACCGCAGGTGGCATCCATGCCGCCCATACCGAGACCAAAGCCTTCTCCCGCCTGAAAAACAGTCTTTTCATCCATGCCGACCTCAGAGGCAAAGGCGCAGGCAACCGCCTGGCAGCAGTTGAATTTCTTGTCGTGAAGTGCAATTGCTTTTTCTTTTTTATCCATTTCTTTTGTGTCCTTTCTTTATGCATGATCAGCGAGTAATATCATTGTATCATTTTTCAGCATGATTGTCAGTAATTCCTCATATGCAAAACAGTAGACAAAAAAAAGGGAAAGTAGTAGATTAGTAATAGTGATATTTTCGGAATGGAGGAAGAAAAATGGCAAGAAAAGTTGTTTTGGCAGGTGCATGCCGTACAGCGATCGGCACCATGGGTGGTGCATTGAGTACAACACCCGCACCCGATCTTGGAACGGTAGTAATTAAGGAAGCGTTACGAAGAACCGGCATCAAACCGGAGCAGGTTGATGAAGTATATATGGGATGTGTGATCCAGGCAGGACTTGGACAGAATCCCGCAAGACAGGCAGCAGTCAATGCAGGAATTCCCGTGGAGGTACCGGCTACCACCATTAACGTTCTCTGCGGTTCCGGACTGCATTGTGTGAACCTGGCAGCAAAGCTGATCGCATGCGGTGATGCGGATATCATTGTGGCAGGCGGTATGGAAAACATGTCAAAGGCACCCTATCTTCTCTATGATGCCAGATTCGGCTATCGCATGGGTGCAGCCAAGATGGATGATGCGCTGCTTAGAGATGCACTGCATGATGCCTTCGGCGGCTATCACATGGGTATTACCGCTGAAAACGTGGCAGAGGATTGGGGATTGACCAGACAGCAGCTGGACGAGTTCGCGGCATGGAGTCAGAACAAGTGTGAAAAGGCACAGAAGGAAGGCAGATTCAAAGAGGAGATCGTTCCGGTAGAAGTGAAGAAAAAGAAAGAAACCATTCTTTTTGATACAGATGAGGGACCGAGAGCAGGAGTTACTGCAGAGGGAATCAGCAAGCTTCGTCCCGCATTTAAGGAAGGCGGACTGGTGACCGCAGCCAATTCCTCCGGTATTAATGACGGTGCGGCAGCCATTATCGTGATGAGCGAGGAGAAGGCAAAGGAGCTTGGAGTAACTCCTATGGGAACCTGGATCGGAGGAGAGCTTGCAGGGGTAGAACCCCGTATCATGGGTGTGGGTCCTGTGGCTTCTACCAGGAAGGTGATGGCAAAGACAGGATACAAGATTGAAGACTTTGATCTGATCGAGGCAAACGAGGCTTTTGCGGCACAGTCTGTTGCAGTCGGTCATGACCTTGGATTTGATATGGACAAATTGAATGTAAACGGCGGTGCGATAGCACTGGGGCATCCGGTGGGTGCATCGGGCTGTCGTATTCTGGTTACACTTCTTCATGAGATGGCAAAGCGCGATGCGAAAAAGGGACTTGCAACCCTGTGTGTAGGCGGTGGCATGGGCTGTTCTGCCATTGTGACGAGAGATTAGCAGAAAGGAATAGATCGATGGCAAATATCATTTCGGACGAAACCATTGAGTATGTAGGAATTCTTGCCAAGCTGGAGCTTTCCGATGAGGAAAAGGAGCAGGCAAAAAAGGATATGGGCAGCATGCTGGATTATATTGATAAGCTGAGTGAACTTGACACGGAGGGTGTCGAGCCCATGTCCCACGTATTTCCGGTGAAAAATGTATTCCGTGAGGACGTTGTAACAAACGGTGATACACGGGAGCAGATTTTGAAGAATGCACCCGGACAGAAGGATGGCATGTTTGTTGTGCCCCGTACGTTTGAATAGGAGGATGACAGATGAATATATTAGATATGACTGCCGTTTCTCTCGGGGCGGCAATTAAGAACAAGGAAGTAACGGTCCTTGAAGCAACGGAGGCTGTCCTTGCGCAGATAGAGGCAAAGGAAAGTGAGTATCACTGCTATGTGACCGTGGATCGGGAAGGCGCCCTTGCTGCGGCCGAGAGGATTCAGAAGAAGATTGATGCAGGAGAGCTGACGGGTCCCCTTGCAGGCGTGCCGGTTGCCATTAAGGATAACATGTGTACGGAAGGGATGCTTACCACCTGTTCCTCCAAAATTCTTGGCAATTTTGTGCCCACCTTTTCCTCGGAGGCGGTACTGAATTTGCAGAAGGCAGGTGCGGTGATCTTAGGCAAGACCAATATGGATGAATTTGCTATGGGTTCTACCACAGAGACCTCCGCTTTTGGTGTGACGAAGAATCCCCGGAATCCGGAGCATGTGCCCGGCGGCTCTTCCGGCGGAAGTGCAGCGGCTGTGGCAGCACAGGAATGCTTTTATGCTCTTGGCTCCGATACAGGCGGTTCCATCCGTCAGCCCGCTTCCTATTGCGGTGTGGTCGGATTGAAGCCGACCTACGGAACGGTTTCCCGTTACGGCTTGATCGCCTACGGTTCTTCTCTTGATCAGATCGGGCCCTTGTGCAAGGACGTGACAGACTGTGCAACCATTATGGAGATTATTGCGACTCACGATCCCAAGGACTCAACTTCCGTACAAAGAGATGACACTGATTTTACCGGTGCACTTGTGGATGATGTAAAGGGAATGAAGATTGGTATTCCAAGAGACTACTTCGGGGAGGGACTTGACCCGGAGGTCAAGGAGGCGGTTCTTGCTGCGGCAAAGGTGCTGGAGGCAAAGGGTGCTATTGTAGAGGAATTTGATTTAAGCCTGGTGGAGTATGCCATTCCTACCTATTATACCATTGCAGCGGCAGAAGCAAGCTCAAATCTGGAGCGCTTTGACGGCATCAAGTACGGTTATCGCACGGAGGAATATGAAGGACTTCACAACATGTACAAGAAATCCCGCTCCGAAGGCTTTGGACCGGAGGTAAAGCGCAGAATCATGCTGGGAAGCTTTGTGCTGAGCTCAGGCTATTATGATGCTTACTACCTGAAAGCACTGCGCGTAAAGGCATTGATCAAGAAAGCGTTTGATGAAGCCTTTGCAAAATATGATGTAATCCTGGGACCGGTAGCGCCCACTACAGCGCCGAAGCTTGGTGCGAGCCTTTCGGATCCCATTAAAATGTATTTAAGTGATATCTATACGATTTCCGTGAATCTTGCAGGACTTCCGGGCTTAAGTATCCCTTGTGGTATGGACTCCAAGGGACTGCCTATTGGCTTGCAGATGATCGGCGATTGCTTTAACGAAAAGAAACTGATCAGGGCAGCCTTTGCTTATGAGCAGGCAAGAGGCGCATTCGGCAAAAAGGAGGATGAGTAGGATGGCAAAGCAGTATGAAACCGTCATCGGACTGGAGGTCCATGTAGAGCTGGCTACCAAGACTAAGATATTCTGCGGATGCTCCACAGAGTTTGGCGGTGAGCCCAATACCCATACCTGTCCGGTGTGCACCGGTATGCCCGGTTCTCTTCCGGTATTGAATAAGCAGGTGCTGGAATATGCGGTGGCAGTAGGACTTGCAACCAACTGTACCATTACGCAGTATTGTAAATTTGACCGCAAAAACTATTTTTATCCCGACAACCCGCAGAACTATCAGATTTCCCAGCTTTATCTTCCCATCTGCCGGGATGGCAAGGTAGAGATTGAGACAGAAAACGGAAAGAAATTCGTGGGCATCCATGAAATTCATATGGAGGAGGATGCAGGAAAGCTGATCCATGATGAGTGGGAGGACTGTTCTCTTGTGGATTACAACCGTTCCGGTGTACCCCTGATTGAAATTGTATCCGAGCCGGATATGAGAAGTGCTGAGGAGGTAATTGCTTATCTGGAAAAGCTTCGCATGACCATTCAGTATCTGGGGGCTTCCGATTGTAAGCTTCAGGAGGGCTCCATGCGTGCGGATGTGAACCTTTCCATCAGGGAGGTGGGCGCAAAGGAATTTGGCACCCGTACCGAGATGAAGAATCTGAACTCCTTCAAGGCGATCGCAAGAGCCATTGAGGGGGAAACGGAGCGTCAGATCGACCTGCTTGAGAGCGGGCAGAAGGTGGTGCAGGAGACCAGAAGATGGGATGATAATAAAGGTGAATCCTATGCTATGAGAAGCAAGGAGGATGCGCAGGATTACCGCTATTTCCCGGACCCTGATCTGGTACCGATCGTGCTGGATGATGCGTTCCTTGAGGAAATCCGAAAAAGGCAGCCGGAGTTCCGGGAGGAAAAGATGCTTCGCTATAAAGAGGAATTTGACATCCCGGAATATGACATTGAGATCATTACCGGCAGTAAGCATATGGCAGATATTTTTGAAGCCACCGTTGCCCTGGGAAGCCAGCCCAAAAAGGTTTCCAACTGGCTGATGGTTGAAACCTTAAGACTTCTGAAGGAAAATAATATGGATCCGGAGGATATCCGTTTCTCGCCGGAGAATCTTGCCAAGCTGATCGCCCTGACGGACGGGAAGGCGATCAACAGCTCCGTCGCAAAGGAAGTGTTTGAGGTCATGTTTGAGCAGGACATTGATCCTGAGAAATATGTGGAGGAGAAGGGACTTAAGACCGTCAATGACGAGGGAGCCCTTCGAAAGACCATTGAAGAGATTGTGGCAGCAAATCCACAGTCGGTAGAGGATTACCACAATGGAAAGGAAAGGGCGATCGGCTTTCTGGTAGGACAGACCATGAAGGCGATGAAGGGTAAAGCTGATCCCGGTCTGGTCAATCAGATTCTGAAGGAGTTATTATAAATAACAAAAAATATGATGTAGAAGTGGATTGACAGTAGGCAGATACGAATGATCCGGAGGTACTCATTTTGAAGAAGCCTAAATCACTGACTTATGTTTCCAATAAAAAAGAGATATCAATTGATATGAATACCATTCTCTATGTGACAATGAATCGCAATGTTGCCAATATTCATACGCTGGGGAATCACATCTACAATGCAAGAATGACGCTTGAGCAGATTAAGGAAAGAGCAGAGGATGACTTTATTATGGTTCACCGAAGCATCCTTGTATCCGTTATGGCGATCCATGAGATTGGTGACAGAATCTATCTGAGTAATGGGGAAGCCCTTGACTATGTGGTGCGAAAGAAAAAGGCTATCCGGGAAGAATTTTTGGAAAAGCAGAAGAAAATCATCGGAAGCTTCGTAGGGGAGGATATCCCGAAAACAGAGGAAGAATATCGAAAGTATTACAGCGGATTTGAACATATGCCGTTTGCCTTTGCAGATATCGAAATGATATTTGATGAAAAAAAGCATGCAGTGGACTGGATATTCAGGTATGGCAATTCGGCACTGGCAAAGCTGGAAAAGCTTCCGCTTGAAAAGCTGATCGGCTATTCCTTTGGAAGCCTCTTTTCCAATATGGATTCCAAGTGGCTAAGGAGCTATGAGCGCGCAACCCTTTATGGAGAAAAGCTGGAGATCATCGACTACAGTCCGGAGATTGATACCTATCTCAAGGTAATCTGTTTTCCCACCTTTCGGGGACACTGCGGATGCATCTTATTTAATATTGAAGAGATACAATTCACAAAGAACAGTTCTGATGCAGAGAAAGCATTGATGCTGTATTTCGGGAAATTGCCGGAGAGAAACACCTGATGGTGCTCTCCGGCTTTTCTTATGTCGATTCGTCCCAAACTATGTCGATTCGTCCCAAACCTATTGTTTATAAAAATGCCAGATGGTAGAATTGAATCGATAATTTTCGTAAAGGAGAAAAGGAATAACAAAAAGGAGTAAGAAGGAGAAAGTGCTATGAGTAAGACACTGAAAAGATTAATGACAACAGTATTGACCCTGGCCATGATGATTGGCGTATTTGCAGTGGGGGGGGTACAGGTAAAGGCTGCACCAACATATGAGCTTGTTGCTGTGGGGGATGATGTTACCTATGAAGAGGCAAAAGCCTTGGTGTCGGATAACCCATCCAGTCAAGTAGCCAATGAATGGGATTCAGAGTTCCTAACAATAATAAGGGAGCTCATTCCAGAAGCGGGGTTATCTTCCGGTAAATTAGTTGTGTTTTACAACATAAGTACTCAAGGTAGTATAAATAGCGCAGTTTGGGAGCAGCAGGCGTATGGAGGCTGGACAACTATTAGTATTGAAGTTCAATATAATGGTATGAAGAGTATGGGATATGCTTATTATTATTTAGTAATAAATGAAGATACATCACAAACACCCACTCCCAATCCTGTTAAATCAGAGGAGCCTGTACACGAGCATTCCTATTCCTGGGTAACCGTGCAGGAAGCTACCACAGAGCAGGACGGAATAGAGGAATACAGATGCTCCTGCGGAGCAGTAGCAGAAAGAAGTGTGATTCCGGCAAGCCAGGTGTTTGTAAAGGGTCTTTATGGGGAAATCAAGAATGCTCCTTTAAATGGAACCGTAACATTTGATTCCGGCAGACTGTACACCATGTCCGATTATATTATTAAGAAACTGGCAGAGCGAAGTGATGTCACAACAGTGGTAACGTTTGAGTATAACAAGACAGCTTACAGGATGACGATACCTGCCGGAGCGGATTATTCTGCATTACTTGCAGATGAAGATTATTTCTATGGATATTTCTATTTTGCACAGCTTGTTGGCGCAACGATAGAAGAACTTTAGCATAGATCATTTATTTGAATAAACAGGAAAAATCGTGGGGAATTTTTTCTTTAGATAGGAGAGATGACGAAAGGTTGTCTCTCCTTTGTCATGTGCGCCTGGCGGCGCACGTTTTCAACGGGTGTATGCCGGGCACAAATATGCTACAAATTACACACTACATATAGAGGGATATTCTTTTTGCCTTGTAGATCAGTCCGCAGTCAAGCGTCCTGGAATCAACATGTTTGCCGAAATCACCCTCATATTGTCGCACAATATCACTTTGCATTTGCTGAACCTCCTGATAATCCTTTTTCTCCCATAGCACATAAAAATTCGCGGAAGTTTAGCGGATATAAGCCCGGAATATCTATCTGAAAAACATCGCTCATGCGTTTATTATTATAAAAAGAGATATAGGCAACCTTCTCATAACAGGTGTGCGGCCCAATCTATTTCTCAATAATAAAAAAATTGATTTTTGGGAAATAGAATACTGTAATATTTTTGAAGGTGGTGATTGTGATGAAATTGATAGAACGTTCAAATTATTTCAAATACCAACCTGCATGAGAAGATCGAAATGAATATGTGACACCAGTGGTGACACATATCAGCTGGACGAATCACTTGCTGATAAAGTCGGGTTGTAAAATTGATGAACAGATTATGGTATGCCGGAGAATGATAGATCAGTCAAACCATAAAACTGGTTTACACATGGGATTTAACAATTTTTGCTCTTTCAATATTGAGAGTGAGTTCAGCATGGAAGCACCCACAGGAAAGGTCAAGACGCGCTTCCCGGATAATTATACTTCTACGGATGCTGAATATGATTTATTAAAGACAGCGGTTATCGTTGGTGAGAACGCAGGCGGTAAATCTAATTTTATCGGAAGCCTGAAGTTCCTTAAGAGTCTGGTGGATGTTAATTCCCCGGTTCAGTCTGTAGGTGCATATGTTAATGTTACAAGCCAGATATTCTCTGGTCATCGATAGGTTAGGGATCGTCAGAGAAGCCCTCCATAAACAAAGCAAACGCAGAGCGACATTTTCGTGTCTGTTTGAGGTCGAGCGTGGCAATGACGGAAGGCATGAAAAGAAAGAAGGAAAGGCCGGTGAACTGGTAGCTGCATTAAAGAACAGCAATAACAGTTACGGTCTCTTTGTGAGTAAACTGGCACTTTTGGGAAATAAGGATGCCATTGAAACAGTAGACTGGTTTAAGAACATACTGCTTCCCGGTGCTGTTCCTGAAGACAGAGAAAATGACCCTGTCGGAAAAGACGAGGACATAAGAGTTTTGAAAGATCCTCGCTTTTTGGAAATATTCCGTATGGTTGATTATAGTATCTGTAGCATAGAGGTAGATAATGATAAGCCTTATGGAAAGTCACTGATCATCCGTAGAGATGCAGATGGAAATGAGATCAGAAGAGAACTCCAGCAGGACTCAACCGGCGTAAGGGAATTTTTTGCCTGGGCGGTGCAGATTTTTCGTGTTGTTTACGAGAACAGAGTCGTTTTTGCAGACGAGATGGACAGGGTTTTGAATCCAATACTTTCTGACAGAGTGGTAGCATTTGTAAATGGTGCGGAGCATCAGGGCCAATTCATTTTCTCCACGCACAACGTGCTTCATTTGAATCTGAAGACTTATATGAAAGAACAGATTTACTTCGTGACCAAGAGTAAAGATAGACTTACATCAGAACTATACTCTTTGGCGGATTTCCCTGAAGTAAGATATGAAACTGCCAAGGTCTACGAGTTTTATATGAAGGGTATTTTGGGAGGTACGGCATTTGAGTAGAAAATAAATTTATCATTGTGGATGCAGACAGGATCGTAAAGGTTCCGGGAGAAAAGGAGAATTTCCTGAAGCTTTTGGAATACTGCAGGATTCAGAATGATAAGGGAAACACCCCATTATTTGTCATCGCAGATAACCCGGATTTTGAATATGTGGCATGTCTTAATCTTTTGAAAACCTGCTTGAAATCATTCGCAGGCAGGATAAACTGGTTAAGAATCGGTATGAGATTGTAGATTATTATAAGCCGGGAACTTTTGGGATAAAGTAATTGAGGGTCATATGCTTTACAATGTAAACCATATGATTGACAAGTTGCGTTTTTAGACATATAATATTAATTAAGAAATGAGTATATACTATAGGCAAAACTATAGGCAAATATGTTATATGGGAGGTGTTCATATGGCTACAGTACCTACACAGGTAAGAATTGATGAAAATTTAAAAAAGCAGGCTACAGAGCTTTTTTCGCAGTTAGGAATGGATATGTCCAGTGCAATGAATATATTTCTTAGACAGTGTGTTATGCGAGGAGGTCTTCCATTTGATGTAGCAGTCCCACAATATAAACCTGAGGTCATTGAGGCTATGGAAGAAGCGAAAAGAATCAGCAAGGATCCCAATGCTAAGAGATACAGTAACTTTTTTGATGCCATGGAGGACCTTAATTGATGCAGTATGAATTGATACTTACTGGCAAATTTAAAAAAGCTTGAAGTTAGCCAGAAAGAGAGGACTTGATTTATCTCTTTTGGAAAATGTCGTTACTATGCTTCAGAACAATATTCCTTTGGAAGAAAAGTATAGAGACCATGAATTAAAGGGAAAATATCGAGGATTTAGAGAGTGCCATATTCAGCCGGATTGGCTACTCATATATTTAAAAGAAGATGGCATTCTGACATTGACATTGGTAGATACAGGAACACATGCAGATTTGTTTAGCATGTGATAACACAATACAGATAACAATTTGATAACATTAGCTCATACAGCACATGTGACTGGTGCAGATGAAACCAAATGAAGTCAAATCGTAACAGAACGCCCTAGCAAAAATGTTTAAGACACAGATTGAGTTAGGGAGTTTGATTATAAGAAAACGGCGCTTGCAGTATTTGCAGGCGTCATTTCTTTTTGGTACACCTTATCAAGTACAATGCATCAAAAGTGAAGATAAATATAAAGAGCTTCGTTCACAGATAATAGAACTCTTTGCCGAAGCTAAAGGACGCTATGGCTATCGTCGTATTCATTGCTTATTGAAACGAAATGGCATCATAGTATCCGAAAAAGTTGTTCGCAGAATAATGAGTGACGAACAGTTAGTCGTCAAAAAAACCAAAAAGCGTAAATTGAGTTTCTGATAATAAATGATAGCATTGGTTGGGGTAGCAGTTTATGTCTCTTCAGGAACAAGCACACAGGCACAATACCCCGGCTGCGGCTGGTAGCAATGGATGGTCAGGTTTTTATCAATTTCCGGACTGTAATCCCGAAGTGTGCGTTTGGAACCGTTTAAGGCTACATCGGCATAGGAAACCAGCCATTCAGATGACAGGAGGCATCAGATGATTTAATGAGTATTGTAATTCATGGAATTTTACCACGTGTGACAGAATGAAATTTATGAATAATGAATTATTAACCCTCTCTTGATTTCGGAAAATTGCCGGAGAGATACACCTGATGGTGCTCTCCGGCTTTTCTTATGTCGATTCGTCCCAATCCATGTCGATTCGTCCCAAGTATATTGTTTGAAAAAAAGCCGGATGATAAAATTGAAATGATACATTTGGAAGAAAATGCCTGCCGGGGAGACTATGAGGAAGATGGATAACAATGCATATGAAGTAGAATATGGGAAATGGAGCCGGATTATAATTAAAGTGCAGTTCATTATAGCAGTAATTGTCTTTGCCATTGAAATACTCAACAATATCCTGCTTTATACTACAAGATCGCAGGGGTATGGACCGGACACAATTGTTGAAAAGCTGATTCGTTATCTTTTGATTACATCTATTTTTAATTTCGGAATGGTTATCCTCAGCAAGATAGCAGAGAACAGAGTGGAGGATGAAGAAGCAAAAAGATATTTTCTCATGCTTTTTTTGACTTTGATGTGTGCTGATGTTGCGTACTCACATTATCAGTTTTCGGTTACGTTTGCTATTTTTACAATACCGATAATCATCAGCATTCTGTATGAGGACTCGAAATTATCGATATTTACACTCATTATTTCTCTTTTTGGAGAAGTGATTGCGGTTATGGCAAGAGCCTCTGATGAGGGGTATAACAAAGACATTGGACCGGAGGCTGCAATCGCATTTGCTCTTCTGATATGCGTTTTTGTGTTTGCCAGGATGATAAGCAGTACTCTGAGAAAGAGAAGAGACGCAGTGAAGGAGGCGGTTATTAAAGCCGAGAAAGCAAATGCATCCGCAGAAAAAATGATACTTTCGATGAAGATGCTTGAAACCCTGGCAGGTACGCTGGATGCCAAGGACAAATACACAAATGGTCATTCCATGCGAGTGGCATTTTATTCAACCAGACTGGCAGAGGCTTTGGGATGGGATAAGGAACAGATATCCATGCTTCGTTATGAGGCGCTTTTACATGATATTGGCAAGATTGGTGTTCCGGATGCAATTTTGAATAAACCATCTAAATTATCAGAGATGGAGTTTGGACTGATCAAATCACATACAATTGTTGGTTCTGATATTTTGAAGAATATGATTGCGGTACCGGGAGCCTGTGAAGTTGCCAGGTATCATCATGAACGCTTTGATGGAAAGGGGTATCCCAGTGGGCTTAGCGGAACTGATATTCCGGTCAATGCACGTATTGTATGTATAGCAGATGCCTATGATGCGATGAGTTCAGACCGTATTTATCGAAAGGCATTATCCAGAGAAAAGATCAGACAAGAGCTGATGGATGGCAGTGGCACACAGTTTGATCCGGAGCTGCTGAATAAGTTTGTTGAGATCATGGATGCTGATAAACTGGATATCCTGGATATCACAGATGCGCTGTCCATCAGCGAAAATGATATGCAGCAGCAAAATATCTTAACCGATATTGAAAATATGATACAGAGACTCAGCAATGCATCGGAACAGAAAAAGGTTATAAATGATTTTGACAAATTCTATAAATATATGCGGAATATTGGGCTGCGATATAACCATTCTGTAGAGGTGGTACAGGTTGAAATTGATAATGCGGCAGCGGGCAATTCGGACGACAGGATCAATGAAGTCTCTGATCTTCTGCAGATTGCAATTCGAAAGAATATAAGGGCTGTAGATATGCATTATCAATATTCACCAACGAAACATATCATTATTCTGCTTGATGCGGGGGTTGATAACATTGAAGTTGTCCAGAAGAGAATACAGTTTGATTTTGATACGAATGAGATGAGCAGGGATTATAAACTGAAATTTACCCTGAGTGATCACATGGAAGCTCCGGGTGGTTCAAAAGGTTAAGCAGTCACAGGGAAAAAATTGTGGGGAATTTTTTCTTTTAGATAGGAGAGATGACGAAAGGTTGTCTCTCCTTTGTCATTTACAGATAGCCTACTAACATGCTATAATCACTCTATCGGGAGTTTTCTACTCCTGCAGATGGGTTGTATGTGCTGTGAAGGTAAATCGAATTACCTGTTACAGTGTCAGGTGCCTAAAAGGCATTCATTTGGCGTATCGCCGGAACATTCAACTTATGAGAACTGAATAACAGCGATGACAGAAAACACATAAACGTACATTTTTGAACAGATATTAACTATAAATGGTTTATTTTTTGTTGCAATAATGAGGAGAATGGCGTATACTATTATTAATCCAATCACACTTTTTCTGTCATTGCAGGAGAACTTCTGCGCAGAGCAGGGAAAGTGAGGAACGATTGAGAAAAAAGACATATCTTGCGAATGCCATTGATATTGCCGATATGAAGGCGGAATATGATGATGAAGCCAAGAAACTGGTAAGTGACAGGACAATTTTGGCTTGGATTGTCAAGTACACTGTAAGAGAACTGCGTGACAATACCATAGAGGAAATCAAGGCAGCCATTGAGGGGGAACCGGAAATTGCCATGGTGCCTGCTTATCCCGGCAGAAGGAAACCGGATGCCATTGTCGGATTGCCGACAGAAAATAAGGTGCCAAACGAAGGGACGGTCACATTCGACATTCGGTTTCATGTATTGGTGCCGGGAGGAGAACGAATTAAGATTCGCAGTGTTCTATTGTGCCAGAATGCTGTCGGCACAATTGGATACGGAATTTACTGCAGAGAATTATGATGAGGTAAAGAAGGTATATTCTATATGGTTATGCTTGAATGCACCTAGGCACACGGTGGATACCATAACAGAATATGGAATGGCGCAGAAAAAGCTGGCAGGAGATTTTCGGGGGAAGGCAAGATTTGACCTGCTTTCGGCAGTTATGGTGTGTATTGATCAATATAGTTATCAAAGGAAAACCACACCGCTACATGGGCTACTTGGAACCCTGTTTTCAACAAAGCTGACGCCGGATGAAAAGATGGCATTATTGAGAGAAGAATATGGAATAGAAACAACTGTGGAAGTAGAGGAGGGAATGAAGAGAATGTGTAATTTGAGTGATGTGATAGTAGAGCAGGGACTCCAGCAAGGACTTGAACAGGGACTTCAGCAAGGACTTGAGCAGGGGCTCCAACAAGGACTTGAGCAGGGACTTCAACAAGGACTTGAGCAGGGACTTCAGCAAGGAATTCAGCAAGGACTTCAGCAAGGAAAGGAAAAGAGCAGCATTAATCTGGTTTGCAAGAAGGTAAAGAGAGGGAAAAGTCTTTCTGTGATAGCAGAGGAACTGGAAGAAGAGGAAGAATCCTTGAAAGTCATTTATGAGGCGGTACTTGACGCTGCGCCGGATTATGATGTGGATCAGATTTATGATGTGTTGCACGGTACGAAAGAGTAATTCAGATCCGACAGCAAATAGCGCTACATACGAGAAGCAGGTGGAAGAGAAACTTTTGCCTGCTTCTTGTTGTTTGTACCAAAAAAATAATAAATTTTTTGTAACATTTTACTTGCCACATGGGAAGCACTATGATACAATATCCCTCGGTGGCAAACAGTTGTCCGCGATAGAAATACAAAGAGAGACATTTGTGCGCCATTCGGAAACGATTTGGATGTTATGGTATAGAAGGCTATATGGGTGCAGGTGGATGGGAACCAGATATTTCGTAGTGAAGGAACAGGCAGTGCCTGAGGTGCTTCTTAAGGTAGTGGAAGCCAAGAAGCTCCTTGATACGGGAAGAGTACACACGATCAACGAGGCAGCAGATCAGGTGGGAATCAGCCGCAGTTCCTTTTATAAGTACAAGGATGATATATTTCAATTCCATGATAATTCCCAGGGAACAACGATCACGCTGACCTTCCAGATGGAGGATGAGCCGGGACTTCTTTCGGATGTTCTGAAGATCATAGCTCAGTTCGGGGCGAATATCCTGACCATTCATCAGAGTATTCCAATTAATGGAGTGGCATCCTTAAGCTTAAGTGTCCAGGTGCTTCCGACGACGGGAAATGTGTCGGAAATGCTTGAAGCGATGGAGCATCAAAAGGGCGTTAGAAATGTAAAAATATTAGCCAAAGAATAGGAGAAGAGCAGAAATGATTCAGGTAGCGGTAATGGGATATGGCACGGTGGGAAGCGGTGTCGTAGAGGTAATCGAGAAGAATAAAGCAGAGATTAACAAAAAGTCCGGTGAGGACATTCATATTAAGTATATTCTGGATTTGAGAGATTTTCCGGGAGATCCTTATGCAGATAAGGTAGTACATGACGTAGAGCAGATTCTGACAGACCCCGAGGTGAAGATCATCTGTGAAACCATGGGCGGTATTAAGCCTGCTTATGACTTTACGAAGAGAGCGCTGCTTGCCGGCAAGAGCGTCTGTACCTCCAACAAGGAACTGGTAGCCACGCACGGACCGGAACTGATCAAGATCGCGCATGAAAATAAATGTAATTATCTGTTTGAGGCGAGTGTGGGAGGCGGCATTCCAATCATCCGTCCGCTGAACTATTCGCTGACAGCAGAGAAAATCGATGCGATCACCGGTATCCTGAACGGAACCACTAACTACATTCTGACTAAAATGGAGAAGGAAGGTGCAGATTTTGATGATGTGCTGAAGGAGGCACAGGAAAAGGGCTATGCCGAAAGAAATCCGGAGGCGGATGTGGAAGGATATGATGCATGCCGTAAAATTGCAATCCTTTCCTCCCTGATGTGTGGAAAGAATGTAAAATACGAAGATATTTATACAGAGGGAATTACGCAAATTACAGCAACAGATTTTGTTTATGCACGTAAGATGGGAAAGACCATCAAGCTGCTTGCCCAGAGCAAGGAGGAGAACGGCAGATTTTATGCTATGGTTGCCCCTTTCATGATCAGCAGGGATCATCCTCTTTATATGGTAAACGACGTGTTTAATGCAGTCTGTGTACACGGCAATATGCTGGGAGACTCCATGTATTACGGAAGGGGCGCCGGAAAGCTTCCCACCGCAAGCGCAGTGGTATCGGATGTGGTGGATTGTGCAAGACACATCGGCAAAGTGATCATGTGCTTTTGGGATAATGAGGATGTGGTACTGACCGGTATTGAACAGGCAAGCCGCAGATTCTTTGTACGCGTAGCGGCAGATAAGGAAAGCAAAGCACTTCAGACATTTGGCAGCGCGAGTGTCATTGAGGCAGATGTTCCGGGCGAGTTTGCTTTTGTTACAGATAGGATGACGGAAAAAGAATTTAATGAAAAGGCTGAAAAGGTCGGCATTTTAAGCAGAATCAGAATCGAGGAATAATATGAAACAGAAAAAATATGTGGTAGTGCTTGGAGACGGAATGGCCGATGAACCTATCTCAGCACTGGATGGAAAAACGCCGCTTGAGTATGCAGACACACCGGCACTGGATGCCCTGAGCAAGGTTTCGGAAATTGGAATGGTGCACACCATTCCGGAGGGAATGAAGCCGGGATCTGATACGGCAAATCTTTCGGTCCTGGGATATGATCCGAAGATTTATTATTCGGGGCGTTCCCCGCTGGAGGCGTTAAGCATCGGTGTTCCCATGAAGGATACGGATGTGGCACTTCGATGCAATATTGTGACGATCTCAGATGGAGACGAACCTTTTGAAGAAAAGACGATTATCGATCACAGCTCAGGGGAAATCAGCACGGAGGACTGTGCAGTGCTTCTTGAAGCGGTTAAAGCCGAGCTCCAGGATGAGACCTATCAATTTTATGTGGGAACAAGCTACCGCCATTGCCTGATCTGGAATCACGGCAGTGTGATTTCACTGACCCAGCCGCATGATGTGTTGGGACAGGTGATCGGACAGTATCTTCCCTCAGATGAAAAGCTTCTTTCCATGATGAAGAAAAGCTATGAAATTCTGGTGAATCATCCAATCAATATAGAAAGAAAGAAGCAAGGCTTAAATCCTGCAAACTGCTGTTGGTTCTGGGGAGCCGGAACCAAACCGTCGCTTTCCTCCTTTGAGGAAAAGAACGGATTAAAGGGGATGATGGTTTCTGCTGTGGATCTGCTGAAAGGGATCGCGGTAGGTGCCGGTATGGGTGTGGCACAGGTGGAAGGCGCAAACGGTGGCTTACATACCAACTATGAAGGTAAGGTACAGGCGGCCCTTGCTGCCCTACATGACGGTTACGATTTTGCCTACATTCATGTGGAAGCACCTGATGAGATGGGACATCAGGGCAGCGTGGAGAAGAAGGTACAGGCGATTGAATTTCTGGATCAGAGAGTGATCGGACCATTGACCCGGGCACTTGATGAAGCGGGAACGGAATACAGACTTTTGGTTATGCCAGATCACCCTACACCGATCAGGGTCAGAACCCACACGGCGGACAGTGTCCCTTATCTTTTATATGACAGTCAGGCACCCGGGAAGGAAAGCTGGAATTACAATGAGAGAGAAGCAAAGCTGAGTGGGAACTATGTTCCCCAGGGACATACCATGATGGATAAATTGCTGGAAAAATAATGGGATTAAAAATAAGCTTTATGAGGAGATTATTGTAATGAAAAAGGTAGTTAAGTTCGGAGGAAGCTCACTTGCCAGTGCAGAGCAGTTCAAGAAGGTAGGGGAAATTATTCATGCGGATGCTGAAAGAAGATATGTGATCCCTTCGGCACCGGGAAAGAGGTTTTCGAAAGACACCAAAGTAACGGATATGCTTTACGGCTGTTATCATCTGGCAGAAGCAGGAAAGGATTTTAGTAAGGAGCTTGCGGCAATCGAAGCAAGATATCAGGAAATCATCGATGGACTGGGATTGTCCCTTTCCCTGAAGGATGAGTTTAAGACGATCGAGAAGAATTTTAAGGAGAAAGCAGGAGAGAATTATGCTGCCTCCAGAGGAGAATATCTGAACGGTATTATCATGGCAGACTATCTTGGCTTTGCGTTTATTGACTCTGCAGAGGTGATCCGGTTTAGGGAGAATGGAGAATTTGATGCGGAGGTTACCAATGAAATCCTTAGTGAGCGCCTTGCAGGCATGCAAAATGCGGTAATTCCCGGATTTTACGGTGCCTATGCGGATGGCAGAGTGAAGACCTTCTCAAGAGGCGGCTCCGATATTACCGGTTCTATTGTGGCAAGAGCCGTAAAGGCGGCTGTCTATGAGAACTGGACAGATGTATCGGGCTTTCTGATTGCAGACCCCAGGATTATAAATAATCCGGAAGGAATTGAGACGATTACCTATAAAGAATTACGCGAGTTATCTTATATGGGCGCAAGCGTGCTCCATGAGGATGCAATCTTTCCGGTAAGGAGAGAAGGAATCCCTATCAATATCCGCAATACCAATAAGCCGGAGGATGCAGGCACATGGATCGTAGAGAGCACCTGCCAGAAGTCCAAATATGTGATTACCGGTATTGCCGGAAAGCGGGGTTTTTGCTCAGTTAATATTGAAAAGGCAATGATGAACTCTGAAATCGGATTTGGCAGAAAGGTGTTGCAGGCATTTGAGGATTACGGCATTTCCTTTGAGCATGTACCTTCCGGTATTGACACTATGACGGTGTTTGTTCACCAGGATGAGTTCATGGATAAGGAGCAGAAGGTGGTTTCGGCGATTCACAGGCTGGCAGATCCCGATTGTGTGGAGATTGAGGCAGATCTTGCTCTGATTGCAGTCGTGGGACGGGGTATGAAATCCACAAGAGGTACAGCAGGACGCATTTTCTCAGCACTTGCCCATGCCAATGTGAATGTCAAGATGATTGACCAGGGCTCCAGCGAGCTGAATATTATCATCGGTGTTGCCAACGATGATTTCGAGACGGCGATCAAAGCAATCTATGATATCTTTGTAGTAGCGCAGCTATAAAAGAGACCGCTCAGATTTTTCGTATTGATATTAAAGGCATGCATTCTTTTGGGATGAGGCTATAAACGATTTCGGGATTTGGCGAACCCAGCCGGTACAAATGCTTATTACACTGTCCGGATGAAACTCAAAGCCGTGATGGTATCTATGTGTAAGGAACAATTCGCATGCGGGCGTAAAAAATCAATCCCGTGTATGAAAAATAAAGCCCACAGACTTTACCTGTTCGAAGCGAAGCAAGTTTAAAGTCTGTGGGCTGCTCTTATTTTTCATACACGGGTTAGATTTTTCTTGCCCGTATTGCGTGTGACGAACACATAGATACCACCACGGCTTTTCGGACAGTCATCCGCACAGTGGCATTATTGTACCGGCTGTTTCTGCCAAATCAAACGAAATCGCTTATAAGACCTCACTCCAAAAGAATGCATGTCCTTAACAAAAGGAAAAATTCCTGAGCAGTCTCTTTTATAGGCAGATTAGTATTCTGACAGCATATCCTCAAATGGAATCGAATCATCGTAAAGAAAATCCAGATATTTTTTGGAGATATCCAGGCGGGTGGTGGTTGTCGGGAAACCAAATACAGGAATCAGCTGACCGTAGCTGCCGCTCTTTTTTACAAAAGCGGAATCATCAATGTAGATGCCCACCGGAACAGGCTTTTCCATAGCTTCGGGATGCCGGTGCTTTTCTGCTTCTTCCAGGATATCTTCCTGGTCCATTGTGCTTCCATCCTCGCCGGAGACCAGATCCTCATTCACATAATTGGAGTCTGCATTTGCAGCCTCGATCTGCGCGTAATCAACATAGTAGAGGTTGTCCCGGTATCTGGCAAGCTCTTCTTCTGTGAAAACGGTTCGCAGATCCAGGAATACTTCATTGTTAGCATAATTATTGAAAACAATGGAATCAAAAACCACAGCATCCAGATCTCCGGTCTGGACAAGGGCGATCAGCCGTTGGGTGGTTGCCATATCATATTCATTCATACTGGTGTAGGACAGGGTGGACTGCGCATCGATAAAGCAGTCATACTGGTCTGTGTCAATATCTGCATATTCGGCAAAGGCATCTCCCATTTTTTCTCCCGAAAGAAAAGCAGAGTTGAGCATCATTCCATAAAACCCGTAATCCTTTGCAGACAGAATATCATGTCCGAGAGTAATGATAAAGAAGGCAACAAGAATCACTGCAAGTGTATGGAATTTATAGTAATACCAAAAATATTTCAGTTTTTCTTTTAGAGTCATATCCTTCATTTTCAGATGCTGTTCATGAATTTCATCCTGAACGCCGCGGTATTCACGCGGTTTCTTTTCCTGCTTTTCCATACTAAAAACGGTTCCTTTCGATTGTTGTAGCTATTTCACGAATATTATCATAACGATTTTAAAAAGGAGTGTCAACGAAAGGAAATAAGATAACTATTAAAAAACAGTAAACTTTTAGTTAAATGAAAAAGAAAGGCTGAAATTGCGGGAACATTTCTTGATATTACTTGAAAGTTTCCGCAAAATATAATATCATATTAAGGTATATACTTGCTTGAAAAGGGAAGTCTGAATCAACAGTGGGAGGCTTAAAATGAACGAAACTTATGTAGAATGTCTTGTCAAAAAGGAAACACCTATTTATATGAAGCTGCTGAAAATTCTTACGATCATGCTGGCAGCATGCTTTGTTATTTTAGGTTTTATTACATTGATTGCAATGATCATCGGTGTGTTACTTTGTGTGGCGGCTTATTTTGTATATCTGAATTGTGATTTGGAGTATGAGTATCTTTATGTAGATAAGGAACTCTCCGTGGACAAGATTATGGCAAAGAGCAGACGCAAGAGAGTTGCAACCTTTGATATGGGAAAACTGGAGATCATGGCACCACTCAAGTCCTGGCATCTTGACAACTACAAAAACAGGATGGAAAAGGAAAAGGCAACGGATTACAGCTCCGGGCAGGCAAAACAGCCTGAGACCAGGTATGTCTTTTTCTATGATGGTAAGCAGCAGATTATTTTTGAACCCAGCCTGGAAATGGTGAAAGCCATCCAGACGGCTGCACCCAGAAAAGTATTTACGGATTAGTTTTTTAAATAGTTAGCAATAAAAATGAACATAGATGACAGGAGGAGAGAAAATGGGTCAGATAATTGGCGAGGGCATAACCTTTGATGACGTACTTCTGGTACCGTCCTATTCAAAGATTGTTCCTAACGAAGTGGATTTGACAACATGGTTGACCAAAAAAATCAAACTCAATATTCCTATGATGAGCGCAGGAATGGACACGGTTACAGAGCACAGGATGGCAATTGCCATGGCACGGCAGGGGGGGATCGGCATTATCCATAAGAACATGTCAATCGAAGCCCAGGCAGAAGAAGTGGACAAGGTGAAGAGATCTGAGAACGGTGTCATTACGGATCCTTTTTCCCTGACTCCGGAGCATACCCTTGCAGATGCAGATGCATTGATGGCGAAATTCAGAATTTCAGGTGTCCCCATCACGGAGGGAAGAAAGCTGGTCGGTATTATTACAAACCGTGACCTGAAATTTGAGACAGATTTTACAAAGAAGATTAAAGAATCCATGACCTCTGAAGGGTTAATTACCGCAAAGGAAGGAATTACACTTGAGGAGGCAAAAAAAATTCTGGCACAGGCGAGAAAGGAAAAACTCCCGATCGTAGATGACAATTATAACCTGGTAGGCCTGATTACTATTAAGGACATTGAAAAAACGATAAAATATCCTCTTTCCGCGAAGGATGAACAGGGAAGACTCCTGTGTGGAGCAGGTGTGGGAATCACGGCAAATGTGCTTGACAGGGTAGGAGCCCTGGTGGATGCCAAGGTGGATGTGATTGTTCTTGACTGCGCACACGGACATTCGGAAAATGTGCTTCGCTGCCTTAGAATGATTAAAGAAAAATATCCGGATCTGCAGGTGATTGCCGGTAATGTTGCGACCGGTGCGGGGACAAAGGCATTGATTGAAGCCGGTGCAGATGCGGTTAAGGTGGGGATTGGACCCGGATCTATCTGTACGACACGTATCGTTGCCGGTATCGGTGTACCACAGATTTCTGCAATTATGGATGCTTATTCCGTAGCGAAGGAATATGGAATCCCGATTATCGCAGATGGAGGTATTAAGTATTCCGGTGATATGACAAAGGCGATTGCGGCAGGTGGAAATGTATGTATGATGGGAAGCATTTTTGCAGGCTGTGATGAAAGTCCCGGAACCTTTGAGCTTTATCAGGGGCGTAAGTATAAGGTTTACAGAGGAATGGGTTCCATTGCTGCCATGGAAAACGGCAGTAAGGATCGCTATTTCCAGGAAAATGCAAAGAAGCTGGTGCCGGAAGGTGTGGAGGGCCGTGTGGCTTATAAGGGAACCGTTGAAGATACGGTATTCCAGTTAATGGGCGGTCTTCGGTCCGGAATGGGTTATTGTGGTACTGCTACCATTGAGGAGCTGAAGGAAAACGGAAGATTCATTAAAATATCTGCTGCTTCTCTTAAGGAGAGCCATCCTCATGACATCCATATTACCAAAGAAGCGCCTAATTACAGCGTAGACGAATAGAAGCATACATTGGGGAGATGCCCCGCATTGCGGGGCATGGGTTATACATGAGAAGTGGAAGGAGTACGGCATAAGTGAGTAATGGGGAAAAGGGTATACTGCTGCATGACACAGCGTCATTGCTTCAGAGCCTGATTGAAGGGAAGGAACTGGAGAAGTGGCAGAAACAATTTTGTGATGTGGCAAATGTATTTATTTGTTGCGTGGACAGTCATGGAATTCCGCTCACCGAGTTTGGCGGAAAGGAAGACGAAATAGAGAGAATAAGAGAAGCAATCAGCAGCGAACAGCTTCAGAGCATGCTGATGCGTGTATCGGAAAGCACACTGGAGGACCAGGCAATTGAGACAACGGCTTATCCTAATCTGCGGCTGGCGGTAGTTTCAGCTAAGATTGGAGGGAAGCCTGTTATCAATTGGCTTGTTTGCGGTGTGCTTTCTGACGTAACTGAGACAGACGAGTATGCGAACGCTCCTCTCGAAGGCTTTACCTGTGTCCTGACACAGAAACGGTTTGAGAAGACCATAGATGTTCTGCGTGATATTACGGCAACGTTGCTGAGATATAAGCTTTCCAAGGAAAGTGCTGAAGCGGAGAGCAGAAGGAGCCGTTATTCCGAGCAGGAGATGGGAGAAAATCTGAAGCGCTCAGAGGCCCTTACAGAGGTAGTTCAGCTTCTGGAAAATGAGGAAGCGGTGGAAACGGTGATGCAAAAGCTTCTGGAGATCGTAGGAAATTTCCTGTCCATGAGTGTTGCAGCCGTATATCGCATGTCGAAGGATGGAGAACATCTGGAAAGCATTACCCATTGGTGCCGGGCAGGCATCCCCTGGCAGCCTCATGAGGACGGACAGCATCCGGCCTTCTTTAAGACAGAGAAAACCCTGATCCTGTCAAAGAATTCTGTGATGAGAGCTGAGGAAAAGGAATCCATGCGAGAGCTTGGACTGAAGGCGGTAATCGTCATGCCGATCATATTGAACAATGCGCCTCCCAATATGTATGTTTACTTTGGAGAGAAGGTCAGAGACAGGATCTGGCAGCTGGAGGAAATTAAGTTTCTGAATGATTCGGTTAAGATTCTCCAGAGTATACTGACCAGAAGAATACAGAAGAATTCTCTGGCAAGCTCTTACGCCTCCCTGGAGACGATACTTGACAATGTGGGAAGTGCGGTGTTTGTCAGGAATTTATCAACGGGAGCACCGCTGTTTGTGAATAGAAGTATGCGCCATACCTTTGAAAAGGAGCTTAAGGATGGAAGCATGAATGCACTCCTTGATCAAGGGGTCGGGGCAGAGAGCGGTGTCAGTGAGATCTTTCATGCAGACAGGGAACGCTGGTATGATCTGTACTATACCAGAATCAAATGGGTAGATGGAAGCCCGGTACTTTTGTGCGCACTCTATGATATAACGGAAAAGAAGGTTTATCAGCGAAAGATCGAACAGCAGGCATATACGGACTTTCTTACGGGGCTCTATAATCGTATGTGCTGTGAAAGAGATCTGGCAAAGTATGTGGATGAGGCAAGAAGAACCTTCAAAAGAGGCGCATTGCTTTATCTGGATCTGGACGATTTCAAGCATATCAATGACGGACTGGGACATCAATATGGAGATGTGCTTTTAAAAGCAATTTCCCACAGCCTGCAGAGAATAGAAGGCATTGAGAATACCTGTTATCGTATGGGTGGAGATGAGTTTGTCATTATTATTCCGCCTTCAGGCTATAAGAAGTTTGAGAAGATCATTTCTGATATTAAAGAAATTTTCATGAAACCCTGGTTTCTGAAGGATGCGGATTACTATTGTACAATGAGTATGGGTATCGTGGAATATCCCAGCGAGGGAGAGGTTGTACATGAACTGATCAAAAAGGCAGATATTGCCATGTACGAAGCCAAGAAAAGCGGAAAAAACCGGGTGGCACAGTACTCAAATAATATGGATTCCAAATCGGGTAAGAGGCTCGATATGGAAAAGAACATGAGGGATGCAGCAACAAAGGGCTGTCGGGAATTTGAGGTTTATTATCAGCCCATTATTGATATTACCAAGGAAGAACTTCCTTGTACAGGTGCAGAGGCACTGGTAAGGTGGAACAGTACGGAAATGGGATTTATACCACCTTCAGAGTTTATACCGTTGGCGGAATATCTGGGACTGATCAACCCCATTGGCGATTATGTCCTTCGCGAAGCATGCGTGCACTGTAAAAAGTGGAATGAAAATGGGTATCCTGATTATAAGGTCAATGTGAATCTTTCAGTTGTGCAGCTTTTGCAGGCAGATATTGTAGAAACAATTGAACGCATCGTTAAGGAAACGGGCATTACGCCTCACAATCTTACACTTGAGGTAACAGAAAGCCTTGCCATCAACGATATGGAGCGCATGAAGGAGATTCTGGCCAGCATTCGGAAGCTGGGGGTCAGAATCGCTCTGGACGACTTTGGAACAGGCTATTCTTCCTTGAATCATATCAGGGAAATTCCTTTGGATGTTATCAAGGTGGATCAAAGCTTTATCAAGGATCTGGAGAGAGATGCCTATGCAAAATCATTTATCAGAATGGTAGGAGAACTGGCAGAGGCAATCGGCGTAAATTTGTGTGTGGAAGGCGTGGAAACCAGAAATCAATATGAGATTTTGTCAGGTATGTGTGACTGTCTGGTTCAGGGCTACTTTTTTGACAGACCAATGACCAGAAAGGACTTTGAGGATAAGTATTTGCCGGATCTTCCCAGGGAAATGAAGGACGCAATGTAACTGTGGGGTAAAACAGTTACATTGTAATATATAATGCAGGCGGTTTTTTATGAAATTAGCAGAGCTGGAAAAGTACAATCCAATAACGATCCAATGCCATGATAATCCTGATGCCGATGCACTGGCATCAGGATTTGGGCTTTATTCGTATTTTAAGAAAAAGGGAAAAGAGGTGCGTCTGATCTATCTGGGAAGAAACCAGATACAGAAGACAAATTTGACCATGATGGTCAAAGAGTTTCAGATTCCGATCGAATACCTGACAGACAGGGAAACGAAGATCAAAGGACTTCTGATTACGGTAGACTGTCAGTACGGATCAGGAAATGTTACCTGCCTTTATGCAGATGAGGTTGCTGTGATTGATCATCATCATGGTGGGAGTGAACTGCCTTTAAGTGAAATCCGCAGTAAGCTGGGAAGCTGTTCCACGCTGGTATGGGATATGATGCGAAATGAGGGATTTTGCTTTGAGGAAGAGATGAACCTCAGCACAGCACTCTATTACGGGCTTTTTTCGGATACCAGCCAGTTTTCTGAAATATATCATCCGTTGGATATGGAAATGAGGGATCACCTGATCGTTGACAAGAAGCTGATCAGCCAGTTTAAAAATTCCAATTTGTCACTGGAGGAAGTGGAAATAGCCGGACTGGCACTTCTGGGAAAAATCTATAATCCGACCTACCGTTATGCGATTGTCAGGACAAGACCCTGTGACCCGAATATTCTTGGACTGATCAGTGATTTCCTGCTTCAGGTTGATAAAGTTGACAGCTGTGTCGTTTATCATGTAATGGAAGACGGAATCAAATTTTCAGTCAGAAGCTGTGTGAAAAAGGTTCGTGCAGATGAACTGGCAGCTTATCTGGGAGGAGAGATCGGATCAGGGGGAGGTCACAGCGAAAAAGCCGGAGGGTTTATACCGATAGAGCAATACAGAGAAAAGCATACACATATTTCCACAGAAGATTATTTTACTGATAAGATGAACCGCTTTTTTGAGAAGGTGCTTTGAAAATTACACTTTATAAATTATATTTGGTGTGCTATGATTACTATTAATATGGTGCTATTAGAATGACAGCAGGAGGTAAAATCCGCTGCCCATTATTGGGTGGCAGACAGGTGAGACAATGAGTGAGAGGGAAGAAAAAGAAGTTGTTTCCAGAAATTTCATTGAGCAGATCATAGATAAGGATCTTGCGGAGGGTGTTTATGATACCGTGCATACCCGTTTTCCACCGGAACCCAACGGATATCTTCACATCGGACATGCCAAGAGTATTCTTCTAAACTATGGAATTGCGCAGGAATATGGCGGCAAGTTCAATATGCGTTTCGACGATACGAATCCCACCAAAGAAAAGACAGAGTTTGTTGAGTCGATTCTTGCAGATATTAAGTGGCTGGGTGCGGACTGGGAAGACAGGCTGTTTTTCGCTTCCGATTACTTTGAGCAGATGTATGAGGGAGCTGTGAAGCTGATCAAAAAGGGAAAAGCATACGTTTCCGATTTGACGGCGGAAGAAATGAGAGAATATCGCGGTACCCTCACCGAACCGGGGAAAAATGATCCTAACAGAGACAGAAGCGTAGAAGAGAATCTGGATTTGTTTGAGAGAATGAGAAACGGTGAATTCGCAGATGGCGAGAAAACACTTCGCGCCAAGATCGATATGGCTTCACCGAATATAAATATGCGTGACCCGATCATCTATCGTGTGGCACATATGACACACCATAATACCGGTGATAAATGGTGCATCTATCCTATGTATGATTTTGCACATCCGATTGAGGATGCCATTGAGGGAATCACGCATTCGCTGTGTACTTTGGAGTTCGAGGATCACAGACCTTTGTATGATTGGGTGGTACGGGAGTTGGAATATCCGCATCCTCCCAAGCAGATCGAATTTGCAAAGATGTACCTGACCAATGTGGTGACCGGAAAACGCTATATTAAGAAGCTGGTGGAGGATGGAATTGTAGACGGCTGGGATGATCCCAGACTGGTTTCCATTGCCGCCTTAAGAAGAAGAGGATTTACTCCGGAATCAATTAAGATGTTCGTAGATCTGTGCGGCATTTCCAAGAGCAATTCCTCGGCAGACTATGCAATGCTGGAATACTGTATCAGAGAGGATCTGAAGCTGAAGCGTCCCCGTATGATGGCTGTGCTGGATCCTGTAAAGCTGATTATCGATAATTACCCGGAAGGGCAGACCGAGCTTTTGGAGGTTGCCAATAACCTTGAGAACGAACAGATGGGATCAAGGCAGGTTCCTTTTGGCAGAGAACTGTATATTGACAGAGAGGATTTCATGGAGGAACCACCGAAGAAATATTTCCGTTTGTTCCCGGGAAATGAGGTCCGCCTGATGAATGCATACTTTGTCACCTGTACCGGCTGTGTGAAGGATGAAAGCGGAAAGGTCATTGAGGTTCACTGTACTTACGATCCGGAAACCAAGTGCGGCAGCGGATTTACCGGACGGAAGGTGAAGGGAACCATTCACTGGGTTCCTGCAAAGGAAGCGATCCGGGCAGAGGTGAGGCTGTACGAAAATATTATCGATGAGGAGAAGGGTGTGTACAACGAGGACGGAAGCCTGAACCTGAACCCTAATTCGCTTACGGTATTGAAGGAATGCTATCTGGAGCCTGCACTTAAGGGAGCAAAGGCCTATGACAGCTTCCAGTTTGTACGTCAGGGATATTTCTGTGTTGATGCAAAGGACTCCAAGGAGGATGCTCCTGTATTTAACAGGATCGTCTCACTGAAAAGTTCGTATGTGTTGCCAAAAGCTTAGGAGGAACAAAGGATGGCTGGATTATTAGATGGACTTGGATTGAAGAATTTAGAGGGAATGGAACTGTTTGAGGAAAAGAAAAAGGAGGAAGCACCGGAAAAGGCAAAGGCACCGGTGATTCAGGAAACTGACTACCTTTTTGATAAATCCTACGAGTGTCCGGTCTGCTATGAAAAAATTAAAGCACGTACTGTGAAGGCCGGCAAGGCAAGACTGATCAAGTCGGATATGGATCTTCGTCCGGTATATGAGCATATTGAACCCCTTAAGTATGATGTGATTCTTTGTCCACATTGCGGATATACAGCGCTCAGCAGATATTTCGGTGGGCTGACTGCATCCCAGATCAAGGATATCAAGGAGAATATTTCCAAGTCCTTTCGTGCGACAGAAGAACCAAAGGATGCCTTCAGTTATGATTATGCAATCTATCTTTACAAGATGAGCCTTGCAAATGCACTTGTTAAGCATGCGAAGGCCAGTGAAAAGGCTTATATCTGTCTAAAGGCAGGATGGCTTTGCAGAAGCTATGCGGAAAACCTTGATAAGGGAACGGCTGACTATGAAAAGAAGTTTAAGGAACTGAAGCAGCAGGAGAAAGAATTCCATAAGAATGCTTTGGAAGGCTTCCTTACAGCCCGGGAAAAGGAAAATTATCCCATGTGCGGTATGGATGAAGCAACAGTAGAGTATCTGGTCGCTGTGCTTGCAATGGAATTTGACCAGCTTGATGTTTCGGCCAGAATCATTTCCAATCTTATAGTATCTCCGTCTGCGAACAGCCGCATGAAAGATAAAGCAAGGGATATAAAGGAACTGCTGGTTGCAAAGATGAAAGAAAAGAAGTAGTATGATTGATTTGGCGATTCAGCTGACAGACGATGGTGAGAAATGTCTGTATCAGCAAATTTATGAACATATCAGAGATGAAATCAGAACAGGGAAGCTTCTCGCCGGTGAGAAGCTTCCCTCAACTCGTTCTCTGGCAGATTACCTTCAGGTGGCGCGAAGCACAGTCGATTTCGCTTACGGACAGCTTGTGGCAGAGGGCTATGTGGAAGCAAGACCCTGCCGTGGCTACTTTGTCTGCCGTGTTGAGGAATTATTGAACTTATCTGCCGGATCTGACAAAGCGCAGCTTAAGGGAGAGGAGAAGGAATGCCGGAGGAACAGCAGGGAAGAGCAGGTTGGCGAAGAGCGACAGGAAATTCTCTATGATTTTTCACCACACGCCGTAAGTCTTAAGGATTTTCCCTTTGCAACCTGGAAAAAGATCACAAAGAACATCCTGGTGGATGCGAACAGTGAAATGTTTGCGCTGGGAGATGCCCAGGGGGATTTGCAGCTTCGGGAGACCATTGGACGATATCTTCATACCTCAAGAGGCGTCAACTGTAAACCGGAACAGATCATTATCGGTGCCGGAACGGATTATCTGTTTTTGATATTGGAGAAAATTTTAGGAAGGCATGTGCCGATTGCCATGGAGGAGCCCACCTATAAGCGTGCGTACAGGATCTTTCAGTCATTTGCTTATGAAATTGAGGCGGTTCCCATGGATAGAAGCGGTATGGATGTGGAAAAGCTGAAACAAACCAGGGCGAGAGTGGCTTATGTGATGCCCTCTCATCAGTATCCCACCGGTGTGGTGATGCCCATCGGAAGACGGATGGAACTCCTGAAGTGGGCAAAGGAAGAGGAGGACAGGTATCTGATCGAGGACGATTATGACAGTGAATTCCGGTATCGTGGAAAGCCGATTCCCTCCTTACAGGCATCCGACCGGGCGGGAAGAGTGATTTATATGGGAACCTTTTCCAAATCCATTGCGCCTGCGATTCGTGTGGGTTATATGGTACTTCCGGAAAGCCTACTTACGAGATATCGGGAAAACTGCGGATGCTATGCTTCTACAGTCTCCCGTATTGACCAGCGGATCTTAAATGAATTCATCCGTGATGGTTATTTTGAACGATATCTGAATAAAATGAGAAAAATTTACAGAGAGAGACATGATTTCCTTTTAAAACTCCTGGACCCTATCGCAAAAAGCTTTGAGATCACAGGGGAAAATGCAGGTCTGCATCTTTTGCTTTCCAGTAAAGAAGGAATTACAGAAGAAGAGCTTCTCCTGGCTGCCAAAAAGGAGGGCATCAGGCTGTATGGAATATCCGATGCCTGTATGGAGGGGAGAAGCACCCCGGAAAAGCCTTTTCATAACACTGTCCTTTTGGGGTATGGTGCGATGGAAAAGCAGGAGCTGGAAAAGGGGATACAAGCATTAAAAAAAGCCTGGAGCAATTACCTGTAAGGAATGCTCCCGGCCTTTGGGTATATCGAAATTATTGTGAAGCTACACTTCATCATTGAAGAATTCTTCTACCTTTTCTTCTGTGGCGGAAGAAGCTTCAGAAGCGGATTCTTTCATTTGTTCGGCAGCTTCGGTGCTTGTGTCTTCGTAGGCTTGTGCAGTCTCATCGTCTGCTTCACTGCCGGCCTTGGCGGCACTGTCATCCTTCCGGTCTTCCGCATTCTTGGTTTCTTCCTTGTTGATGGCGGTTAAGTCCGTAAAATTAGCATCGGTGACAGATTGACTCTCTGCTACGGCTCTGACGGTTTCCTTCACCTGCTGTACGGAATCGGCAATGACTTCCTTGGCTTTATGAAAAGCTTCGGTAGCAATTGCTTCTGCTTTATCAAGATTTAAGGAAACATAAGAGCGCTCCTTGGAAGTGTTCAGATCTTCATCAAGATCTTCGCTGAAATCATCAAAATCTTCATCAGGCTCTTCTGCATTCTGTGCGGAAACGGTCTGGTCTTTCTTTTGCAGATATTGATATGCCCCATAAGCGGCAGCACCTGCTACGGCGGAGAAAAATAAAAACTTACCAAACTTCTTGGACATGGGAATACTCCTTTCGGTTGTTCATCATATATAAACATCTTAATACTATTCTTTGAAATTGAAAAGGGAATATGTATAAAAAATCCATAAATTTTTGTTGAAGAGCCGTGATAAATATGGTATATTTAATTTCGACTCACAAAGTCAATAATGGGAAGAAACAGAGGGGAATATGAACGAAAAATTTTTTGATTTGAAGAAGGAAAAACAGGACAGAATGATTAATGCGGCACTGAAGGTATTTGCCATGAATGGTTATGGCCATGCAAGCACCGATGAGATCGTCAGGGAGGCCGGAATCAGCAAAGGACTGCTTTTTCATTATTTTATCAGTAAATTGGGGCTGTACGCCTTTGTCTATGATTACAGCGTCAGATATCTGCTCCTTGAGCTGACAACGGGCGTAAACAGGGAAGAGACAGATTTTTTCAAGCTGGTTGACCAGATTAAGCTGTCTCAGGTGCAGTGCATGAAAAATTACCCATATATACTCCAGTTTCTGAACAGAAGCAGGGGAGAGGATGCCACCGAGGCTCTGATGGAGACAGAGGATAAACGGGGAATTCTGCCGGACAAATATTGTGAAATTATGGAAAAAGCGGACCTGTCCTGTTTTCGGGAGGGTGTGGACGTAGAGCGGCTGAAAAAGATCATCACCTACACGGCGGATGGATTGATGACAGAACAATTTATGGAGGAATCCTTCCAGCCGGAAATCTATTATCAGGAGATAAAATCCTATCTTGATATGCTGAAAAAGATTACCTGTAAGTAAGGGAGAAATTGCCATGAAAGAGACCTTGTATACCATACCTCTGAATGATGCCGTAAATGCCGATGATGAATGTCCTTTTTGTTATATAGAGCGTGAAGTAGAGCAGGACCTTTTGGATTTTGTGCTTGGCTCCGGATCTTCCTACATGGAAAGCGATGTGCGGGAGGCTACCGACAAGGCGGGTTTTTGCCGCGCGCATTTCAAGAAAATGTTTGATTATGGTAATACGTTGGGAAACGGGTGGATTTTGAAAACTCATTTTATGCAGATGAATCGGGAAATGAAGGATCAGTTTCAAAAATTTACGCCGTCCAAATCGGGATTGATGGGAAAGTTCAAGAAAAATGCAGAGAGAGTTAACCCCATTGGAGCATGGGTACAGGAAAAGGAGAATTCCTGCTATATTTGCAATCGGTTTGCAGATACCTATGAAAGATATATGGATACCTTCTTTTATATGTATAAAAAGGATGAGGATTTTAAAAAGAGGATCCTTTCAGGAAAGGGCTTCTGTCTCCATCATTTCGGAGATTTATGCGAGTATGCCGAGACCCGACTTAATGATAAGGAAAAGAAGGAATTTTATCCTGCTATGTTTGAACTGATGGAAGGGAATATGGAGCGTCTTCAGGAGGATGTGAGCTGGCTGGTTGAAAAGTTTGATTATCGCAACAAGGATGCGGACTGGAAGGAATCAAAGGATGCCATTCAGCGTGGAATGCAGAAGATGAAGGGCGGATATCCGGCAGATCCGGTTTATAAGATGAATAAATAGCTGAAAGGGCATTTGAGAGCAACATTCTCAAATGCCCTTTTTCGGTGCCGGGAGGCCCTGTTTCCATAGAAGAGGATGACCGGATATCAGACGATTCCCATTACCTTCAATATCCAATAAATGAGTCCAAGTACCCAGCTGGTGAAAATGCCGTAAAGGATGACTGGGCCGGCAATGGTAAAAATCTTACAGCCGACGCCGAAGACCTGCCCTTCTTTTTTAAATTCAACGGCAGGAGCAGCCACGGAGTTGGCAAATCCGGTGATGGGAACCAGTGCGCCTGCACCACCGAATTTTACAATTGAGGGATAAATATTAAAGCCGGTAAGAAGTACACTTAAAAAGACAAGAATCAGGGAGCAGAAGCTTCCGGACATTTCCTTATCCATACCCAGATAGTCTGAGGCAAAGGTAAGAAGACACTGCCCGATCACACAGATTATTCCGCCGGTGATGAAGGCACGGAGCATCTGCAGAAACAAATTATGGGTAGGGGTGATCTGCTTGACATATTCTTCATAGTCCTTTTCAAGATTAAGCTGTTCCTCACTCTTAGGTTCGTTCATAACTTCCTTTCCGTGCGTTTGCACTGATCACTTTTTCTATAGTCTGCCTGTTTTCCATGAAAAGTATACAGAAAATTAATAAAGTGTTTTCGTGGCACTTCTTGTAGATTTCAGTAAGCAGTGATACAATGGTTTTTACAGTTGAATTACTTCATGAGTGCAGGGGAATCATATGATCAGTTTTTCCAGTTTGGAATTCTTATTTCGCTTTTTACCGATATTTTTAGCAGCGTATTTTGTTTTGCCGTCTAAGTACAGAGAACTTGTTCTTCTTTTAGGCAGCATTGTTTTTTATACAATCGGAGAGCCTGTATTTATTCTGCTCCTTATAGCAGCTACGGCTCTTAATTATCTGCTGGCGGTGCAGGAATGGAAGGTGGGGGAAGGCTTTTCCCTCCATGAATGGCAGAAACAGGCAAGAAAGAAATATATGATCAGTGCAGTTGCGCTGGATGTGCTGCTTCTTGTTATGTTTAAGCTTCTTGGAACCTTTGTAGACAATTCTCTGTTACCTCTTGGAATCAGTTTTTATATTTTTAAGATGATTTCTTTTCAGGTGGATGTCTATAGAAAGGAAATTTCAGTTAAGCCTGAATTTCGGCATGTGATGCTGTATTTTATGATGTTCCCGCAAGTGGTGTCCGGCCCGATCATGCGTTACAATGAGGGGGAATTTGATCTTGACAGAACCTGCAGCCTTGAACAGTTTGAGGAAGGGCTTCAATATTTCGTACTGGGACTGGGGATGAAGGTGCTGTTGGCAGACCGCCTTGCCATTCTCTGGAATGATTTGCAGATGATCGGATTTCAGAGTATCTCAACACCTCTGGCCTGGATGGGAGCGGCAGGATATTCGATGCAGCTTTATTTCGACTTCTGGGGATATTCACTGATGTCTTCGGGACTGCTTACAATGCTGGGTTACAATTTTATTGAGAACTTTGATCATCCCTATGCTTCGAAAAGCATCGGGGAGTTTTACAGAAGATGGCACATGAGCCTGGGAAGCTGGTTCCGTGATTATGTATATATTCCTCTCGGCGGAAGCCGCTGTGACAAAAAAAGGCTTGTATTTAACCTTGCGCTGGTGTGGCTCCTTACGGGAATCTGGCACGGAAACGGCTTTAACTATCTGATCTGGGGGATCGTGCTGGGGATTCTGATCATTCTGGAAAAGCTGTTTTATGGTAAATACATCAATAAGATCCCGGTGCTTGGACATCTTTATGTACTTGCAGTCATTCCACTGACATGGGTTGTCTTTGCTATAACAGATTTAGGACAGCTGGGTGTTTATTTTGGAAGGCTTTTCCCCTTTTTGGGAGGTGCAGGGATTGCGGTTAACCGGCAGGATTTTATCCGATATGCACAGAATTATGGAGTGTTTTTCCTTGTAGGAATTGCACTTTGCATTCCGGCAGTTTTTCGTTTCTTTGAAAAACATAGGAAGAATCCGCTTGTGTTACTCTTTTTGCTGGTGGTTTTCTGGTGCTCTGTCTATTTCGCGGCAAGCAGCGCGGGAAATCCTTTTATGTATCTGAATTTTTAACAGACAGGTGGGAATCTTATGAAATATATCAAAAAGTGTCCGCTATTCTTTTTGCTTCTGGGTACCGGATTGCTTTTTTCCATAATTGCAATTTGGGGGAGAGGCGGAATTTATTCCGGACAGGATTATGATCCTATGAAGGCACCGATCTTGTCGGTCATGTTTACGGCAATGAATGACGACATTTATCCCTGGCAGCTGCTTGAGAGGGAAAGCGTGGAGGCGGGTAGCGACAATGTGAAGGTACAGGAAGAGGCACCTGCGCCGGAAAATGAGGAGGTACAGCTGGCAGGGGGAACACCGTCACCTTCCCCAAAGGCAACATCCACTCCGATTCCTTCTCCGACGCCTTCGCCGGAAGTAGAACAAACGCCTCTCCCGCGGTTAGAGCCGCTTCGTGAGAGTACGTATGAGGAATATATCAATCATGTGTCTGCGGATATTTACGGAGATGCAGGGGTGATCCGGGCAGCGGAATATGAATTCACGACAGTGGAGGAGGGCTATTTTGATGATGCACTGTTCATCGGGGATTCCAGAACAGTGGGGCTTCGGGATTACACGGATATTGCCGAACATGCTGATTTTTACTGTGAAACTTCCCTTACTATTTATAAGGTGATGGAGGAGAATTTTAAGGGAAAAGGAACCATCGAGGATGCACTTCAAAATAAGGATTACGGAAAGATCTATATCATGGTGGGCATCAACGAATTGGGGCGTGGTACTACAGAAGACTTTATGGCGAAGTATACGGAGGTTATTGACACCCTTCATGAGCTGGAGCCCGATGCGAAAATCTTTATTCAGGGAATCATGAGAGTGACAGGAAAAAAGAACAGCTCCGATGCCATTTTTAACAATAGTAACATCAATGCCAGAAATAATGCCATTGCTACGCTGGCAGATAATCAACAGATTTTTTATATTGATATCAACGAGGTGGTCTGTGATGAAGAGGGAAATCTGAATGCCGATTATACCTTCGACCAGATTCACCTGCTTGGAAAGTATAACGATCTGTGGAAGCAGTTCCTGCTGACGCATGGCGCATAGGATTTGGAAATAGAGGAATAAAAATCTCCGGATGAGAAAGACTAACCAAAAGTAAATCATCTGGAGGTTTTTTTATGGAAGAAGCAGTTGGAGCAATTTTTTCACAGGGACAAAGGAGCATTAAGATACCGGTTCCTGTTTATATAAGAGCCAGCGCATCGATAGCGGGAACTAAGGAAGGTCAGGGGCCTTTTGGCGATCAGTTCGATGTAGTGGGAAAGGATGATCGGTTTGGCTGCGAGACCTGGGAGGAAGCAGAAAGCACGCTTCAGAAGGAGGCCCTTGCGCTGGCAATCGGGAAATCAGGAATTTCCAAGGAAGAAATCAGGTATTTACTTGCTGGTGACTTGCTTGGTCAATCTATTGCGAGTACTTTTGGACTTGGATCCTTTCAGATTCCGCTTGTAGGGATGTATGGCGCATGCTCTACCTGCGGACTGGCGATTTCCATGGCCACGGTCATGATAGCGGGGGGAATGGCGGAGCATGCCGCCTGCGTGACCTCCAGTCATTTTGCCAGTGCAGAGAAGGAATTCCGGTATCCGCTGGGATATGGAAATCAACGTCCCCTTTCCGCATCATGGACGGTGACGGGAAGCGGCGCCTTTATCCTGAGTAGCGTGAAGAGTGAAAATGACCGGGCAATGATTGATGGACTCACGATTGGTAAAATTGTAGATTTCGGACTGAAGGATTCCATGAATATGGGCGCCTGCATGGCTCCTGCCGCCTGTGATACCATTTATCAGCATCTGACGGATTTTGGAAGAAGCCCTTCCGATTATGACAGGATCATTACCGGCGATCTGGGAAGTGTGGGTCAGAAGGCACTTTGGGACATGATGCGGGAAAAGGGGATGGATATTTCCAAGGTGCACATGGACTGTGGCATGGAAATCTATGATCGCAGTCAGGATGCCCATGCGGGGGGAAGCGGCTGCGGCTGCTGTGCTGTGGTGCTTTCTGCGTATATCCTAAAGCAGCTTGAGGAGGGAAAGTGGAAGAGAGTTTTGTTTGTCCCCACGGGGGCTCTGCTGAGCAAGACGAGCTTCAATGAGGGTCAGAGTATACCGGGAATTGCCCACGGAGTAGAACTGGTGAGTTGTAAATAATGAGAGATTTTTACAATATTCAGGCGGAAGCGTCATAGAATAGAAAAATCAAAAATGATATCCTTTGGGTGTAACTGAAGGGTGTAGCCTTCAGGATACACTTTCAGGCGATGAAAAAGCATCAGGAGGGTTATCATTTATGGAAAAAATGAGAAATAAGGGATTAGCGGAAAGAGAAAAAATAAAAAGTTATCAAAATTTTAATGTGAGTGTTTACTGTCCTGTTGAAAACATTAACAGTATTACAGATTTTGACGATTTTGACAGGCGATTCAAACGACTTTACGGCAATGTGAAAATCGGACGTGCATATCTGGAATGCTACAGAGGATTAAAATGGTGCAGCAAGGAGCAGCTTCTTAAAGTAAAAGCGTTTTTTGAAAAGAAGGGAATTGCTACATCCGGAGGACTTACCACCTGCGGCGCAGGAGACAATGAAGGCTTTGTATCCCTGTGTTACTCAAGGCAGGAGGGACAGGACATTTTAAAGCGGGCAGTGGAGATCAATGCCCAGGTTTTCGATGAATTCATTTTTGATGATTTTTATTTTTTGAACTGTCGCTGCAAGGACTGTATTGAGAAAAAGGGTGACCGTTCCTGGTCCCAGTTCCGTCTGGATCAGAAGAAATGGCTCACAGAGGAAATTGTCATGAAGACGGCCAAGGAGATTAATCCTGACATAAATGTCATTGTGAAATTTCCTCAGTGGTATGAGGCATTTAATGAAACAGGCTATGATCTGAAAATGGAGCCTGCTATTGTTGATTCTATCTATACGGGGACAGAAACCAGAAATCCGGCTTACGCACAGCAACATCTGCCCAAATACCTGAGCTACTTTGTGATGCGTTATCTGGAAAGCGCAGCACCGGGGAGAAATCTGGGGGGCTGGTTTGATCCGTATGAGTGTACCTACAACCTGACCTCCTATCTGGAGCAGGGATATCTGACTTTATTTGCCAAGGCAAAGGAAGTGACGTTGTTCTGCCTCGGATCCCTGATCGATGATCCGGCATATCAGGCATTCCCTGCAGCATTGGGAGCCATGTTTGAAGAACTTGATGGCTTTCTGGGACAGTTGGGAGATCCTGTAGGTGTGGCAGCATACCGACCTGCCAATGCCAGAGGAGAGGATAATCTACACAATTATCTGGGAATGTGTGGTGTTCCTTTTGAGCCCTGCATTGATTATCCTTCCGCGGAAAAGATTATATTCCTGGCAGAGGGCGCAGCGGATGATGAACAGATTATTGATAAGATGAAAAAGAGTATGATAGAAGAGGGCGCTGAGGTGATCGTTACCAGCGGCTTTGTAAGAAGGATGGGAGATGCTTTCCGGAAGGAATTTGTCAATATTTCCTATTCTGCCAGAAAGGCAATTGTCAGTGAATATGCGGACACTAAGGATAACGGACTTACGGTCAGCGGAAAGTATACCGGTCAAAAGCCTGTTCTGATCCCACAGCTTGATTATTGCACCAATGATGTGTGGGAGTTGGCAGCCGCTTATGGAACGGACAACAACTTCCCCATTGTTCTTCGCTGTGCCTATGGAACGGGACACATCAGCGTGATCACGATCCCGGATGATATGGGTGATCTTTACAACTATCCTTCCCAGGTGCTTGGGGTGATCAGAGGCCTTTGCTTCGGAAAGATTCCTGTAGTGGTTGAGGGGCCTGCCGGTGTGCAGCTGTTTGTATATGATAATGATAAAGTGATCGTGCGCTCTGATATGCCATATTCCGAGAGCGTGAGCCTGAAGCTGAAGGACGGTTATTCTGCGGTAAAGAACCTGATTACAGGAGAGAAGATCGCAGTGGTTGACAATGGGATCAGACTGCAGATGACGCCTTCTGTAAATTATGTCCTGGAATTCATGAAATAGAGCATTCTTTTTCCGTTTTTTCTGGTATACTAGAGTAAGAAATGACGGACAACAAGGGGTACGATTCATGAAAAGAAGGATAAAAAGAATAATTTTGCTGCTTTTCCTTTTGGTAGCGGTGCTGGGGATCTATGTGGGGTATGTGTTCAAAACCTATTACAGGCTTCCGGACAATCTTACCCTGGAAGTGAGCAGAAATGGAGCCAATACTTATTTCGATGATGATTTCAGCGTGACGACAGGAAGAGCCTATATGATTATGACCTACAATATTGGCTTTGGCGCCTATCGGAAGGATTTCAGCTTTTTTATGGACGGCGGGAAATCCTCCCGGGCAAAGGACGAGGAGAGTGTTTTGGCTGCGGTTTCCGGAATGGGAGAGATCATCAATGATGTCAACCCTGATTTTGTGCTTTTGCAGGAGGTAGACAGAGACGGAACCAGATCCTACCATGTGGATGAACTGGAACTGCTGAATCAGTTCATGAAGGGCTATTACTATGACTTCGCGCAGAACTATGATTCGCCTTTCCTGTTTTTTCCGCCCTGGCAGCCTCATGGAGCAAATAAGAGCGGAATCGTAACCTATTCAAGGGGACAGATTGTGCATGCAATGCGAAGAAGTCTGCCGATTTCAAAGTCTTTCAGCAAGCTGTTAGATCTTGACAGATGCTATTCGGTTTCCCGAATTCCCGCAGAGGACGGAAAGCAGCTATGCATTTATAATATTCATATGTCAGCCTATGGCAGCAGTGATGAAATCAGAGAAGGACAGCTTTCTATGCTGTATCAGGATATGACAGCGGATTATCAGAAGGGAAATTATGTGATCTGCGGAGGAGATTTCAATCATGATCTCAGGCAGGAAGTGCAGGAAAATGCACCGGAATGGGCATATCCGTTCCCAAGGGAAAGCCTTCCGGAGGGCTTTACGCTGGCGATCGATGAAATCAGGGATCCGGAGGATGTGGCACATAACAGCTGTAGAAGCGCCGATGAAGCGTATGATCCAGAATCTACGTATACGGTTACGCTGGACGGATTTATTATCTCGGATAATGTGACAGTCAATTACTATCAGAATATGGACTGGGGATATGAGTTTTCGGATCATGATCCGGTGATCATGCAGTTTTTCCTGAAATAGAATAAAAAAGAAAAAACAGGTCATACTATCCTGAAAAAGAGAAACAGGAGGGTATGATGGCGAATACTGTTTTATACTTAAAGGCAGAGCAGAATGCGGAGGTGATGGAGGCACAGGTGCGTGTGAAGGACATCGCCTCCGTTTACTGCCTGGATAAGAATATCTGCGCCAGAGCAAAATCCCTGCGGATTCATCAGTTCCATGAAAAGGAGCAAAAGCGCCAGGTGGTCAGCATCCTGAAGGTGATAGAATTGATCGAAAAGGAATGTCCGGGAACCTCTGTGCAGAGTGTGGGAGAAAATGCCACGGTGATTGAACTGGTCAATGTGGACAAGCATAAAGGACTGATACAGTGGCTCAAAACTGCCTTTGTGGCAGCAATCAGCTTTTTCGGAACCGGCTTTACCATCATGGCATTCCACAATGATATCAGCATCAATAAAATATTTTCCAAAATCTATGAGATCGTTATGGGCTATCCTTCTGACGGTTACAGTATTTTAGAGGTTTCCTACTCTGTTGGTCTGGCAGTTGGAATCATTCTGTTTTTTAATCATGTGGGAGGAAGAAGGCTTACCAAGGATCCCACACCGATCGAGGTGGAAATGCGTACTTATGAGACGGACGTGAACAAGGCATTGATTGAGACGGCAGACAGGGAGGGAAAGAGTATTGATGTTTCTTAGACAGCTTTTTCTGGGTGTATGGGGACTCTCCTTCGGATTGCTTTCGTCGGCAGGCGTATTTACGGTTCTGGCTTCTGTGGGATTGATTCCCCGGTTTGCGGGAAAGATGCACGTAGCACGGAAAATTTTTACGCTGGAGGAAGCAGTGGTGCTTGGCACGCTGATCGGAGGGGCCTTCAGCGTTTATGCGGAAAGCCTTAAAATTGGTGAGTTTGTCTGCAAAAATCAGATATTCGGAGCAGGAACTGATGAGATCTATACTGTTATTGGAATGCTTTCGTTGAGTATAATGGGTTTTTTTGCAGGGATGTTTGTGGGGAGCCTTGCTTTTGCCATTGCTGAGATGCTCAACTCCATTCCTATTTTTGCCAGAAGAATCGGCTTCCGACATGGGCTTGGAATTTCAATTACGGCCGCAGCATTGGGAAAGCTGCTTGGAAGTCTTCTGTATTTTTCGAAAGAAATATTTCTTTCCGGAATGTAACATGCAGGGAGAAAGGGGAATACGATGAACACTTCGGGAAAAAATTTGACAGTGCGTTATGCATTGATACAGGGCTTTTATTGGATGGTCTATGGAAGCATTTCAGGCTTTGCCAGTGTATATTTACTGGATTGCGGCTTTTCCAATACCCGGATCGGTATTATGATTGCCGCAGTAGGCGTCCTTTCGGCAATCTTACAGCCTGCTCTGGCAGGCTATGCTGATCAGCCGAAAAGTCTTTCTCTAAAAAGAATTATTTCTCTGCTGATGGGAGTCCAGGTGGCACTTGGAGGGCTGCTTTTGTTGACCTATCAAGGCTCTATATTGTTAACCGGTTTGTTTTACGGTTGCTGCCTGACGATCCTGCAGCTCCTCACCCCATTTGTGAATTCCCTTGGTATGGAGAGTATTAATCAAGGGAAACGATTGAATTTTGGTGTTGCAAGAGGAATGGGATCCGTTGGATATGCGATTGTGGCGTATACATTAGGCGGTATCATTTCGGGAGCCGGAGCAATCGCTCTGCCGGCTTCTATCATGGTGCTCTCCGGAGCGCTGTTTATCAGCGTCTGCCTGTTCCCTTTTCGGAAACAGATAAAGGAATCCACAGAGAAAGCGGTAGAAAGCGGAAGCAGCCCGATTGCTTTTTTTAAAAACTATAAGAGATTTGGTGTGGTACTGGTCGGATGCACGTTGGTCTATATCAGCCATGCGCTGATTAACAGTTTTAATTTCCAGATTGTAGAAAGCAAGGGCGGCGGAAGCCGGGAGATGGGGATTGCCATTGCGATTGCTGCTTTTGTGGAAATGCCTACACTGTTTCTGTTCAGCTATATGTTGAAAAAGGTGAGGTGTGATATCTGGTTTCGGATTTCGGGGATCTTCTTTATGCTGAAAGCACTCGGCTCTCTTCTGGCACCCAATGTCCCTGTTTACTATGGTGTGCAGGTGTTTCAGATGCTTGGCTGGGGATTGATGACGGTATCATCCGTTTATTATGTGAATTCTATCATGGATGCGCGGGATGCGATCAAGGGACAGGCTTATATGACGATGACCTATACCCTTGCCTGTGTGATTGGGGCATTGCTTGGAGGTGCTCTGATCGATCACAGCGGGGTAAACAGCATGCTTTGGGTTGCAACGGGCTCCGGAATAGCGGGTATGCTCATCATGCTTTTTGTGACAGAACGTCCGGGAAAGAAACCGGGAGCAGAGAAATCAGATGCAACAGAGCTTGAAAAATAAGAAAGAGACGATTACAATAGTAGGAACGGAGGAATGCACATGAGAAAAATGGAGTTTAAAATGGAACGTCCGGGTCTTTTACAGGTTGGAGATGAGATCACAGTGACGGAGGGCGTGCTTCCCAGCAACTATTATTATACGATCGATCCTTCTCTGGCCATGTCAGGGAATTACCCGTTCCGAGAAAGGATGCTGGCCCGAAAGGGAAAGGTAGTGGATATCATTGAAAACGAACGGGGATTTTATGTGACGGCAGAGTTCGACGAATAAAGAGGTGACAATATAGAAATGGAGGATAAGTTATGTTAACCAAAGTATCAACAACAAAAGCACCTGCAGCAATCGGACCCTATTCTCAGGGAATCCTTGCAAACGGATTTCTGTTTGCATCAGGACAGATTCCGATCATTCCCGAAACCGGAGCGATTGCCGAGGGAGATATCACGGTCCAGGCGGAGCAGGTAATGAAGAATGTGGGCGAGATTTTAAAGGAAGCGGGCGCTGACTATGAAAGCGTTGTGAAGACAACCTGCTTTCTGGCAGAAATGTCTGATTTTGCAGCTTTTAACAGTATTTATGAAAAATATTTTACCGGAAAGCCGGCAAGAAGCTGCGTAGCGGTGAAACAGCTTCCCAAGGATGTGCTTTGCGAAGTGGAAGTGATTGCGGTAGTAAAATGAAAAATGTAATTTTGATTGGGATGCCGGGATCGGGGAAAAGCACGGTGGGAGTTGTGCTTGCCAAGAAGCTGGGATATCAGTTTCTTGACAGTGACCTGGTCATTCAGGAAACATGCGGAAAACTGCTTTACCAGCTCATAGAGGAGAAAGGGGAAGCAGGTTTTCTTATGCTTGAAAATGAAATCAATGCTTCTCTTACGGCGCAGAATACGGTGATTGCCACAGGAGGCAGTGCGGTTTACGGTAAGGAGGCGATGGCCCATTTTAGCAATATTGGGCAGATCGTGTATTTGCAGCTCCCTTATGAAGAACTTAAGGAGCGGTTGGGAGATCTGCATGAGAGAGGGGTTGTTCTGAAAAGGGGATACACCCTGCTTGACCTTTACGAGGAAAGGATCCCTTTGTATGAGAAATATGCGGATATCACAATTGATTGTAAGGGGAAAGGTATCAGACAGGTAGTGGAGGAGATTGCCGGAAGAATACAATAAGGAAATGAGGAGACAAATGAAAAAAGTATCTTTGAAAAGCAGCTTTTTGTTATTTTTGGCGGCATCCATCTGGGGAGTTGCCTTTGTAGCACAGAGCGTTGGAATGGATTATATGGGCCCCTTTTCTTTTAACGGGGCAAGGTTTCTGATGGGAAGTGCGGTTCTGCTTCCGCTGGTGCTTGTTCGCAGGAAGAAGGACCGGGAAAAGCATGTGGAGAGGGCAGGGCTTAAAATCACACTACTGGGAGGCTGCTGCTGCGGTTTGGCACTCTGCGCTGCTGCACTTTGTCAACAGATCGGAATTATGTATACAACGGTAGGTAAAGCAGGATTTATCACGACCCTGTATATTATCATTGTTCCTATTTTGGGAATTTTTCTGAAAAAAAAGGTGCCCGGGAGGGTCTGGATTGGGGCGGTGATCGCGGCATTTGGCATGTATCTTCTTTGCATGAGTGAAAAATTTTCCTTGAGCAAGGGCGATACCTATGTGTTTATCTGTGCGATCCTTTTTGCGGTACATATACTGGTAATTGATTATTTTGCTCCCAAGGCAGATTGTGTGGAGCTTTCCTGTCTGCAATTTTTGACAGCAGGGATCATTTGCAGCATCCTTGCACTCATTTTGGAGAAGCCTCAGATTTCCAACTTTATTGACGGCATCATTCCTCTCGCCTATGCGGGAATCATGTCAAGCGGCGTGGCATACACCTTGCAGGTGGTTGGGCAGAAGGATTCCGATCCTACGGTGGCATCTCTGATCTTGTCGCTGGAATCTGTTGTCTCCATGCTGGCCGGCTGGGTGATCTTAGGACAGGCACTGAGCGGGAGAGAACTGCTTGGCTGTGCATTGGTTTTCGGAGCAGTGATTCTGGTGCAGCTTCCAGTGGGAGAAAAACAGAAGGAATGAGAAAATATGATTCGGGTAACTTATCTTTATCACAGCGGTTTTGCTGTAGAGCTTGACCGGCATCTGCTGGTATTTGACTATTATCGCGGAGAACTTCCGGCAGTGCCCGCGGGAAAGCAGCTGATCATTTTTGCAAGCCATAAGCATCAGGATCATTTTCAACTGCCGGTACTTAAATGGGGAGAAACGCATTCCCCAAATGCCAGTTATTTTTTTGGGAATGATATTAAATTGAACGAAGCCTATCTTGCCAAAAAGGGTTTAAATCCGGAACTGCTTGAAAGAACAGTGCGGATGCATCCGGGAGAGTGCTTCGAACTTCCGGAAAAGCTCCGGGTGGAGGCACTGCGTTCTACAGATACAGGTGTTGCCTTTTTGGTGCAGGTGGAGGGAATATCCATTTATCATGCGGGAGATCTGAACCACTGGTACTGGAAAGAGGAGACAAAAAGCTGGAATGACCGGATGGAACAGGATTACCATGCAGAAATTGACCGGATTGCAGGACGGCATTTTCATCTTGCCTTTGTGCCTCTTGATCCGAGGCTTTCTGACGGTTATCATTTGGGACTAGATTATTTTCTTGAAAAAACAGAGGCGGATCATATCTTTCCCATGCACATGTGGGAGGATTATCAGATCATTCAAAGCTACAAAAAGACTCCTTTCGGAAGGCGATTTGCAGGAAAGATCGAGGATGTGTCGGAGAAAAAGAAAGAATTTATGATCAATTCCGATTCATTACACTCTGGGAATGAAAAGTGAAATCTGTGTACATAATAATCCATGAAAACAATCCGGCATAAATGCCGTAAAGGAGGTTGTCATGAATTATTTTAATGCATTCTGGGTGGGTGGACTGATTTGTGCACTGGTTCAGATTTTAATGGAAAAGACGAAAATGATGCCGGGAAGGATCATGGTGCTTCTGGTATGTCTTGGATCCCTGATCAGCGCTTTTAACTGGTATCAGCCCTTTGTGGATTTTGCAGGGGCGGGAGCTTCCGTACCGCTTCTTGGCTTTGGCAATGTATTGATGAAGGGGGTAAAGGAAGCCGTGGATCAGGAGGGGTTCATGGGGCTTTTTACCGGCGGTTTTAAGGCAGGAGCGGTGGGAACCTCAGCGGCTTTGATTTTTGGCTATCTGGCAAGTCTTTTCTTCAATCCCAAGATGAAAAAGTAGTGGAACAGATGCGGTATAATGCGATATACTTAAGAAAGAATGTTCCTGCACTGCAAAAGGCGGGGCAGGGAAATAAAGAGGTTACAATATGATACGGGAAAGACTGGAGCAATTGCGTAAAAGCATGAAAGAAGCCGGAATAGACTGCTATCTGATTCCGACATCGGACTATCATGACAGTGAATATGTCAGCAGCTTTTTTATGGTGAGAAAATATTTCAGCGGCTTTACAGGCTCTGCCGGTACGCTGGTGGTGACGGAGGGTGAGGCCGCTCTTTTTACGGATGGCAGATACTTTATTCAGGCGGGGAAGGAGCTCGCAGGCTCCGGCATTCTGCTGATGAAGATGGGAGAGCCGGGGGTGCCGACGCTTAAGGAGTATCTGGAAACACACCTTCTTAAGGGACAGTGTCTCGGATTTGACGGCAGAGTGGTTAAGGCAGACGAGGCCGGAAGCTTCGAGGAAATTCTGAAAAAGAAAAGGGGACGTTTGTGCTGGAAGCTTGATCTTGCAGAAGAAATCTGGACGGATCGCCCGCCGTTGATTCATCATCCCGCTTTTTTGCTTCAGGAATGCTACAGCGGCCTTGGTACAGAAGAAAAACTTAAGCGGGTGCGGGAGAAAATGGAAGCAGAGGGAGCGGACATCCATCTGCTTACCTCCCTTGATGATATTGCCTGGCTTCTCAATCTGCGGGGCAGCGATGTAGAGTATTGCCCTGTGGTTCTTGCCTATGCGGTAATAACGATGGAACAGGTACTCCTTTTTACAGGAGAAGGAATTTTCAAAGCTGAGGACAGCTGCAGGCTTTATGAGGACGGTGTGGAGCTTTGCCCTTATGATGACTTTTATCCCTATCTTTCCAAGATTCACGGGAAGAGAGTACTCCTGTGTGAGGGAAGAGTGAGCTGTCGCCTGATGAAGGAGCTTTCAGAAGATGTGACGGTGATTGACCGGCCTAATCCCACGACGCTCATGAAGGCAGTGAAAAATCCGGTTGAGATAGAGAACCTGCGGACAGCCCATCTGAAGGATGGAATTGCGGTTACAAGATTTTTATACTGGTTAAAGACCAATATCGGGAAGCTTCCGATAACTGAGGTCAGTGCAGCAAAGCAGCTGGAAATATTCAGAAGACAGCAGGAGCATTTTCTGGAACCCAGCTTTGAAACCATCTGCGCCTATGGCAGCAACGGGGCAATCATCCATTACAGCGCTTTGCCGGAGGACTGTGCCGAGCTTAAGGAAGAGGGGCTTGTTATGGTGGACAGTGGCGGACACTATCTGGAGGGCTCTACAGATGTGACAAGAACCATTGCATTAGGTCCGGTGAGCGAGGAGGAAAAGCGTCACTATACACTGGTGCTTCGCGCCATGCTGAACCTGAAGAGCTGTGTGTTTCTTCACGGATGCCGGGGAATCAATCTGGATATCAAGGCAAGAGAGGTACTCTGGGAGCAGGGACTTGACTATAAACACGGAACCGGTCATGGGGTAGGCTATCTTATGAACGTTCATGAGGGACCGAATAGCTTCCGGTGGAAGCTGATGCCTGATTACCAGGATAATGCAGTGCTGGAGGAAGGAATGGTGACCACGGATGAGCCGGGAATCTATATAGAGGGAAGTCATGGAATCAGAATCGAAAATGAACTGCTTTGCCGAAAGGGGGAGCAGAATGCATACGGACAATTTATGTACTTTGAGGATCTGACCTGTGTGCCCATCGATCTTGACAGTGTGGAGATTTCCCTGTTGGAAAAGCGGGACAGGCAGAGGCTGAACGAATATCACAGACAGGTTTACGAAAAGCTGGCACCTTACTTCACAGGTGAGGAGCTTGCATGGCTTAGGGAAGCTACCAGAGAAATTTAGGGGAGAAAACAAATGATACCAAAGATCAATACGGACAAAGAAAAAATTTTGGAGAAGATTGCGTGTTTTGCCCTTGATATGGATGGAACGGTCTATCTTGGTGAGAGATGGATCGAGGGAGCAAGGGATTTTTTGAATGCGGTGGAGGAAGCCGGAAAGAAATATGTGTTTCTGACTAATAATTCCTCCAAAAATCCCCAGGCATATGTGGAAAAGCTGGGAAGGATGGGGCTTTCCATCGATCTTGATAAGATCGTGACATCCGGGCAGGCGACCATCGACTATCTAAAGCGAAATTTCAGCGGGAAAAAAGTGTATCTTTTGGGAAATGAACTGCTGAAGGAGGAGTTTGAGGAGGAAGGAATCAGCCTCAGTGAACAGGCACCGGAGGTAGTGGTAGTAGGCTTTGACACAACACTCACGTATGAGAAATTATGCAGGGTGTGCGATCTTGTCAGGGAAGGACTTCCTTATCTTTCCACGCATCCGGACTTTAACTGTCCCACAGAAACCGGCTTTATCCCTGATGCGGGGGCAATTCATGCATTCATTCATGCATCGGCATTCCGATATCCGGATCACATCATCGGGAAACCAAACGGAGATATCATGGATTATCTTGCGCGCCGGGCAGGTGTTTCCAAGGAGGAGACTGCCATGGTGGGGGACCGGTTGTATACAGATGTGGCAGCAGGGGTAAATAACGGATATACGGGGATTCTGGTACTGAGTGGAGAGGCCGGCATGGAGGATGTGAAAAAATCGGATGTGATCCCCCATCTGATCTTTTCCTCCGTGAAGGAAATGATTCCGTATCTGCATGGATAGTCTTATCCATGCAGATACTTAAAAAGAGGATATACAATTCTGATGTAAGGAGTAACTATGGGATTACGGTTTTACTTTGGAGGTTCCGGAGCCGGAAAGAGCAGACAGCTCCACGAGAATATCTTAAGCATGGCAAAGCGTGAGCCGGAGAAAAATTTTTTGATCCTGGTGCCGGATCAATTTACCATGCAGACACAGGTGGATCTGGTGAAAGCCAGCGACTGCGGAGGGATTATGAATATTGATGTGCTCAGCTTTGGAAGACTGGCACATCGTATTTTTGAGGAAACCGGATATGACAGTAAGCCTGTTCTGGATGATACGGGAAAAAGTCTTGTGCTGCGCAGGGTGGCATCGGATTTGAAGGAAAAAATGCCTGTGATCGGAAAAAATCTGAATAAGATCGGCTACATCCACGAGGTAAAGTCTGCCCTTTCTGAGTTCATGCAGTATGGAATTGATGTGGGACAGGTGGGAGAGCTGGCAGAATTCGCCAAAGGGCGTGGAACTCTGTATTACAAGCTGAAGGATCTGAAAATGATTTACCAGGGATTTCAGGAATATATCCAAGATCGGTTCATCACAACGGAGGAGACACTGGAGCTTCTCACGGGTGCAGTGGGGAAATCAGAAATTATCAGAAACAGTGTCATTGCCTTTGACGGTTTTACCGGTTTTACACCGATTCAGTACCGACTGATCCGGGAATTGATGAGATTGACCGACGAGGTCATCGTTTCCATAACAATTGATATTCGAGAGGATCCTTTAAAGACAAGAGGCGAGCAGGAGCTGTTTTACTTAAGCAAAAAGACGGTGACGGATTTGTGCCGTCTGGCCCGGGAGACCAATGTGGAAAGAAGAGAGGATGTATTTATCAGGAATATACCGCTTCCACGGTTTAGTGACAGTAAAATGCTGGCTCATCTGGAGCAGAATCTGTTTCGCTATCCGGCATCAGTCTATCGGGAAAATGTGCGGGAAAATGAGATTCAGATCATGGAAACGATCAATCCTGCACAGGAAGTAAAGGAGGTCTGCATCCGGATCAAAAAGCTGGTGCTGGAGGAAGGGTATCGCTATCGGGACATTGCTGTGGTCACGGGAGACCTGGAAATCTATGGGGATTACCTTGAGCGGGAAGCTAAAATTTATGATATTCCCTTTTTTATGGATCGAACCAGAGGGCTTATGTTAAATCCCTTTATTGAATACATACGGAGTGCACTTAAGATAGTATTATGTAATTTTTCCTATGAGACAGTATTCCATTATCTGCGGTGTGGCCTTCTTGACTTTGAGCCGGAGGAGGTCGATCTTTTGGAAAATTACGTCCTTGCGCTTGGAATCAAGGGGAGAAAGAAGTGGGAGCAGGCTTTTGTGCGAAAGGGCGGTGCATTCCCGGAGGAGGAATGCGGGGATGAAAATGAATTGCAGGAGGTTCAAAGGCTTGCAAAACTCAACCGGTTAAGAGAAAGGCTGATGCAGCAGCTTGCTCCATTGCTGGAAAAGAAGAAGACAGCAGGGGAACTGGTCCGCACCCTGTATGATTTTATCGTGGCAGGGCAGATTCAGGAAAAGCTGGCGGTCTATGAGCAGTATTTTAAGGAAAACAAGGAGCCGGAAAAGAGCAGGGAGTATGCGCAGATCTACCGGCTGGTGATGGAGCTTCTGGAGCAGATCGTTTCTCTGCTTGATGCAGAACCCATGACGCTGCAGGAGTTTGCAGATATTCTGGATGCAGGCTTTCAGGAGATTGAGGTTGGAACCATTCCGGGCAGTGTGGACCGAATTGTGGCAGGGGATATGGAGCGAACCCGTTTAAAGCAGGTGAAGGTTTTGTTCTTTTTAGGTGTGAATGACGGGAATATTCCCAAGGGTAGCTCTAAGGGAGGAATCATTTCCGATATCGACAGAGAATTCCTGAAGCAGTCGGATTATGAGCTTGCGCCTACACCCAGGCAGCAGATGTACATACAGCGGCTTTATCTTTATATGAATATGACTAAGCCTTCCGAACGGCTTTATCTGTCCTTTTCCAGGATCAGCAGTGACGGGAAGAGCATCCGTCCCTCCTACCTGATCGAAACGATCAGGAGTCTGTTTCCGGAACTGACAATAAAAAAATCAGGTGTTATGGAAAAGCCTCTTCAGCAGATCGTGGGAAAAAAGGATGGATTATCCCTGCTTTCCGGAGAATTGCGGGATTATGCACAGGGGCGGGAGGGCAGTATAAGAGAGGAAGAATTGATTTCCCTGTACCGGCTTTATAGGCAGGATGAGATATATGGAGATTATGCAGGAAAACTTGCAGAGGCAGCCTTCGAGCAGTACGAGCATAAGCCGCTTGCAAAGGCAGTGGCAAGGGCGCTTTATGGTAAAATGCTGGAGAACAGCGTCAGTCGTTTGGAAAAGTACGCTTCCTGTGCTTACGCGCATTTTCTGCAATACGGACTGAGGCTGAAGGAGAGAGAGGAATTTGGCTTTGAGCAGGTGGATCTTGGTAATGTTTTTCACGAAGTATTGGAAGCTTTTGCAGGAAAACTTTCACAGAATCACTATACCTGGTTTGATTTCCCGGATGAGGAGGGAGATCAACTCCTGAAGGAGGCTCTTTTGGAGTGTACGCTGGAATACGGTGAGACTGTTCTTTACAGTAACGCCCGCTATGAATATATGGTTGAACGGATGTATCGTATTCTGAAAAGAACCATCCGTACGCTGAAGGCCCAGCTGCTGGAGGGAGATTTTATTCCGGCCTCCTTTGAAATGTCCTTCAGTCATGTGGAGGATCTTCAGGCAGTTAATATTGCATTGTCCGAGGATGAGCGGATGAAGCTGCGGGGAAGGATCGACCGGATCGATACCTGTGAGGATGAGGAACATGTCTATGTAAAGGTCATTGACTACAAATCGGGAAACAGGAAATTTGATCTTGCTGCCCTTTACTATGGATTGCAGCTTCAGCTTGTGGTTTATATGAATGTTGCCAAGGAGGTCATTAAGGAGAAATATCCGGACAAGGAGATCGTTCCTGCGGCACTTCTCTATTATCATGTGGATGATCCGCTGGTCAATGCTGAGGAGGAACTGTCAGCGGAGGAGATAAATAAGGCACTCCTGAAGGAACTTCGCTCTACCGGTGTTGTCAGCCGGGATGAACGGGTGATCACGCTGCTTGATAAGAACTTTTCGGATAAATCGCTGGTGGTACCGGTTGAACGGAAAAAGGACGGAAGCTTTTCCGCTCATTCCAGTGTCATCGCAAAAGAAGATTATGAAATTGTCTCTGCGTTTGTCAATCATAAGATCAGACAATTTGGCAGGCAGATCCTTAACGGAAATATGGAAATCAATCCCTGCGAGCAGGCGGGCAGAGAGTCCTGTACCTATTGCGTTTATAAAGGAATCTGTGATTTTGAGCCGGGAGTTCCCGGTTATCGGGAGCGTATGCTTAAGAGTCTGCCGGCGGAGGAACTGCTTGCAAGAATGAAGGAAGAGCTTCAGGAAGAAGACCGGTAAAGGAAAACGTGTATGGGAAAGGGAAGGAAACATGGCTTTAACGTTTACACCCGAGCAACAAAAAGTTATTGATTTGCGGAATCGGAATATTTTGGTTTGTGCAGCTGCGGGCTCCGGTAAGACGGCGGTGCTGGTAGAGCGCATTATTGAAATAGTGACGGATGAGGAGCATCCGGTGGATATTGATCGTCTTCTGGTGGTGACTTTTACCAATGCAGCCGCTGCTGAAATGAGAGAGCGTATCGGCAAGGCACTTTCCGCACGTTTATGCCAGACACCTGACAACGTGCATCTTCAAAGACAGGTATCACTCTTACACAATGCGCAGATTACGACGATTGACAGCTTCTGCCTTTTCGTCATCAGAAATAATTTTAACGATATCGGGCTTGATCCCGGTTTTCGGATTGCGGATGAGGGGGAACTGCGGCTTCTTAAGCAGGATACGCTTACCGAGCTGTTAGAACAGCAGTATCAGGAAAAGAATAAAAGCTTTCTTTCCTGTGTGGAGTATTTCACGGGAGGCAGTAATGACAGGCTTCTGGAGGAATACATCAGTAAGCTGTATGAATTTTCCATGAGCTATCCCTGGCCGGAAGACTGGATCAGTCAATGCATGAGAGGGTATAAAATAACAAGCGTTTCAGAACTAGAGGAAACGGATTGGTGTCATTATATCATCCGTTATATCAGAACACTGGTGGCAGAATCCATTGCAGATCTGGATATTGCCCTGCAATTGACGGAAAGACCGGATGGTCCTTATATGTATGGAGAAACACTGGAAAAAGAGAAGGAGATGCTCAGCAAACTGACGCAGATTGAGACATTTGCAGGCTTCTATGAGGCGTTTACGACTGTGAGTTTCGGAAGGCTTCCCTCTAAGAAGGATGACAGTGTAAATCCGCTTCTTCGTGAGAAGGTACAGCTGTTGCGAAAGAATTTGAAAAAGCGGCTTGATGATATTCGGGAAGCATATCTTGTACTTTCACCGGAAAAGGTTGTTGAGAGGATGGAGGCAGCAGCGCCAAATGTGGAGGAACTGCTCCTTCTGGTGCTTGCCTACAAGGAATTGCTGGATCAGAGAAAGCGCCGAGATAATATGATTGATTTCCATGATATGGAGCATTTTGCACTCGATATTCTCCTAAGCAGGCAGGAGGATGGCAGTGTCCTGCCATCAACGGCTGCACGGGAATACAGGGCACATTTTAAGGAAATATTAATTGACGAGTATCAGGACAGCAATCTGGTGCAGGAGCTTTTGCTGAAAAGCATTTCCGGTGAGGAGGATGAAAATTATAACCGCTTTATGGTCGGGGATGTGAAACAGAGCATCTATAAATTCCGGCTGGCAAGACCGGAGCTCTTTATTGAGAAATATATCGGTTACACCAAAGAAGCTTCTAACCGCCAAAGGATAGATCTCCACAGAAATTTCCGAAGTCGTCCCCAGGTCATAGACAGTGTAAACAGTGTGTTTTCAAGGATGATGCGGCCGGAGCTTGGTGGTGTTGACTATGATGAGGAGGCAGCACTTTACCAGGGGGCCGTGTTTCCCAAATCGGAGACCGGGACGGAAGATTCGGCTGCGGACCCCTATAGGACGGAATATCTCGTGATCGGAAAGGATGAGGAATCCCGGCTTACGACAAGAGGGCAGGAGGCTGCTGCTATCGCCCATAAGATACGGGAACTTTATGCTTCCCTTAAGGTGACAGATAAGGAGACCGGAAAGCTTCGCCCTGTAAGATATAGTGATATTGTCATTTTGCTTAGAACCACTGCGGGCTGGGCGGAAGAATTTAAGGCGGTTCTGGAGCAGGAAGGGATTCCGGCCTATGTCTCGTCAAGGACCGGTTATTTTCAGACGGTGGAGATCAAGGTGCTGATGCAGCTGCTCCGGGTGATTGACAATCCCCTGCAGGATATTCCATTATACGGAACCATGAAATCTTTTTTTGGAGGCTTTGAGGAGGAGGAGATTGCTAAAATCCGTGCAGAAGATAAGCAGGCTCCGCTGTATGAGCTTTTGATAAACTATGATGGTGAGGAAAAGGAAAAGGTGCAGGAATTCCTCAAATGGCTTTCGGGATATAGGCGGAAAACGGCATATACCCCTATTCATAAGCTGATTCAGGATATTCTTACGGAAACCGGATACCTGGACTATGTAACAGCACGTCCGGGCGGCAGCCAGCGGAGAGCAAACGTGGAAATGCTGCTTACCCGTGCGGCAGCCTTTGAGAATACCAGCTATTATGGTCTTTTTCATTTCCTGCGGTACATGGAACAGCTGGAAAAATATGAGGTGGATTACGGAGAGGCGGACATCCTGGATGAAAATGCCGACGTTGTGCGCATTATGAGTATTCACAAAAGTAAGGGACTGGAATTCCCGGTCTGCTTCGTGGCCGGACTTTCCAAGCGCTTTAATATGCAGGATACCACCGGTAGAATGATAGCGGATGCGGATATGGGAATTGGTGTCGACTATGTGGATGAGGAATTGCGGCTTCAAAGCAAGACCTTGAAGAAGCGTGCAGTGGCACTGAAAATGAAGCTGGACACACTGGGGGAAGAAATGAGAGTCCTCTATGTGGCAATGACAAGAGCCAGAGAAAAACTGATCTTAACCGGAATGACGGCAGATGTGGATCAATTTGAGGCGGAATTGAGCAAGCAGAAGGAATTTGGGAGTTTTGATCGCTCTGGGAAAATCCCATTTTCTGTTCTTGCAGGTGCATCCTGTTATCTTGATTTTCTTTTTCCCTGCCTTGATGAGGTAACGCTAATCAGACCGAAGGAACTGTTCCTTGCCGATGTTCAGGGAGCAGTGGTGGAAATTGACCGGAAACAGAAGCTTTTAGCAGGAAAAGACGGTGAAAACAAACAGATTATGACAGAGTTGTCAGGGCGATTTGAAAAGATTTATCCATACCAGTATTTATCAGATTTATTTGTGAAGACAACCGTGTCTGAATTAAAGAAAAAGGCAATTCATGATTTATCGTTCCGGTCAATGGAAGATTTGAATTTGGGCGATGGAGCAAAAGGAAACGATACCGAGCAGGCATTTACTGCACAGTGGTTTGAAGAGCCTGAAATCGTGCCTTATATTCCATCATTTATCAGCAGCACGGAAGAAATGTCCGGGACAGACAGAGGAAGCGCCTACCATAAGGTCATGGAGCTGCTGGATTTTGCAAAGCTTGGAGAATGCCGGGAACCGGATGTGGATAAACAACTGAACGAACAGCTTGAACAGTTTGTGGAGGAAGGAAGGCTTACCGTGCAGTGGCGGGAAAGCATCGATAACAGAAAGATCAGAACTTTTCTGAAAAGCAGTCTTGCAAAAAGAATGGGCAGGGCAGCACAGCTTGGCAGGCTAAGGAGAGAGCAGCCCTTTGTACTGGGGCTTCCCGCAAGCCGGCTGGGCGGTCAGTTCCCGGAAAGCGAGCAGGTACTGATTCAGGGGATCATTGACGTCTTCTTTGAGGAGGATGGCAGGATCATCGTGGCGGATTATAAAACGGACCGTGTGAAGGCTCCGGAGGAGCTGATCACGCGGTATCAGGTACAGCTTGATTACTATGCACAGGCGCTCACCCGTCTTACCGGAAAAGAAGTGACAGAAAAAATCATCTATTCCTTTGCACTGGGCAGGGAGATTGTGCTATACTGAGTACGGATTGTAAAGCGAAAGGTCTTTACGAAAAAACAAATGAGGAGGATTTATCATGAAATTCAAATTTGGTATCAAGGAAGTTGTTGCTATCGGTATCGGAACAGCACTGTTTGTTGCATTGACGGAGATTCAGATTCCTACTCCTATTCCGAATACTTATTTACAGCCCCGCATGGCAATCATGGCATTTTTGGCAGCGGTATTCGGTCCTCTTGTAGGCGGCGTGGTTGGTCTTCTCGGACATGCCATCGGTGATGCAATGTTTTACGGCAGCGTATGGTGGAGCTGGGTATTCCCTGATGGTGTAGTTGGTCTTGCAATCGGTCTTCTGGCTGCAAAGCTTGCTGTAAAGGAAGGCGGCTTCAACAATACAAAGACGATCGTAACCTTCAATGTGGTTCAGGTGATCGCCAACGCAGTTGCATGGATTTTAGTTGCACCGGTTCTTGATATTCTTATTTATGCTGAGCCTGCAAACAAGGTGTTTGTTCAGGGCATCTGGGCATTTGTAGGAAATATCATTATCATCGGTATTTTAGGTACTTTGCTCTGCTCAGGATATTCTGCAATCGGAGCAAAATCCTCCAGTCTTAAAAAGGAAGACTAAGGAAAGAGGAATTTGTGGATGGAACCTATCATCGAGTTTAAGGATTTTTCATTTAAATATCGAGCACAGGTAGAGCCGACTCTCCGGGACATAAATCTTTCGATTATGCCCGGAGAGAAAGTTTTGATTGTAGGCCCCTCAGGCTCCGGAAAGTCAACCCTTGCCCATTGTATTAACGGGCTGATTCCCTTTTCTTATACCGGTGATATTACTGGTACGTTGAAGGTACAGGGAAAAAATCCGGCAGATATGAGTTTGTTCGGCTTATCCAAAATCGTAGGTACCGTGCTTCAGGATACGGATGGCCAGTTTATCGGTCTGACGGTTGCTGAGGATATTGCATTTGCTCTTGAAAATGATATGGTTCCCCAGGAGGAATTGTTTACAAGGGTTGATGAAGTGGCAGAAATGGTAGATGTAAAGAAGCTGCTTGACAACGCACCGGGGGAGCTTTCCGGCGGACAGAAACAGAGAGTATCCATGGCAGGTGTCATGGTGGATAATGTTGATATTCTGTTATTTGATGAACCCTTGGCAAATCTGGATCCGGCTACCGGCAAGAGAGCCATTGCCATGATTGATGAGATTCAGAAGAAAAAAAAGGCCACGATTCTGATTATTGAGCACCGTCTTGAGGATGTGCTGTACAGAGATGTTGACCGTATCATTGTGGTAGGTGACGGACGTATTGTGGCAGATACTACTCCTGATGAGCTTTTGACAACGGATATTCTGAAGGAGCAGGGAATCAGGGAGCCTCTTTATGTCACCGCACTAAAGCATGCAGGGTGCAGGCTGCTTCCTACGGATGCGCCTTCCCATATTGAAAGCATGAAGCTTGATCCTTACCGACAGTCTGTAAGGGACTGGTTTGCAACTGCTAAGAGAAAGAAAGGAAAGGCGGAGACAGAGTCTGTCCTGAAGGTGGAGGATCTGTATTTTTCCTATGTGGAGGGGAAACCGATCCTGCAGCATATTCAGTTTGACTTAAGGAGAGGGGAAATGATCAGCATCGTAGGGAAAAACGGTGCAGGTAAGTCCACACTTTCCAATTTGATCTGTGGTTTTTATAAGCCCACGCGGGGAAGGATCCTGCTGCATGGAGAGGATATTTCACCTCTTTCCATTAAAGAACGGGGAGAGAGGATCGGGCTGGTTATGCAGAGCCCGAACCAGATGATTTCCAAACCCATGATCTTTGATGAAGTGGCACTGGGATTAAGGGTGCGGGGAATACCGGAGGAGGAAATCAGAGAAAGAGTGAACCGGACTCTGAAAATCTGTGGGCTTTATCCTTTCAGAAACTGGCCGGTGTCTGCATTAAGCTTTGGGCAAAAGAAGAGAGTGTCCATTGCATCTATTCTGGTCATGAATCCGGAAATATTGATCCTGGATGAGCCGACAGCGGGGCAGGACTATCGGCATTATACGGAAATTATGGAATTTCTGAAGGAAATCAATGAAAGCTTAGGGATAACCATTATCATGATCACGCATGATATGCATTTGATGCTGGAATATACAGACAGGGCAATTGTGATCGCAGACGGTCACCTGATTGCCGACGACACTCCTGCAAAGGTTTTGACAAATGAAGAAATTGCGGACAAGGCATATCTTAAGAAGACTTCCTTGTATGATCTGGCGGTAAATTGTCAGATTGAAGATCCCTCTGAATTTGTGGAGAGATTCATTGCGTATGAGAGAGAAAACAGAATGCTAAAGGAGAACCCGGCAGATGTCTAAGATATTATCGTATGAAGAAAAGGATACCTGGATTCACCGCTTAAGCGGAGTAAGCAAACTGATCTTTTTCCTGCTCTGGTGTCTGACCAGCATGCTTACCTATGATACCAGAGTGCTGATTGTCATGGTGATTTTCAGCCTGGTCATTTTTAAAATATCAAAGACGGAATGGAAGCAGGTGGGAGCAGTGTTCAAGATGGTAATGCTGTTTCTGAGCCTGAATGTGATTGCCATCTTTCTCTTTTCACCGAATCAGGGAACCCATATCTATGGAACCAGGACAGTGCTTTTTCATATTGCCGGTCCTTATGATCTGACGGGGGAACAGCTTTTTTATGAATTGAATGTGATCATTAAATATTTTACGGTGATTCCTGCGGTGTTTATGTTTCTTGTGACCACCAATCCCAGTGAATTTGCCGCATCCATGAATAAAGTTGGCATCAGCTACAATGTGGGATATGCGATTTCCATTGCATTGCGTTATATCCCCGATGTACAGGGGGAATTTACCAAGATCAAGCATGCCCAGGAGGCAAGAGGAATTGAAATGTCCGGAAAAGCATCCCTGATCAGCAGGATTAAGAATACGGCCTCTATTATTTTCCCGCTGATTTTTTCCAGTATGGACAGAATTGACACAGTGAGCAATGCCATGGAGCTGAGAGGCTACGGCAAGCATAAGAAGAGAACCTGGTATGCAGAAAAAAAGTTAAAAAGGAATGATTATCTTACCATTGCTTTTTCCGTTCTCTTCACAGTGGTTGCTCTGATCATTACCTTTGCAGATGGAAATCGGTTTTATAATCCGTTTGTGTAAAACAGATTGACAAAATTTGTAAATAGGTATATTTTTAGTACAGTTAAATAAATCGCTAGGGGAGCACATGCTGAGATTGTGCGTGGAAATTGCGGATATCCACACACTGACCCTCACTACCTGAACCGGATAATGCCGGCGTAGGGAAGCAGATTTTCGTAAATGGAATTGTTTGCATTTATGAGAATGGGATGTACCCCTCCTGTGATTCAATAAGGAGGTTTTTTTATGTCTATTTTTGCAACAGAAATTGTGGATGAAGAATGGGGCAATTATTTTGAACTGACCGGAGCCGGCTATGGCGTACTGGTAGTGGTAATGATTCTTGTCCTTCTGCTTGGCTGCGTGATCAGCAACCCTGCAGGAAAGAAAAAGATCGGCACCAAACAGCTGGTATTTTCCGCAATGGCTATGGCCCTTGCCATGGTGATGAGTATGATCAAGCTCGTGGATATGCCGATGGGTGGTTCTGTGACACTGTGCAGTATGCTGTTCATCTGTCTGATCGGTTATCTGTTCGGGCTGCGTACCGGTTTGACTGCAGCGGTTGCCTACGGCGTGCTTCAGCTTGTTGTAGATCCCTACATCATCAGCATTCCGCAGATGCTCACAGATTATTTGTTTGCTTTCGGCGCACTTGGACTTTCCGGACTTCTTTCCAATAAAAAGCATGGTCTGATCGGAGGATATCTTCTGGGTGTGCTTGGAAGATACTTTTTTGCCTTCCTGTCGGGAATGATCTTCTTTGGAAGCTATGCTTCTGACTACAATATGTCCGCCCCGGTCTATTCTCTGGTTTATAACGGAGCTTATCTTGGGGCAGAAGCGGTGGTTACGGTGATCCTTTTACTGCTTCCGCCTGTTTCAAAGGGGCTCGCAAAAGTAAAAAATATGGCAAATTCATAAAGAAAATGCGGTATACCACTTGCAAAGAAGGATTGTAAGTGGTATGCTTTTATAGAATTCTGGTAACGTTACCAATAAATTTAGGAGAGCAGAAATGAGAGCAAGCGGAGTATTATTACCCATATCCAGCATCCCATCTACATACGGAATCGGAACCTTTTCCAGGGAAGCATATGAATTTGTAGACTTTTTAAAGAAGGCAGGGCAGACCTACTGGCAGATACTTCCTTTAGGGCCTACCGGATACGGGGACTCCCCTTATCAGTCCTTTTCAACCTTTGCCGGAAATCCCTACTATATCGATCTGGAGGAATTGATCGAGGAGGGATATTTAACCAGCAAGCAGTGTGAAAGCTGTGACTGGGGAAGCAATACAGAATATGTGGACTATGAAAAGATTTATCGATCACGCTTTCAGATATTGAAGATTGCTTTTTATAACAGTCATATTGAGAAGGAGAAGGAATTTTGTTCTTTTGTCGAGGAGAACAGCTTTTGGCTTCAGGATTATGCCCTGTATATGGCAGTGAAGGATTCTTTTTCGGGAAAGAGCTGGTCGGAATGGGATGAGGACATTCGCCTTCGGAAACCGGAAGCAATAGCAAAGTACAGCGAAGAACTGAAGGAAGAAATATTGTTTTATGAGTTCCAGCAATATCTGTTTTCCAAGCAGTGGACGAAGCTGAAAAAGTATGCCAATGACAATGGCATTCAGATTATTGGTGACATTCCGATCTATGTGGCATTTGACAGTGCGGATACCTGGGCAAATCCGGAACTCTTTCAACTGGATGAGAACGGGATTCCTACCGGTGTCGCAGGATGCCCGCCGGACGCATTTTCCGCAACCGGACAGCTTTGGGGGAACCCTTTATATCGCTGGGATTACCATAAGGAAACAGGCTATGCGTGGTGGATACAGAGAATCGGCTATTGCTATAAGCTTTATGATGTGGTAAGGATCGATCATTTCAGAGGTTTTGACGAGTATTATAATATTCCCTACGGAGACCCCACAGCCGAGTTTGGTAAATGGGAGAAGGGACCCGGATACGATCTGTTCCGGGTTATGAAAGAAAAATTAGGTAATAAAGCGGTGATCGCGGAGGATCTTGGATTCTTGACTCCATCAGTCATTAAGCTGGTTAAAAAGACGGGTTATCCGGGAATGAAAATCCTGCAGTTTGCTTTTGATTCCAGGGAGGAAAGCGATTATCTGCCTCATAATTATACGAAAAATTCGGTTGTCTACACAGGTACGCACGATAATGACACGACTGTCGGTTGGTATGGCAGTATCTGCAGGCGCGATCGAAGCTTTGCCAGAAAGTACCTGAATATTAAGAGTAACAGGAACGTGGAGTGGGAGTTTGTACGGGCAGCGATTTCCAGTGTTTCAGATACTGCAATCATTCCCATGCAGGACTATCTGGGGCTTGGAAGCGAGGCGAGGATCAATACACCGTCCACATTAGGCGATAACTGGAAGTGGAGAATGAAGAAGGGACAGCTGACAGAGGAGCTTGCAGAAAAAATATATAAGCTTTGCAAGCTGTACGGAAGAGTGAGATCTGAGAAGGTAAAATAAGATTTGAGGGGAAGCTGCTCATGGAAGAAATGACGATTAAGGATGTAGCGAAAAAATGTGGTGTGGGTGTCAGCACAGTCTCGAGGGCAATCAATAATCATCCGGACATCAATCCGGAAACCAAAAAGATGGTTATGGATGTTATCCGTCAGATGGGTTATGTGCCGAATAACAGTGCCAGAAATTTAAAGCGGGTGGACGCTAAGTGCATTGCGGTTCTGATCAAGGGAATTACGAATCCGTTTTTCAGTGCTGTCATTCAGGTGATCGAGGCGGAGGTTCAAAAGAAAAAATATGCCATGGTCATGCAGCACGTGGAGGCTTATGAAAATGAGCTGGAGGTTGCATTGGAGCTTATAAAAGAAAAAAGGCTCCGCGGTATCATTTTTCTTGGGGGAACCTATTATCATGACCCCAAACAGTTGGAAAAGCTGAATGTGCCCTTTGTATTCAGTACCATTGGCACCGTGCAGGGAGATGAGAGGATCAGAACCTATTCCAATATTGCGGTAGATGACCGTGTGGAAAGCCGCAAAATGGTTGATTATCTTCTGGATCTTGGGCATCGAAGAATTGCGATCGTCGTGGAAGGTACGGCAGCAGAATCCGTAGGACAGCTTCGTCTGGAGGGCTATCGGGATGCCTTGAGCGCAAGAGGAATCGATGTGGACGAGAACCTGATTCTTGAGGTCAGGGACAAGATCGATCCTTATTCCATGGAAAACGGTTACAAGACCATGAGGGAATTCCTTGCTACAGAAACGGAGTTTACTGCTGTGTTTGCCATTGCGGATTTCCTGGCAGTAGGAGTGTGCAGGGCGCTTTATGAGGCAGGCCTGCGGATACCGGAGGATGTGTCTGTGGCTGGATATGATGGTATTCCCATCGGGAAATTTTATACGCCTCAGCTTACTACCATCTGTCAGCCCGTGGAGGCTATGGCGAAAAAGACGGTAACGCTTTTGCTGGATGTGATTTCAGGAAAAGCAGAGCATGAGCATATTACTTTCCCGGCAGAATTGATCATCCGGGAATCCACCGGGAAACCGAAGTAAATAGGATAGATGATTTAAGCCTTTGAAAACAGGCTTTTTTCGTGTAGAATAGAGTTAAATAACAGGAAATGAGGAAACTCTATGCAAGGTAATTCAACGATTTGGTTTGATAAGCCGGCGGAAAGCTGGAATGAAGCTCTTCCAATCGGAAATGGAAGACTGGGAGGGATGATTTATGGGAAGCCATACACAGAGCTGATTCAGCTCAATGAGGATTCTGTATGGTATGGTGGTCCCATGTGCAGGAACAATCCATCTGCAAAAAAATATCTTTCTCAAATACGCAAACTGATTTTTGAAGGCAGGATTGGGGAAGCTCAGGATTTATGTGCATTTGCACTTTCAGGAACACCGGAAGAGCAGCGGCACTATGAACCGCTTGGGAATTTATACCTGCTCTTTGAAGGAAGAGAGGGAAAAATAACAGATTATGTCAGGAAGCTGAGTATTTCTGACGCAGTGGCACAGGTCAGCTTTAACTGGGACGGAGTTTTCTATACCAGACAGATGTTGGCAAGTTACCCTTCCGGGGTGATCGCAGTACATCTGAGTGCGGACCGGCCGGGGAGTGTGTCCTTTCATACACAGTTGGCAAGAGGGGAAGCAACCTGGGATTATGCGCCTTATCAGTCACAGACCTTTCGGCATCCTGACTACAATTCCTATGTGGACCGATGTGAAGCAATCGGTGATGATACAACCGTTATGGAAGGACAGTGCGGCGGAAAGGGAGCAGTTTCTTTCTGTTGTGCACTAAAGGTGATTGCAGACGGAGGGAGTACTTATGCAATCGGGAACAGCATTATTGTAAAGAATGCTGACAGTGCACTTGTTTTGTTGGCGGCAGATACTACCTTTCGTGAGAAAGATCCGGAGCAGTCTGCGCGCCAGAGACTTGACAGAGCTGCCGGTCTTGGATGGGAAGAATTACTTAAGGAGCATAAGCAGGACTACCGGAGCCTCTATGATCGTGTTCAATTGAGACTTACAGAGCGTACATGTGTGGCTGCGATGCTCCCTACGCCGGAACGTGTGAAGGCATTTCAAAAGGACGAAAGTGATCAAGAGCTTTTGGAGCTTTTTTTTCAATATGGCAGGTATCTCCTTATTGCAAGCAGCCGTCCCGGTTCTCTTCCGGCAAATCTGCAGGGAATCTGGAACGGGGAAATGAATCCGGTATGGGGAAGTAAGTATACCATTAATATTAATGCGCAAATGAACTATTGGCCTGCGGAAACCTGTAATCTTTCGGAATGCCATTTGCCTTTGATTGCTCATATTGAACGTATGAAGGAAAACGGAAGAAAAACAGCTCGTGATATGTATGGCTGTAATGGGTTTATGGCCCATCATAATACGGATATCTGGGGAGATACCGCACCACAGGATGTATGCCTTAGTTCTACTTATTGGGTTATGGGTGCTGCATGGCTATGTCTGCACATATGGGAACACTACTTATTTACGGAAGATAAAACGTTTTTAGCGGCAAACTATCCATCCATGAAGGAAGCGGCAGAGTTTATCCTTGATTTTCTGGTGGAGGATGGGGAGTATCTTGTTACCTGTCCGACACTTTCCCCTGAAAATGAATATTGCCTTCCCGGTGGTGAAAAAGGAGTCATCTGTAAAGGAGCATCCATGGATAATCAGATCATCAGAGAGCTTTTTACAGCTTGCATCAAGGCGGGTGATGTGTTGTCAGAGGATGAGAAATTCAGGGAAAGACTTGTAGAAACACAAAAGGGAATAGCACCGATCCGAATCGGGAAACATGGGCAGATCATGGAATGGAACGAGGATTATGAGGAGACAGATCCCGGACATCGTCATATATCCCAGCTGTTTGCGCTGCATCCGGGGACGCAGATCTCACCGGAAAAAACACCGGAACTTGCAGAAGCGGCGAAGAGAACTATAGAGCGAAGGCTTTCGCATGGTGGTGGGCATACCGGCTGGAGCAGGGCATGGATCATCAATATGTGGGCTCGTTTGGGTGAGGGTGAAGAAGCACTTAAGAATGTGAAGGAGCTTGTGAAAACTTCTACACTTCCGAATCTGTTTGACAACCATCCGCCGTTTCAGATCGATGGGAATTTTGGCTGCACAGCAGGAATTGCGGAGATGCTGCTGCAAAGTCATGAAGGAGAAATAGTTTTGCTGCCTGCTCTTCCAAAGGAATGGAAAAACGGAAGGGTATCGGGACTCCGTGCAAGGGGTGGCTTTGAGATCAGCCTGGAGTGGAAGGCAGGCATTTTGATAAAGGCAGTAATTACTGCGGATAAGGATAGTAAAGCTGTGGTCCGGTATGGTCAAAGGAAGATAGCGTTGTCTTTGACTGCACACACAGCGCAGAAACTGGATTTTGCATAGGAGGAAGGTCAGAGCTTCCTCCTTGACAGATTGGAGTTGTGAAAGTTTGGATCATTGGTGACATCCTCGCCAAGCCAGGCAGGAGGGAGAAAAGCATTCGCCATTTCTTCGTCCGGAAATTCTACCTCAGCGATGATGAGTGGTGCAAGAGGAGCATCAAAGATGTCCAGTTCGATTTTTAGAGCGGGCATCTTTTCTGATTTCTGATAATCGTCTGAAAAGCACAGCTCAGCAATGGGGATAAGATACCTTTTCTTTGAAATAATAATGCCATCTGCTTTTTCTTTCAAATGGAAGTAGGCTTCCTGGGTAAGGGGAAGATTGTATTCTTCTCTTGCCAGTAATCCTTTTCCCTTGTAGGTCAGATAGTAGTCGTTATCCTGTCTGCGGATGCGGATGACAGGGTTTGTACAAAGATAGGCCTGTTCAATGCGCAGACATTGAAAGGAGGAAAGATCAGCAGGTAATTGTCTCACTAAAAATTTGCGTTCGATTTCCATGAATGAAACTCCCTTCGGGTTGTATATCTGTCCTTATTATATGCATTTTCATAAGTTGTTTGCAATAGCAGGTGAGTAAGACAATTTTTCTTGGAAATCTACTGTAAAACTGTTAAAATAAGATTGCATGGAAATAACAGCAGAGAGGCGGTATACAGTATGAGTAAGGTGTGTGTATTTTTTGGTACAGGCTTTGAGGAAATTGAAGCCCTTACCGTAGTGGATATCCTGCGCAGGCAGGGAATTGATACAAAAACGGTTTCTGTGACGGGGGACAGGACTGTGATGGGATCTCACCAGATTCCGGTTCTCACGGATTTAAGGATTGATGAGATTCATTTTTCAGAAGTGGATGTGATTATTCTTCCCGGCGGAGGCGGAGGAACCAAGGTGCTTGAAGCATGTGAGCCCCTGATGAAACAGGTAGATGCTTTTGCGGCAGAAGGAAAGACTATCTGTGCAATCTGCGCGGCGCCTTCGATTCTGGGACATCGGGGAATTCTGAAGGGAAAGAAAGCAATTGCTTATCCGGGATTTGAGGATCAGCTTATCGGAGCAGAGGTGGTTTATGAGCCCGCAGTGAGAGACGGCAACATTATCACAGGCCGGGGTATGGGCTGCTCTCTTCCTTTTGCACTGCTGGTTCTTGAGCATCTTGCAGGCAGCCAGGCGGCGAAGGATATGGCAGAGAAAATTGTTTATAAAAATACTTGAGAGAAGGATGCAAATGAATATTTTGTTTTTTTTGACGCCCAAAAGTGAAGTGGCATACATATATGATACCGATTCGCTCAGGCAGGCTCTTGAAAAAATGGAGAATCACAGATATTCCGCAATTCCCATTATCGGGAAGGAGGATGGAAGATATATCGGTACACTGACAGAAGGCGATCTGCTCTGGAATATTAAGGACTGTGAGGACTTATCGCTAAAAGATGCAGAAGAAATTTCCATTATGGAAGTAAAGCGGAACAGGGATAATGAACCGGTTGATGTGGATGTTAATATGGAGGATCTGATCAACAAATCAATGAATCAGAATTTTGTTCCTGTCATTGACAGCGGAAAATGCTTTATCGGTATCATTAAGAGGAAGGATATCATCCAGTATCTGAGTTCAAAGCTTGTAAAAGCGCAGCAGGCTTTGCAGGACAGATAGGTTAATAGAAGGAAAAGAATTTAAAATGTATAATCAGTTGACAAAAAAAGATATCGAAGCCATGGAGGCTGAAATCGAAGAGAGAAAGCTGGTCATCCGCCCGCAGCTTTTAGAGGCGGTGAAGGAGGCAAGAGCCCACGGTGATCTGAGCGAAAACTTTGAGTATTATGCTGCCAAAAGGGAAAAGAATAAAAATGAGAGCCGCATCCGTTTCCTGGAGAGAATGATCAAGACAGCTGAGGTAATCCCTGACGAGTCTAAGGAGGACGAGGTTGGGATGAACAATACTGTGGAGGTCCAGTTCGAGGAGGACGGTTCCATTGAGAAATATAAAATTGTCACAACCATGCGCGGCAATTCCCTGGAGGGCTTGATCAGCGTGGAATCGCCTATCGGAAAGGCACTTATGGGACATAAGGCAGGAGATCGCGTCTATGTACAGGTGAACGACAGCTTCGGCTATTATTTATTGATCAAATCAATTGAAAATACAGAAGATGACGGCAGCGATAAGATAAGAAGCTTTTAGATCTGTAAGGAAAAACTTACCATTATATTTTCGTAAGCACCGCTAATACTATAACCAAGATAAGTGATACGGAATTGCTTTGAAGGAAGACTTCTTCGGGATAAGCAGACCGGAAGCTTATCTTGAGGAAGACTGAACAAGCAGTCAAAAATAATAACGGAGGTGAACGAAGATGACAAGCAGCAGATCTAATAGAGTAGAAGTTCCTGAAGCTAAGGCAGCTATGGATCGTTTCAAAACAGAAGTTGCTTCTGAGCTTGGTGTTAACTTAAAAGAAGGTTACAACGGTGACTTAACATCCAAGGAAGCCGGATCTATCGGCGGCGAGATGGTTCGTAGAATGATCAAGAAGCAAGAAGAACAGATGAAATAACCAGGAAACAGACAGAGCAGTATCGCTTTATAGCGGTACTGCTCTTGTTTTTTATACATTCATATTGTTATGCATCGCAGCATGGATCGCGGTAAATAGTTTTAAAATCATGAAAGAATAAGCATATTTGTCGGGAAATGGCGTGATATAATTATGTCATCAAGCGGTATGCTGAAGGAGGGCGATGAATGCCTGAGAAAAAAACAAGCTACTATTATCCCAAATATTCGGATATACCCGATATTAAGGAGGACGGCTCTGAGAGTATTCGCTATGATAATCCGGATTTTCCACTTTTTTGCAGGCGTAATTTCATACCCGGGAAAGCGATTCTCCCGGGTATGTCTGTGCATCGGCACAGTGATGTGGAATTTGTCTACATAAAAAGGGGGAGCACCTTCTATCAGTTAAATGGCAGGACCGTCAAAATAAAGGAAGGAGAGGGAATCTTTGTAAACGCAAGGCAGATTCATATGATTACTGCCGGTGACGAGGACTGTCTGTTGTACTGTGTTATCTTTCACCCGATGCTTCTGTGTGCCTCAAAGCATATCGAGGAAAAATTTGTATTTCCAGTTGTCTCAAATTCCGCTGCTCCCTATGTGTTGCTGCACGAAAATGTACAATGGGAAAGAAAAGTGCTTACAGGGCTCAGTCTCCTTTATGAGCTTTCGAAAAAAGAAGATTGCGAGCTTGAAATGGTGAAGGTTGTCTATGATATTTGGAAGCTTCTATATGACAATATGCAAGGAAATGTTTTAAAGGATACGAAATATGACGGAGGCTTTGAAATCATCAAGAGAATGATAGCTTGTCTGGAGGAGCATTACAGAGAAAACGTCACCCTTGAACTATTGTGCCGGGCAGGAGGAGTAGGCAGGACAGCGTGTACAAAGCTTTTTCAAAAATATCTGAATGCAACCCCTATAGATTATGTAAGGCGTTACCGTATAGCAAAAAGCATAGAGCTTTTGCAGAGTACTGATAAGACGATAACAGAGATTGCTTATGAAACGGGCTTTTCGGGGGCCAGCTTTTTTGCAAAAACATTTAAGGAAATAACAGGGATCACCCCGGGACAGCTGCGGAAAGGAGAAGTATTTTATGAGGATCAGAGAATTAAGGGAAACTGATATTTCCCCCTGTGCAGATATTCTTTGCAGTGTCTATAACAATGAATTGTGGATGTGCAGATGGACAAAGGAGGTAGCAGAGAGCTATTTGCGGGATTTTTTCAGACACAGTAAATTTGTGGGCTATGTGGCAGAGGAGGAGTCTGTCATTGTTGGTGGTTTGTTTGCACATGAAAAGATATGGTGGAACAATAGCGAGGTGTTTATTGAGGAGATGTTTGTAACACCATGCAGGCAGGGACGCGGAGTTGGAACATTACTTTTGAAGGAAGTGGAAAAATACATAGAGGATAAGAGCCTAGGGGGAATTACCCTGTCCACAAACAAATATGCTCCGGCGCCAAAATTCTATGAGAAAAATGGGTTTGTGAACTGTGAGCATGTTATGTTTATGGCAAAGAGCTTATGAGAATCTGTCCAATCTATATTCTGCAAAGAAACGTCATGAAAGCACCGGCAAGGTACAGCTTACTGTACCTTGCCGGTGCTTTTTTCATTGAATTAATTCTGTTCTGCTTTCAGATATTTTTTCAGTGGAAGCCAGATCACATAGGATAGAACGCTTCCGATCAGTGCAGTAATAAGCTGTGTGACGGAAAAGGTGGTTCTTGCTGTTGCGAGCACCGCGGGAAGTGCTTCCGGCTTCGGAAGCTTGGCAGCAACATTGTCTCCGAAAATGGGAAGAATGATCAGCACGATCACGATCCCCATAAAAACAGCCTTTAGGACGGAGCCGGCAAGAAACCCGGCAGGAAGCTTCCATTGAAAGGAAGTCTTCTCCTCGAAGTACCATACGCAAACAGCAAGGATCACATTTCCCGCCATAACCACAGGGAACATCAGCGGGATGGCAGCCATAATGGGTGAACCTGTAAAGAAGAAGGCGGTAATGGGAGCAACGATACTGATTAAAATACCGCTCCATAGACCTACTGCCAAAACTGCAATAATGATGGTAGCGTTAACGATTGGACCCGTAATATATACGGAAATGTTTTTGAAATACTGGCTGACAATGCAGATCGCAAGTAAAAGTGCCGTCTGAACCAGCTGCTTGGTAGTGAGTTTCATCATGATTCCTCCTGAAATATGGTTATAGTTTGGCCTGCATGGCTTTGGCACTGATCCCTTCGATGCGTCCAAGCTTCCCTGAGAGTGTACTGATCCTGTCAGAAGAAGCATTGACGATCACAGAAATAATATTCAGTGATCTTTCACGGAAGGGAATCCCGATCCGCCCGATGATGCAGTCCGCATATTCGTGAAGCAGCTCGTTAACCTTTGTGATGGCATTCGTATCCTGAATGAAAATACCGATGATGGCAACCTTTTCTTCCATAAAAAACTTATCCTTCTTTCTAAAAATAAAAGAAACCTTACCGGCACTCTGTCAGTAAGGCGTTGATCTTTACCGCAGGAATCCCTTGAGCTCAGAATATATAAACTGCTGCAGGGACAGAACCTATCTCTCCGTGCAGGTTAACTATAGTATAAGAGAAGAAACTTGGAAAAGCAAGTTAAAATAACAACAGATCAACGGTGAAAACCCAACTTTTTATAAAAAGTGCATAAAAAACCCCCTTTAAGAAAAAAGATACCCCCCCTTATAAAAGAGAGCCCTCTTTGTTATACTCTAGAAAGTAAAGAAAAGCTGTTCCATCGAACAGAAAGTAGAGAAAGGGAAGGAAAGCCGGTGATATGGGAATGAGTGAGACGATTGTGTCCATGGAGGGCATATGTAAAAGCTTTCCGGGTGTAAAAGCACTGGATCATGTGAAGTTTGAACTGAAATCAGGTGAGGTAGCTCTCCTGGGGGAGAACGGTGCAGGGAAAAGTACGCTGATGAAGATCCTGAGCGGCGTTTATACCAGAGATGAAGGCAGGATGCAGATTTTCGGGAAAGAATACGGAAATCTGACTCCGAAGCTTGCACAGGAAGTAGGAGTGGCAATTATCCATCAGGAACTGAATATGTGTAAGCACTTATCAGTAGCTGAAAATATTTTCCTGGGAAGAGAAAAGAAAAAAGGAATTGTGCTGGCAGGCGGAGAGATGGAAGCTGAGTCACAGCAGATACTGGATGAACTGAAAATTGATCTGGATCCCAAACAGGTAGTAGGGGAATTACCGGTATCCAAACAACAGATCAGAACTTTTGAAACTAAATAAGCGACAGGCACAGTATCTTGCATTGCAAAATTAGATCAATCCTCATTTCCTGTACAATACACTGGAGAGCATCAGAAGTGAAGTGCTGATTGCAGGACTGACAAGCGTATCGGATATGACAGAAGCCCTGGCAAGCTTTTTTCGCTATACCATCAGTAAGGTAGAAAACCTGGTGTCGGTGGAGGAGGAGCTTCAGAATTGTGAAACCTACTTTAAGATTCAGCAATACCGGTTTGGGGAGCGGCTGCAGCTGACCATAGAATGTGATAATGAGGAACGGGAAGAAATCTATTGCTGCAGACTGCCTAAGCTCACCATGCAGCCGATTCTGGAGAACAGTATCATTCATGGCACGGAATGCAAGGTGGGAACCGGGCACCTCAAAATTCATCTGGAAAGAACAGGAAGCAGACTCTTGATCCGAATTTCAGATGACGGGGTTGGAATTGATGCCAAAACCCTTGCAGACATGAATGAACGCCTGGAAAAGAGTGCACAGGCGATGTCGAGCCAGGAATCTGAGACAAAGGGAGGAATCGCGCTGGTCAACGTAAATAATCGTATCCATCTTCTGTTTGGTGAGGAGTATGGTCTGCATGTCTTTTCCATGCCCGGAATCGGAACCGATGTGGAAATTACGCTGCCGGCCATCACCAGTGACAGAGAAATTCCCAATAAGGAAGCACTTAGTTAAGGACGTGGGCTATGAGAGAAGAAATGTTGCGCATGGAGCGTGTAACCTACAAGAGCCAGGGGGAAACCGGCCTTTACAATTTCAGCATGACGATTTGGGCAGGAGAGATTTTAGGACTCATTCCCGTTAATAATTATGGGCTGGAAACGCTTCTCCTGCTGCTGAAGCAGAATCTGCCTCTCCATTATGGATATGTTTATTACCATGAAAAGCTGATCAATGATTGGAAAAAACCGGGGAGCGGGATGAACCGGATCAGCATAATTCAAAATAAAAGCTGTCTTGCCAAGGATTTGACTGTTGCAGACAATATTTTTGTGCTGCGCCCCGGATTTAAAAAGTGGTTTATGCAGCCTGAGGTATTAAAAAAGCAGCTGATTCCGTTCATGGAGGACATCGGTATTACAATCAGTGCCGATGCCTATGTAGACGAACTGACGACGTTTGAAAAATTTGTGGTAGAGCTTTTGAAGGCAGTGGTTGCCGGAAGCAGGCTGATTGTTCTTGAAAATATCGGAACCTTTATCAGTGATGATGAGCTTGTAAAGCTGCATGAAATTCTGCGGCATTATGCGCAGGAAGGAATATCCTTTCTGTATATTACCTCTCATCACGAGGAGGCAAGGCAGTTCTGTGACAGAACCGCCTTTATGATGAATGGACAGATTACCAAATACTTTGAAGTGGGAGATCGGACACCGGATACCCTGTTTCTGCCCGGTGTAGCGGATTATGACAGATGGGTCAGGCAGCAGTTTGAAGTTCAGGAGGAGGAAGGCAAAAGCGGAGCTGCATTTGAGATTAAGTCACTGTATCACGGAAATCTGCGCAACTTTAGTCTGCGGGTGGAAGCAGGGGAATGCCTGGTGATACAGGATCTGGATAACGGGGCTCTGAAGGATTTGTTCTCGCTTCTGGAAGGCGAAACGCAAAGGAGCGGGCAATTGCTGATTGACGGTGAAGCAGTTCGACCGGGAAAGGACAGAAGACTTGCGGTAATACAGGAGCTGCCGACGGAAACAATGATCTTCCACAATATGAGCTATCTGGACAATCTGTGCTTTAACATGGATCATCGTTTTAAGAGAATCTGGTTTGCAAAGGGAGTGAAAAAGAGTGTTGCCGGGGAATACGGAGCACTTTTGGGGGAGGATGTCTTCTATCAGAAGGTGGAGGATCTTACCCAGCAGCAGAAATATGACCTGGTCTACACGAGGATCCTTCTTCAAAACCCAAGAATCGTGTTTTGCGTGCAACCCTTTAAGCAGGCAGAGGTATCCATCAGAAGCCATATCTGGGAGCTTTTGGAACGTTTCCTGAAAAAGGGTATTGCGGTAGTGATCCTGGCGGTGAATTTGGCAGACTCACTGGCGCTGGCCGACAGACTGGTCAGGGTTAAGTATGGAAGCGTACAGGAAATATATAATAAAGAGGATTTTATCAAGCTGCCGGTTGATACACCATGGCTGTACCTATATAAGGAAAAATATGCTTTGGAAATGGAAAAACAAAGAGAAAAGGCGAAGGAGAAATAGAAAATGAAACTTGGAGCATTGGAAGCAGGCGGAACAAAGATGGTATGTGCAATCGGAGATGAGACCGGAAAAATCTATGATCAGGTATCTATCCCTACTGAGACACCGGATGTTACCATTCCGAAGCTGATAGAATATTTTGAGAAAAATACGGTAGATGCCCTTGGAATTGCAAGCTTTGGCCCTGTTGAGCTTGACCCGAAGGCACCGAATTACGGATATATCACGACGACAACCAAGGTGGCGTGGAGAAATTTTGATATGGCGGGAAGCTTTGCAAGAGCGTTAAAGTGTCCCATCGGATTTGACACGGATGTAAATGGCTCGGTTCTGGGCGAAGTGACCTTTGGACAGGCGAGAGGAAAGAGCTGTGTCATTTATCTAACCATTGGAACTGGTGTGGGGGCAGGAATTTATATTGAAGATAAGCTGCTGCATGGCATGCTTCATCCGGAAGCGGGGCATGTGCTGATCGAGAAGAGGAACGGGGATGCCTATGCCGGAAAATGTCCTTATCACAGAAATTGCCTGGAGGGTCTGGCAGTTGGAAGCAGATTATATAGCCCAGGCACTTACCGGCTATGTACTTACCCTGTCGCCGGAGATGATCATTTTAGGCGGCGGCGTCATGCATCAGAAACAGCTCTTCCCACTCATCAGGGCAAAGGTGACAGAATTTCTGGGAGGATACATACAGGCGGAAGAACTTCGGGATATGGATCACTACATCGTACCGGCAAGCCTGCATGATGATCAGGGGATTATGGGATGTCTGGAGCTTGCAAGAAGAGCATTACAGAAGAGACAGTAAATTTCTTATGCGGCAATAGGAATATCTATGCAAAATGATGGTGCGATTACAGAATAAAAGCGGACAAAAAAATCTGGTATTTTTCTGACAGGTATGCTATAATCGTACAATGACTGTGAGTATGCTTGTAATTCATTGGTTTGTGCACATGCCGCACAGACTGGAAGAGATAATTCAGGAACACAGGATTTATTAAGGAGGACGTACTTAGATGAGCGTACAGGTAGAAAAATTAGAAAACAGCATGGCAAAGCTTACCATCGAAGCTTCTGCAGACGAATTAGAGAAGGCATTACAGAATGCTTACTTAAAGAACAAGAACAAAATCAGCATTCCCGGCTTCAGAAAGGGGAAAGTACCCCGTCAGATGATAGAAAAGATGTATGGCCCTGCTATCTTCTATGAAGATGCAGCCAACGAAATCATTCCCGAGGCATATGAAAAGGCCGTTGAAGAGTGTGGAGAGGATATTGTTTCATCCCCTGAAATTGATGTGACACAGATTGAGAAGGGCAAGCCTTTTATCTTTACTGCGCTGGTTGCATTGAAGCCGGAAATTAAGCTTGGTAAGTACAAGGGTGTAAAGGTTGACAAGGCTGATGTGACAGTAACAGATGAAGAGGTAGATGCCGAGATCAACAAAGAGAGAGAAAACAATGCAAGAAACATCGAGGTGACAGACCGGGCAGTTAAGGACGGCGATATGACAGTTCTTGATTTTGAAGGCTTTGTTGACGGTGTGGCATTCGAAGGTGGCAAAGGAGAAAACTATCCGCTCACGATTGGCTCCGGCGCATTTATCCCCGGATTTGAAGAACAGCTGGTTGGAGCAGAAATCGGTAAGGAGGTTGAGGTAAATGTAACCTTCCCCGAAGATTATCAGGCAGAGGAATTGAAAGGGAAAGCAGCAACCTTCAAATGTACTGTTAAGGAGATCAAGGAGAAGGAGCTTCCTGAACTTGATGATGAATTTGCCAGTGAGGTTTCTGAATTCGAGACACTTGCAGAGTATAAGGCAGATGTGAAGACAAAACTTTCTGAGAAAAAAGAAAAGGAAGCCAAGGATGCTAAGGAGGCGGCAGTTATCGAGGCAATCGTAAATGACTCCGAAATGGAAATTCCTGAGGCAATGCTGAAGACCCAGCAGAAGCAGATGGTGGATGAGTTTGCACAGAGAATCCAGATGCAGGGCTTATCCATTGACCAGTACTTCCAGTTTACCGGAACAACCTATGACAAGATGATCGAGCAGGTGAAACCTCAGGCAGAAAAGAGAATCAAGTCAAGACTGGTTCTGGAAGCTGTTGTCAAGGCTGAGAATATTGCGGCATCCGATGAAGACTATGAAGAAGAACTTAAGACGATGGCAGAGGCTTACCAGATGGAAGTGGAAAAGGTGAAGGAACTGCTGCCTGAAAAGAGCGTTGCTCAGATCAAGGAAGATATTGCAGTGAGAAAGGCTGCAGAGTTTGTAGTCGAGAATGCAAAAGAGAAATAAGCTATAAGAGAAAAACGGGACTCCTGCGGAATTTTTCCGCAGGAACTGTTTTAGAACATTCTTTATAGAACAGAATGATTGACAAGGAGGATTTTACTATGAGTTTAGTACCTTATGTCATTGAACAGACAAGCAGGGGCGAGCGTTCCTACGATATTTATTCAAGACTTTTAAAGGAAAGAATTATTTTCTTGGGAGAAGAGGTAAATGATGTGACATCCAGCCTGATTGTAGCGCAGATGCTCTTTCTTGAGGCGGAGGATCCGGAGAAGGATATCCAGTTTTATATAAACAGCCCCGGCGGTAGTGTTACTGCAGGTATGGCTATTTATGATACTATGCAGTATGTGAAATGTGATGTCTCTACCTATTGCATGGGTATGGCTGCCAGCATGGGCGCATTTCTTTTGGCAGGTGGAACCAAAGGAAAGCGTCTGGCTCTTCCCAATGCGGAGATTATGATCCATCAGCCACTGGGCGGTGCGCAGGGACAGGCTACGGAAATTGAAATTGCAGCAAAACATATTCTGCAGACCAAAAAGAAATTAAATGAGATCCTGGCTGAAAATACAGGTAAGGATTATGATGTGATCGCCGCAGACACAGAGAGAGACAACTGGATGACAGCCGAGGAGGCAAAGGAATATGGCCTGATCGACAGAGTAGTCTATAAGCGTTCAGACGATAAGTAAAACTAAAAAGAGGTAAAAAGATGGCGGGAAAAAATTCCGACAATATCAGGTGTTCTTTCTGCAATAAGACACAGGATCAGGTTAGAAAGTTGATTGCAGGCCCTGCAGGGGTATATATCTGTGACGAATGTGTGGAGATATGCGCGGATATCGTAGAGGAAGAATATGAAGATGAGGTGCAGACGCAGGAGCTTGATATTAACCTGCTAAAGCCCATCGAGATAAAGGAATTTCTTGACGATTATGTGATTGGGCAGGAGGAAGCCAAGAAGGTTCTGTCCGTTGCGGTATATAACCATTACAAGCGGGTGACAGCCCCCAAGGACATGGATGATGTGGAACTTCAGAAGAGCAATATTATCATGATCGGTCCTACCGGCTCCGGCAAGACCTATCTGGCGCAGACACTGGCCAAGATCATCAATGTGCCTTTTGCAATTGCAGATGCCACCACGCTTACCGAGGCAGGCTATGTAGGTGAAGATGTAGAGAATATCCTGCTCAAACTGATACAGGCGGCAGACTATGATGTGGAGCGCGCCCAGTTGGGCATCGTTTATATCGATGAAATTGACAAAATTACAAAGAAAAGTGAAAATGTTTCCATCACCAGGGATGTTTCCGGTGAGGGAGTACAACAGGCACTTCTGAAAATTGTGGAGGGAACCATTGCCAGTGTACCGCCTCAGGGTGGCAGAAAGCATCCTCATCAGGAATTGATACAGATTGATACCTCCAACATCCTGTTCATCTGCGGTGGGGCATTTGACGGACTGGAAAAGATCGTGGAGAACAGGCTGAATCGTAATTCAATCGGATTTGATGCGGAAATCGCAAGCAAAAATAATCGTGAGATCAGTGAACTTCTCAGCGAGGTGACGCCTCAGGACCTGGTGAAATTTGGGCTGATACCGGAATTTGTGGGACGTGTGCCGATCAATGTTTCCTTGGAAGGCTTGGATGAAAAAGCACTCGTCCGGATCCTGACAGAACCCAAGAACGCGTTGATCAAGCAGTATCAGAAGCTGTTTGGCTTTGATCAGGTGAAGCTGACCTTTGAGGAGGATGCCGTTACAACGATTGCAAAGCAGGCATTTGAACGTAAGACAGGGGCGAGAGGACTGCGTTCCATCATGGAAAAGGCGATGATGAATGTCATGTATCAGATCCCTTCCGATGAAACAATTGAAGAATGCGTAATTACAAAGGGTGCGGTGGAAGGTACCAGTGAGCCTTTACTGATACATCGTGAAGTAATGCGTAAAGCAAGATAACAGACAAAGGAGTAAATGCCGCCGGATGGCGGCATTTTGCGTCCTTGCAGGAAAAGGTGTAAAGAGAGAAAGATGACAGACGAAAGACAGCTTAAGACATTGCCGGTAATTCCCCTGCGTGGGATGACGATCATGCCGGATACGATTATCCATTTTGACTTAAACAGAGATAGATCGATACAGGCGCTGGAAAGCGCCATGATGGGCGGTGGCGTCCTTTTTCTGACGACACAGAAGGATCCGGATGTGGATATGCCGCGGCAGGAACATCTGTATTCGGTTGGAACGATTGCGCAGATAAAGCAGATCACGAAGCTGCCGAATCAGATTGTCAGGGTTCTGGTGGAAGGAAAATGCCGCGGAATCCTGAAGGAAATAAAGGAAGAGAATGAAAAATATATAGAAGCACTTATTCTGCGGGTGCAGGAAGAGGAGCCCACGGTGGAAAAACAGGTCAGAGAGGAAGCAATGCTCAGACAGATCAAGGAACTGTTTGCAGTTTTTGCCACCCATTATCCGAAGCTTGATAAGAATGCCCTGCATCGATATGCAGGCGTGAAAAGTCTCAGGAGGCTGATCGACCAGATTACGGCAAATCTGCCCATGGATTTTGAGAAAAAACAGCAGATATTGGAAACTCTGGATCTGGAGGAGCGCTATGAGCTGATGTGTGAGCATCTTCAGCGTGAAATTGAAATTGCCAAGGCGCGGGAGGATATCACCCAGAAGCTGAAAGGGCGTGTTGAGAAAAATCAAAAGGAGTATCTTTTGAGGGAGCAGCTCAGGTATATCAAGGAAGAGCTGGGAGATGAAGATTCCTTTTCGGATACGGATCAGTTTGAAGAGAGCCTGGGACAGTTGCAGGCATCCGAAGAAGTAAAGGCAAAAATCAGAAAGGAAATTGCCAGGTTCAAAACGCTTGCGGGCAGCAGCTCGGAAAGTGCCGTGGAGAGGGCTTACATTGAGACACTTCTGGAGCTCCCCTGGGATAAGACATCGGTGGATAACGAGAGCATGAAGCGCGCTCAGGAGATTCTGGAGAGGGAGCACTACGGGCTGGAGCAGGTCAAGGAGCGTATTCTTGAATTTCTGGCAGTGCGCCAGCTGACCAGCAAGGGGGAAAGCCCGATCATCTGTCTGGTGGGACCTCCGGGAACCGGGAAGACTTCCATTGCCAGAAGTGTTGCCGAGGCGCTTGATAAAAAGTATGTGCGGATATGCCTCGGAGGGGTTCGGGATGAAGCAGAGATAAGAGGTCACCGGAAAACCTATGTGGGAGCCATGCCGGGGCGGATTGCAGCCGGACTCAAGCAGGCGGGTGTCAAAAATCCGCTGATGCTTCTTGATGAGATTGATAAGGTGAGCAATGATTACAAAGGAGATACCTTTTCCGCTCTGCTGGAGGTATTGGATGGAGAACAGAATGTCAGATTCCGGGACCACTATGTAGAGATTCCACTGGATTTGTCTGAAGTGCTCTTTATTGCAACAGCAAATACCACGCAGACTATACCAAGACCGCTGCTGGATCGTATGGAAATCATTGAGGTGAACAGCTATACGGAAAATGAGAAATTTCATATTGCCAGAGAACATCTGCTGAAAAAGCAGATGGAACGAAACGGACTGGACAAGAAAATGATCTCAATTCAGGACGGAGCGATCAAAAATATCATCACCTATTATACGAAAGAGGCCGGAGTAAGGGAACTGGAGCGGAAACTGGGAGAGATCTGCCGGAAGGCTGCAAAGAGGATTCTGGAAAGTCGGGAAAACGGAGAAGAGCTTGCGAGGATCAGAGTCAGTGCTTCCAATCTGGAGGATTACCTGGGAAAGAAAAAGTATTCTCTGGATAAGGCGAACAAGGCACCCCAGATTGGAATTGTGCGCGGACTTGCGTGGACCAGTGTGGGAGGAGATACCCTGCAGATAGAAGTCAATTGCATGCCCGGTAAGGGAGAGATTGAGTTGACCGGTCAAATGGGAGATGTGATGAAGGAATCTGCAATCATCGGCATGAGCTATGTACGTTCCATTGGTGCGGAATACCATATTAAGCCGGAAGTCTTTAAGGAGAATGACTTCCACATCCATATCCCGGAGGGGGCAGTACCCAAGGATGGCCCTTCCGCCGGAATTACCATGGCGACAGCGTTGTTTTCAGCAATTACTGACCGATTGGTACGCAGTGATCTTGCAATGACCGGAGAAGTCACTCTGAGAGGAAGAGTTCTGCCCATCGGCGGCCTGAAGGAAAAGATTCTGGCAGCTAAGATGGCCGGAATCAAGGAGGTATTGGTTCCTGCTGAGAATAAGAAGGATGTGGAAGAGATCGCAGAGGAAATCAGGGAAGGGCTTACCATTACTTATGTAAAAGATATGCGGGAAGTGCTTCGCCATGCATTGATCTAAGCCGGAGGAGAAAGAAATGGTTATTAAGAATGTAAGTCTGGAGACCGTATGCGGAATTACCAGCAAGTTGCCGCAGAATGCGCACATGGAGTTTGCCTTTGCAGGGAAGAGCAATGTAGGGAAATCCTCTCTCATCAATGGCCTGATGAACCGGAAGTCCCTTGCCAGAACCAGTGCGCAGCCGGGAAAGACGCAGACAATCAATTTCTATAATATCAATGATCAGATGTATTTTGTGGATCTGCCGGGATATGGCTATGCCAGGGTGAGTGAACAGGAAAAGGCAAAGTGGGGAAAGATGATAGAGGATTATCTGCATCAATCCAAGCAGTTGAAAGCGGTCTTTCTGCTGATCGATATCCGTCATGAGCCGTCCGGAAACGATAAGCTGATGTATGACTGGATCTTACATCAGGGATTTGAGCCGATCATTATTGCAACCAAGCTGGATAAGATCAGCAGAGGACAGGTGCCAAAGCACCTGAAGATGATTCGGGAGGGACTTGGCGTTGTAAAGAACACGGTCATAATCCCCTACTCAGCACAGACCAAGCAGGGAAGGGAAGAAATCTACGAGCTTTTAGACTCTTATTTGGAGCCGGAAGAGAATTGAGGCGTCTATGAGTGGAAGAGGTAATTTGCGAACCTATTTAAAAGTGTTGATCAATGTGGGAATGCTGATCGTGCTGGTCCTGCTTTGCATTTTTGTGGTGCCGAAGGTGATTATCTATTTTATGCCTTTTGTGATTGGGTGGCTGATTGCTCTGATTGCGAGCCCGCTTGTACGATTTTTGGAAAAAAAGCTGAAAATTAAACGAAAGGTGGGTTCGGCTTTTACCATTATTGCAGTGCTTGCCCTGGTGATCGTGGCTGGTTATCTTCTGGGGGCTAAGCTCATCGAGGAGATCATAGATTTTATCGGAGATTTGCCCAAGATGTGGGAAGGACTGCAGAGTGATTTCGCGCAGATCGGGCAAAAGCTGGAGGTTGCCAGCAGACTGCTTCCAAAGAGCATCAGCGATACGGTCAGGAACATTTCAGGAAACATTGAGGAATATGTGGGGGATTTTGTGGGAGGACTGGTAAATAAGATGAGCAGTCCGACGTTGGAGGCACTCAGCAGATTTGCGGGAAATCTTCCGTCAATCTTTATCGGTGTCATCATGTGTTTATTGTCCGCCTACATGTTTGTGGCAGATAAGGAGTACATGCCGAACCTATTAAAGAAGGCTTTGCCGCTTTCGATTGTTGAGCGCTTTAACCTGATCAAGCGCGGGCTTCACAGAGCTGTGGGAGGATACTTCAGGGCACAGTTTAAGATAGAGATCTGGATGTATCTGCTTCTTGCAATCGGCTTTTCGGTTTTGCGGGTCCGCTATGCGTTCCTCATTGCAATCGGAGTAGCCTTTTTAGATCTGCTGCCGTTTTTTGGAACAGGAACGGTACTGCTTCCGTGGGCGGCGATCAAATTTTTGAGCGGTGATTACATGATGGTCATCGGCCTTTTGATCATCTGGGGCGTGGGACAGCTTGCAAGGCAGGTAATCCAGCCTAAGATCGTGGGGGATTCTGTGGGACTTGCTCCGATCCCGACGCTGATCCTGCTTTTTGTGGGATATAAGGCAGCAGGTGTGATCGGAATGATCATTGCGGTTCCCATCGGAATTATCATTCTGAATATGTATGAGGAGGGTGTATTTGATACTTTCCTGAACAGCTTAAAAATATTGTACGCCAGCCTGAGTAACTTCCGGCATCTGACGGAGGAAGATATGGAAGAGGTACGGATTTACAAAGAAGAAGAAAAGAAGCGCATTGAGGCAAAGGAAAAGAAGCTTAGGGAACAATGCCGGAGCGGAAAGGAAGAATAGAAATGAAGGTTACGGTATATAACTGCAGAGCATTTGATGAAAAAGCGTTGTTTGAGCGTTATGGAAAGGAGCTGGGCATAGAACTGGTTTTGTGCCCGGATGCACCGAATCCTGAAAATGCGGCACTGGCAAAGGGAAGTGAATGCATTGATATCATTACCTCCAAAATGCCTGCTCAGCTGCTTAAGGTGTTTGCAGATCAGGGAGTGAGGTATGTTACGACGAGAACCATCGGATATGACCATATCGATGTAAAGGCGGCAAAGGAACTGGGAATGACAGTCGCAAATGCACCCTACGGTCCCTGTGGTGTGGCAGATTATGCGGTGATGCTGATCCTGATGACAATCCGTAAGATGAAGAGGATTCTGGAGCGTACCAATATTCAGGATTATTCCCTTCAGGGAATCCAGGGAAGGGAATTAAAAGACTTGACTGTAGGAGTCATTGGAACGGGGCGTATCGGAAGAACAGTTCTGACAGACTTGTCAGGTTTTGGCTGCAGACTGCTTGCCTATGATCTGTATGAAAATGAAGAGGTCAAGAGAGCCGGGGTGCCCTATGTGACGCTGGAGGAAATGTGGAAGCAGGCAGATGTCATTACGCTCCATGCACCACTTACGGATGATAATTATCATATGATAGGGAAGGAAGCAATCGCAAAAATGAAGGATGGCGTCATGATTGTCAATACGGCAAGAGGTGGTCTGATTGACTCGGAAGCGCTGATTGAGGGAATCGAATCCGGAAAGATCGGCGGTGCAGGGCTGGACGTTGTGGAAAATGAATTTGGATTGTATTATTATGACCATAAATCAGATATACTAAATAACAGGGAGCTTGCAGTTCTGCGTGGTTTCCCCAATGTGACGGTAAGCCATCATATGGCTTTTTATACAGATGACTGTGTGGAAACGGTTGTCAGGGACTCTTTACTTGGCTGCAAATACTTTGTGGAGGGAAAAGAGAATCCCTGGGAGGTAAATTAATTGCGTAATTTCAGGATGCTTCTCCAATATGAGGGAACCAGATATCAGGGCTGGCAGCGCCAGGAAAGCACAGACAATACTATACAGGGAAAGCTGGAGATGCTGCTTTCCAAAATGACCGGACAGAAGATCGAGATCCAGGGAGCGGGAAGAACGGATGCCGGAGTACATGCGCTTGGTCAGGTGGCGAATTTCCATGCAGATACACAGATGACAGAAAAGGAAATTCTGGAATATATGAACCGTTATCTGCCGGAAGACATTGCGGTCATTTCGCTGAAGGAGGTATCGGAGCGGTTTCACAGCAGGCTAAACGCGACAGGAAAAACCTATTGCTATCGAGTCATTCATTCTGAGCTTCCGCATGTTTTTGACAGAAGACATGCCCATGTGGTAGAGCAGAAGCTGGATGTCAGAGCAATGGAGGAAGCTGCTCAGTATTTGGTAGGAACGCATGATTTTAAGGCTTTCACTTCCAACAAAAGAGGGAAAAAATCAACCGTCAGAACGTTGGAAAGCATTCAGATCGAAGAACATGTAAGCGCATCCATGCAAATGCAGGGACTGCAGGATGAAATCTGTTTTCTGTACCGTGGAGACGGATTTCTCTATCATATGGTAAGGATTATAACAGGAACGCTTCTTGAGGTGGGGGCACATAAGAGAAAACCCGAAGAAATTGCAGAAATTCTGGCATCCGGTTTAAGGGAAAGAGCCGGAGAGCTTGCACCTGCAAAGGGACTCACTTTATTGGAGGTTCGTTATCAGTGAAGGATAGACCCACAGAAAGAAAATATATCAGATGGATCTTCTTCTTATATTTATTGATCATTATCAGACTCATTATTTTTAAATATCCGTTTGAAGAACTTTTGGCAATAGCAGGAGGCTGGTCAGGGGAAGTGGTTGCGGCAGGTCTCCGCTCTGCAAATTTTACATTTTTTAAGACAATACGGATGTATGTGGATTATTCCTATATGCTCAACAGCTTTGAAAATCTGGTGGGAAATATCGTGATCTTTGTTCCCTTCGGCTTTTTACTGCCAATGGTGCAAAAAGGGGGAAGGAATTTTTTTGTCATGCTGCTTCATGCACTCCTGTTTGTACTTGGAATAGAGATTTTTCAGCTTTTCAGCGGCTTTGGAGCATTTGATGTGGATGATATTCTGCTTAATTGTATGGGAGCAATCTGGGGATATTTGATTTATTTTGTCTATGAAGGAATAAAAAAGCATAAAGAAGGGAAAAGGAGAGAATGAAATGGCAGATTTTTTAAAAGGATTAAAAGCAAATTATACAATTTCTGCACTTCTGTGTGTGATACTGGGGCTGGTACTCCTGATCTGGCCGGGAACAACCACACAGATTGTGTGTATGCTTCTGGGAATCGTCCTCTTTACCTATGGGGCGATTCAGATCGTGCTCTATTTATTTAACAGAGAGCGGACGATCGTTTCACAGGGAATGCTGGTGCTCGGAATCATCTTTGCCGTGATTGGCGGCTGGATTCTGTTAAAGCCGGAAATGATCATCATGGCGGTACCTGTTATCGTAGGTGTATTGATTGTGATACATGGTTTACATAATGCAGCCCAAGCCTTTGCGTTGAAAAACGATGGCTACGATAGGTGGTGGGTGGCTTTTCTTCTGGGAGCTCTGACTGTGATTCTTGGAGGAATTCTGATCTATAATCCTTTTAAGGTCGTGAATACGGTTGTCAGGCTGATCGGAATTTTCCTGATCTATGACGGCCTTTCCGATGTGTGGATCCTGTCACGGATCTTTAAGGTAAAAAGGAATGCGGAAAAGATCATAGATGCAAGCTATGTAGACGTTGAGGAGGATGACTGACATGGCAGTATATGAGCTTACCAATAATACTGTGGCAATTCAGGTGAATTCCCACGGTGCAGAATGGAAGTCCCTGAAAAGTCTGAAGAACGGCACAGAGTACCTGTGGAAGGCAGACCCGGCATTCTGGGGAAGAACCTCGCCGGTGCTTTTCCCCTTTGTGGGAGGTGTGAACAATAAGGAATACAGGACAAAGGGAAGGATTTATACCATGTCTCAGCATGGATTTGCCAGAGATATGGAGTTTGCGCTTTATTTAAAGAAGGAGAGCGAGATCTGGTTTGTCCTTCAATCCGATGCGCAGACCTATGAGAAATACCCCTATGAGTTTACCTTGAAGCTGGGCTACCGACTTCTGCCTGCAGGGGTGGAGGTACTCTGGCAGGTAGAAAATCCGGGAAAAGAGGAGCTGCCCTTTTCCATCGGCGGTCATCCCGCATTTAATTGTCCCATTGAGGAGGGAAAAAAGCAGACGGATTATCTGCTCAGGCTGGATGCCGGTGAACAGATCGTCAGCACCCGTCTTAGCGGTAACGGACTGGCAACCGATGAACAGGAGGTATTTCAGCTCAAAGACGGTTTTTTGCCGATCACAGAGCAGCTGTTTGACAAGGATGCACTGGTGATCGAGCATGATCAGGCAAGGAAGGTTTCTCTTTGCAGGGCAGACGGCAGACCATATCTTACTGTAACCATGAGCGCCCCCTTATTCGGCATCTGGTCTCCGCCAAAGAAGAATGCTCCTTTTATCTGTATTGAACCCTGGTATGGAAGATGTGACAGAGAGGGATTCCGGGGAGAACTGAAGGATCGGGAATGGGGCAATTGCCTTGCGCCCGGAGGAATCTGGAAGGCGGCTTATCAGGTGGAGATCTCGTAAAATAAAAAATAATTGACTTTAGCGCTTTAAAGCTGTATAATCGGTTCAGCAATGAAAGCTGTCATTGCAAATTTTTTTTTGGAGGAGAAAAGGATGAAAAAGTTACTTGCATTGCTTTTGACAGTAGCTATGGTCGGAACTTTGACAGCCTGTGGCGGATCCAAGACACAGGAAACCGAAGCAACTGCTGAAAGCACAGAAGAGACAAAAGAGACAGAAACAGCAGAAGCAGAAAACGTTGCAGAAACAGCAGAGGATACCACATACACGATAGGTATCTGTCAGCTGGTACAGCATGAGGCTCTGGATGCTGCAACACAGGGCTTTAAGGATGCTTTGACGGAAGAATTTGGTGACAAGGTTATCTTTGATGAGCAGAATGCACAGGGTGATTCCAACACCTGCTCCACCATTGTAAACGGCTTTGTTTCCAATAATGTAGATTTGATTCTTGCAAACGCAACACCTGCTCTTCAGGCAGCTGCAGCAGGAACCAATGAGATCCCGATTCTCGGAACATCTGTTACGGAATACGGCGTTGCTCTCGAAATTGACGGATTTTCAGGAACGGTAGGCGGAAATATTTCCGGTACCTCCGATCTGGCACCTCTTGACGGACAGGCTGATATGCTTCAGGAGTTGTTCCCGGATGCCAAGACAGTAGGTTTACTGTACTGCTCCGCAGAAGCAAACTCCCAGTATCAGGTTGACACCATCAAGGCTTTTCTTGAGGAAAAGGGATACAGCTGTGAGTATTATGCATTCTCTGATTCGAACGATCTTTCCGCTGTAGTAACAGAAGCTGCAAATACAGTTGATGTGATTTATGTTCCTACGGACAACACAGCAGCTTCCAACACAGAGATCATCAACAATATCTGCCAGCCTGCCGGAGTACCGGTTGTTGCAGGTGAGGAAGGAATCTGTGCAGGATGTGGTGTGGCAACATTGTCCATCAGCTATTATGATCTGGGTGTGGCTACCGGCAAGATGGCGGTTAAGATCCTGAAAGGGGAGTCTGATATTTCCACTATGCCGATTGAATATGCACCGAACTTTACCAAGAAGTACAACGCAGCAAACTGCGAAGCACTGGGTATTAAAATTCCCGAAGGTTACGAAGCAATTGTAGCTGAGTAATGACTGAAAACAACTGACAGCGGGAGAAGCTTTTCTCTCGCTGCCTTTGTCGTTTATGGAGGAACAAATGAACATATTAAACTTATTAAATGCAATGCCGGGGGCAGTGGCCCAGGGGTTGATCTGGGGCATTACTGCAATTGGAATTTATCTCACCTTTCGAATCCTTGACATAGCCGACCTTACTGTGGATGGCTCCTTATGTACGGGCGGTGCGGTCTGCATTATGATGATGCTTTCCGGACATAATGTTTTGGTATCCATGCTGGCAGCAACACTGGCTGGTATGGTAACCGGTCTCGTGACCGGACTATTTCACACCTTTATGGGAATTCCGGCTATTCTGTCCGGTATTCTTACACAGCTTGCCCTGTACTCTGTAAATCTGAAGATCATGGGCAAGGCGAATCAGGCAATTAACGTTGACAAATATGACCTTCTGGTTTCATTAAGATATATCAAGAATGTTGTTTTTTACAAGAATCCTATTTTTGTAGTGGCAATCTGTATTGTTTTGCTGGTACTCATTCTCTACTGGTTTTTCGGTACAGAGCTTGGCTGTGCACTGCGGGCCACCGGATGTAACGGGAATATGGCAAGAGCACAGGGGATCAATACGAATTTTTCCAAGGTGTTGGGATTGATGTTGTCTAACGGTCTGGTAGGCTTATCAGGTGCACTGCTTTCCCAGTATCAGGGCTTTGCGGATATCAATATGGGACGTGGCGCAATCGTTATCGGTCTTGCGGCAGTTATTATCGGAGAGGCGATCTTTGGACGTATCTTCCGCAATTTCGGTTTGAAACTGATCGGTGTGGCACTGGGCTCGATCCTTTATTATATCGTGCTGCAGACAGTGATCTGGCTGGGCGTGGATACGGATCTGCTCAAATTGTTCTCAGCGGTCGTTGTGGCAATCTTCCTTGCGATTCCCTATTGGAAGGGGAAATACTTTGCAAAACCGGTAGTGAAGAAGGGAGGCAGTACAAATGCTTGAGATTAAAAATGTTACAAAGATTTTTAATCCTGGGACAGTCAATGAAAAGCTGGCACTGGATAACTTCTCCCTGACACTTGAAGATGGTGATTTTGTTACGGTCATTGGCGGTAACGGTGCAGGAAAATCTACCATGATGAATGCGATTGCCGGTGTATGGCCGGTAGATGCAGGAAAGATCATAATTGACGGTGTAGATGTCACAAAGCTTCCTGAGCATAAAAGGGCAAAGTATCTGGGACGTGTGTTCCAGGATCCCATGACGGGAACGGCGGCTACGATGGGAATTGAGGAAAATCTCGCGCTTGCGAAACGTCGCGGGCACGGACGTACGCTGAGGGCCGGGATCAGCAGGAAGGAAAGAGAAGAATATAGAGAGCTGCTTAAGATTCTGGATCTGGGGCTTGAGGATCGTCTTACCTCTAAGGTTGGACTGCTGTCAGGAGGACAAAGACAGGCGCTTACGCTTCTGATGGCAACATTGCAAAAACCAAAGCTTCTGCTCCTTGACGAGCATACGGCAGCGCTGGATCCCAAGACTGCAGCAAAGGTTCTGGAAACAACAGAATTTATCGTGCAAAGAGATCAGCTGACAACACTGATGATCACTCATAATATGAGAGATGCCATTGCACACGGCAACCGTCTGATCATGCTGAATGAGGGACGCATCATTCTGGATATCAGAGGGGAGGAGAAAAAGAAGCTTACCGTGGAGGATCTGCTTCATAAATTTGAGGCGGCAAGCGGTGAAGAATTTGCAAGTGATAAAGCAATTCTGGGATAAAGAGTGTTCATTTGCCATAAGAACTGATAGAATAGATATGTGGATGCATTGCCTGACGGCCGCAGGCAGTGCCAAACTTGTGTAAATCGGAAAGGAGAGGGAATAGGGAGATGAAAGAGAAATTATTGTCGTTACTGCTGGTAGTGTGCCTGCTTTTCGGAGTGGCACCTGCGATACAGGTACAGGCGGCACCGGGAGCAGATCAGGATATTATCATTCTTTATACGAATGATGTTCATTGCGGCGTGGATGACAATATCGGATATGCGGGATTGGCGCTCTACAAGAGCGAACTGGAGCAGCAGACCCCATATGTGACCTTGGTTGATGCGGGAGATGCGATCCAGGGTGCACCGATCGGAACTTTATCTGAGGGAGCTTATCTGATCGATATCATGAACCAGGTAGGATATGATGTAGCCGTGCCCGGTAATCATGAGTTCGACTATGGAATGAGCCGTTTCCTGGAACTGTCGAAAAAAATGAATTGTGGTTATTATTCCTGCAATTTTATCAAAACAGCAACAGGAGAGACCGTGTTTGAACCGTACAAAATGATTACTTATGGGGACATCGATGTTGCTTATGTTGGCGTATGTACCCCGGAAAGTTTTACGAAATCAACACCGGCCTATTTCCAGGATAAAAACGGAAATTATCTCTATTCCTTCTGTGAGGATGAGAGTGGTCAGCGCCTTTATCAGCAGGTTCAGAATGCGGTGAATGCTGCAAGAGAGGCAGGGGCTGAGTATGTCATTGCAGTTGCACATGTAGGCGAAAATGACGTGACACCCAGATGGAGTTCGCCCCAGATCATAGCAAATACAACGGGAATAGATGCATGGATTGACGGACATTCCCATGAAACAACACCTGTTAAGAAGGTGAAGAACCAACAGGGAAAAGAAGTCGTACTGACTCAGACCGGAACAAAACTGAAAAATATCGGCCGCTTAACGATTAAGACGGACGGAACCATTGAAGCCGGGTTGGCATCAGAGGTGCCGGCTCTTGGCTATGAAACGGTGTATACTGTAAAGAACGGTGATACCCTTGCAAGAATTGCAAAGAGAGAACTCGGCTCTTATGACAGATGGAATGAGATCTATGAGAGAAATAAAGAGGCTCTGTCAAATGTCAATACTCTTGCTGTGGGACAGCAGATCATCATACCGCAGGGTGCTTCTGTGAATGAGGACGGCAAAGCAATTGATTATGCAACAGATCAGTACATTAAAAGGATTCAAAGTCAGTACGAGGAGAGTCTGAAGACGGTCTTGGGAAGGACAGCTTATGAACTGACGGTGAATCGGCCGGATGGAAGCCGAAAAGTGCGAAGCGGAGAAACCAATCTGGGTGATCTTTCTGCAGATGCTTATCGCGTTATGCTTGGCGCTGACATCGGCTTTGCAAACGGAGGCGGAATTCGGGCAAGTATAAAGCCGGGAAATATTACATATAAGGATACATTGACAGTGTTCCCGTTTGGCAATATGGGCTGTGTGGTTCAGGCTACCGGACAGCAGATCAAGGATGCACTGGAAATGGCATCCAGAAATTATCCGGTGGAAAACGGCGGATTCCTGCAGGTGTCAGGCCTTACCTATACCATTGATTCTTCAGTTCCTTCCAGCGTGAAAACAGATGAAAAGGGAAATTTCATCGGTGTGACGGGTGCCTATCGTGTTACCGACATTATGGTGGGGGGAGAACCGATCGATTTGGCAAAAACCTATACGGTTGCATCTCATAATTACATGCTGAAGTCAGGCGGAGATGGAATGACTATGTTTGCCTCCTGTCCCATTTTGAAGGATGAAGTGATGGTGGATGTGGATATTCTGTCAGGTTATATCAACAGCCTTGGCGGAAGCGTACCGGCAGACTATGCTGCTGTCGAAGGCCAGGGAAGAATCACAATCAGATAATTTCACGGTAAGGAATCCTGAGAATATAAAAACTCTCAAAATTCATCTTGACAAATGAAAAAGCGGCTACTAAGATAATAGTAATTATAAAAAGGCGTTGAAAAAGAGGAGTACACGGATCGGATCTCCATCAGAGAAGAAACCCTGCGTAAGAAGCGCAGTGCTGTGAGGTTTCAGGAGAAGGAGCGTGGAAGGTAGCTTTGGAGCCGGGAGATCGAACCTGATCTATAGAAGATATCGGAAGGTCAACAGTAGATTTTCACGATTTATCCCCGTTAACGGATAGGATTTTGAGCAGCAGATGCCGAAATCACTGAGTGATAAATGAAGGTGGTACCGCGTGAATACGCCCTTTGCAGATTGGAGAATCTGCAAAGGGCTTTTTTGTTTTGTGGGAAAGGAGAAACGATATGAGCAAAGAACTTGCAAAAACTTATGATCCCAAAGGGATTGAAGACAGACTTTATCAGAAGTGGCTTGACAAGAAATACTTTCATGCAGAAGTAGATCATTCCAAGACACCCTTTACCATTGTGATTCCGCCCCCAAATATTACGGGACAGCTTCACATGGGGCATGCGCTTGATAATACGATGCAGGATATTCTGATCCGTTTTAAGAGGATGCAGGGCTACAATGCGCTCTGGCAGCCCGGAACAGACCATGCCAGCATTGCGACAGAGGTCAAGATCATAGAGAAGCTGAAGGAAGAAGGTATCAGTAAGGAAGATCTTGGGCGGGAAGGCTTTCTTGAGCGTGCCTGGGAGTGGAAGAAGGAGTATGGCGGAAGGATCATCAGCCAGCTGAAAAAGCTCGGTTCCTCCTGTGACTGGGACAGAGAACGCTTTACTATGGATGAGGGCTGTAATAAAGCCGTAACCGAAGTGTTCTGTAAAATGCACGAAAAAGGCTGGATCTACAAGGGAAGCCGTATTATCAACTGGTGCCCGGTATGTAATACCTCCATTTCTGACGCTGAAGTTGAATACACAGAGCAGGCAGGACATTTCTGGCATATCAAGTATCCTGTGATCGAGGATGACGGCAGTGTAAGCACCACAAGATTTGTAGAGTTTGCAACGACCAGACCGGAAACCATGCTGGGTGATACTGCTGTTGCGGTAAATCCTGATGATGACAGATATAAGGATATTGTCGGAAAGAAGCTGATGCTTCCCATTGTAAACAGGGAAATTCCTGTGGTGGCAGACGCTTATGTAGATATGGAATTCGGTACCGGTGTGGTTAAGATCACGCCTGCCCATGACCCGAACGACTTTGAGGTCGGAAAGCGTCATAATCTGCCGGAGATCAATATCCTGAATGATGATGCGACCATCAATGAAAACGGTGGAAAGTTCTGCGGTATGGATCGCTACGAGGCAAGGGAAGCAATCGTAAAGGAACTGGATGAGATGGGGCTTCTCGTTAAAATAGAGGACTATTCCCATAATGTGGGAACCCATGACCGCTGCAAAACAACGATTGAGCCTATGATCAAGCAGCAGTGGTTTGTGAAGATGGATGAACTGATCAAGCCTGCTGTGGAAGCAGTGAAGAACGGTGATATCCAGCTGATTCCCAAGAGGATGGAAAAGACCTACTTTAACTGGACCGACAACATCCGTGACTGGTGTATTTCCAGACAGCTCTGGTGGGGACACAGAATTCCTGCTTACTATTGTGACAAATGCGGAGAGGTTGTGGTAAGTCCTTCCATGCCGGAGAAGTGCCCCAAGTGCGGCTGTGAGCATCTGACGCAGGATCCTGACACGTTGGATACCTGGTTCTCTTCCGCACTCTGGCCTTTCTCAACTTTAGGCTGGCCGGAACATACAGAGGATTTGAAATATTTCTATCCCACAGATGTTTTGGTAACCGGTTATGACATTATTTTCTTCTGGGTAATTCGTATGATCTTCTCAGGCTATGAGCAGATGGGAGAGAAGCCTTTTAAGACAGTATTATTCCATGGATTGGTAAGAGATTCCCAGGGACGCAAGATGAGCAAGTCCCTTGGAAACGGAATCGATCCGCTGGAGATCATTGATCAGTACGGTGCAGACGCGCTTCGTCTTACTCTGATTACCGGAAATGCACCCGGCAATGATATGCGCTTTTATTATGAGAGAGTGGAGGCAAGCAGAAACTTTGCAAATAAGATCTGGAATGCTTCCCGTTTCATTATGATGAATATGCCGGAAGAAGAACTGACCGTAACGGACCCTGTGCTGGAGCCGGTTGATAAGTGGATCCTCTCCAGGCTGAATACGCTGATTCGGGATGTGACCGATAATATGGAAAGCTTTGAACTGGGCATTGCGGTTCAGAAGGTTTATGATTTTATCTGGGATGAGTTCTGCGACTGGTATATTGAGATGGTAAAGCCCCGGCTTTATAATTCAGATGATCAGGCAAGCAAGGATGCTGCACTGTGGACCTTAAAGACAGTATTGATCAATGCACTTAAGCTGCTTCATCCTTATATGCCGTTTATCACGGAGGAAATCTTCTGTACCCTGCAGTCTGAGGAGGAATCCATCATGATCTCCAAATGGCCGCAGTACCAGGAGGCATGGAACTTCGATAAGGAAGAAAAAGATATTGAGATCATCAAGGAGGCAGTAAGGGGCATTCGCAATGTGCGTACAGAGATGAATGTTGCACCGAGCAAAAAGGCACAGGTGTTTGTAGTCAGCGAAAATGCGGATATCATCAATGCCTTTACAGAAGGTAAGCTGTTCTTTAAGTCACTTGCTTATGCATCTGAGGTTACTGTAAAGAAGGATAAGGCAGGGATTGCGGAGGATGCGGTATCGGTAGTGATCGCAAACGCGACTCTCTATATTCCGTTTGCAGAGCTGGTAGATTTGAAACAGGAGATAGAACGTCTGGAAAAAGAGGAAAAGCGCCTTGAGGGTGAGCTTAACAGAGTAAACGGTATGCTGAAGAATGAGCGGTTTTTATCCAAGGCACCTCAGGCAAAGATTGACGAGGAAAAGGAGAAGCTTGCAAAGTATACCCAGATGATGGAGCAGGTAAAGGAAAGACTATCCCAGCTTAAGAAATAAAAAATCAAATTCAGAAGATAGGTTTGAACAACTACGCTAATAATGTTACAATAAAACCGGGAGGATTTTTCTCCCGGTTTTTCACATGATAGAAAATATTTATGATGTAAATTGGGGAAGGAGGGGACCATATGAGCAGTAAGAATGATTTTTTATCAGGAGATGAGCTTGAGTCACTCCGCAAGGAAATAGTTACGTTGGCTGCGAGTGAGGATAGAAAAGCCGACGCTGGAGAAGAAGTGGCTGTTGTTGATGAATTGCCGCCGAAGGCTCTGTCCATCGAAGATAACGGATCTTATGTCAGGATCGATGAGGACGAGATGACTGCGTGGCTGTATCTGGTGTCTCCGGCAGAGGAGAGAGAGAACTATACAATGGAGGAGCTTCTTTCTTTTCTGCAGAGTAATGGAGTGATGATGGGGTACCATCATTCCAATCTTGCAGCTATGATCAAGAAAAAAGTATATGACCGCGAAATCCTTGTGGCAAAGGGACAGCCGGCTGTGGAAGGCAGGGATGGTTATTTTGAGTATAAATTTGATCCGGATTCCTACCGGGCCCCGAAGGTTCTTGAAAACGGAAGAGTGGACTATACAAATATGAGTGCGCTGTCAAATGTCCGTAAAGGGGATGTGGTAGCCGTCTATCATCATGCTAAGATCGGTCAGGATGGTTTTGACGTCAAGGGTAAGGCAATTGCTGCCCAGAAGGCAAAGGAAATACCCCCTCTTCGGGGACAATCGATCTCCAATCAGGATAACCCGGATATTTATCTCGCAACCAGAGATGGCAAGATAGAATTTAGGGATGGAAGAATCGATATACAGGCGCTTCATGAAATACACGGAGATGTGACACTGATTACCGGAAAGATTGAATTTTTTGGAGATGTAGTGATTGACGGAAATGTGGAGGCAGGAGTCATTATCCGCGCGGGAAGAAATATTGAAATTCGCGGAACGGCGGAAGCAGTCAATCTGTTTGCCGGTGGAGATGTGATTCTGGGCAGAGGTATTCAGGGAGCTCAGAAGGCGAAAATCTCAGCCAGAGGAAACATTTTTGCAGATTTCATTGAACATACTGTTGTGGCAGCCGGTGGAACCGTGCAGGCAAACACGATTTTGAATTCCAGGATTTCTGCTGACGAGAAGGTGATCCTTACGGGAAAGAAGGGCGCTATCATCGGTGGCTATACGCATGCGGCGATGGGGATTACTGCTACGGAAATCGGAAATGCAGCTGAAGTGAGAACGGTGGTTCATGCCGGCAGCGAGAAGGAAGTGTACCAGAGATTTCAAGAGGTCAGGAAGAAGGATGCCGAACTTACGGATAAGCTGAAAGAAATTTATGAGGAACTTGAGGAAATTCGTAAAAAACTGCAGTCCGGGGCGATAAAGCCAATGGAATCGTTGAACATTAGGGTGAAGAAAATGAAACAGGATCTCACTGCCTTAAAGGCAGAGCAGGTTGAGAACCGGAAGGAATGCAAGGATATAGAAGAACTGATGGCAAGAAGGCAGAATGCGGAAATTGCCGTAAGCGGGAATATTTATCGGGGAACGGTGGTGTGCTTTGCACAGATGCAGATCCCCATTGAACATAACACCTGTTTTATGAAATATTATCAGCAGAGAGGAATGATTGAAAGCAGTGTGATTGCATATTCATAAATTCTGATGGAGGTCAGAACATGACAGCATACGCGAAGGCAACACAGTATATAGATGATATACCCAGATTTGCAGGCAAAAATACAGTGGAGGATACCGGCAGGCTTCTTTCTCTGTTGGTTGGAAATGATATGCAGAGCAGGATCGTTCATGTTGCAGGCACAAACGGAAAGGGTTCCGTTTGTGCTTATTTGCGTTCGATTCTGATGGAGAGCGGGCGCAGCGTGGGAATGTTCATTTCGCCGCATCTGGAAACCATGAGAGAGAGAATCAGTATCAACGGTGAATGGATATCGGAAGAGGAGTTTGGGCATGTCTTTGACAAGGTTAAGGCAGGAATAGGAGAAGCTGAAAAGCAGGGACTATCCCATCCTTCCTTTTTTGAGTATCTTTTTCTGATGGCGATGTACTATTTTTATGAGAAGAAGCCGGATATAATCATTCTTGAGACCGGGCTGGGCGGACGACTGGATGCAACCAACTGTATCCGAAAGCCTGCGGTATGCATCATTACGGAAATCGGGTATGATCATATGCAGTATCTTGGAGATACCCTTGAGGAGATCGCGACAGAAAAGGCGGGCATTATGAAGGATAAGGTTCCGGTTGTTTTTCAAAATAAAAGACCGGAAACGACAAAAATTTTGGAAAAGTACGCAAAAAAGCTGGAATGTCCCACGATTATGCTCAGAAAAGAGCAGATTTTGAATTTCAATAGGGACAATAAAACCATTGATTTTTCACTCCATACTGGTTATTATAAATATGTTAGCCTTACTTTGCATACTGCAGCACGGTATCAGGCAGAAAATGCATCGCTGGCAGTTCTGGCAGCAGAAGCTCTGAAAGACAGTAAGATTACGCCGGACACAGTGAAAAGAGGGCTCTGGGCGGCATCCTGGCCGGGAAGAATGGAAGAGATTTTACCGGGGATTTTTCTGGATGGAGCTCATAATGAAGACGGGATAGAGGCTTTTTTAGATACGGTCAGGGAAGATGGCTGCGTAGGGAAAAGGCTCTTGTTATTTGGTGTTGTGGCAGATAAGCGCTACGGGAAGATGATCCGGATGATTGCGGATTCCTGCCTGTTTTCTCAGGTCATGGTGACAGGACTTGAAACAGACAGAAGTGCATCCATAGACAGACTGAAGGAAACATGGAAGCAGTGCGGTGGAATATCATGCCGCTTTTATGAGGATGCGCAGGAAGCGTACCGGGATCTGCTTTTCAGTAAAGAAGCAGAAGATACTGCATATGTTGTCGGATCATTGTACTTAATAGGACAGATTAAGACCCTGATGAGGAGAATGCAGGATGATTGATTTTGAAGAGGAATTAAAGAAATTTCATCCCAGCCTTGAGGTTGAGGATGCCGAAGAAGCCATATATAATCAGGATTTGACAGATATGGCGGATATACTGATCAAGATGATGGAAAAGCCCAGAACAGAAGAATAAGGAGTGACGGCATGATTTGTTATAATTGCGGATGCCGTTTGTCAGAACACGATTTTTGTACGGGCTGTGGTGCGGATGTAGGTCTTTACAAGAAGATCTTAAGTATGTCTAACCGTCTTTACAATGACGGCTTGGAGAAAGCTACAGTAAGAGATTTATCCGGAGCAATTGTCAGCTTGCGGCAGAGCTTAAAATTAAATAAGAATAATATTGATGCAAGGAATCTTTTGGGACTTGTTTATTTTGAAATGGGTGAAACCGTTTCGGCTTTAAGCGAATGGGTCATCAGCAAGAATCTCCGTCCTAAGAAGAATATTGCTGATGATTACATTGACATGATCCAGACCAATCAGGCAAGGCTTGATGCCATTAATCAGACGATTAAAAAGTATAATCAGGCATTGCTTTACTGTTATCAGGACAGTCTGGATCTTGCAGTGATACAGCTGAAGAAGGTTCTTTCCTATAATCCAAAGTATGTACATGCACATCAGCTTCTGGCACTTTTGTATATTAACTCGGAAGAATGGGAAAAAGCGCAGAAAGAGCTGCTAAAGTGTATCCAGATCGATACCAACAATACGACAACACTGCGTTATCTGAAGGAAGTGGAGCATATGCTCATGCCGGAGGAGGCAGTGAAAAATATGCCTAAGAAAAAGACCGCCGCGGAGGATGTGGTACGCTATCAGAGTGGCAATGAAACGATCATCCAGCCGGTCAATATGAAGGAACCGAAAGGGGTTTCCTCTCTTCTGAATCTGGGAATCGGTGTTATCATTGGTGTCGCAATTGCCTGCTTCCTGATTTTGCCGGGGCAGATTCAGAGTGCCAAAGCAGATATCAATAAGGAGTTGAGGGTCGTAAGCGAGCAGTCTGATGCTAAGACAGCGACGATTGACGAACTGGAGCAGAAGGTTCAGAATCTGATGGATGATAAGAGCAGCCTGGAGGAGGAGCTTGCGACTTACCAGGGATCAAGCGGGGCAATGAAGACTACGGACGGTCTGATGATGGCAGTCAATGCCTACCTTGAAAATCCGGAGGATATCGAGACAATCGCTACCTATCTGGAGGCAATCGAGGATGAGGAGCCTGCAGTTGGAGAAACCAGTCAGGAGAAGTCAGAATCTTTCATGACCTTGTATCATAAACTGTTGGAGCTTCTGGGAACCAAATTAGTTGATTACTATTACAATGCTGGGTATGAGAGCTATCGGGGAGAAAACTACGAAGAGGCAATTCCCAATCTGGAACGGGCTTATCGTTATGATAATACTAAGGTGGAAGCATTGTTCTATCTCGGAAACAGTTATCACAGAAATGGAGATGATGACAAGGCAAAGGAGACCTATGCACTGGTAATGGATTATTTCCCGGATACGGAATTTGCAAATAAATCGGAAACTTATCTGGCGGAAATCAATAATGCAGAATAAAGTGCGGCTTTCATAGAAGGCTGTCTTCAGGAATATTGAGAATATTGGTATCACGAAAGAGAACACATAAAATCGGTGTTCTCTTTTTTTGTTACAGTTGACTTTTAAGCAATAAAGCGTAATACGCGGAAATGAGGTGGAGAATGGAAGAAGATTTTAAGGTAATTGACAATTATCTGATGGTAAAAATGCCGGAGGAGGTCGATCACCACAAATCGGTTTACATAAGTGAAACGGCTGATGAGTATATCATGAAGGAAGGAGTTGGAAATGTTGTCTTTGATTTCGAGAGTACCCGATTCATGGATAGCTCCGGAATTGGGATTATTATTGGAAGATACAAGAAGATATCCTATTTTGGCGGCAAGGTTTTTGCAATTAATGCAGATACCAGAATCAAAAGAACACTGATGATATGCGGTTTACATAAAATTGTTGAAATCATGGAATAAAGGATGGAGAGGAAAATGAAAACAAAATATGAAAATGAGACGAACAGGGGAGTGGTCATGAAAAATGAAATGCAGCTTCAATTTGATGCGGTTTCGGTGAATGAAGCGTTTGCCAGAATTGCGGTTGCGGCATTTGTAGCTCCGCTGAATCCTACTATAGAAGAGATTTCAGATATTAAAACAGCAGTCTCAGAGGCAGTTACAAATGCAATCATCCACGGCTATGATGCTGAATTTGTCAAAGAAAGTAACGGAACCGGAAAGAATCTGGTTTTTCTGCATTGTACGATCGAGGGGGATGTCTTATGCGTGGAAGTCAGTGACAAAGGCAGAGGAATTGATGATGTAGAGCAGGCAATGGAACCGCTTTTTACAACGAAACCGGAAATGGATCGGTCGGGAATGGGTTTTGCCTTTATGGAAGCTTTTATGGATGATCTGGAGGTTTTCTCGGAGCCTTATCGTGGTACAACCGTACGGATGAAAAAGAAACTGGGAACAAAGCCATGGTTCAGGCAAGAGGATTGAAATATGGCAGAAAATTCAGTACTGATCGACAGAGCACATGCAGGAGAAAAGGAAGCAAGAGAAGTACTGACCACACAGAATCTGGGCCTGGTACATCATATCGTAAAGCGTTTTTTGGGAAGAGGATATGAGGCAGAGGATCTGTTTCAAATCGGGGTAATCGGATTGTTAAAGGCAATCGACAAGTTTGATACCTCCTATGATGTCAAATTTTCAACCTATGCAGTTCCTCTTATTACCGGAGAAATAAAGCGATTTATCCGGGATGACGGTATGGTGAAGGTGTCCCGGAATCTGAAGGAAAACGGAATGAGAGTAAAGTATGCAAGGGAAAGACTGAACGGAAAACTGGGAAGAGAGCCTACTTTGGAGGAGGTCGCCCAGGAAGCAGCGCTTGATGTGGAAGAGGTTGTGCTTGCCATGGAAGCGAATATACAGGTAGAGTCTATCTATAAGTCTGTCTATCAGAGTGACGGTAATGAAATATTTATGGTGGATCAGCTTGCCGACAAGCGAAGCAGTGCCCAGGAAGAGGTTTTAAATCATCTGGTCATCCGGCAGCTGATCGAGGGACTTGGCGAGCAGGAACAGAAGCTGATCACGCTACGTTATTATCAGGATAAAACCCAGACTGAGGTGGCCAGAGTGCTTGGAATCAGTCAGGTACAGGTCAGCCGTATGGAAAAGAAAATTTTATTGGGAATGCGACAGATGATAACAGGAGAACGGTTGACATAATTTTACAAATAGTGTAAGGTATATTATGTAAACGAATGCACAAATAGAGAATGTATTGGGGTAACTATGAAAACACATAAGAGATTTTTACTACTGTTATTGTGTGCAATTTTGGTTTTTCAGCCATGCTTTGCGGTGTTTGCAACCGAGAGCGGGGATGTGGGAAAAGCCGGGCAGCAGGCAGAGGAAGAACAGATAGAAACAGAGGAAGCAGAAGACGAGACTGAGGACGAAGATGCGGAACTGAAGGCGTATATCAGGGAAGCACAGGAGGAACTTCAGGAGATTACGGATCAGAATATCATTATGGCACTGGTCTATCTCTGTGACACGTATAAAGTGAGGGAGACACCCAGTGATGACAGTGGAGTCAGTGTGAGCGTCCCTTCCGGAACCACTGTTCAGATTATCGGGATGGATGTGGATGAGGAGTGGAATGTATGGTATCAGGTTTCTCTCGGACAGAACGATCAGGTTTACTGTGGATACATTGAAAGAAGTTATCTTGCTTATTCCGATGAGTTGTTTTTGGATTGGGAGGAGAATTATTTTCCCAAGATAACACTGTTTTCGACACGTAGCAGCAGTTATCCGGATGTGGAACAGTTCCCGGAATCTTACCAGGTAAGCCTGATGAAACTGAAGCAGACACATCCAAACTGGTTTTTTGTAAGGCAGGACACCGGACTGAACTGGCAGACTGTTGTGGATAATGAGAACTATAAGGATAGAAATCTGATCAGCAGTACCATGGGTGATGCATACAAAAACGGAGTGTATGGCTCCGGCTGGTGCTACGCATCCGAGGCAGCTGTGGAGTATTATCTGGATCCCAGAAACTTTTTGGATGAATCCCGTGTTTTTCAGTTTGAACAGTTGACCTATAATTCCTCTTATCATACCAAGTCGGCAGTTGACAATATTTTGGCAACTACCTTTATGAAGGGGGAAATACCTCAGGAAGGAATGACTTATTCTTCGGCATTTTATGAAATTGGTGTTTCCCTGAGAGTAAGCCCGTTTCATCTGGCATGTCGTGTGTATCAGGAACAGGGCAAGGGAACCTCTGACTTGATTTCCGGTACATATAGCGGATATGAGGGATATTATAATTATTATAATATTGGAGCTACAGGAAAGACAACTGCGGCGATTGTGGAGAGCGGTCTGAAAAAAGCGGTAGAGAAGGGCTGGAACAGTCGCTACGCATCGCTGAAGGGTGGCGCTGCATTAGTATCGCAGGACTACATATTAAAGGGACAGGATACACTGTATCTTCAAAAATTTGATGTGGATGGCAGCTACAGTGGATTGTACTGGCATCAATATATGCAAAATATTATGGCGCCATATACGGAGTCGGTTATGGTAAAAAAAGCGTATACGGAAACCGGTGCACTTGACAATCCGTTTGTGTTCAAAATACCGGTGTATAATAATATGCCGCAAACGGCATGCCCAAAGCCGGGAACAACCGCAACGCCAACAGCAACCCCAACTGCGACGCCTACCGCAACGCCAACAGCAACTCCCAGTGCGACACCAACTGCGAAGCCGACGGCAAGCCCCAGTGCAACACCAACAGCGAAGCCGACAGCAAGTCCCAGCGCGAAGCCGACAGCAAGTCCCAGCGCGAAGCCAACAGAGGCGCCTACTGCGAAACCAACAGAAAAGCCGGTACAGACGGCATCAAATACAGATTCTACCTATGCATCAAATGATCAGGTTTCAGAGAATGTCGATGCGCAGGAGAATACAAGTACTAAAGAGAATGTGAATGTACAGTCAAATAATACTGATATGTCTGAAAATAAAAATGTACAGACTGATGATGGACAGGCACAGAATAGTATACAGGAAAATAGATCTGTCAATGAAGTAGTGGTGGCAGCAATGACACCGAAGCCGCAAACAGAACCGGAAGATAAATCTGTTCTCACTATGGATATGAGCAGTACCGGCAAGATTTTTGCTCAGACCTTGGAACAGATCAGACAACAAGGGCGAAAGGTTGTTCTTGAAATGAGTGATGCGGTGACATGGACAATTGATGGAAGCCAGATGGGAGAGGAGCCGCTTCAGGATATTGATTTTGAGGTTACAATGGGAGATAGTAGGATACCGAAGGAACGACTGAAGGTATTGACAGAGGATGAAAAGTATGTAGAACTGTCTCTCAAGCATGACGGAGCCTTTGGTTTTACAGCAATCCTTTCTGTGGAGCTTGCTGATGCACAGCCCGGACAGTATGCAAATCTGTTCTACTATAACGAGGCTGCTGATGAATTTGAATTTATGTGTGCGTCACTGATCAGCAGTACCGGGAAGGCGGAATTTGAGTTCCGACATGCATCAGATTATGTGATCATTATCAGTGATGAGAGTAAGGAAAATCTGTTGCTCGAAAAGACAGATGAAATGCAGGCGATGAAGGAACAGGAAGCAGAGAAAATTGCGCAGGCCAAGACAGAACTGCCGGCAGAAGAACCGAAGAAGGCAGCAGGTTTCCTTATCTTAATCCTACTTGCCAGTGTGGCGATCGGAATCGGTGCTTATCTGATTTTTAAGAGAAACGATGATGAATAATATAAAATCCCGAAAACGAAATAATTATCGTTTTCGGGATTTTGTGTAAGTGAGGGTATTGGGGAAGGTAGTACTTGTGGTATACCCCACAATGAAGAGAGGTCGGGGCGCAGGCGCAAAGGACAAGGCTTGGAAGCGGCAATCCCTCCGATTTTATACAGGTCCCCAATCTCTATCCCGGAATATATTCTGGGAAAAGAGGTTTGTTTTGCTTGTAGATTATAGTATAATAACACCGTAAATTTATTTGAGAAGCAGGCGAGAAAATGACACTGAGAAAGGATTTCCCTTATTTATATGAAACTCATATGCACACCTGTGAGGCGAGCAAATGCGCACGTTCTACCGGTGCCCAGATGGCACAGGCGGCAAAGGAAGCCGGATACACAGGTGTGATCATCACGGATCATAACTGGCATGGTAACAATTGTATTGATTCCGGTCTTGCCTGGGACAAGTGGGTGACGGCATTCTGCAAGGGATTTGAAAATGCAAAGGCCCGGGGCGATGAGATCGGGCTGGATGTATTTTTCGGCTATGAGGCAAACTATCGGGGAACGGAATTTTTGATTTACGGAGTAGATAAAGAATGGCTGATATCACATCCGGAAATGAAGGATGTATCCATACCGGAACAATACCGTCTGATTCATGAAGCGGGCGGTATGGTCATTCAGGCTCACCCCTATCGGGAGGAGGCTTATATCCCGGAAATCAGATTGTTTCCGGAGGATGTGGATGGAGTGGAGGGGATCAATGCTACCCATTCCTGCCATTTGAGCAAAAGCCACAATAACCCAGAGTTTGATACCAAGGCAATTGCCTATGCCAGAGAGCATCAGCTGCCTATGACGGCAGGATCGGATGTCCACAATACGATTTTATTCGGAGGGGGAGTTGCTTTTAAAAGGAAACTTACCTCGATCCAGGATTACTGTCATGCAATTCTCTCCGGAGAGGATTATCTTCTCACAAATGGAGATGCTTGGTTTTTGAAAACAGGAGAACCGATATGAAATTTTTACATATTTCAGACCTGCACATCGGAAAGATTGTGAATGATTTTTCTATGCTGGAGGATCAGCGCTTTTTACTTGATCAGATCAGTGGTATGGCTGCTTCAAATGAAGTGGATGCAGTGGTCATAGCAGGAGATATCTATGACCGGGCAATTCCGCCCGGCGAAGCGGTCACGCTCTTTGATGCTTTTCTGACAGAGCTTGTCAGACAGAAAATCCAGGTTATCCTGATCAGCGGAAATCATGATTCACCGGAGCGGATCAGCTTTGGAGAGAGTCTTTTAGGGGCACAGGGGGTGCACATTGCAGGTGTGCGGAAGGACTCACTGACCAGAGTGAAGCTTGAGGAGAGGTCAAGTATCACGGAGTTCGTTCTTCTCCCGTTTATCAAATCCGCACAGGCGGGTGCTGCAAACAGCGCTGAAGCAGTAGAAAAGCTTCTTGCAGGATATTGGGAGGAAGAAGAGGAGGCGGCAGCAAAAGGACAGCCACGTAAAAACAGAGTTCTGGTAACGCATTTTTTTGTGACGGATGCAGGAAGAGAGCCGGAGCTTTCCGACAGTGAGACTACAATTCATGTAGGAGGCCTTGATAATGTGGATGCCTCTCTTTTTACCGGCTTTGATTATGTAGCGCTTGGGCACATTCATAAACCGCAGCAGATCGGGAATCATCCTGTGTGGTATGCAGGCTCTCCGCTGAAATATTCCTTCGGTGAGGCCACTCAGGTAAAGGGTGCTTTGCTTGTCACTATGGGAGAAAAAGGACTTGAGAGTGTGCAGAACCTGTCTTTAAATCCATTGCATGATTTCAGAAAGATCAAAGGCTCCTTAAAGGAACTGCTTGAGCAGGGACAGCGTGCAGGGGAGGAACGATTCGATTATCTGCAGGCAATTTTGACGGACACGGGAGAACTGATCGATCCCATAGGAACCCTTCGGAGTGTATATCCCAATATTATGCAGATTATCAGAGAGGAAAGGGAATTTGCTGTAAATAGCGACAATCTGCCAGATGCAGATGCAAGGAATCTCTCAGAACGGAAGGATGCCCTTACCCTGTTTGAGGATTTTTACAGACAGGTCCGGGGGCAGGAGCTTTGCGATGAAGGAAGAAAAATTGTTGCAGAACTAGTGAAGGAACTGGAAGGATAGAAAATAAGAGTATGAAACCAATCCGTTTAATTATCTGTGGCTGGGGACCCTATCGGGGAAAACAGGAAATTGATTTTACCGCACTTAACAGGCGGGGGCTGTTCCTGATTGCGGGACCGACCGGCGCCGGTAAAACTACAATTTTTGATGCACTTACCTATGCGCTTTATGGGAATATGAGTGGCGAAATGCGTGAAAAAAACAGTGTCCGCAGTGACTTTGCAGACGTGGATACTCCTACCTATGTTGAACTTGTCATGACCCATGGCGGCGGAGAATACAAAATATACAGGAACCCGGAATATCTTCGCCCCAGAAAGAGAGCGGAGGGCTTTACCAAGGAAAAGGAGAAGGCAGTTCTGACGGAGCCGGACGGAACGATTCTTCAGGGTAGCAGTGAAGTGACAAGGCGTATCCAGGAGCTTTTGCGCCTGGATTACCGTCAGTTTAAACAGTTATCCATGATCGCACAGGGAGAATTTGCGCGTCTCCTCTCTGCACCTCCGACAGAGAAAACGCGCATTTTCAGAGAAATTTTTGGAACCGATCTGTATGAAAAAATGGCAGTAACACTAAAAGGAAAAGCTTCCGCTGCGTACAGGCAGGTTATGGAATGCCGCCATAAAATGGATGAGGATATCGATCTGATCACCCGGGACTGCGCTTTTGATGAGGAACAGGACCGGAAGTGGCAGGAACTGACTTCCACGGGAAGCTATTATTATGAGGGGATCATTGATTTTCTGAAAGCGGAGGCGGCGGACAGCCGGAAAAGCTGGGAAAGCAGCCTGAAGGCTCATGCCAAGAAGGAGGAGGAGGTGCAGCTTTGCGCGGGAAGACTGGCTAAAGCGCAGCGTGTACAGAGCCTGTTTGAAAAGCTGGAAAAGGAAACGGAGAAAAGAAGCCGCTTGAAGGAACAAGAGGGAGAAATGGAAGAGGCGGAAAGGAAACTCCGTGTGCAGGAGGCTGCAGCAGGCCTTCAGGCCGATGAACAGCGAGTGAAGACTGCGGAGGAATATACTGATCGTCTGGAGAAGCTGATTGCGGAAGCCAAAAAGGAGATTGCGGAACTGAGCGGGCAAAAGAGCCGGGAAGAGAGCTTCTATCAGAAGAGAGATGAAATCAAGGCGGCTTATGAGATTGAAAACAACAGGAGAAATGTAATCGGACAACTGAGGAAGCTGCAAGCTGCCTGCACCGATACGGAAGAAGAGTTATGTAAACTACAAGAGGCTTATCTTTCTGCAGAGCAGGAGGAGGAAAAGAAAAAAGTTGTTTTTGAGCAGGCACAGAAAACCTATCGCCATTGTATTGCCGGAATTCTTGGCGAGGAGCTTTCGGAGGGAATACCCTGTCCGGTATGCGGTTCCGTTCATCACCCAAATCCTGCCGTAAGAGATCAGGCAGTACCGGATGAAAAACAGGTCAGAAATTTGAAAAGCATCTATGAGGAAAAGCAGAAAATCAGAATCGAGCTTCATGGGAAGACGGCAGCCTGCGCGGCAAAGCGTGAGGAGATCAGGAAACAGATAGAGGAGCTTGCATATGAAACAGACCGTCTTGACAATATACAGAGCAAAATTACCGCTTCAGCCAGAAGCTATGCTGCAGAGAATCCCGAAGAGCAGTTTTCGGAGCAGCTTGCCGGTTATGAGAAACGCCTGGCGGTTCTGTCAGAAAAAGAAAAGAAATTGAAGGAACAGGAAGAGGAGCTTGCCGGGAAAAGAGAAAGCTGTCAGGAACTGCTAAAGGCTTTTACGGATCAAAGAAGAAAAGCAGGATTTAAACGGGAAGAGGACTATAAAAAGGCGCTTGTGAGTGAGCAGGAGAGGAGAATGCTGCGGGAAAGAATTCAGGAATACCGGCAGAATTGCCGGGCCAATGAAGAACTGGTGCGCCATCTGGAGGAAGAAACAGCAAATACACAAAGAGAAGATGGTTCTATGCTGGAGGGATTGCTGAAGGAGCTGAATGAGCAGAAGGGCCGGTTGTTTGAGGAACAGATGAAACTCGGCAACCGCGTGAGAAGCGTTGAGATGGGCCTGCAATCCCTAAAGGAAAAGAGGGAGCTTCTGGTACAATGGATGGCAGATTACAGTCTTTTGAAGGATTTGGATGATGCCGCAAACGGAAATAATAAGAAAAGGTTGGTTTTTGAGCAGTATGTGCTTGCCTCCTATTTTGAGCATATTTTGAGTGCGGCAAATATAAGACTCCGGATGATGAGCGGCGGCAGATATGAGCTGCGACGGGTCAGCCAGGTCAGCGACGGAAGAAGCAAGGATAACCTGGAAATCGAGGTGCTGGATTACTACACGGGAAAATATCGTTCTGTCAAAACTCTTTCGGGAGGAGAAAGCTTTAAGGCATCCCTGGCACTAGCCCTGGGAATGAGTGATGTGGTTCAGGCAACCAGTGGCGGGATCCGGGTGGAGGCACTCTTTATCGATGAGGGTTTTGGAAGCCTTGATGGCGAATCGGTGGAGCAGGCATGCCTTACGCTGCAAAGCCTGGTGGAGAAGGACAGACTTATCGGTATTATTTCCCATGTACCTGAGCTTGCGGAAAAAATTGAGAGTCAGGTCCTGATTCATAAAACAAGTACTGGAAGCAGCATTGAAGTTATGGTATCCTAATAAATAGCGGACGTAATAAGAAATTATAACCAGATAAAATATTGCAGTAGCAAATGGAGGAAGTTATGCAGAATCAATTTGATGTGATCATTATAGGTGCAGGACCGGGTGGTATTTTTTGCGCTTATGAGCTGATGGATAAAAAGAAGGATTTGCGGGTATTAATGATAGAAAAGGGGCGTTCCATTGAGAAGAGACAGTGCCCGAAAAGAACGACCAAGCAGTGCGTGGGCTGTAAGCCCTGCTCTATTACAACAGGCTTTGCAGGTGCAGGTGCCTTTTCTGACGGGAAGCTTTCTCTTTCACCGGATGTAGGAGGAAATCTGCCTTCTATCCTTGGTTATGATGAAACCAAAAAGCTGATCAAGGAATCCGACGATATCTATTTGAAATTTGGTGCGGATACCAGTGTATACGGAATCGACAAGCAGGCAGAGATCAGGGAAATCAGAAGAAAGGCGATCAATGCAAACTTAAAGCTTGTTGAGTGTCCCATCCGCCATCTCGGAACGGAGGAAGGGTATAAGATCTATGAAAAGCTGCAGCATCATCTGGAAGAACAGGGAGTTACCCTGCTGTTTAATACCATGGTGGAGGAGATCCTTGTAGAGAACGGAACTGCGAAGGGAGTCAGGACAGACAAGGGAGAAATGTTCTATGCAGGAGAAATTGTCAGTGCCGTGGGAAGAGAGGGTGCTGATTGGTTTAAGGATAAGTGTGGGGAAATCGGAATTGAAACCACACCCGGCACGGTAGATATCGGTGTCCGTGTGGAGGTCCGCGATGAAGTCATGCAGTTTTTAAATGAGAATCTGTACGAGGCAAAGCTGATTTATCATACCCCTACCTTTGATGATAAGGTAAGGACCTTCTGTACCAATCCTTCCGGAGAGGTGGCAACGGAATATTATGAGGGTGGCCTTGCGGTGGTGAACGGGCACGCATATAAGTCCAAGGACTTTAAAACAGACAATACCAATTTTGCGATTCTCGTCAGCAAGAATTTTACCAAACCCTTTAAGACTCCCATTGAATATGGGAAGCATATTGCGCAGCTTTCCAATATGCTTTGCGGAGGGAAAATTCTGGTACAGACCTTTGGCGATTTCAGGAGAGGCAGAAGAACAACGGAGGAGAGACTTTGCCGGAACAATCTGCTCCCGACCTTAAAGGATGCTGTCCCGGGTGATCTTTCCCTGGTATTTCCGCACAGGATTATGGTTGATATTGAGGAGATGCTGTTTGCACTGGATAAGATTACACCCGGAATTGCGGCAGATGAAACATTGCTCTATGGGGTGGAGGTAAAATTCTATTCCAACAAAGTGATCGTCAATCAGGAATTTGAGACCAGTATTAAAGGGCTTAGAGCAATCGGGGACGGAGCCGGCGTGACAAGAGGACTTCAGCAGGCATCGGCAAACGGGATCAGTGTTGCCAGAAGCATCCTGAAGAATCTGTAAAGGGCGGACCGATAAAAGAGGTTAGCATGAAAAGCAGAAAGAGATTGACTACAGCAGTTATAGGCTTCCTATTGACAGCCTTGCTATGCGGATGCCAAAGCAGGCTCTCAGACACGAAGCTGGTGCTTTACACGGGATTTAAAGAGAATGAGGTGTTTCGGATTGAAACTATTTCATGTATGCTGCCGGAGGTTCTGGTGTATCTTACCAATACACAGAACCAGTATGAAAGCGTATTTGGAGAGGAAATCTGGGATACGGAATTGAATGGTGTGACTTTTGAGGAGAATGTCAAAGAAACGGTGCTTGCCAATCTGGCACAGATCAAGACGATGAATCTGCTGGCAGGGAAGCACGGTGTGACGCTGGATTCAGGAGAGCTTGAAACGGTAGAGGAAGCGGCAGCCGTTTACTATGGGTCTTTGAATGAGGCGGAACGCCAGGCAATGCTGGTGGATCAGGAAACCATTGAAGGCTTATATGCAGAATTTGCGCTTGCAAATAAGGTATATGAATACATTATTAAGGACATTAATCCTGAGATCAGCGATGATGAGGCGAGGACCATCACCGTACAGTATATTCAGCTCAAAACCTATGCAATGGACGGAACCGGCAAAAAAATTGAATATTCTGATATTGCCAGGGAAGATACCTTAGTGACCATGCAGGAAATATTGGAAATGGCAAGGGAAGAGGGCAGTGATTTTGAAGAACTGGTATTGAATTACAGTGAGGGAGAAAAGGGCAGCTATTCCTTTGGCAAAGGAGAGGAAGATCCTGTTTTTGAAGAAGCTGCTTTCAATTTGGAGACGGGAGAGATCAGCGATATTGTCGAAACGCAGGAAGGCTACTATATTATCAAATGCATCAATACCTTTAACCGTGAGGAGACAGATGCGAATAAGATCAAGATTGTGGAGGAGAGAAGAGAGGAAGTTTTTGGACAGGAGTATGATGCTTTTGTCAAATCACTTACAAGAACCCTCAATGATTCCCTTTGGGAGAAAATTACATTTATTGATGATCAGGATGTGAAAACCAGCGATTTTTTTGATGTTTATAATCAATATTTTAGTTAAAACAGTCAGTTAATAAAAATTTTAGATTTATAAAATGCCCTATTTTCAGGCGTTTCAAGAGAATTGTTAGCACTCATACAAAATGAGTGCTAATTTTATCTTGACTTTTACAGAAAAGAGAACTACACTTTATTTTAGTTCATCAAAACACACGAAAAGGATTGAAAAAGGAGTGATTTATCGTGGCAGAAAAACACGGAAGCTTATCGATTAACAGTGAGAACATATTTCCGATTATTAAGAAATGGCTGTATTCGGATCATGACATTTTTTTCAGAGAACTGATCTCCAATGGATGTGATGCGATCACGAAACTGAAAAAACTGGATATGATGGGTGAGTATGCCCTCCCGGAGGATTTCAAAGGGAAAATTCAGGTTCTGGTGAATCCGGAAGAGAAAACACTGAAATTTATCGATAACGGCATTGGTATGACAGCGGATGAAGTAGAAGAATATATCAATCAGATTGCTTTCTCCGGTGCCACAGATTTTATTGCAAAGTATAAGGATAAGACCAACGAGGATCAGATTATCGGTCATTTCGGACTTGGCTTTTATTCGGCGTTCATGGTAGCTGACGAAGTGCATATTGACACACTTTCCTGGCAGGAGGGTGCAAAACCGGTACATTGGGAATGTGACGGCGGCACGGAGTTTGACATGAAGGAAGGTGACAGGGCTGAGGTCGGCACCACGATTACTTTGTTTCTGAATGAAGATGTGTTGGAATTCTGTAATGAATATAGAGCAAGAGAGGTTATTAAAAAATACTGCTCCTTCATGCCGATAGAGATTTATCTCTCTAAGGAAAATACTACGGAAACGCAGATCATTGATGCGGATGAAAAGCTGGATACCGACACGGTGGTAGAGGAGATCAAGCCGGAGAAGGAAGAGGATAAGCCCAGGGTTAAGATTGTAAAGCGTCCCGAGCTGTTAAATGAGACAAATCCTCTCTGGATGAAGCATCCGAATGAGTGCACGAGGGAAGAGTACCTGGAATTCTACCGGAAGGTATTTCAGGACTACAAGGAGCCGCTGTTCTGGATCCATCTGAACATGGATTATCCTTTTAACCTGAAGGGTATTTTATACTTCCCTAAGATCAATATGGAATATGAATCCATTGAAGGCGTGATCAAGCTGTACAATAATCAGGTATTTATTGCAGATAATATTAAAGAAGTAATTCCTGAATTCCTGATGCTGCTTAAGGGTGTCATTGACTGCCCTGATCTGCCGCTTAACGTATCAAGAAGTGCATTGCAGAATGACGGCTTTGTAAAGAAGATTTCCGATTACATTACCAAGAAGGTGGCAGATAAGCTTTCCGGAATGTGTAAGACAGAAAAGGAAGAATATGATAAATACTGGGATGACATCAGTCCTTTTATCAAATTTGGATGCCTGAAGGATGACAAGTTCTGCGAAAAGATGACAGATTATATTCTGTTTAAGAATCTGGATGGCAAATATCTGACCCTCCCCGAATGTCTTGAGGTAAATAAGACAGACCCGGATGAAATTGCTGAAGAAAACGGCGAGAAGGAGACAGAGGGAGAAACAGAGGCGGAGGTCGTTGATGCCGACGGCAATGTGGTTAGCGGCAATGAGGCTGCCGGAGAGACAGAGGAAGCTGCCGAAGAAGGAGAAGAGGAAAAGAAGGAAAAGGTTATCTATTATGTGACCGATGAAAAGCAGCAGAGCCAGTACATTAACATGTTTAAGGCAGCTAAGATGGATGCTGTGATTCTGACCCATAACATTGACCAGCCCTTCATTTCCCAGCTGGAAGCAAAGAATGAGGGAATCAAATTCCAGAGAATTGATGCGGATCTTACCGATACCTTCAGATCAAAGACCAGCAAAAAGGCGGAAAAGGAACTGGAGGAAGCGGCCCAGTCCATCAGTAAGGTGATGAAGAAAGCGTTAAAGAAGGATAAGATCACGGTCAAGGTGGAAAAACTGAAAAACAAGAAGATTTCTTCCATGATCACGCTTTCCGAGGAAAGCCGGAGAATGCAGGATATGATGAAGATGTACTCCATGTCGGGAATGGATATGGGGGGCTTTGGCAGGGAAGGCGAAACACTGATCCTGAATGCAAACCATCCGTTAGTACAGTACATCATGGAGCATACAGATGGCAGCAATGTGGAAATGATCTGTGAGCAGCTTTATGATCTGGCTCTTTTGCAGCATGCACCGCTTGAGCCGGAGGCTATGAGCAAGTTTGTGGCAAGAAGCAATGACATTATGATGCTGCTGACAAAATAAGTCGGGAATGGCCGGAAGGCGGTCCGTGAAACAGAACCATTTTGGATACCTCTGCATAGGATACGATAAGTATATTTGCAGAGGTATTTTTATGCCTGAAAGCAGTTTGCGCAGTGCCCAGACAGATTACAGTTATACGGGAAAACTGCAGATTAATGTGACATCTACCTTGGGTCTCATTCCGATTCAGGGGGCAACCGTGACCATTTCCTACACAGGCGTTCCGGATGTGACAATTGAAAGAATAAATACCGATTCTTCCGGTCAGACGGAAGTGATCGATCTGCCGGCACCACCCCTTGCATACAGCCTGGAGCCTGTAGATCAGCGTCCATATTCGGAGTACAATATTCAGGTGGAGGCTCCGGGATATGAGCCGGTTCTTGTTTCCGGTACAGAGATCCTGCCGGATGTGACGGCGGTTCAGCCGATACAGATGATACCGCAGGAGACAGCAACGGAAGGGGAGGAGTCCATTGTGATTCCGGATCACACTCTTTATGGGGAGTATCCGCCCAAGATTCCGGAGGATGAGATCAAGCCCATGAATGAAAGCGGCGAGATCGTTTTAAGCCGTGTAGTGATACCGGAATATGTGATTGTGCACGATGGCGTTCCGGATGATTCTTCCGCTCCCAATTATTATGTGAAATACAGGGATTACATCAAGAATGTGGTATCCTCAGAGATTTATGCGACCTGGCCCGAAAACGCGATTTATGCCAATACACTGGCGATCATGTCCTTTACGCTAAACAGGGTATATACGGAGTGGTGACAAAGCCAATGGATTTAAGGGAACGTTCTTGATTTGCGCCAGGAAAGCTGATATAATAACTAAATATTTATAAGATACATTTACAATTTTAAGGAGGAACGAAAATGAAAAAGGTATTATCTCTTGTTCTTGTGCTCTGCATGGTATGTTCTCTGTGCGCGTGCGGGAATTCCGCTTCCAAAGGGGGAGCAGATTACAAGGTGGCAATGATCACTGACTACGGTGACATCACAGACCAGTCCTTTAATCAGACAACCTATGAAGCTTGTAAGAAATTCTGTGAGGATAACAGTCTTGAATTCACATACTACAAGCCTGCCGGTGACAACACAGCAGACCGTGTTGCTATGGTAGATAAGGCTGTTGACGAGGGCTATAATGTCATCGTAATGCCCGGATATGCGTTCGGCGGTACCATCGTTGAGGCAGCAGGCGAATATCCCGATGTGAAGTTCATTGCACTTGATGTTGCAGCAGGCGATATCCTTGAGGCCGGTGTTGCAGCAAAGGGTGGTACATATGATTACAATCCTGATAACTGGGATGTAAAGGAATACTATCATTCCGATAATGTATACTGCGCGATCTTCCAGGAGGAACTCAGCGGATATATGGCTGGCTATGCAGCAGTTAAGCTTGGCTACACAAAGCTTGGCTTCCTGGGTGGTATGGCAGTTCCTGCTGTTATCAGATACGGTTACGGTTTTGTACAGGGTGCTGACGCTGCAGCAGCAGAGCTTGGCATTACAACAGAGATGAAGTATGCGTATGGTAACCAGTTCTATGGAGATGCTGATATCACAGCAGCTGTAGATACCTGGTGTGCAGCCGGAACAGAAGTAGTATTTGCATGCGGCGGCGGTATCTACACATCAGCAGCTGAGGCAGCCCAGAAGACAGGCGGCAAGGTAATCGGTGTTGACGTTGATCAGGCCGGTATCATCGATGGCTCCTACGGTGAGGGTATGACAGTTACCTCTGCTATGAAGGGTCTTTATCCTGCAACCTACGATGCACTGAAGGATATTGTTGTGAATGGAAAGTGGGCTGATTATGCAGGAAAGATCACTACACTGGGAATGATTTCCGGAGATGATCCGGAGGCAAACTATGTTCAGATTCCTATGGAGTCTACCCAGTGGTCAGATGCCTTCTCACAGGATGACTATAAGAAGCTTGTTTCTGATATGTTTGCCGGAACTGTAAAGGTATCAAACGATATCAGTGCAGAACCTGCTACAACAAACTGTAATGTAGAATATTTAGGAAATCTGAAGTAATTTCAGAATGAGATAATAAGCTTACTTAAGAGCAGACGGCGAAGGCTGTCTGCTCTTTTTGACACTTGCGGCATATTTGCTTTGAATTACACGGATTCCTATAGTATAATACTTTGGAACAGAAAATAAACTCAGTGAAAGTGAGGGGGAAAATTTGGAACAGCCATATGCAATAGAGATGTTGAATATCACAAAGAAGTTCCCGGGTATTGTTGCCAATGACAACATTACGCTTCAGCTGAAAAAGGGTGAGATTCATGCACTGCTTGGTGAGAACGGGGCAGGAAAATCTACATTGATGAGCGTGCTTTTCGGTCTGTATCAGCCGGAGGAAGGAACCATTAAGAAGGATGGACAGGTCGTTAAAATTGAGAATCCCAATGATGCCAATGATCTTGGAATCGGTATGGTACATCAGCATTTTAAGCTGGTTGAGTGCTTTACCGTGCTTGATAACATTATTCTTGGGGTGGAGCCGAACCAGTTTGGCTTTTTGAAAAAGGCCGAGGCACGAAAGAAGGTGCTGGAGCTATCCGAAAGGTATGGTCTTCGAATTGATCCGGATGCGAAAATTGAAGATATTACGGTTGGAATGCAGCAGCGTACCGAGATCCTGAAAATGTTGTACCGTGATAATGAGATTCTTATTTTTGATGAACCCACTGCTGTTCTGACTCCCCAGGAGATCAATGAGCTGATGCAGATCATGAGAAACCTGGCAGCAGAGGGAAAGAGCATTCTGTTTATTTCCCATAAGCTGGCTGAGATTATGGCGGTGGCAGACAGATGCAGTGTACTTCGTAAGGGGAAATATATCGGGACGGTAAATATTGCAGATACCAGTATTCCTGAATTGTCGGCGATGATGGTAGGACGCAATGTCAACTTTCATGTGGAAAAGAAAGAGGCAAAGCCCGGGGAGGTCATTCTTTCTGTAGAAAACCTGACGGTTGCTTCGGATGTTCACAAAAATAATGCAGTCAAAAATGTTTCTCTGAAGGTACATGCGGGAGAGATCGTCTGCATTGCCGGAATTGACGGAAACGGACAGACGGAACTGGTTTATGCACTGACAGGGCTTAAACCGGCTATCAGTGGTAAGATCACTCTGCATGGGCAGGACATTACCAATGCAAGTATTCGAAAGAGAAATGTTCTGGGGATGAGCCATATCCCGGAGGATCGGCATAAGCATGGACTTGTTCTTGATTACTCGCTGGAAAACAATCTGGTTTTGAAACGCTATTTTGAACCGGAGTTTACAAATAAGGCGGGGATGCTGAGGCAGAATAATATTCGTGCGTATTCAGAAAAACTGATTGAGCAGTATGATGTGCGTTCCGGTCAGGGACCGGCTACCATTGCAAGAAGCATGTCGGGAGGAAATCAGCAGAAAGCGATCATTGCCCGGGAAATTGATACGAATCCAGAACTCCTGATTGCAGTTCAGCCCACCAGAGGCTTGGATGTGGGTGCTATTGAATATATTCATAAGCAGCTTGTTGCACAGCGGGATGCCGGCAAAGCAGTATTGATGGTTTCCCTGGAGCTGGATGAGGTCATGGATGTTCCTGACAGAATCCTTGTGATGCATGATGGCGAGATCGTGGGTGAATTCGATCCGAAGAAGACCACGGAAGAGGAACTGGGGCTTTATATGGCGGGCGCCAAGAAAGATCAGGTGAAAGCATGAAGAAAAATTTGTTGAAAAATAATATAGTGCAGTCCTTGCTCACTTCATTGATCTGCATCATTTTGGGTATGATTGTCGGATTCATTGTATTACTCTTTATTAATCCTGCCGGTGCGGCAGAGGCGATCATCAGTATTGCCAAGAACTTTTTCTGCTATAACAGTACCAATATGCAGCTGAAATATCTTGGTAACACGCTGGCGAAAACAGCACCCCTTTTGATGTGCTCCCTTTCTGTACTGTTTTCCTATAAGGTTGGTCTGTTCAACATTGGAGTTGCGGGACAGTATGTGGTGGGAGCCTGTGCCTGTCTCTACGCAGCACTTGCATGGCATTTGAGCTGGCTGCCCTGTATGCTGCTTGCAATTTTGGCAGGTGCGGTGTTCGGAGCCATCTCAGGCGCTTTAAAGGCTTATTTCAATGTAAATGAGGTTATTTCCGGAATCATGCTGAACTGGATCGGACTCTATGGAACCAATATGATCCTCAGCAATGTAAAGGAAGCAGCCAGCCCGTATACTTATCAGCTTTCCGCTGCAGGGGAGCAGGCAATTCTTCCCACACTGGGGCTTGGCGCATTATTTAACAATAACCAGTATGTAGGTCTGGCATTGCCTCTTTCCATCATCTGTGCAATTGCCATCTGGGTCATTCTGGAAAAGACACGTTTCGGATATGAACTGAAGGCAACCGGATATAACAAAAATGCTGCAAAATACAGCGGCATGGCAGAAAAGAGAAATATGATCCTTACCTTGATCATCGGCGGCGCGTTGGCAGGCCTTGGCGGCTCTCTTCTTTATCAGACCGGCTATGAACAATGGCAGTGCACCCATTCTTCACTTCCGGCTATGGGCTTTAACGGTATTGCAGCGGCCTTTCTTGGTGGGTTAAGTCCTATCGGGACCATATTTGCTTCCTTCTTTATTCAGCATATTACAGCGGGAGGAACCTATGTGGATAAAACCATGTACTGTTCCCAGATTTCAGATTTGATCTCTGCAATCATCGTATATCTTTGTGGATTTGTGGGATTTTTCAAATATGCGATCAATACACATATTGCAAAGAGAGAAGCAAGGAAAGGGGGAAATGAATAATGCTGTTACTGATTCAATACACAATTTTGTTTGCCTCAATCCTGATATTGGTTGCCCTTGGCGGATGTTTTGCGGAGCATTCCGGTGTCATTAATCTTGGACTGGAAGGGATCATGGTCATCGGTGCTCTTGGCGGTGCCCTGATGATGCGGTATCTTCCGGGAACGACTCCGGCATTTCTCATGATCTTACTTGTGGTTCTGGCAAGTACAGCAGCGGGTGTCCTGTATTCTGTGCTTCTGGCGGTGGCAGCAATCAATTTTAAGGCTGACCAGACTATTGTAGGAACGGCTATGAATATGCTGGGTACCGCAGTAGCGACTGTTATTGTGAAGGCAATCAATATTGCAGCCAACCCGGATGATGTATCCTCTACGATTCAGTATGTAAATGCGAAGACTGCGTTTATCATCAATATTGGCGGCTTTGAATTTAACTGGTTTATGGTGCTTACACTGATCGCTTTGATTGTATCTTACGTGGTGCTTTATAAGACCAGGTTCGGTCTTCGCCTGATGGCATGCGGAGAACATCCTCAGGCAGCGGACTCTGTAGGAATCAATGTTTATAAGATGCGTTGGGCAGGTGTTCTGATCTCCGGTTTTCTGGGAGGACTTGGCGGTATTGTTTACATTACGGCAGGCGTCAGCGAGTGGAAGTTTGAATATGGGGTTGCCGGTTTTGGTTTCCTCGCACTTGCTGTTATGATCTTTGGACAGTGGAAGCCAACCAGAATCGCGCTTGCAGCATTGCTGTTTGGTCTGTTCCGGGCCCTTTCCAATGTTTACTTTGGCTTTGACTTCCTTGTGAAGCTGCAGATACCAAGCGGCGTTTACAATATGCTCCCTTATATTATTTCGCTGGTAGTGCTGGCATTTACCTCAGGGAAGTCCCGTGCACCCAAGAGTGAGGGTATTCCTTACGACAAGGGCAGCAGATAAGAATAATAGAAATATAGAAGAAAATATAAAAGAAAAGCAACCCTCCGAGCTGACACTTCTTTATGGAAAGTGAAAGTCCGGGGGGTGCTTTTTGTGTAATCGGATCATTCGGATTGCTTTTGCTTCCAGCATTTATGGCACATTGCCGTATAGCTGTCATTTCCGCCTAAAAATACCTGATCTCCCTTGGTAATGATCTTTCCGTTTGCATCAAGTCTGGCATTTACGGTAGCTTTCCTGCCGCAGGCACAGACCATCTTGATCTCAGTGATGGAATCTGCAAGCTCCATCAGACGCATGGAGCCCGGGAAAAAATGCGTTGTGAAATCAGTTCGCAGGCCAAAGCATAATACGGGAAGCTCCTCCTTGTCTACCAACTCACGCAATTCATCGATCTGCTGAGGGGTAAAAAACTGCGATTCGTCTGCGATGATCACATCATGTCTTCCCACTTTATGGTATTCCTCCACAAGATTCTGCTCCGGTGTGATAACCTGGGCGGTTGCCTGAAGGCCGATCCGGCTTTTGATGATACCTGCACCGTCTCTTGTGTCAACGCTGGGCTTAATCAGCCATACCCGCATTCCCAATTCTTCATAATTAAATTTGGTGATCAGCGTCTGGGCTGATTTGGAGGAACCCATTACGCCGTATTTAAAATATAGTTTTGCCATGTCAAATTCCTTTCAAAAATAGTTTATCATATTCAAATAATCGTGTAAACCGCTTGTCATGTTGCCTCACAATATATCTTACAATTTAAATTCTGAATACAGACAAGTCAAAATTGCATAGTAATAGAAATAAAAAACTTAGCCGGAGGGAAAAGCAGGTGCGAGCGCAAGCATTCGTTTTCAAGCATAAAGGTGAGGAGGTAAATGTTACAATGGAATTTCCGGAGCAGTCAGATAAAGCTGCGGAACTGGAGTTTATTGGCCGATGTAAAGCAATCTGCCTTGAAAGCTACAGAGCGAACATGTCAAGGGAGAAAGGGAATGAGTAAGCGGGTCAGAACCCTGCTCCGCGTATCCTCAAGACAACAGCTCCATGATGATGATATACCGGTTCAGAGGGCGGAGGCAGAACAATACATAGCGAAACAGCCGGATTGGATATTTGACAGGGAATACATGGAAAAAGCAGTATCTGCTTACAAAAACAGTGTGGAGGACCGGGAGGTTCTGCAACAGATTCTGGCAGATGCCAGGGAAAAGCAGTTTGATGTCCTGCTGACCTATATGTCAGACAGGATCGGCAGACAGGAAGAATACAGTTTTTATGTGGCAACCCTAAATCGGCTTGGAATTGAAGTGTGGACGATCAGGGACGGACAGCTGAAAACAGAGGAACATGTAGACAGGCTGCTAAATTACATTCGCTTCTGGCAAAATGAAGGGGAAAGCAAAAAAACCGGTATGCGGGTGCGTGACACACAGCGGGAAATGGTAAAGGAAGGCAGATTTGTAGGCGGCAAAGCTCCCTTCGGTTACCGGCTGGTTCCTTCTGGTATAATCAGTAACCATGGACGTCTGCTTAAGAAGCTTGAGATTGTGGAAGAAGAGGCAGAAATTGTCAGGAAGATCTATCGTTTAGCCATTTGTCAGGGACTCGGATATGAGAAAATTGCAAATACACTGAATGCTGAGGGTATCCGGACAATTACCTCTGACACGTGGAAACCGGGTACTGTTGGTGGTATTCTAAAAAATCCCATTTATATGGGCTATTATGCCATTCACAGAAGAGCCGGAAACGGGAGCGGTGCCAGACTGGATCGCAGGGACTGGATCTACTCAGAGAATCAGATTTCAGAGCTGGTGATCATTCCTCAGCCAATGTGGGAGAAGGCACAGCAGATCAGAGAGACACGTAAAAATAAGATCAGTGCAGCAAAGGAACAATCGGCGAAGCAGTATGAGGAGCAGTATCGAGTGCCGCTTTGCACCGGAGGAAAGCTGGCACTGACCGGACTGGCATATTGCGGTTATTGCGGAAAACGATTGAAAAACGGAAGCTACTGTAATCACTGGACAGTAAAAGCAACAGGGGAAAGGAAAGTGTCTTTTGCAGGCAGATATGTGTGTCCGGGGAAATGCCGGGAGAGAAGCTGCTATTCCCAGGACTATCTGGAAAGTATTGTTTTTAGGGCTGTAAAGGAATTCCTGAAGGAGCTTCATACAATGGATCTATCTTTAGAAATAAGGAAGATAAGGCAGTTGGTAAAGGCAGGCTTTGAAAAAGAACTGGAGCAGATTGCAAAACAGCAGCAGATTTTACAGCTTGATATTGAGACGCTGGAAGAAAAAATACCTGAGGCAATCCGAGGAAATTACTGCTTCAGTGCCGGGAAGCTTTCAGAACTGATCAGGGAAAAAGCAGACCGAAAAAGAGAACTGGAGATAAAAAAAGAAAAAATGAAAGTAAGAAGGAATCAGGCAGATTGCAGGGAAGAAGAAACAAAACAGCTTATGAATGAGACATTGAACTGGACAAAGCTGTTTGAAGATACGGACCCGGCGACCAGAAAAATGCTGTTAGCTGCCCTGATTGATAAAATTATTGTGAAAGATCGTGACATTGTTGTAAAGTTCAGGTTTCATCCTGATGCTTTAGCGGATAATGAGCAGACAGAATAGTGATTTCCATTCTCTTGTATCATATATATTCATAATATGATATAACCAGTGGCTTCGCCGTACCGGAGCAAAGGCTACGACTTTACCATCACCTCGTCCACTGCTTATGACCAGAAATGGATGAGAGGGAGAAATGTTTATGAAAATATTGATCAGGTGGTAGATAGTGTTTTTGCAAATTTCCTGTCACGTCCCGGGGTCAGACAGCCGATTCTCACTGCATATTGTGACGGAAGGCGAGTTACCTGTGACGGTCTGAGTCAGTGGGGCTCCAAATATCTGGGAGAAGAGGGATACTCGGCAATTGAGATTATCCGCTATTACTATGGATCTGATATGTATATCAATACGGCAGAGCGAATTGCTGGTGTTCCTTCCTCCTGGCCGGGGTATGATCTGACCATCGGTTCTACCGGGGATAAAGTGAGACAGATGCAGACACAACTGAACCGGATCGCACAGAATTATCCGGCGATTCCAAGGATTGCTGTGGATGGAATTTACGGACCGGCCACCGCGCAGGCGGTGCGTACCTTCCAGAGAATTTTTGATCTTCCACAGACCGGAATTGTGGATTACCCTACCTGGTATAGCATATCCAACATTTATGTGGGAGTCAGCCGGATCGCTGAGCCCTAGGGAACGAAAAGTACGCATATTCTGTGTACTATAGCGGTTCTGTGACGCCATGGTTACAATTTGGTTACATTTTACTTGAAATCTTTTGCAACTTCTGATAAAGTGCAGAGTAACAAAAGTAATTTTGCTTTGTAGGATAAGGGGAGTATCAATGAAGATATATATTTGTGATGATTCCAAGAGTGATCTGCTAAGGCTGCATCATTATCTGGAGAAGTATGCAAAGGAACAGGAAATCAGCATGGATGTGGAAGAGTTTCAGTCTGCCAGGGATATGCTGCTTGCACATAAAAAGGCAGCGGAAAAGCCTGTATTGATTTTCTTGGATATTTATATGGATCAGATTGATGGTATGGAAACTGCCAAAATGTTGAGAAAAGCAGGGATAAAGACGAGTATTCTTTTTACTACCTCATCTCAGGAGCATGCAATGGAAGCTTTTCAGGTCCATGCGGACGGCTATCTCCATAAGCCGTTTGATTATGAAGCTTTTAAACATGCTATGAGCAAGGTGAGTGATCAGCTGCAGACAGAGTTTAAGACAATCGACATACGGATTGACCGGATGAACAGGAAATTTCGTGTGAAGGATATCTGTTATGCAGAAACGGATAGTCACAGAGTCCTACTTCATTGTACCGATAACGCTTATTATGCAAGTATTACCATGGAAGCCCTGAAGGAACTGCTGAAGGAAGAACCTTCCTTTATTATGTGTGGCAGAAGCTTTTTGGTCAATCTGGCTTATGCGGATTCCATAGATGGGGAACAGATTTATTTGAGAGAGGGCAGTACCATCCCGATCCCGGTGCGTTTGCGAAAACAGATCAGAGAGCAATACCAGCAGTATCAGCTGGAGAACCGGAGGGATTAAAAGGGATGGATAATAAGTCGTTAGAGAGCCTTAAAAAACAGGGAATTGATGTTGAAGCCGGAATGAGATATGCAGATCAATCACTGGACTTTTATCAGGAATTGATTGTGATTTTTCTGGAAGAATACGAGCAGAAATACAAGGCCATGGAAGAGGAAGCAGGGAAAGCACAGAGGGAATACACGGTTCTGGTGCATGGACTGAAAAACAGTGCAGGCTATCTGGGAGCAGGACATCTCTCGGCACTTGCTTATGAGCATGAGAAGGCGTCCAAGGAAGGAAATCTTTCCTATATTAAAGATAATCTTGCAGAATTACTTGGGGAGTGGGAAAAAATTGTCCACATTTTCAGAAGTGTGCTTCCCTGACAGAAGAAACATATAATAAGCATATAATATAATAGAAGATACAAATGAGAAAAGGATGACAAGGCAGTCTGACAGCGTGTGCTGTCAGGACTGCCTTCTTCCGGTTTGTTACTGAAAAATAAGAAGAGAAGTGTTTAGCAGGGGAAAAATGGGCTAAACTAGTAAAAAATGAACAAATAGGAAAAAAAAACAACAATTGGGAAGAATGGATTGCAAGTTTGCAAGATTGTATTTATTATGTAAAATGTAAAATGTGAACAAGATAAAGAGATTAATTGTTTAGGTTGCATCTGAAGGAGGAATTAATAATGAAAAGAATGAAAAGAGCATTGACATTATCATTAGCAACATTGATGGTGTTTGGCTCCGTAACGGGCAATGTGAATGTGATTAAGGCATATGCATTGGAGAAGCCGGCAGAGGTTACAGAAGTTCCGGATCTTTTACCGGATGGCGTAGCAGAGAATGTACAGGCAGCCAAGGAGGCTTCCGAAGCAGCACAGCAGGCAGCGAAGGATGCACAGGCTGCAGTGGAGGAACTGAACGAGGAAGCTTCTGATCAGATCATCACTGAGGTAACAAAGGATATAAAAGATGCAAAAGACGATGTGAAAGAGGCAGCTAACGATGTCGATCAGGCAAAGATAGACGCAACAAATGCGGTAGAGACTGCAGAAGCAAAGGATAAAGCAGCTGATACAGCTTACCAAGAAGCAGAGAAAATTGTTGCCGATTCCGAAACAGCAATTGCAGCTGAGGAAGGAAAGGTTGAAGGCGCAGCGGATGCCGTGCTGAAAGCTACTGAGGATGCCAATAAGGCAGCACAGGAAAAGCTTGTTGAGCAGGAAAAAAATGCGCAGCGGGCAAAGGATGAAGCTAAGAAAGCTCTTGAGAAAGCTCTGACGAAAGACAATAAAGAGCAAGCTCAGGAAGCTGTTGACGAGGCAAACAAAGCAGCTGCAAAGGCAAACGATGCAGTAAAGAAAGCGGAAGCAATCGTAGGTGATGTTCAGAGCGCTTATGATACCGCACTGGCTGAGTACAATAAAGCTAAAGCAGATGCACAGGACGAAGAAGCGAAATATGCAGATGCCCTCGCAGCAAAGCAGGCTGAAATTGCAGAATTAGAGGCAGAGCTTAAGGCAGCCCAGGATGCATATGATGCAGCAAAGAAGGATGCTAAAGAAGCAACAAAGCTTGCAACACAGGCTGCAACCGCAGTAAACGATGCAAACAAGACAATCACTGATGAAGAGAATAGAGTAGAAGAGATTAAGGATAATGCTGATGCCGCAGTAAAGACAGCTGAGGAGGAAGCAAATAAGGCAGCAGGTGCAGCAAATGATGTTGCAGATATGTATGTTGATCCTGCTAAGGATACAGTAGTAGCTACAGGTAAGGCCGTAGAGGCAGCACAGGCTGATTATGATCAGGCAGTTGATGAAGAAGCTACTGCAAAGGCAGCTGCAGATAAGACCTATACAGATGCAGAGAAGGCAGCAAGTGATGCAAGGACAAAAGAAATAAACCGTATTAATGCAGCAGATTCTTCCTACAATAAAGCAATTGACAAGGCAAAGCAGGATTATGATAATTGCTCATGGTGGAATCCGAAGAGAATATACCTTTGGGGAGTTTGGCAAGGTAAGATAGCCGAGAAGAATAATGCAATAGAGGCTGCTAATAAAGAGCATGACGAAGCAGTAAAAGCAGCAGAATCTGCAAAGAAGGCTGCTTACACACAGGCAGAAAACAACACAACAGACAAGTTGAATAAGCTCACCGGAGCAAAGCAGGCTGACGCTGAAGCAAAAGCCGTAGTAGCTGCAGAAGAAGGAATCAGAGATACGATTCTTGGCGCAATGACAGATGATGTTGAGCAGAATCAGAAATTGATCGATGATGTAGAAAAGGAACTGGCTGGTGAAGGCGCACAGTATCTGGAATACATGAATGACCTCAATGCATATCTCTGGGCGACAGATGAGAGAAACGACGCAT
>JAHAYJ010000034.1 GCA_018384375.1 Lachnospiraceae bacterium
AGACGAAGGTCCCTTGAAGACTACGAGGTAGATAGGCCTGAGGTGTAAGCACAGCAATGTGTTCAGCTGACAGGTACTAATAGACCGGAAGCTTAATCAAACAGAGAAAAGAGAGATTGATTCAGAAGTCCATGATACAATAGCTTGGTGTTCGGTTTTGAAGGCACGGCAGAAAAGGCAGTGAAAACTGCTTTTTTTTATTGTTTGAAAAAGAGATGTATGTTATAATTCAATATATGGTAATTACGGGTGTAGCAACCTAAGAGATTGAGGTGGATGAAAGATGGATACAAAAATTCTTCTAGAGAACGGAACGAATGAATTAGAGGTTTTGGAATTTGCACTGGATGGGAATGCTTACGGTATTAATGTAGCGAAAATTAAAGAAATCATTACATATCAGCCGGTTACTCCCGTGCCAAATGCACATCCCAGTATTGAAGGTATTTTTATGCCGAGAGATACTATGATTACAGCGATTGATTTAAAGAATTGCCTGCAAAGAGGTGTCTCTAAAGAAGGTGGCCTTTTCATAATAACAAACTTCAATAAATTAGACATTGCTTTCCATGTTGATGAAGTAAGGGGAATACATAGAATTTCATGGGAAAACATTATTAAGCCTGGTGCTACCGTATCCAGTGCGGAAGAGAGTATTTCAACCGGTATCGTTAAAATTGATGACAGATTGATCATTATTCTCGACTTTGAAAAGATCGTAACTGATATTAATCCGGAAACTGGATTAAAGATAAGTGAAGTTACGGAACTGGGAGAGAGAGAAAGACATACAGTACCGATCCTGATAGCAGAAGATTCCGTTTTATTAAACAGGCTGATTGTGGATTCCCTTAAGAAAGCAGGATACGTAAATCTGATCCATACCTGCAACGGGCAGGAAGCTTACGATATTATTAGGGAATGTAAGGAAAAGGGAACTTTAAAGCAGAATGTGCAGTGTGTCATTACTGATATTGAAATGCCAATTATGGATGGTCACAGACTCACGAAATTAATTAAGAGTGACGATGCAACTAAGGATATTCCGGTTGTTATTTTCTCTTCGCTTGTGAATGAAGAAATGAAGAGAAAAGGAGAGGCTTTAGGTGCAGATGCACAGTTATCTAAGCCGGAGATCGGAAATCTTGTAAGGGTTGTAGATGATTTGGTTGGTTAGTTATAATTTAAAATTCTTACATTAAATAAGAGCCGGAATTTTTCCGGCTCTTATTAAGTACATGAAGGTTATGTGAGAAAGGCATGGAAATGACAGAGCAAATAGTAAAAAGTATAATGGATGCAGAATTGATTTTAGTAGGAATCGGAGAAGAATTAGATTCTTTTAAAAAAATCAAAGCATCTTCAAGCTATGAAGAAATTTCGAAAAAGATACAGGAAAAGTGGATTTTACCGTTCGTAAGAAAGGCTATGCTGAATAAAACAGAAAAGGAAACACAGATCTATGGACCACTTTCCCAAGTACTTGAAAATAAAAATTATTTTATTATTTCTACCTGTCAGGATGGAGGATTAGGTAAGGCGTCCTTTTTGGAGGAACGTATTGTAGAACCATGTGGAGGTTACAAAAAGCTGCAGTGTAGCGATGCCTGCAGCAATTCATTATATGAAATACCCGATGACATTATGTGTCAGATTGAGGGGTATTTAAGGGGCGAATGCAAAGAAAGTGAACTGAAAGAACCGTTGTGTCCTGTTTGTGGGAAACCACTTGTTTTTAATAATGTAGAAGCCGACAATTATGTAGAAGAAGGCTATATTGGAAAATGGAATATTTATAAAAAATGGCTACAGGGAACTGTCAACAAAAAGGTATGTATTCTGGAAGTCGGTGTAGGAATGAAATATCCTTCGGTGATCCGCTGGCCGTTTGAAAAGATTGCCTATTTTAATCAGAAATCAGATTTTTTCAGGGTACACAGTATGCTATATCAGATTCCGCATGAGCTTGGTGAGAGGGGAAAAGGAATTTGTGCAAACCCCGAAAAATTCTTAAAAGAATTGTCGAATGGTTTTTAGTATGTTAAACTAAATCAAAATGGAAAGGAAAATTGGGGAATTATGGCTACAGATGAGGAATATCTTGATAATTTATTAAAATCCATGATGGAAAAAGAAGAACCAAAGCCATTAACGGAAAATGATGAGAAGGCAGAAGAAATGCCTGAAGAGGTGACAGAAGAAGTTGTGCAGGAAGCAACAGACGAAGTGGCGGAAGAAACTCCGGAAGAAGTAACAGAAGAAATCGGGGAGGATATTTCGGAAGACTGGAAGGCAGATTTAGATGATATTCTTGCGCAGGTAGGAGAAGCAATTCAGGATGAAACTGTAGATGAAAATAATCAAGAAGAAGCAGCTCCGATTGATAATACAGAACATGTGGATGATGATTTGTCTACACTGAATGCACTTTTTGGTCAGGAAGAAGAGAAAAGTGCAGTCGATGATGATATGCTGGCACTTCTTGAAAGCATGGGAAATGAATCAAAGGAAGCTTCTGATTCTGACAATATTTCGGATCCCTTTTCCGATGATATGGCGATAGACCTTGATAATATTTCGGAATTGGAAGAGAAAATACCTGAAACGAAACATTCCGGAAAGAAGAAGAGGGAAAAGAAGCCTAAGAAAAAACGTTCCTTATTTGGCAAAAAAAATATGGAACAAGCAGAAGAAGAAGGACTGGAAACACTTGAAACGGCAGAAATACCGGAAGTTGAGGAAGAAGAGAATAAAAAGGATGTAAAAGAAAAGAAACCGGGGTTCTTTTCTAAATTGATCCAACTTCTTACAGAGGAAGAAGAAACTGAAGAACTAGTGGAACCGGAAAATAGTGAAAATGCAGAAGAAACCGGGGAATCTGAAACTGCGAATAAGGAATTGAGCAAAAAGGAAGAAAAGAAGAAAAAGAAAGAAGAGAAAAGGAAAAAGAAAGAAGAAAAAAAGAAAGGGAAAAAAGAAAAAGCCGCTGATGGAGAGGGAGATAATCCAGATGCCGGAGGAGAGGAAACGGCAGAGGAAGAGGATCCCAAGAAAAAAGCCAAACGAGAGAAGAAAGAAAAGAAAAAACAGGAAAAGGAACTGCAAAAGCTGGAAAAACCGGTAAAGGTTCTGAGTAGAAGAAGCATGCTGGTAATGATAGCAGCTTGTGCAACGATCATTGCCGGAATTCTCGCACTCAGTACGTTCCTTCCTGACTATGCAGACAAAAAGGCTGCCAGAGAGGCATTTTATGTTGGAGATTATGAAACAGTATATGAACTTTTATATGATAAGAGATTAAATGCCAGTGATCAGCTTATTTTTAACAGAGTTCAGACTGTGCTTCGGTTGGAACGAAAAGTTAATTCTTATAATAATAATATTGCTTTGAACCGTGAAGTTGAGGCGATTGATGCATTGCTGAGGGGAATTACCTGTTATCAGGATTTAGCGGAAGCAGACGAATATGGTGTAAGGGATGAAGTTGATGTTATTTATCAGGAAATATGCAGCATCCTTAAAAACAACTATAATATTACCCTTGAGGAAGCGATTGAAATCAATTCTTATGATAAAGAGACCTATACAAGACGGTTATATTCTATTGTAAATGGAACAGAATTTGTAAAGCCGGGGGAAGAAGCTAAGGAGCAGGAGCCGCTTCCGCCACAGGACATTTTAGCTGATGAAGAAGAAATCATACGATATGAGTAAGGACGAGAATGGATATGACAGCAATTATTGATTATGATGCAGGAAATATTAAAAGTGTGGAAAAGGCGTTGCTTTTTCTGGGAGAGAATGCAGTTATTACAAGAGATAGGGAAGAACTTCTAAGTGCAGATCGAGTAATTCTGCCGGGAGTAGGTTCCTTTGGAGATGCAATGGAAAAGTTACATTCTTATGAACTGACAGAGGTAATCCATGAAATCGTTCATAAAGGAACTCCTTTTCTGGGAATCTGTCTCGGACTTCAGTTGCTGTTTGAGAGAAGTGATGAATGTGACGGTGTACAGGGGCTGGGGCTTTTACCGGGAGAAATATTGAGAATTCCAGATGTACCGGGACTTAAGATACCTCATATAGGCTGGAATTCCCTGAAGTTTCCCAATAAAGGGAGACTATTTGAGGGGATTCAGGAGGATGCATATGTTTATTTTGTACATTCCTTCTATTTAAAAGCTGCTGATGAGGGGATTGTTACAGCAACGACTGAATATGGAACATTGATACATGCTTCTGTGGAGAAGGACAATATTTTTGCCTGTCAGTTTCATCCCGAGAAGAGCTCTGAGGTTGGTCTTAGAATTTTAAAGAATTTTATCGGAATCAGTAAAAAACAGGGGACGGAGGCGTAGTAATGCATACAAAGAGAATTATTCCCTGTCTGGATGTAAATAACGGAAGAGTTGTTAAGGGAACCAATTTTGTAAATTTAAGAGATGCAGGAGACCCTGTAGAGGTTGGCAGGGAATATGACAGGGCAGGAGCAGATGAGCTGGTATTTTTAGATATTACAGCATCCTCTGATGCAAGAGCAATCAAGGCAGATATGGTAAGAAGAGTAGCAGAGACAGTATTTATTCCGTTTACTGTTGGAGGCGGTATCAGAACTGTGGAGGACTTTAAGATGATCCTCCGCGAAGGAGCAGATAAGGTTGCTGTTAATTCAGCAGCAATCATGAATCCGCAATTGATCAGCGAAGCAGCAGACAAGTTTGGAAGCCAGTGCGTGGTTGTTGCCATCGATGCAAAGAGAAGAGCTGATGGTAATGGCTGGAATATCTTTAAAAACGGCGGCAGGGTAGATATGGGTATTGATGCTGTTGAATGGGCAATGAGAGCAGATCGCCTTGGCGCAGGAGAAATATTGCTTACCAGTATGGATTGTGACGGAACAAAAGCAGGATATGATATTGAGCTTACCCGGATGGTGGCAGAAAATGTATCTATTCCTGTTATTGCATCAGGTGGTGCAGGAACGAAGGAACATTTTTATGATGCATTGACAGAGGGAAAGGCAGATGCAGTTCTGGCAGCTTCCTTATTCCATTACAAGGAACTGGAAATCAGGGATCTGAAAAAATACTTGAGAGAAAAGGGCATGTCAGTAAGACTGTAACCCTTTCAAGAGGATAATACGATGGCAATGATCGATAATGACTGGCTTGATTGCCTACAAGGAGAATTCAAAAAGCCATATTATAGAGATCTATATCAATTTGTAAGGCAGGAATATAATACACATGTGATATATCCTCCGGCAGATGATATCTTTAATGCATTTCATTTTACTCCATTAAGCAAAGTAAAGGTGCTTATTCTGGGACAGGATCCATACCATGGAGAACATCAGGCACATGGACTTTGCTTTTCGGTTTTGCCTGACCAGCCGGAGCTGCCGCCTTCATTACAGAATATTTATAAGGAACTTCAGGATGATCTGGGATGCTATATTCCCAATAATGGCTATTTAAAAAAATGGGCAGATCAGGGAGTACTTTTGCTGAATACGGTTCTCACAGTACGTGCACATCAGGCAGGCTCCCATCAGGGTAAAGGCTGGGAACAATTCACAGATGCGATCATTCATGCTGTGAATGCACAGGAAAGACCTATTGTTTATTTGCTTTGGGGAAAACCGGCGCAGAGCAAAATTCCTATGCTGACGAATCCAAAGCACTTGATATTAACGGCACCACACCCGAGTCCGCTTTCAGCCTACAGAGGTTTTTTTGGCTGCAGGCATTTCAGTAAGACGAATGAATTCCTGATGAAGAACGGAACAGAGCCGATTGACTGGCAGATTGAAAATATTTGAGAATTATTTCCAATAAAAGATAATGGAATCATATTGACAAAGCATCAGAGACGTATTATAGTGTTCCTGTAAAGAACTACTAATATGACTCCGGTGCTTTTTGCACTTAAAAAAATGATGGAAGAGAACAGAGCATTAAATGGACTTGTGCTGTTTGGACTTACCAGACAGGAAGCCAATATATATTTATGTTTATATCAAAATGGAGAATTGACGGGATATGAGGTGGCAAAGCAGACCGGAATATCACGTTCTAATGTTTACAGTGCACTGGCAGGGCTGACAGACAAGGGCGCGGCATATCTGGCCCAGGGCACCTCCAGCAAGTATGTAGCTGTCCCGATTGAAGAATTCTGTGATAATAAAATCAGAGGGTTGAACCAGGAGAAGGAATATCTGATCAATAATATTCCTGCCATGAAGGAACAGGAGATCGGATATATTACCATTGAAGGCTACAAGAACATTTGGGACAAGGTAGTAAACATGGTTCGTGATGCAGATAAACGGATTTATATTTCTGCCTGTTATCATACAATTGAGCAGTTAAAAGTGGAACTGCAAAATGTGGTGAAAAGAGGAATAAAGCTCGTAATTCTATCTGATCAAAGACCACAGGAAGCAGAACTTATAGGTGAGATTACTTACTATCAATGTGAAAATCGAGGGAACAATATCAGGCTCATTATTGACTCAGCTTTTGCTCTGACCGGAGAAATTACCGGAAGCAGGGAAGATACCTGTCTGTATACGGGACAGAAGAATTTTATCAATGTCTTTAAGGATACGCTTAGAAATGAAATAAGATTGACACAGCTTCAAGGAGGAGAAAAAAATGAATAAAACACCATTTATCACAAAAGAACAAGCACAGGAAATCTCAAAGACATATCCTACGCCCTTCCATCTGTATGATGAGAAAGGGATTCGTGAAAACGCTAAGGCGGTAAAGGAAGCATTTGCATGGAATCCCGGTTTTAAAGAATATTTTGCAGTAAAAGCAACGCCAAATCCTTATTTAATTGATATTTTACGGGAATATGGCTGCGGCTGTGACTGCTCATCACTGACAGAGCTGATGCTGAGCGAAGCAATGGGAGTATCCGGTTCTGATATTATGTTTTCCTCTAATGATACTCCGGCAGAGGAATACGCTTATGCAGCTAAACTTGGAGCAATCATTAATCTGGATGATATTACTCATATAGATTTTGTGGAGAAGATATTAGGAAAGCTGCCGGAGACGATGAGTTGTCGTTATAATCCCGGCGGCGTATTCAAGATGAGCAATGGCATTATGGACAATCCCGGTGATGCAAAATATGGATTTACAACAGAGCAGATGTTTGAGGGATACCGGATCCTGAAGGAAAAAGGGGTTAAGAATTTTGGTATGCATGCCTTCCTGGCAAGCAATACCGTAACCAATGAATATTATCCCATACTGGCAAAGGAAATGTTTGAGCTTGCCGTAAGACTTGAGAAGGAAACCGGCGCGGACATTAAATTTATTAACCTTTCCGGTGGAGTCGGGATTCCTTATCGTCCGGATCAGGAGCCTAATGATATCAGGGTGATTGGTGAGGGGGTACGTAAGGTATATGAGGAAGTCTTGGTACCTGCAGGAATGGGAGATGTTGCAATCTATACAGAGATGGGCCGTTTTATGATGGGACCTTATGGACAGCTTGTCACACAGGCAATCCATGAAAAGCATACACACAAGGAATACATTGGTGTTGATGCCTGTGCAGTTAACCTGATGCGCCCGGCGATGTACGGAGCTTATCATCATATTACCGTGCTTGGAAAAGAGAATGACCCCTGTGATCATAAGTATGATGTGACAGGTTCTCTGTGTGAAAACAATGACAAATTTGCAGTGGATAGAATGCTCCCTGAAATTGAAGTGGGAGATTATCTGGTCATTCATGATTCCGGAGCGCATGGATATGCGATGGGATACAACTATAATGGAAAATTGAAATCTGCTGAACTTCTTCTGAAGGAGGACGGAAGTGTACAGTTGATAAGAAGAGCAGAGACACCGAAGGATTATTTCGCAACCTTTGATAATCTGGATTTCTATAAGAAATTTCATTTCTAAGAAATTTTATTTTTAAACTTGCCAATAACAGCCGGGTATGGTATTATATTACTCGGCTGTTGAAGCTTTAGCCGGCGTGTCGGAATGGCAGACGAGGCAGACTCAAAATCTGTTGTGGGCAACCACGTGCGGGTTCAAGTCCCGCCGCCGGCAGAAAAGTCCTTGTTTTCAAGGGCTTTTTTTATGTGACAGAAAATGTTTTTGCCTGATTGTAATGAGATGTAGTGATTTACTTTAGGGCAGATTTAGTGTATATTTATTAAAGTGAGCAGATAAATTTGCGAAACAGTGGGGAACCGTCATGACGTGTAAAGAAACGGAAAAATTGATTCCTCCGTTCCTTATGGATGATCTGGATACGGATGATCTTCGGGAATTTATGGAGCATATTGACGAATGTGATGACTGTAAAGAGGAACTCACCATTCAGTTTCTGGTTACGGAAGGAATGATGAGATTGGAATCCGGAAATGTGTTTGACCTTCAGAATGAACTGAAGTTTCGTATGGATAAAGCTGAGCACACATTGAAGGTTCGTGAAAGTATGCAGTGGTTTTTATACGCTTTGGAGGGATTGGTAGGAGTTGCGCTCATTACATTGATCGCTTTATTGATCTTTCTTTAATGTTCTCAGAGATATCGGAGGTTTTATGAAAAAACTCGTATTAATAGATGGACACAGCATTTTAAACAGAGCCTTTTATGGAGTACCGGACTTGAGTAACAGCTCCGGGCTTCACACGAATGCTATTTATGGCTTCTTAAATATTATGTTTAAGATTCTGGAAGAAGAACAGCCGGAATATCTGGCTGTCGCTTTTGATGTTCATGCGCCTACCTTCCGGCATGAGATTTATAAGGAATATAAAGGAACCAGAAAGCCGATGCCGGAAGAACTGCGGGAACAGGTGCCGGTGATGAAAGAAGTCCTCACGGCTATGGGAATTAAGATTATGGAAAAGCCGGGGCTGGAAGCAGATGATATTCTCGGGACGCTTGCAAAGCGTGCAGAAAAGGCAGGTATGGCGGTGTCACTTGTCTCCGGAGACCGGGATCTTTTACAGATTGCAACAGACCAGATTAAGATCAGGATTCCCAAGACGAAGGGCGGTAAGACAGAGATAGAAGATTATTTTGCTGCTGATGTGGAGGCAAAGTATCAGGTAAACCCCATTCAGTTTATTGATCTGAAAGCACTGATGGGAGACACGGCAGACAATATACCGGGTGTGCCTAAAGTGGGAGAAAAGACAGCTACAGAGCTTATGGTACAGTTCGGATCACTTGATAATATCTATGCCCATGTGGAGGAGATTACGAAAAAAGCGATCAGAGAATCATTGATTGCCAATAAGAATCTTGCTGATTTAAGTAAAACTCTGGCTACGATAAATGTAAACAGTCCTTTCGAATTTGATTTTGGGGATGCAGCTGTTAAGGATTTTTATACAGAAGAGGCTTATGTTCTTTTCAAAAAGCTTGAATTTAAGAACTTACTTGCCAAATTTGAAAAGGGCGTCTCAAATGACAGTATTGTGTCAGGTTTTCAAGTACTTGAAGATTTGAGTGAGGCAGAGAGTATTTTTGAGAAGGTACTTCAGGACAAGGAAAAGGAGATCGGCTTCGCGGTTCTGCGAGAGAATAATAAGACCGGTTTTGCGGGAATTGCACTTTCTCTATCGGATGAGAAAAGCTATTTCTTGAAGTGCGGTGGTTTCCTGACAGAAGAATATCTAAAAGATAAAATGAGAAGGCTTGCGATGGGATGCAGGCTTGTTTGTGCAGATATCAAAAGCAGTTATGATATGTTGGAGTGTGATGATACAGAACGATTTTTTGATATCATACTTGGCGCATATTTGTTGAATCCGCTGAAAAATGATTATACTACAGCAGATGTTGCAAATGAACAGCTCGGATTGTTGATTCCCGAACGGGTGCAGCGTTTTGGAAAAGCTTCTCTTTTGGAAGCATTGGAGGAAAAACCGGAGGAATTTAAAGAATATGCCTGCTTTCTAGCTTATGTAAGCAGGATGGCAGCGCCTGTCCTCAGAGTAAAGCTGAAAGAAGCAGGGATGCTGAAACTGATGACGCAGATAGAAATGCCACTCACCTATGTTCTGTATGATATGGAGAGGGAAGGGGTGCTTGTGAAGCCGGAAGAACTCAAGGCATACGGAGAGGCACTTGCCTGCAGAATCTCTGAACTGGAACAACAGATCTATCAAGGAGCCGGGGAAGAATTTAATATTAATTCACCCAAGCAGCTTGGAGAGGTTTTATTTGAAAAGCTGGGGCTTCCGGGTGGCAAGAAGACGAAAACCGGCTATTCTACAGCGGCTGATGTGCTTGAAAAGCTGGCGGTTGATTATCCGCTCGTGGCGGATGTGTTGGAATATAGAGGACTTGCAAAACTGAAATCTACTTATGCGGACGGACTTTCAGCATATATCAGAGAAGATCAAAGAATTCACACTACCTTTAATCAGACGATTACGGCAACCGGACGAATCAGTTCCACAGAACCGAATTTACAGAATATTCCGATGAGGACAGAGCTGGGAAGAAAGATCCGGAAGGTATTTATTCCGAAACCGGGATGCTGCTTTACAGATGCGGATTATTCCCAGATTGAATTACGTATTCTGGCACATATGTCTGAGGATGAACAATTGATTGAAGCATACCGGATGCATGCTGACATTCACAGGACGACTGCATCACAGGTGTTTCATATTCCTTTTGATGAGGTTACGGATCTGCAGAGAAGAAATGCCAAGGCAGTGAATTTTGGAATTGTATATGGAATCAGTTCCTTTGGCTTGAGCCAGGACTTGAGCATTACAAGAAAGGAAGCAGCTGAATATATTGATCAATATTTTAAAACTTATCCCGGTGTGAAACACTTTCTAGACCAATCTGTATCAGAAGCAAAGGAAAATGGCTATGTGACTACCATGTTTGGACGAAGAAGACCGGTGCCGGAGCTTAATTCCAGTAATTTTATGCAGCGTTCTTTTGGAGAGAGAGTGGCGATGAATTCTCCTATACAGGGAACTGCGGCAGATATTATTAAGATTGCCATGATCAGGGTATATCGCAGACTGAAAGAGGAAGGGTTGAAATCCAGGCTGATATTACAGATTCATGATGAACTGCTGATCGAAACAAGGGAAGAGGAAACGTCGCAGGTAATGAGGATTCTTGAGGAAGAAATGACACATGCAGCAGAGCTTTCGGTGAAGCTGGAAGTTGATCTTCACACCGGAAGAAATTGGTATGATGCGAAATAGAAATAGTATGATGAAAGTAATTGGTATTACAGGTGGAGTGGGAAGCGGAAAATCTGCCCTGCTCTCCTACATAAAGGGAAAATATAACTGCAGAATTATTCTTGCAGATGAAGCAGCACATAAGGTAAAGGAACCTGGACAACCCTGTTACAGGAAACTGGTAGAGCTTTTGTCAGATGAAATTCTGGATGCAGACGGTACCATAAATAAAGGAAGAATGGCGGCTACAATCTTTCAATCGGAGGAACTTCTTGAGAAGGTAAACGCAATCATTCATCCTGCGGTCAAAGATATGATTCTTTGTGAAATTAAGCAAACGCGGGAAAAAGGGGATGTCAGTTTTTTCTTTATTGAGGCAGCCCTGCTGATTGAATGCGGCTATTTGAACATTGTAGATGAAATGTGGTATATTTATGCAAAAGAGGATGTACGGAGAGAACGCCTCAAACAGTCACGCAATTATTCAGATGAGAAAATTGATGCAATTATGGATTCCCAGTTAAAGGAAGAGGAGTTCCGCAAGCATTGCAGAGTAATAATTGATAACAGCGGCAGCCTAGAAGATGCCTATGAACAGATTGACAGGAAATTGGGGGAAGCTTTTTGATGGAAGGAACGAGATACACAGGACAGCTGGTTTTTGGTCTGGATATTGGAACGAGAAGCATTGTCGGTACGGTAGGATATAAGAGCGGTGATCGTTTCATTGTGGTAGCACAGCGGACAAAAGAGCATGAGACAAGAGCCATGCTGGATGGACAGATTCATGATATCCAGAAGGTGGCTGATACGATTGCGGATGTAAAGACACAGCTGGAGTCGGCAATCGGCAGAAAACTAACGGAAGTATGTATTGCTGCTGCCGGTCGTGTGCTCCGTACGGTTACAACTCATGTTGAATATCCCTATACTGCTGAAAAGGAAATTGACAGGGAGGATGTTTACGGCCTGATCGCTGCAGGAGTCGAAAAAGCTTATCAGGAATTTTTAGATGGACAAAATGAGGAAAGCGTTAAGTTTTACTGTGTAGGTCATTCAGTGGTTCGATATTATCTGAATGGATATCCAATGGGAAATCTGGAAGGGCATAAGGCACGGACGATTGGTATTGATCTGATAGCTACTTTTCTCCCGGATGATGTCGTGGATGGTCTGTATAAAGCAGTAGAGCTTGCCGGTTTGAATGTGAGCAGTCTGACGTTAGAGCCGATTGCCGCAATTCAGCTTGCAATTCCGGAGCGTTTTAGAATGCTGAATATTGCATTGCTTGATGTCGGTGCCGGGACCTCTGATATTTCAATCACGAATGACGGATGTATCCTTGCTTATGGAATGATCCCGATGGCCGGCGACCTTCTGACAGAAACCATAGCAAAGCACTGTCTTGTTGATTTTGCAACAGCGGAGCAGATTAAGCGTGATGCCGGGGAAATGGATGAGATATCCTATATGGATATTATGCTTCTTCCACAGAAAATCTCAAGTGAAGAGGTAAAAAGGATTACCGGAGATATAATTGATGAAATGGCAACCCGAGCAGCGGAGAAAATCAAAGAGCTAAACGGAGACAAAGCGGTAAGCGCTGTATTCGTCGTGGGCGGTGGCGGGAAAATACCGGGTTATACAGAAGCCATTGCTGATAAACTTGGAATAGCCAGAGAGCGTGTTGCCTTGCGGGGCGAGGAGGTCATGCAGCAGATCATCTTTGAAGAGGACGTTGTGAAGGACAGCTTATTGGTTACTCCAATTGGTATCTGCCTAAACTTCTATGAACAAAGTAATAATTTCATTTTTGTGAATTTTAATGAGATGCGGCTTAAAATTTATGATAATAACAAGCTGACAGTTGCTGATGCGGCTATGCAGGCACAATTTCCCAATGACGGGCTGTTTCCAAAACGCGGGAGGGCGCTTAATTTTACTGTAAATGGGAAACAGAAAATGGCCCGGGGACAGCTTGGCGAAGCAGCAGTTATTAAAGTAAACGGCGAAACAGCCGATATCAACACACCGATTCATGCCAATGATATTATCAAAGTCGTGGAATCAACAGCCGGGGAACCGGGGCATATGACTATTGGAGAACTCCCTGAGATTACAGAGATTCTCAGCATTTTCGTTAATGAAAAGAAAGTGGAGGTACCCAGGTTTGCAAGTGTTGATAAAACACTTCAATCCGGCTATTATGAGATTCAGGAGTCAGATCAAATTGAAATATTGAATTATTATACGGTTTCCCAGATTGCTGAATTTATGGACATAACACTTGACCCACATATGAATGTGTATGTTAACAATAAGCTTGCAGATAAGGAAACACCGGTATATGAAAACTTTTCTGTGATGTGGACAGCAGAAGAAATGGATGCTCCGGAGGAAAGCGTTGTAGATACTGTTCAAGAGAAACAGGAGGAAGCGATAGGAGAGCCTGAGAGTCGTGAGGAGAATGAAAAGGAAGCTGTCTTACTTCATCTGATTGTAAATAAGCAGCCTGTGATTTTAAAGGGGAAAGCGGAATATGTCTTTGTAGACGTGTTTGAAGAAATTGATTTTGATCTGTCTAAACCGAAGGGAAAAGGAATCGTAACAACCCTAAATGGAAGAACTGCCCAATACATGGAGCCTCTTCATGAGGGGGATGTGATAGAAATTTACTGGAATTGAGGTGCAGAATGAGACTTTGCAGCATAGCCAGCGGAAGCAGTGGAAACTGTATCTATGTTGGTTCTGACACAACACACCTGCTTGTCGATGTGGGAATCAGCGGAAAACGGACAGAAGCCGGGCTGAAAGAGCTGGATCTTTCCATGAGGGATATTGATGGAATATTCATCACCCATGAGCATGCGGATCATATTGCAGGACTCGGTGTACTAGGGAGAAAATACGGAATTCCCATCTATGCCACGAAAGGAACCATTAAGGCAATCAAAAATTCAAGTACTGTGGGGGAAATACCGGACGAGCTGTTCTGCCCGATCAGTGCAGATGAAAAAATTGTGATTAAGGATCTGACCTGTAATCCTATGAAAATTTCACATGATGCGGCAGAACCGGTCGCTTACCGGATACAGCATGGGAAAAAAAGAGTGGGAATTATCACTGACCTTGGTAATTACAATGATTATACGGTGGAATCCTTGAAAGGAATGGACGCACTTTTATTGGAAGCTAACCATGATGTGAATATGCTGCAGGTGGGGCCTTATCCCTATTATTTAAAGCAGCGTATTCTGGGAGACCGGGGACATTTATCCAATGAGCGTGCAGGTCAGCTTTTGTGCAGTCTTTTACATGATAAACTTCAGGCGGTTATGCTCGGACACTTAAGCAAGGAAAACAATCTTCCGGAGCTTGCATATGAGGCTGTCCGTGTAGAGGTGACTATGGAAAAAATGAAGAGGGAAGAAGAAGGTCTTTCTCATTCGGATAGTAAACCATCGGATTTTCCGATGTATGTAGCATCAAGAAGTGAAATTTCGCCGGTGATACACATTGCGTAGCCTGGCAGAAAGATATTGAATGAAAATAAAGCCTGAAAGGCAGAAATGAGGAGTCAAATGAATAAAACAATTATAACGGTAGTAGGGAAGGACACAGTCGGTATCATTGCAAAGGTATGTACTTATCTGGCAGAAAACAAAATCAATATTCTTGATATTTCACAGACCATTGTCCAGGGATACTTTAATATGATGATGATCGTAGATACCAATGCAATGGATAAGCATTTTGGTCAGATGGCAGACGAGCTGAAAACGCTCGGTGAGAGTATCGGTGTTGATATTAAGTGTCAGAAGGAAGAGATCTTTGATAAAATGCATCGAATATAGCAAAGAACTGAAAACATAAAGTAGAGGTAAGATTAGAAAATGATAAATTTATTTGAAGTAGTAGAGACTAATGAAATGATTACCAAGGAAAACCTGGATGTCCGTACAATTACCCTTGGAATCAGTCTCCTGGACTGTATAGATTCAGATATTCAGAAGCTCAATGAAAAGATCTATAAAAAGATTTATGATGCTGCAAAGGATCTGGTTCAGACAGGAGAAGAGATATCTCGGGAATTCGGTATTCCCATTGTGAATAAGAGAATTTCCGTCACACCGATTGCACTGGTAGGGGGAGCTGCCTGCCGGACGATTGAGGATTTTGCATCCATTGCAAAAACTCTGGATCGCGTGGCACATGAGGTAGGTGTAAACTTTATCGGTGGCTATTCGGCGCTGGTATCTAAGGGGATGACACCCGCGGATGAACTTTTGATCCGTTCCATTCCGCTGGCACTTTCTTCAACAGAGCGTGTATGCAGTTCTGTAAACCTTGGTTCCACTAAGACCGGCATCAATATGGATGCGGTAAAGCTGATGGGAGAAATAATTAAAGAAACAGCAGAATATACCAAAGAGCAGGATTCGCTCGGATGCGCCAAGCTTGTTGTGTTCTGCAATGCACCGGATGATAATCCTTTTATGGCGGGAGCGTTTCATGGGGTGACAGAAGCAGACAAGATAATCAATGTTGGTGTCAGCGGTCCCGGCGTTGTAAAGACGGCAATCAGCAAGGTGCGTGGTGAAAATTTTGAGGTGCTTTGTGAGACCATTAAAAAGACGGCATTTAAGGTTACGCGTGTTGGGCAGCTTGTGGCACAGGAAGCATCGGCAAGACTCGGTGTTCCTTTTGGAATCGTGGATTTGTCTTTGGCACCCACACCTGCGATAGGAGACAGTGTTGCAGATATTCTCTGTGAGATTGGTCTGGAGTATGCCGGTGCTCCCGGAACAACAGCAGCACTTGCACTTTTAAATGATCAGGTAAAGAAGGGCGGTGTCATGGCGTCCTCATATGTAGGAGGCTTAAGCGGAGCCTTTATTCCGGTCAGTGAGGATCAGGGAATGATCAATGCGGTTGAAGCAGGAGCACTGTCAATAGAAAAACTGGAAGCTATGACTTGTGTCTGCTCGGTAGGACTGGATATGATTGCAATACCGGGAGACACGAAGGCAACTACCATTTCCGGTATCATAGCAGATGAAATGGCAATCGGTATGGTAAATCAGAAGACGACAGCGGTACGAATTATCCCGGTTATCGGTAAGGGAGTAGGCGAAACAGTGGAGTTCGGCGGACTTTTAGGTTATGCACCAATTATGCCGGTCAACCAGTTTTCCTGTGATGATTTTGTTAACCGGGGCGGAAGGATACCGGCACCGATTCACAGCTTTAAAAACTAAATTTTATTGAAAACAGTTCGGTTCAGAAGTTTATTAAAAGATTTCTGAACCGATTTTTTTAGAAAAAAGTCCGGAATATCTTAGGGAAATATTAAGATTCATTATGTTGTTCCTCACTATATAGTATGCTATAATTTGTATGCGTGATGAAAAGAAAATACAAGATTATGAGGTGCTTTATGAAAAAGGGGAAAAATAAAGGTCGGCTTCAAGCTGCTTTGTATATGGTGTGTCTGATGCTTTTGGCATCGGGATGCGGAAAGAAGGATGAGGGGACAAAGGAAGAAAAAGGATATACATACATTGCCGAATATGCGCAGATGGATTTAAAATGTGACCATGTCGCGCAGTCTGCTGTTGTTAATGACATTCTGTACATGGCTGGATCTTCCTGGAACGAAGAAAACGGAATCAGCACAAATTATTTATATAAGTATGATATGGCTGATGGAATTCTGGAACTGCTTCCGCTAGATATCAGTGAAAACAGTTATATAAACGGTATGGCAGCAATGGAAGACGGAAATCTTGCTATCATTGTAAATAATTCGACCTATGATTTGGATGAGAATGGTGAGCCTGTAAACTGGCAGGACTCTATGGAAATGTGGAAGATTTCCGGCGAGGACGGAGCAATGCTGGATTCTATACCAATGGATGGAATCCTGGGAGATGAAAATACCTACATTAATAGTATGTGTATTGACGGACAAGGAAATTACTATCTCTATAATGGTGATTCAACTATCTTTGTATTGAACTCACAGCTTGAAAAGCTTTGTGAAATCAAATCCGATAACTGGATCAATCAAATGGTTTCATCAAAAGAGGGAGATGTATATGTTACTTCTTACGGTGAAACGGGGATGGAACTGCGCAAAATTGATACTGCCGCAAAATCGCTTGGCGAAAAGGTGGAAGGTATTTCGGATGGTTACGGTGATAAACAGTTTTTTACCGGCTTAAGCAAGAGCTTCCTTATTGGGAAATCAGGTAAAATGTCCTATTTTGATCTTTCTACAGAGACGGAGGAGGAATTGTTTGACTGGCTTGATGTGGATGTCAACAGTGATTATCTGAGTATGGCCGGGGAACTGTCAGACGGGCGTATTTTTGCTGTTATCAATGATTACAGTGAGGAGAACAGCAAGACAGATTTGGTTTTTGCAAAAAAGGTGAAGGCATCTGAGGTTGCCGAAAAGGAAGAAATCACCTATGGGGCAATGTGGGTCGACTATAATTTAAAGAAAAATATTATTTCGTTTAATAAGACAAATGACAAATACAGGATTGTGGTGAAGGAATATGGAACCGATGATTATCAGACCGGACTTACCCAGTTTAATGCAGACCTAACAACAGGAAAATGTCCGGATATTATTGATCTTTCTTCCGTTAATTATTCCCAGTATGCAAATATGGGAATTTTGGAAGATCTGTATCCTTACATGGAAAAGAGCGGCTTAAAGAAAGAAGATTATCTTGAAAATGTTCTTGGTGCGTTTGAAGTAGACGGCAAGCTGTGTGGAATCACACCTCAGTTCTATGTGACAACCGCTATGGCTAAAGCATCCATCGTTGGTAATGTAGATGGATGGACTTTGTCAGAGATGCTGGATTTTGTGGAAAAACAGAATCCGGATAATGTGTTTGCTTATGGAAACAGAAGTCAGATATTTTACTACTGTATTTACAATAATATAGATGAATTTATTGATTGGGAGACAGGAAAATGCAATTTTGACGGAGAGGACTTTATCAGAACACTGGAATTTGCTGCTAAATTCCCTGAAGAACCTGACTATGATGACGAAGAGGGCTTATCAGCAAAATTACGTTCAGACAAGATCCTGTTAATGCAGGGAAGCGTCAGCTCTGTACAGGAGTATCAGATGATGAATGGTCTGTTCGGGGAACCCATTGCTTATGTGGGATTTCCGAACAATGAAAGAAAGGGAAATCTGATTCAGACGACAGGCGGCTTTATGGGAATTTCTGCTAAGTCAAAGAATAAAGAGGGAGCATGGGAATTTGTGAAGAGTATCCTCTCGGAAGAGTACCAGGATTCTCTGATTCAACAGAGCGGAGGCTGGGGATTCCCCGTTAAAAAGTCATCTCTCGAGAAGCAATTTGATCTTGATATGACGCAGGAATTCTATGAGGATGAAAATGGAAATCAGATTGAACAGACGAAGACAACCTGGGGCTATGATGATTTTCAGATGGAAATTTACGCAGCAACAAAGGAAGAGGTTGAAGCAGTAAGAGAACTTCTGATGTCGGCACAGAAGCTTTCCGGAAATGTGAATGAACAGATGATGAATATTATAACAGAAGAAACAGAAGCTTTCTTCAGCGGACAAAAATCCGCGGCGGACACAGCAGGTGTCATTCAGAACCGAATTCAAATTTATGTGAATGAAAATAGATGATTGATGTGAGGGATTGCAATGTTTTTTCCCGTAAAAGAAAAGTTGAAGAGCGGAAAAAGCGGCAGTAACCGGAGAACACGCAGAGGGAAGCGGATATCAGTGCTATATCTGCTTCCCAGTGTTATCGGGGTACTGTTGTTTTTTGTACTCCCCTTTTTGATTGTTGTATATTATTCTGTTGTGGACAATCCGATCAACCATGAATTTGTTTTTCTGGACAATTTTATTATGGTTTCTCACAATGCAGCGTTTCAGCAGGCAGCGAAAAACACAATGATGTTTTCTGCAACAGCGGTACCACTTGCTGTTGTTTTATCATTGCTCCTTGCCATGATGCTTGAGAGCAAAATACCGTTTAAAAGTCAGTTCAGAACTTTTTTCTTGAGTCCCATGATGGTACCGATTGCATCCGTTGTTCTGATCTGGCAGGTGTTGTTCCACTATAATGGAATGATGAATGAAGTGCTTGGATGGTTTGGTGTTGATAAGATTGACTGGCTGAATTCTTCCTATGCGCAGATAGTGATCGTGATTTTATTTCTTTGGAAAAATCTGGGCTACAACATGATTCTCTTTATGGCTGCACTTAGCAGTATTCCTAAGGATATTCTGGAGGTTGCAGTGCTGGAGAGCGCTTCGCCCTATCAGATATTTTGGCATATTAAGCTCAGATATATGTCCTCGACCATTCTTTTTGTCACAATAATGTCACTCATCAATTCCTTTAAGGTATTTAGGGAAATCTATCTCCTAAAGGGAGACTACCCGTACGATACCATGTATATGCTGCAGCATTTTATGAATAATACCTTCGGCAAGCTGGATTATCAGAAAATGTCAGCTGCAGCCATCATGATGGCTATTGTGATGGTGATCATTATCGGCATTCTGTTTTTGACCGAGAATTATTTCGGAAAGGATGTGGAAGGCTGATGAGAGAGAAAACGGAGTATAATAGCAATAATGCAGTGGCTTTGGAGCGTTGGAATCGCAGCGTAAGAAAGAAAAAGAAAATAAAGCACACAAGGCAGCTTGTACGAATTACACTGGTTACAATGGTTGCTGCATGGTTTGCTTTGCTGTTCCTTATGCCGATTGTTCTTACCATTACGAATTCCTTTATGTCAGCATCGGAAATCTCTGCAAATTATGGGCAGGTGTTTGCAACGACGGATACGGGTGGAAAGGTATACATTGCCGAAAAGGTAAATTTGAAATTCATTCCGGATATGGTATCCTTCAGCCAATACATTACCGTGCTGTTTAAGAGCCCGGAATATCTTCTGAAATTTTGGAATTCAGTGATACTTGTTGTCCCGATCGTTGCCTTTCAGCTTCTGGTTGCCGCTGGAGCCTCTTTTGGATTCACCAGGTACAGAGGGCGAATTAAGGAGATTATTTTCTTTGTTTATATTATTTTGATGCTGATGCCGTATCAGGTTACCCTGGTTCCCAATTATCTGGTGTCTGATTGGCTGAACATATTGGATACAAATTGGGCAATCTGGCTTCCGGGAATCTTTTCTCCCTTTGCTGTTTATCTTCTCACAAAATATATGAGAAGAATACCGGCTTCGGTTATGGAAGCCGCGCAGATTGATGGCGCGGGAGAGTGGCAGATTTTCAGAAAGATCTGTATGCCTCTATGTAAGGGAGCTATGTGCTCGATTGCAATCCTGATTTTTATAGATTATTGGAATATGGTAGAACAGCCGCTTATTCTTTTATCAGACCCGGAAAAGCATCCGCTTTCTGTTTTTTTATCAAAGATTAATGCAGGGGAGATCGGACTGGCATTTGCAGTTGCAACGATTTATATGGTACCGCCTATTTTGGTATTTCTATATGGGGAAGATTATCTGGTGGAAGGAATTACTTACCAGGGCGGAATTAAGGGATAGGAAATACAAGGAAAGGAAAGAAACTGATCATGAACGAGAAGGATACGAAGAAAAGAAGAGAATGGGTCAAAAATGCAGCAATCATCTTTTTGACAATCATGCTGCTGTTAACCTTTTTTTCCAATACCATTATGAATTATTCTCTACCTGAGGTGGCAACGCAGTATGTACAAAAAGGAACCATCACAGCTAAAGTGCGGGGGACCGGAAATGTTGAGGCAACTGATCCCTACAATGTTATGGTAAAGGAAACACGTGTCATTTCCGCTGTAGCAGTTAAGCAGGGAGATGCGGTGGAAAAGGATCAAGTCATATACTATCTTGAGGATGCGGAGAGTGATGAACTGAAAAAGGCAGAGGATGAACTGGAAGAACTTCAGCTTGCCTATATGAAAGGGCTGTTTGGCAATAATGTCTCTTCTGAGGTGATCAGCAAGGTGGCAAGCGGAAATACGGACGGTTTTTCGGCGCTTCAGACAAAGGTGACAGATATGCAGAACCGGCTGGAAGCTGCCAAGGAGAGAGTGAAGGAATGCCAGGATAATCTGGACGCCTTATCTCTGCAAAGTACGGTCAACACTAATAATTCGACTGTCAATACAATCCCGGAAGAAAATGAAGTATCAAATGCCACTACGAAATTGGAGGATGCACAGACGCAGGAGACGAATGCCCAGGCTGCATTTGAGAGAGAAAAGGCAGATAAGGTAACTGAAATCAATAATCAGATTGCGGAAAAGAAAAATCAAATTTCGGATTTGGAAACACTGATTGCAAATGCACAGAAGATGTCTTCCGAGAGCACGAGCAGCGGTACGGGAAGCTCATCGACGGCTTACACCATGGCAAAAGAGGAATTAAACAAGAAAATAAAGGCTCTACAAAATACATCTGCAGGAAGTACGCTGACGGATGAAACAGAAAACGGGATTGCAACATGGTATAATTCTATAAACTGGGGATTGTTATCCGCTGAAAACCAGAAAGCGTTAGAAGCCGCATATGGTGAATACCGTGTTGCAGTTGACAATTATAATAATATTGTAAGTACCTTAAAGGAATACGGAAGTCACCAGGGGCAGCTGGAACGTTTGGAAGCATTAAAGGATGAGCTTACTGCACTTGAAAGTAAGCTGGCGAAGGTAAATGGAATGTCTTATACCCCAGGAGACAGTGTTGAAGAAGCGAAAAAGCGTTTAAATGAAGCAACTATGGTACTTGATGAGAAGACGGATGCCAACAAACAAACCTCCGTAGCTTATCAAAATCAGATTGCCAATGCAGAAGCAGCATTAAAAACGGCCCAGGCAGTATATGATCTTCTGAAGGAAGAACAGACGGTTATGCTTTCGGATATTAACGCGGAACTGGATCTTGCTAAGGCAAGTAAAGATATTGCGGAAAAGGAAGAAGAGATTGCCAAACTAAAAGAAAAGTCTATGGGAGCGGCAATCAAGGCACCGGTAGCCGGAACGATAGTTTCTCTTACTTATGTTGCAGGCGAAACCACGAAGCCGGAGGAGACGGCTGCGGTTATTCAGGTAGATGGG
>JAHAYJ010000036.1 GCA_018384375.1 Lachnospiraceae bacterium
CCCGTCTCGCCACACCGCCCTGCTCAGTCGTCTGTGGAAACATAACAAGCGGGACCCCATAATAAAGGCTCTCATTGACACTGTTCATCCCGCAATGACTGATGAAAACATCCGTCCGCTGCAATACAGCAATCTGATCCACACTGTGATATATTTCAAAGTTAGAAGGGATTTCTCCAAGCTGTGCAAGATTCGTAAGCTGTCCCACAGACATAATCACGTGATACTCGCTGCCTCCGAAGGCTTCTATGCAGCTTCTGTAAAATTTAAACAGCAAATTATTGACTGTTCCCATAGATATGTATACATTTTCCTTTCCATTTGGCAATGCTGCTTTTCCTGCCCTTCGGATGGAAGGTCCCACAAAGCTGTATCTGTCTGAAAACGTTTCTGCACAGGGCTGAAATTCCTTAGAAGTGTACACGATCGTATCCGTATTATTATCATTCTGCATGATATCAAGTACGTTATTGATCGGATATCCCTTCTCCTGCAGTCGTTTGATATCCTTTGTGATACTGGGCATGGAAATGATCATATTCCACATTTGAGAAAAGCTTTGCTTCATAATCTTCGCAGAATACTGGTTGAATGCAAAGGTGGTTGTAGATGAAACAAACGGAATATTCAGTTTCAGTGCTGTCGCTTTTCCCCATACAGCCATAGAATCCGCAACAATGCAATCCGGATGAAATGCTTCCATATCCCGGCATACCATTTCATCAAGAGCCAGCGTGGTATCTGTTAATATGCGAATTGAAAATGCCATGTCCTTTCCCACTCTGGCGCCATCCTCCGGCTTCAGCTTCTGCTCACAGTCATACTCATCACAGGCAATAAACTTTGCCCCGGTGCTTTCGATTCTCTCCTTATAGGTTAGATAAGAGTAATACCGGACCTCATGCCCTCTGTTTACCAATTCCCTCACTACCTCAATAGTGGGATTGGTATGTCCGCTTGCCGGTATGCAAAAAAAAGCGATCCTGCTCATCTGATCTGTCCTCCCGTTATTTTTTCAAAAAAAGCTCCGGTCTCCTTAGCATTTCTTCCACATCCCGGAAAAAAAGTCCACAATGATAGCCATCAGCCACTGCGTGATGGATTTGCAGAGTCAGAGGCATTGTCACCTTTCCTGCTGCCTCACAATATTTTCCCCAGGTCACCATAGGAAAAAGAAATGTGTAGCTGCTTTCATTCGACGCGGTGAAGGAGGAATAGGGTATCCAGGGTATACAAGAGGCAATAAAAAAATTCGGATAGCTGTCTGTCCTTTTCTTTTCTATTTTGTAGGCCTCCATATCCTCTCTGATAGCAGCATAGAATTTCATAAAATCCTTATCATAAGGTGTACACAGGGTATCCATCACCTTTGTCTCTTCGTCAATAACCGCATAATCCGGATAAATCTCATCCCAGATACCCAGGTCACCGTTTTCATCATATCCCATGCGAAATTCTTCCCTGGCATTTATTGCTCTCGTAACAATCCAGGTAAATGCAGGAAACATTCGATACCCATTTTCTCTTATAAATTTCATAAACTCAGAAATATCCACATCCACTGTAATACTATAAGTGCTTTTGGCAACTGTACTGAAATGTTCGAAGCATTCCCTCCGATCCCATACATCCATATTAATTTTCCTGAAATTCATCCCCAGCTTCCTCCCCACATGACTATACTGTTAATTTTAGATTCTCGGCATATTCGGGGTTGCCGCCGGTCCTCTCTTTTCCCACTTGACCGGGACGGTCACTCCACTTTCCGATACCAGAACAAATGGAACCTCCATCGCCTTGTTGTTCTGATTGTCC
>JAHAYJ010000041.1 GCA_018384375.1 Lachnospiraceae bacterium
CCTGTTGCGGCGCGGCAGAAGGTATCCATACCGCCCGTCAGGTAATCGCAGTGATTGGTTTGATATTCGGTAAAAGTACCGCTTTTTTTATCAAATACAATATGCGTGCCTGTGCCATCTATGGTAATGCTTTCGTCTGTCTCGCTGAAAGAGAGAGGGTAAAGAGGCTGTTCTGCAATCTCAGGCAGATAAACAGCGTGGTTCAGGGCAAGCTGGCAGCAGTAGATTTCGGTGCCGGCAGGAGCGTATGCCGTGTCAGAGGAGAGCTTGGCGTATAGATTGAGATACGCTTCCCCCTTCAATTTCGCAGGTAATTCCGGATAAGGAACAAATTCAGAGGTACCGGCAGGTGTATGCAAGGGACCAAACGTTCCAGAGAAAACAATAGAACCATTTTCTACCACGTCATAAGGAAATACCAAATGGCTTAGATCCAGTGTATGATAATGATTGGTTACCTTGATGAACTGTTTACCGGACCAGTCAGAGGAGGCCTGCAGAATAACAGGGGATTGTACATTTCGAACCTCATAAGCACCCGGCTTCAAGCCAAGGTCAGCGAAAACAATGCCGTTTAAGCACATATCCGGCGTGCTGTCTACAACCTCCTCATCAAAAGCACCGCCATAACAATATTTTGTTCTTCCCGATACAGAATCTTCCACGGCAATTGCCTTGTCGGCAAAGTCCCAGAGGAAGCCTCCCTGAAAACGAGGATACTTGTGAATGTAATCCCAAAAATCCTTGAAATTACCGGTACTGTTGCTTTTTGCATAAGCATATTCGCACATGATCATAGGACGGAGATCCGTTTCATCCGCCATGAGATCGGCAACCCAATTCATATCAGGATACATGGGGCAGAGAATATCGGTGATATTGGATTTCGGGAATCCGGATTCGTATTGGACAAAACGGGTCTTGTCGTATTCCTTGATCCAACCATACATGGCAGCGTGATTCACACCGGCTCCGGACTCATTACCCAGTGACCAGAAAAGTACAGACGGATGGTTTTTGTCGCGAAGTACCATGCGGGAAGCACGTTCCATGTAAGCATTCATCCATTCCGGAGAGGAACTCAAGCCGCCCCCATAACCATGTGTTTCAATGTTTGCTTCGTCTACAAGATAAATACCGTATTCGTCACAAAGGTCATACCAGACTGCGCTATTGGGGTAGTGACAGGTACGAACAGCGTTAAAGTTTAACCGTTTCATACAAAGGATTTCTTCTTTCATTCTATCCACAGAGACAACGCGACCGGAGGAAGGGCAGAATTCATGACGATTGACCCCTCGGATGATCAGCCTTTTGCCGTTGAGCGTGAGGATGCCGCGCTCTGTGATATCCAACTGACGGAATCCCACACGGCAGCTCTCGATATCTATGGTTGTTCCGTTCTTATCCTGTAATTCCAAAACCAGTGTGTATAGCTCCGGAGTCTCTGCTGTCCAAAGCACCGGTTTCTCCACCGTGGCGGATACCGAAGCCACATATTTGGGGGTCAAATATGCCTGGTATTCGGAAAAAGGCTTTGAGCAGAACTCTGTTACTTTGGTATTGTTCTTATCATACAGGGAGAGCTTTACATAGCGTTCACCAAAAAGAGGATGCATCTGGTCCGGCCAGATGGTAACCATCAACGTGGAGGTGGTAAAATCATTGTTTTGGAATTTGGTTTCAACCTTGTAGTCCAAGATATGCCCCTTGTGCTTCGCAATGATACGCACATCCCTAAAAATGCCGTACAGATGCCAATAATCCTGATCTTCCAGATAACTTCCGTCACAGAAGCGAAGAACGGAGACCGCTATCGTATTCTTTCCGGCGTAAATGTAGTCCGTCAGGTCGAACTCGGCATTCAGCTTACTGTCCTGTGAATACCCCACCTCTTTGCCGTTCACCCATAGAGAAAAGCAAGACTCCACACCGCCAAAATCAATCAGAATCTGTCTGCCTATGTAGCTTTCCGGGATGTCAAAGGTCCGAAGATAGCAACCGTTCAGATTGTCTCTCGGAACAAAAGGAGGGTTTAATTCAAAACTGCCGGCGGTTGATTCAATCTCGAATGGCTGTGATCCGTTTTCTCTCTTGAAGGGGTAGAGAATATTGGTATAGACCGGTTTGCCGTATCCGTGATATTCCCAGTTTGCCGGAACGGGCAGGCTTTGCCAGTCGGAACAGTCGAAGTCCGTCTGCCAAAATGGTTCGGCTTCTTCCGGAGATGGATACATGCGAAATCTCCATAAGCCATTTAAGCTCATGACAAAAGCGGATGCATTGCGGTTGTTGCTTAACGCCTGCTCAACGGATTCATATGCCCCGTAGGGGGTATGCATCGGATACCGGTTTCTTTGCGTGACATATTGATTTTCCCAATCCCTTAACTGATTCATTGACATATTTTCCCCTCCTGATGGAATATATTATTTGTTTTTTATACTTGTAATGATATAATACATAAAGAGAAATCTTGTAAAAAAGATACGAAATATTCTCCTGATACGAAATGGCAAAGATGGTGTTTTTTTTATCCAATCTGGTAAAAGTGGGGAAATCATGACAAATTATCAGGCATATGAAAAAAAGAGAGATGAGATCACGCAAAGTGATGTGATCTACCGATGTATAGGAGAAAATCTGAAAAATGGAATTGTTGCCTGCGGTTTTATGAAAAAAGAAACTGCGGAACGGTCACAATACCATTTTTCCAACGAGTTCTACAGTTGTTTTCTCTTGCTGCGCGGGTGCGGAGAATATATTGCGGAGGATGGCGAAAGGCTTCCGCTGCAGGCGGGGGATCTGGTACAGAGAATTCCCGGAATGATTCATTCAACGAGAGTGGAACCGGATGGACAATGGTTAGAATTTTTTATATCCGTAAGTGCTGATTTCTATGAGGCAGAAAAAAATCTGGGTGTACTACCCGGTACACCGGTAAGAAAGAATGCTTTTTATACCGTCGATCTGGATCAGTATAAAAGTCTTGTCAGGAGGCTTAAGGCAGCTACTCAGAATGAACTGCCTACAATCGCATTGGAGCTTGAACGTGAGCTTTTATATATGTTTGGATATGGAAAAGCAAGAAATGAGAACACAGATAAGGATGATTACCTGCAAAATGTACATGATATTTTGGAACAGAATCTGGACTGTGAGATCTCAATGGAGAAGTTAGCCAAAGAAATACATATGGGTTATGAATCACTTCGAAAGGATTTTCGGAAGAAATACGGTATTTCACCGGGGAAATACAGAATAGAAAAAAAGATGGAGCAGGCATGTCTGCTTCTGGAGAGTGGGATCCCCATTAAGGAAATTGCGCAAATGGTAGGATATGAAGATGTCTATTCTTTTAGCAAGCAATTTACGAAAACATATCACATTGCACCGGG
>JAHAYJ010000042.1 GCA_018384375.1 Lachnospiraceae bacterium
CTATAATGTTATCGTAAAGGAAACACGTGTTATTTCTGCTGTAGCAGTTAAGCAGGGAGATACAGTGGAAAAGGATCAGATCATTTACTATCTTGAAGATGCGGAGAGTGATGAATTGAAAAAGGCAGAAGATGAATTGGAAGAGCTGCAGCTGGCTTATATGAAGGGGCTGTTCGGCAATAATGTGTCTTCTGATGTGGTCAGCAAGGTGGCAAGCGGTAATACAGACGGATTTACAGCCCTTCAAACCAAGGTGACGGATATGCAAAACAGGCTGGAGGCTGCTAAGGAGAGGGTGAAGGAATGCCAGGATGCGCTTGATGCCTTAAATTTGCAAAGCAACATCAATACCAATAATGCTAGTGTCAGCACAATTCCGGATGAATTGAGAAAAGACGAGGCAACAACTGAACTGACTAATGCAGAAGAGGAATTTAATAATAGAAAAGCAAAGAAAATTGCGGAAATTAAAGCAGAGATTACTGAGGTAAAGAAACAGATTGAAGATTTAGAAACACTCATTTTGAGTGGCGAGGGAAGTATAGGAGATAATACAGCTTCTGAAACTACAGCTAACCTGCAAATCGCAAAGGCTGATGCACTTACAAAATTGAATAAAAAGTTGAGTGATTTGAATAATAAATCGGGAAATAGTTTTGCATCAGCAGGAGACGCTTATGCATGGAGTAAGACGGTAGACTGGGAGACACTGGGAAATGATGTGCAGCTTTCATTACAGGATTTCTTGGCGGCATATGCAGATTACCAAAATTACAATGATTCCCTGGATGAAGTAGTCGGAATAACAAATAATCAGGATAATCTGGAGATAAAGGAAAAGGAGCTTGAAAAACTTGAAGCAAAACTTGCTGAAGTTGATGCCATTACTTTATCATCAAGTGAAAACGTACAGGATGCGAAGAAAAGATTGGAGGATGCTACTCGTAACATTACAGAGATAAACAGCGCTAACAAGCAGACCTCTGTAGCCTATCAGAATCGGATTGCCAATGCGGAAGCCGCGCTGAAAACTGCCCAGGCGGTTTATGACCTTTTGAAGGAAGAACAGACGGTTATGCTTTCGGATATTAATGCGGAACTGGATCTTGCTAAGGCAAGTAAAGATATTGCGGAAAAGGAAGAAGAGATCGCCAAACTAAAAGAAAAGTCAATGGGAGCGGCAATCAAGGCACCGGTAGCCGGAACGATAGTTTCTCTTACTTATGTTGCAGGCGAAACCACGAAGCCGGAGGAGACGGCTGCTGTTATTCAGGTAGATGGGAAGGGCTTTACCCTGACAATATCAGTAACCAATGATCAGGCGAAGAAGGTTCAGGTCGGCGATGTGGCAGAACTACAGAATTCATGGTATTATGAAGATGCACAGGTGATCCTGTCAGCAATTAAGGCTGATCCCGATAATCCGGGACAGAAAAAACTTTTAGTGTTTAATGTAACCGGGGCAAGCATTCAAAATGGTCAGGCTCTTAGCGTGTCAGTGGGACAGCGAAGCTCGGAATATGAATTTGTAGTACCAAACAGCGCAATGAGAGAAGATAATAACGGAAAATTTATTCTGATCGTGGAATCGAAGAGCAGCCCTCTGGGCAACAGATACATTGCGACAAGAGTGGATGTTGAGGTATTGGCATCTGACGATAACAATACGGCAATTTCCGCACCGCTTTATGGATATGAGTATGTGATTACAACCTCGACAAAGCCGGTTGAAGCCGGAAAGCAGGTCAGACTGAACGAATAGTAAGGAATGGAAAAAGGAGACATGAAGTGGATTCTGGAGTAAAGAATGTTTTTAATAGATTTTCTGTGAAGCAGATTGTTTGTTCACTCATAGCAATCCTGTCATTGCTCCTTTTTTTCATCCTGACAATCTGGTCTTCTCGGAAAGTCAAATCACTGGATTCCCAGCAGGCGGCAGCAAGATGGGATGCAGAAGGTGAAAGCGCCCAAGTTAGCTGCTTTTTCTCAGAGGAAGTAACAGTAGACGAAATGCAGCTTACAGGCTTTCGGCTGGAATTGGAAAAATCTTTAAAAGAAGTACTTTCCGCAGAGGAGTATGCAAATGAAAATGACAGACGGCTGATCATAGATGCTTACAGTTCGATGGGGAAGATCACTCTTGTAAGCGAAAAGGGGGCACTGGAAGCAGATGCAGTTGGAATTGGCGGAGACTTTTTCTTCTTTCATCCTTTAAAATTGGTTTCCGGAGGATATTTTTCGGGGGAGGATCTGATGAAGGACTCTGTTATCATTGATGAAGAAGCAGCTTGGCAGCTATTCGGCTCCAGTGATATTGCCGGACAAAGCGTTCTGATCAACAACGTACCACATTTTGTGGAAGGGGTTATTAAGCGCGAAGATGGAAAGCTTGCAGAACGTGCGGGCCTTGATAAGACTATCGTCTATGTCTCAAATGAGACTCTGAATGAATATGGAACAGGGAGAGGCATCAGCACTTATGAGGTTGTTGCGCCCAATCCGGTAAAAGGATATGTCTACAATAAAGTAAAGGAAAAAATCGGGGTAAAGGAGGAGGATATGGTAGTAGTAGAAAACTCCTCCCGGTATTCAGTGGAAGCATTGGTTCCTGTGATCCTGGATTTTGGCATGCGATCTATGCAGCATACAGCAGTCAGGTTTCCCTATTGGGAAAATATGGCAAGAGGCATTGAGGATATAAGCGCGCTTGTACTGCTGCTTCAGTTCATTCTTCTTTTGCTTCCCATTGTAATTGTGGTTTCTTTTCTCATCACCAAATGGAGGAAAAGGACATTTTCATGGAGGGATGTGGAAAGAAAAGTGATAGATATCAAGAACAGAAGCATACAATACTTACAATCTATTAAGAATAAAACGAAGTCGAATGAAGGAGGGAAATAGATGAAGAGGGGAATGATTTCAATTGGTGTTTTCCTGATTTTATTGTTTGGTATGACCGGTTGTAAGAGCAAAGGGGAAACGGAAAATACAAAGGCAGAACAGTCGAAGGACTATGTATATCGGATGGAAGATATTGCACTTCCAGAAAGTGGATCCATGCAGAATATCAATCAACTGCTAAGAATAGGAGATGCTATCTACGCTTACGGTTATGACTGGTCAGGCGAAGACGTGAATTACAAAATTAATTTTTGGGAGATCAGGGAAGACGGGACGATCGGGGAGCAGCACCAGATTGAGGCAGAAGAAGATACGAGCTATAACTATTTTAAGGCAGCCGGGGATGGAAATTTATATTGTCTGAAAAATAAGTATTATTTTTCAGAGGATAGTTCAGAGGAATATATAGATGATTATTATCTTACTAAAATCACTATGGATGGGGAAGAACTTTTTTCTACAAAACTCAATGATATTCCACAGCTGCAGAAGCTATATGAGGAAAATGGATATTTCAATGTATATGATCTGATTACAGACAAGGATTCTGTTTTTGTAGCTTGTATGGGAAGATACTGCCGGTTTGATTCCAATGGAAATTTTATTTCACTGGCAGAGGAGCAGGGGGGACAGAATACTCTTGATTTAGAAGGGGCAAACCTTCTTCCCCTCTCTGACGGAAGAGTAATTGCAATTATCTATGGGGAAACGGGCATATCACTTGCTTTACTAGACATAGAAACCTTTACCGTTAAAGAGGAGTATCAAATACCTGGCCTTAGCTATAACTATAGTTTTTATACCGGAATCGATTATGATCTTTATCTGACGGATAGTTATGGTGTATATGGCTATAACCTTGGTGACGAAGAGATAACGAAGCTGATGAGCTTTATTGACTCAGATTTTGGCTTTTCCTGGATTGGTAACGTACTTCCTATCAATGATAAAGAATTTTATGCAACTTATGATGATATGGAGACGGGACAGACGCTTGCTGCAAAATTTGTCAAAGTTGATCCTTCTGAGGTTAAGGAAAAGCAGATCATTACTCTGGCAATGGCATACTCTGACTGGACTGTTCGAATGCAAGTGATTGAATTCAATAAATCAAATGAAAACTATCGCATTGATCTTCAGGATTATTCTGCTCTTTATGCAACGGTAGATGACTATTCGGCAGGAATCAGCAGATTGAATACGGATATTGCATCCGGTAAAGTGCCTGATATTATATTGCTGGATACAGGTATGCCGATAGACAGCTATATCAGTAAAGGACTGCTTGAGGATTTGAAGCCATATATCGAAAAGGACAGTGAGATTGATATGAACAATCTTATGCCAAATGTTATAGAGGCTTATTCTGTAGATGGCAAGCTATATTCGCTTGTACCCTTCTATCATATACAGACTCTTCTTGCAAAGAGTGCTGACGTGGGAACGACCCGTGGCTGGACCGTTAACCAGGCATGTGATCTTTGGGATTCCAAACCGGCTGGAACAGAATTCATTACGGGTGTAGACAGGGAAAACATGCTTCGGAATTGTATGAATATGGCTGGGAGTCAGTTTATTGACTGGGAAAACGGTAAATGTACCTTTGATAGTGACGCGTTCATTCAGATGCTGGAATTTATTAATCGTTTCCCGGAAGAATTGGGGGATGACTATTATGACGATTCCTATTGGCTGAATTATGATACCATGCTACGGGATGGAAAAGCGCTGGCTTCCATTCAATATCTTTCGGATATCAGAAGTTTTAATATGGCAGAAAAAGGGAACTTCGGAGAGGATATTACCATGATCGGTTTCCCGTCCTCTGACGGAGAGGGTTCAGCAATTATGCCGGGGCTACAGCTCGCAATGTCTGCGAAATCTGCAAAGAAAGAAGGGGTATGGGAGTTCCTTAGAAGCTTTCTTACGGATGAATATCAGAAAGATATTTATGGATTCCCTCTCAGTATTAAGAGACTGGAGGAGATGAAAAAAGAGGCTACGCAGAAACCATACTATTTAGATGAAGATGGCAACAAGGTGGAATATGATGAGACCTGGTATGTGGGGGATGTAGAAATCAATATTAACCCGATGACAGAACAGGAAGCAGAAGAATTTGTTGAGGAACTTTATACTTTTTCACAACCATACAAGACAGATGAAGCTCTTTTTGATATAATACAGGAAGAGGCTGCTGCATACTTTACAGGACAGAAAAGTGCTCAGGACGTTGCTTCCATTATTCAGAGCCGTGCGCAACTCTATGTAAATGAAAACAGATAAGAGAAAGCAGATACAAAAGAGGTGGCGAATGGAGAAAAAATTCAAGAGTAACAGTATTTTCTGGTCATTACTTAAGATGAATACTTTGCCAATAGTTATTCTGGCGCTGGTTATTACTTCATTTAGTGCTACACGATTTGCAAATTCCATGAACCAGGAGGTAAAGAATGGGTTGGTGGACCTCTGCAATACAATAACGACTATTTATGATTCATTTTATGAGGGAGAGTATCAGGTTGTAGAGCAGGGCGGTGCAATTTATATGCTGAAGGGGGAGCATCTGCTAAACGGTAATTTTGATATTATTGATTCCATAAAGGAAAAAACAGATGTGGATGTGACGATTTTTTATAAGGATACCCGTGTGCTTACCACAATTTTGGATGGGAATGGAGACAGGGCAGTAGGTACAAGAGTAAGCGCAGTTGTGGTCAGAGATGTCCTGGAAGCAAAACAGGCAAAGTTTTACCCTAATGTAATGGTAGAGAATGAAAAGTACTTTGCTTATTATTCTCCGATCATTGATGCACAGGGAGAATGCATCGGCATGTTTTTTGTAGGAAAGCCTTCGGCAGAAGTGGAACAGCTTGTTTTTAAATCGGTTGGTCCGATTGTCCTGTTTGCGATGCTTACAATGCTTTTGGCAGGTTATATTACGATTCGGTTTTCTAAACAGCTTGTGAATGCAATTGGAAAGACAGAAAATTTCCTTGAGAAGGTTTCCGGTGGTAATCTTCATGCAGAGCTCGACTATTCTGTACTACACCGTAAAGACGAATTGGGAGAAATGGGAAGATACATCGTCAGAATGCAAAATGCATTACGAGAACTGATTGAGCAGGATCTTCTTACCGGTCTGAATAATAGAAGAAGCGGAGAAAAGCTGCTAAAACAGCTTCAAAATGATTGCGAAAAGGAAGGATACCCTTTCTGTATCGCTATTGGTGACATTGATCACTTTAAGCATGTGAATGACACATATGGGCATGCATGCGGAGATGCTGTCCTTTCGGAAGTATCTTCTATTATGAAAATGTATATGAAAAGGAAGGGAATTGTTGCCAGGTGGGGCGGTGAGGAATTTCTGCTTGCTTTTAAAGAGATGGAGATTGCCGATTCAGTAGAATGCCTTGAGGAATTACTGGAAGAAATCAGGGGTACAGTGATTACTTAATCAGACGAAGTCTCTGTAAGTGTAACAATGACATTTGGCATTGTACAGGGCAACCCCGACATTAATATAGATCATATTATCAGGGAAGCAGATGATAAGCTTTATTATGGAAAAAATAATGGGCGAAATCAGATTGTACAATAAATATGCCCATCAAATTCCTGAAACAGAGTTTCCTCCTGCTTGCGCATAAAAATTGTGAGAGAATCCTTCTGAAAACTGAGTTGAAATTTAATGCTCCCTACGCTGGAATCTATAACATGAACTTTGATATAGAGCGTGCCGTCGGCAAGCCATGCACCGCTTGCTGCACATTTAAAATCATAAATGGGCAGGATACCTGATACAAGAAAGCCCAGTCCGAAATCTATTTGATATTTCTGATTCTCATAAGTAAAGGATAAGTGACCGACAGTATTGTTGCTGTCGGTTTTTTCTTTATCTCTATTGGAAAAAGAAATGCAGACATCCCTGTATCCGGTTTTACCGTAACAGAAAAGATAGTTCTTTCCACTAATTTGCTCCATGACCGGAGAAGAAATTTCCCCAGAAACAGGCGAGATTGCAAGCTTTGTAAGTGCATCCATATAGGAAGAAAAGGTACCTGAATGAATCGGCAGATAAGAGCTGCTGATATGGGGAAGAACTTCTTCATAGCGGGCATGGAAAACCGGTCTGTACCCAAAAGGGACAGTGGTATATGGTCTATCTGTGTGGAAGAAAACTGGAAAAAGATGGAGAAAGCTACAGTATTTTAGGAAGAGAAACTGCCCTTGATCCGATTACCTGGACAGCGGACGGATGGCCTATGGTCAATCAGCTAAAAGGACCTAGTGTCCTTCAAAAAAGACCGGATCTCAAGGAGTGGATCCCCTCCGGCAATCATTCGAAGGGAGAGTGGATGTGTCCAAGACCACCGGAATGTGGTGGCGTCAGGATAGAGAACGGCACATTCGCAATTAAGGGAAGCAAAGCGCCCTTATCCAGTGTAAAGGCAAGAAATATATTATTGCGAAGACAGAATAGCTTTTCCTTTCGGGCAGAAGCGCTTCTCACCATGCCGGAATTAAAGGAAGGGCAGGAGGCCGGAATTACCTGTTACTATGATGAGAATACTTGGATCTGTTTTTATGTCGGGAAAAATCAGGATGGGTATTTTGTACAGGTAAAGGAACATATCGGGCATGAGGATATTTGCCATGAATGCCTTCACTTTAAGCAGGAGAACTCAGCAGGAAATGAAATATTGCTTGAAGTAGTTACAAACAGATTTGAAAGAAGCTTTTTCTATGAACTGGAAGGGAAAAAACAGGCGGCAGGAAAGCTTGAAAATGTCTATTATCTTTGTGATGAAGGGATTCGAATGGGGAAACGATTTACCGGAGCAATGGTTGGGATGTATGCTTATGCTGCTGACGAGGAATTGTGTGCAGTCTTTCAGAAATTTAGCTATATAGGGTTATAAGGAGCAAAAAAGTCCGGAACTGCATGCTTTATAGCAATGGCAGTCCGGACTTTTGATTGGGTTTCTACAAGTAATTAAAGGTTAAATCCAAAATATCTGACTGCATTATAGTAGGAGATGTCTTTCACAATTTCAGATAGCGTATCCATGTCTGCTGGAAATTCTCCGTTTTCAACCATATCACCAATCAGATCGCAGAGAATCCTGCGGAAATACTCGTGCCTTGTGTAGGACAAAAAGCTTCTGGAGTCAGTCAGCATTCCAACAAAGCCGGAAAGATTCCCCAGATTTGCCAAGGAGAGCATCTGATTTTTCATGCCGATTTTATGGTCATTGAACCACCATGCGCTTCCCTGTTGAATCTTTGCGACAGCGGTGCTGTCCTGGAAGCAGCCGAGAATAGTTCCAATTGCTTCATTGTCGTTGGGATTCAGACTATAGATGATCGTTTTCGGAAGCGTATCATTCTTGACAAGGGCATTCAGAAAATCAGCCATCTGAGCAGAGGGGGCATAGTTATTGATGCAGTCATAACCGGTATCGGGACCAAGTTTTTCAAACATCAGTGTATTATTATCACGCTTACAGCCGTAATGTAACTGCATAACCCAGCCACGTCTGCTGTATTCACCTCCGACAAACAACATAAAAGCTGTTTTGAATTTTAATTCTTCTTCACGAGTTACAGATCTGCCGGATATACGACCTTCAAAAATATGTTCAATCTCTTCATCGGAAGCAGGGGCATACATAACATATTCCAGTGCATGATCCGATACGCTACATCCCATGGAAGCAAAAAAGTCCATACGATTCTTTAAAGCTTCCTTAAGGGCGGAAAAGCTGTTTATTTTGATACCACTGACCTTGGAAAGTGTATTCAGATAGTCGGGATAATCCGGCTTTTCAATGTTCATTGCTTTATCGGGACGCCAAGCAGGCAGAACCTGAACAGTAAAGGTATCATCTGCGGCGATAGCTGCATGCCATTCCAGTGAGTCTACAGGGTCATCTGTAGTACAGATCAAAGTGACGTTTGATTGCTTGATCAGATTTCGAACACTCATGGAAGCCTGAGATAATTTTTCATTGCAAAGATTCCAAACCTCCTCAGCCGTATTTTTATTTAAGGTTCCGTGGTAGCCGAAATATCTTTGAAGCTCCAGATGGCTCCAGTGATAGAGGGGATTGCCGATTGCTTTTCCCAGAACCTCGGCCCACTTAAAGAATTTTTCCTTATCGGATGCATTACCGGTAATAAAGTGTTCGTCCACACCACAGGAACGCATAAAGCGCCACTTATAGTGATCACCGCCAAGCCAGACCTGAGTAATGTTGTCAAACTTGCGATCCTGCGCAATTTCCTTTGGATTGATATGACAATGATAATCCAGAATGGGTGTTTTTTCAGCATAATCATGAAAAAGCTTCTGAGCAGTAGGAGTGGATAAAAGGAAATTTTCATCCATAAATGGTTTCATTGGTAGGTACCTCCTGAAATTATATTAATTTTGTTGTTGCTTTGTGAACTAATTCGCCGGAAAAAATAGTTTTCTGCGGCATTTCTTCTCCGTTTAGTGTCCCGATACAGGTTTTGACAAGCTGGGAACAAAGTGTTTCCAGATGGTTGTCAATGGATGTGATCTCAGGATCACTACAGGTGGTAAGAAGGGAGTTATTGTAACCTATGACTGACAAGTCGTCCGGAATGGAGCGGTGATGAAGCTTTGCATACTTAACAGCTCCGGTTGCAAGCATATCGTCAGATGCAAGAACCGCATGAAATTCCAACCCTTTTTTATGCAGCTCAGTAAGAAGCTTACATACACCATCAATATCCTCATGACTTCCGTTAAAATACTGCTGGAACTGCTTATTGATCGGAATATCCTTCATAAGATATGCAGATTGATATCCGGTTAATTTCTTAATACCACTATAGGAAGTAGAATTATACAGATATAGAATATCGTGAATGCCATGATCCAGCAGGGAAAGCGTAACCTCCTGTGTAGCCTTAAAATCATCACACATGGTACAGTAAACCCCCGGACAGTCTAAATCCGCATTCAGCAGCATGATAGGTACCTGGGAGGCAGCATCCCGAATGTATTCATTATCACCTGACTGTGCCTCAATAAAATTAGAACCTACCATGATAACGGCATCTACCCGTTGGTCGAGCAGCATAGCAAGAGATGCTTTTTTGTCCTCCAGCTGATAACCGGTACAGCCAAGAACTGTGTGATATCCACCGCCTCGCAGATTTTTTTCGATATAATAAACTGCTTTGGCAAGATACAGGTCGGAACAATCAGCGCATAAAATGCCGACCGTGTTCATGGAATTCAAACCAAGCCCCCGGGCAAAAGCATTGGGAGTATAGCCACATTGCTCGATCACGTCTAGTACTTTTTTGCGTGTTTTGGGTTTTACATTAGCGCTTCCGTTTAGGACTCTGGAAACAGTAGCAATGGAAACCCCCGCTTGTTTGGAAATATCATAGATAGTCAATGGAGTCTGCTCCTTTTCAAAATTTTGAAAAAAATATGTAACCATTTACATAAAAACCAAATTTATTATACAATATTAACCTTTTAATTACAATACGATTTGTGAAAAATGTTTGAAAGAATATAGTATAATTAGTAAAAACAATATTGACTTCTCTTAATGCACGTTGTAAAATCAAAAATGTAAGCACTTACATAAATACATAAAAAACCAAATTTGAATTAAATTATGAAAGAACAGGAGAAACAGCTATGGAATTATTATCAAGGAGTAAAACCGGCAAAAAGGAAAGACCGATCAAGGTCCTTCAGTTTGGAGAGGGAAATTTCCTGAGAGGATTTGTTGACTATATGATTGATATTGCCAATGAGAAGGGAGAATTTGACGGAGACATTGTTCTGGTTAAGCCCATTGAATTTGGTACGCTTGATCGTTTCCGCGCCCAGGAATGCCAGTATACGGTTTCCTTAAGGGGGATTGTAGATGGAAAGCCTGCTGTTCTGAACCGAATTGTTACAAGTGTCGCAGATGTTGTAGCAGCTCATGAAGAATATGAGAAATACAGCAGCTATGCAAAGCTTGATACCTTGAGATATATTGTTTCCAACACAACAGAAGCAGGAATTGTTTACGATGAGAGTGATAAATTGGAAATGAATCCGCCCAAGAGCTTTCCGGCGAAACTGGCGAAATTCCTTTATGAAAGATATCAGTATTTTAACGGAGCAATGGACAAGGGGCTGGTAATGCTTCCTGTTGAACTGATTGATGATAACGGCATTCACCTGAAAGAATGTGTTCTGAAACAGGCCGATAACTGGAATCTTGAGGATAGCTTTAAGAAATGGGTGAATGAAGCCTGTATATTCACATCTACCCTGGTCGACAGAATCATTACCGGTTATCCCAGAGAAGAAGATAAGAAGCTTTGGGAAGAATGGGGCTATCGGGATGAACTGATCGTGACCGGTGAACCATTTGCACTCTGGGTAATTGAAAGCGAAAAGGACATCAGAGGAGAGTTCCCGCTTGATAAGGCAGGTCTTCCTGTTATATTTACAGACAATCAGAAGCCTTACAAGCAAAGAAAGGTTCGTATTTTGAATGGTGCACATACATCGTTTGTGCTTGCTTCCTATCTGGCCGGAAACGATACAGTGCTGGAATCCATGAAGGATGAACTGATATACAAATTCATGCGCAGTACAATTTTTGATGAAGTAATTCCTACATTGTCATTGCCTGAAAAAGACCTGGTTGATTTCGCAGAAGCTGTCACAACCAGATTCAACAATCCTTATGTGAAGCATGCGTTACTTTCAATTTCCCTAAATTCTGTCTCTAAATGGAGAGCAAGGTGTATGCCGAGCTTCCTCGGGTATATTGACAAGACGGGTACACTGCCGAAGCACTTAACCTTTTCTCTGGCAGCACTAATGGCATTCTATCAGGGTACAGAGATCCGTGACAAGGCACTTATCGGACATAGAAACGGAGAAGAATATAATATTATGGATGATGATGCTGTGCTGAAATATTTTGCAGCAAACAGCACAAAGCCATCGAAAGAATTTGCACATGGTTTCCTTAGCAACACAGCTTTCTTCGGTCAGAATCTGACACAAATTGAGGGGCTTGAGGATACGGTTGCAGCATACCTGGATGAAATTGCAAATAAAGGTATGAGAAAGACCATGGAGGATAATTTTAGATCATGACAATTTTGAAAATACATGAAAATGATAACGTGGCTGTTGCAATCGATACAATCCCGGCGGGAGAACAGGTAGAGGCTGGAGGCGAAAAGCTGACTGCACTTCAGGAGATTCCTGCAGGCCATAAGATTGCACTTTGCAACATCGGTGAGGGAGAATCGGTCATTAAGTATGGTTGCCCGATCGGAAATGCAAAGGAAGACATTAAAAAGGGCGACTGGGTTCACACCCATAATGTAAAAACAGGACTTGGTGACCTGCTGAATTATACCTATCAGCCTGTTAATGCAAAAATGCCGACGGGAAAGGAAGTTTTTTTTCAAGGCTTTGAGCGACCAGACGGTAAAGTTGGTGTGAGAAATGAAATCTGGGTGATACCTACGGTTGGCTGTGTAAATAATGTGGCTAATGCGATTTCAAGAGCCGCAAACGCTTATGTGAAAGGAAGTGTGGAGGAAGTAATTTCCTTTCCGCATCCTTATGGCTGTTCCCAGATGGGAGATGATCAGGAGCATACAAGAATGATCCTTGCTGATTTGATCAATCACCCCAATGCAGGAGGCGTATTGGTTCTTGGGCTTGGTTGTGAAAACAGCAATATTGATGTATTGAAGTCCTATATTGGCAGTTATGATGAAAACAGAGTGAAATTTTTGGTTTGTCAAGAATCAGAAGATGAGATTGCAGATGGCGTCGAACTAGTTAAAGAACTGATTGCGTATGCAGCACCCATGAAGAGGGTTCCCGTCAGTGCATCAAAGCTGATCATTGGCCTAAAATGTGGCGGAAGTGATGGCTTTTCAGGTATTACTGCTAATCCCCTGGTTGGTAAATTTTCAGATCTTTTAATCGGAGCTGGCGGTACTACTATTTTGACAGAAGTGCCGGAAATGTTTGGCGCAGAGACACTTTTAATGAACCGGTGCGAAAATGAAGCACTTTTTGATAAGACAGTAACACTGATCAATGATTTCAAAAACTATTTTAAAAGTCATAATCAGACGATTTATGAAAATCCGTCTCCCGGAAACAAGAAAGGAGGAATCTCCACACTTGAGGATAAATCACTTGGCTGTACTCAGAAATCCGGCAGTGCTCCGGTAAGAGGTGTGCTTCATTACGGAGAGAGGGTGAGCACGTCGGGACTGAATCTTTTATGTGCACCGGGAAACGATCTTGTGGCAGCTACTGCACTGGCAGCAAGCGGTGCACATATTGTTTTGTTTACCACCGGTAGGGGAACCCCTTTTGCTTCGCCGGTACCAACTATGAAAATTTCCAGCAATTCCAAACTGGCAGATCACAAGTCTAACTGGATCGATTTTAATGCCGGAGTGTTGGTGGAAGGGAAAGCTATGGACGAGACAGCCCGGAAGCTGTTTGATTTTGTGATGGAAATTGCTTCCGGCAGAAAGGTCTGCAGTGAAGAGGCAGGCTTCCACGACATGGCGATTTTTAAACAGGGTGTAACCCTATAAAAACCGGAAAGGATCGATCAATACGCATGAAAGTAGAAAACTATATCAGAGAATATTTGACCGGATATCAGAATTATAAGGACTACTGGAATTACGAAGATGGTTGTGTCCTGATCGGGGCAAGGCTGCTCTATGAAGCTACCGGTGAGAAAGCTTACTTTGCGTTCATCGATACATACCTAAAACACTTTGTCATGGATGATGGAACAATTGCGCATTATCAGACCGGTAAATTCAATATTGACAGTATCAATTCGGGCAAAATCCTCTTTTTCATGTACGAAAAAACCGGTGAGGAAAAATATCGTAAGGCAATCGAAGTCGTTATGGATCAGCTCAGGAACCAGCCAAGATGCAAATGTGGAAGCTTTTTTCATAAGCAGTTGTATCCGGATCAGATCTGGCTTGACGGCCTTTACATGGCACAACCTTTTTATATGGAATATGAAACGAAGTATGATAAAAAGAAGCAATATAACGATATTATTAAACAGTTTGAAAATGTGCAAAAATATCTGTATGATAAAGAAAAGGGACTTTGCTATCATGCTTGTGACGAGGCGAAGGTGCAGTTTTGGGCCAATAAGGAGACCGGCTGTTCTCCCAATTTCTGGTTGCGCAGCATGGGCTGGTATTTAATGGCACTCGTTGATACGATGGATGCCATGAGCATAGAAATCTATGAACAATACAGAAAGCTTCAGGATATCTTTAAGCAGGTGTTGAAAGGAATCCTTCGTTATCAGGATGAAAAGACCGGATTGTTTTATCAGGTGATTGACAGGAATGATGTGGAAGAAAATTACCTTGAAACATCAGGCAGTGCTATGGTAGGATATGCAATTATGAAAGCCTGTCGAATGGGAATTCTGCTGAAAGAAAAGTATGAGCCGATCGGAACAGGTATCTTTGAGAGTCTGGTAGAAAACAAGCTCCAGGAAAAAAGCGGCTCCTATCATCTGACGGATATCTGCGAAATGGCAGGGCTTGGACCGGAAAACCGGCGGGAAAGGGACGGAAGTGTTGCTTATTATCTTTCTGAGAGAATCGTAGATGATGACCCGAAGGGTGTGGGCCCTTTTATGATGGCATATGCACAGTATTTACAGCTAAAAAAGGAAATGCGATAAAATAAGTTTAGAGGGTTCATGCCCTCTATACTTTTATGAGAGGATAATGGTATGGAACTCAAACTTGTCATGAAGTCGGCGAGAAGCGCAGTGATTGAAATTGCTGATGGAGGAATTTATTCCACAAAGGAGAAGTATCAGATCTTTGTGAATCATGTTTTTGTGAAGGAGACGGAAACAGTCATCACTTCGCTGTATGATTTAAAGCCTGAAACTTCATATGAGGTAGTGATTAAGGGAAGTAGTGAAGAAGAAAAGCTATCCTTTACCACAGATTATGAATTTGTCACTTTAAATGTAAAGGAGTTCGGTGCAAAGGGAGACGGTATACAGGATGATACAAAGTTTATTCAGGCTGCCATTCTTTCCTGCCCGGAAGAAAGCAGAGTGCTGATCCCGAAAGGAACCTATCTGATTACAAGTCTTTTCCTAAAAAGCAATATAAGGATTGAGATTGCAAAGGATGCGGTTCTGCTTGCAAGTACGCAGCGCCATGCCTATCCTCAATTTCCTGCTCTGATCGAAAGTTATGATGAAAAAGAGGAATATAATCTCGGAACATGGGAAGGAAATCCGCTCCCTATGTTTGCAGGAATCATAACCGGAGTTCATGTTCAAAATGTATTGATTTACGGAGAAGGGTTAATCAACGGGAATGCTTCTAAGGAAAACTGGTGGAAGGAACCTAAGGTAATGAAGGGGGCTTTCAGGCCCCGTATGTTTTTTATCAATCATTGTGAAAGGATTACACTTCAGGGAATCCGGTTTTGTAACAGTCCTTCCTGGACGCTGCACCCTTACTTCAGTAATAAACTGAAATTCTATAACCTTACCATAGAAAACCCCAGCGATTCACCAAATACGGACGGATTGGATCCGGAGTCCTGCAAAGAAGTTGAGATTGCCGGAATTCGTTTTTCCTTAGGAGATGATTGTATCGCTGTAAAGTCAGGGAAAATTTATATGGGAAAGAAGTATAAGACACCTTCTGAGAATATTCATATCAGGCAGTGCCTGATGGAAAATGGGCATGGCGCTGTAACAATCGGAAGTGAGATGGCGGGTGGAGTTAAAAATCTTGTGGTAGAGGATTGCCTTTTCTCCCATACGGATAGAGGCCTTCGCATAAAGACTAGAAGGGGAAGAGGTGAGGATGCTGTGCTTGATCAGATCATATTCAGGAAAATCAAGATGGATCATGTGATGACTCCGTTTGTGGTCAACAGCTTTTACTTCTGCGATCCGGACGGAAAGACAGAGTATGTGCAAAGTCGTCAATGGTTGCCTGTGGATGAAAGGACACCTAATATCAAACGCCTTGCCTTTGAAGATATTGATGCAGAAAATTGTCATGTTGCAGCCGCTTTTTTTGACGGTCTACCCGAGCAGAAAATTGAGGAAATTGTAATGCGGAATATTTCTGTTTCCTATGCTGAAAAACCAAAATGTGACGTGCCGGCAATGTCCTCCGGGGTAGAGGCATGCAGTCTGAAAGGAATTTATGCAAGTAATGTAAAACACTTAATTTTGGAAAATGTCTCTATTGTGGGTCAAAAAGGCGATGCCATAACAGTAAACGAAGTGGATGAACTGACAGAAGGATAACAAATCAGATTTCGTCGCGCTGCGGAAGAATAGGAGGAATTATGCAGATTGGATTGCGGTTACACGATGCTGCAAAGCTGCCCATCGAAGAACGACTTCAGGAAGTAAGAAAGCAGGGGTTTACCTGTGTGCATCTGGCACTTTCCAAGGTGATGCCGCCGGAGCTGGCAAGTGCAGAAGCATTAACGCCTGGATATGCAATGTATTTAAAAAATCTATTTGAAAAAAATGAGCTTGCGATTGCTGTGCTTGGATGCTACCTAAATCTTGCCACACCGGACGAGGGAAAGCTGCAGGAATTTGTCGAGAAATATAGAACACATATTCGCTTTGCTTCGCAGCTTGGCTGCGGTGTGGTGGGAACGGAAACAGGGGCGCCTAACACAGAGTACAAATTTGAGCCTGCCTGTCATAGTGAGGAGGCACTGGAACTGTTTATAGAAAGACTTCGGCCTATTGTAAAATATGCGGAGAAAATGGGTGTGATTTTTGCCATAGAACCGGTATGGAAGCATATTGTATGTAATCCCAAACGTGCAAGAATGGTATTAGATGCTATTGATTCTCCTAATCTTCAGATCATTCTGGACCCGGTAAATCTTCTTGACATTAGTAATTACGAGAATCAGATTGAAATAGTAGATGGGGCAATCGAACTTCTCGGAAAAGATGTATCGGTGGTTCATCTGAAGGATTTTGTGGTAGAGGATGGAGGGCTGAAATCGGTAGCAGCCGGAACCGGTCAGATGAATTATGAAAGCATATTAAAATTTATCAAGAAGAGAAAACCCTTTATCCACACAACATTGGAAAATACAGTGCCTGCAAATGCAGTGCAGGCAAAGAATTATATCTTGGAAAGATATCAACAGATATCTGTTTCTTAAGGACACCAGCCGTCAATGCCGCATAAAACCTTCTCTTTCGCATAAAAAGAGGCCTCAGTATCCGACAGCTGATGTACGAAAGGTGCACGGAAGGAAGACTCTGTTGCGTTTCCGGGTCCATAGCTTTGATATTCTGCATAGAAGCAGTTTTTGCGAGCATTTGGCTTGTTCCAGTCATGGAAACCTTCGGGTCTGATATGCGGGCCAAGATAACAGGATAAAAGCACGGTCCTAGCATAATCCCGCCATGGCCTTCCGAGATAAACACTCTTTTCAGGGACTGTGCCCGTAAAACGGCAGTTGTGAAATACGTAGCCGTATGGATATCCCTCCGGAGTGGACGCAGCTGTAGCGTAACCGTAAATTGGGGTATTCCCGTCGCTGTCCGGCGTAAGCTCTTCGGAGGCTACGGAAGCAATCTCACAGCGCTCAAAATAGGCTGTGGCACTTCCGAAAATGAAGTCAATGTCCCCACAGATATAGCAGCTTTCATAGCATTGCCGACCAACGATTCGCTCGGCAAACTCTTTGGGACCGGTAAAGCCTCCGGGAGATAAAGGAGCAGGCGGCAAGGGCCCGGTAAAAAGCGTATCCTGAAAGCTTTCAAGTCTGCAGTTTCTGACCAGGATCCTGTCACCGTCTGCATAGAGTGCAATAGCCTGGCCTGCCTTGGAGCGGGGGAAGGAGGCATTGCGAATTGTTAGATTTTGCAGAGTAATATCATGACTGTCAAGAAACATGGTATAGGAACGGAAAGTACCTTTCCTGGAACCGTCCGACATAAGCTGTGTGGCGCAGTCATCATAGGTGATGATTGTAGTTTCGGCATTTTCACCGATCAGTGTGATAAATGGTCTTTGAATCGTTACTTTTTCATGGTATATGCCTGCCTCCAGAAAAATTGTGACCGGTTCGCTGATATCTACAGAAATGGAAGCGATGGCTTTGGTTAATGAGTCAAAATGATCCTTACCGGTATTTGTTTTGGAAACATAGAGATTCTGCATGGGATATGTGTCCTTTCCTATAATTAAGATAAAGATTTTACTTGTTAATCCATGAGTCTGTAATACTTACGGAATGATAATAGGGGATTGTCTGAATTCATTCAGTACGGTCCCTCTTTTTTTGGCACAGACTGCTGCTTCATAGATAGAAGAGCAGAAAATATCCTGTTGTAAAAAAGCATATCCCTCCTTTGAGAGAAGTCTTTCGGCATCTGCCAGTTTTGTAATAAGAGGAATCCGGCTGTTATGTTTCATCTTTTTGAGAAGTGCAGAAGCACTTTCACGAAAACCGAGAAGTCTTGCGTAAGGAACATAAAGTTCCCTCTGGGCAAAGGGCTTCAGGTAAGTGTCAGGTGTCTTTGTATTGAGAAGAATGTGCAGCAATACACGGCTTATGCGGGTATAGGTAACATCCTTTGATTTCAACTGTTCACAGAAATCGGTAAATCCCTTATAAGAAGGAAGGTGGCTGCAGATCTTGTCGGAAAGATCAGGGGTACAGTCGAGATATTCAGAAAATCCGCTTTTCGCTTCTGATAACAGTTTATAGTGAAGAGGCAGAGAAAAATCATCCTCTTTCATAGGAGAGGCAGACTGCATTTCCGCCTGAAATGCCGCAAAGCAATCAGAAGGCATGTGGCTCTTGCAGGTTTCCAGGTCGCTGTCTTTCACATCAGATTCATCTTTTGAAAGGATATCGTAAGAAGCCTTACGGATTGCGCTGGCAGAGGAAAAATGATCTTCTCTGGCAGTGAGAGTAAAATCATGATAATCGCTTCCCTTACGCTTTACCGTATAGGGCTGTATCGGACTTTGCGCGGCAAGGAGCGCTTTACAATATTCGATTCCAAGAATGTTATTGGGAGAAGCAAGAAGCTTGGAGTACTTTTTGTCAGAAGCAGAAAGGGCTTTTACTCTTGCTTCGGGAAAAGAAACCCCTTTTTTCAGGAAAGAGAAAAGAGCAGACTGAAAGGCGCTATCTTCGTTGAACAGGAAGGAAGCGGCTTCTGTTATCAGGGGCAGATCTCCACATTCACTTCCAAAGGATAAAAGGTCAGCAGTCTGAAGGCTGTCAATTAGGGTAACGGCACCCTGTGCAAAAAATTCCGCACTGGAAACAGCGTACAAAGAAGGAAGCTCAATAACTGCATCTGCGCCTCCCAGCAGTGCCATTTTTGTACGAACATATTTATTACAGATAGCCGGAGCGCCCCTCTGAACGAAGTCTCCACTCATTATTACCAGAACATAATCGGCACCGGTATTTTTACGAGTCTCGGAAATTTGATAGGAATGTCCCTTGTGAAAAGGGTTATATTCAGCAATAATAGCAGCAATTTTCATAAAATAATGACCTCTGAACCTTATTTTAATCAAATGTACCATAAAATAATCGTGGAATCAAATTTTTGTACTGAAAATAGCACAATTTTTTTGAACTCGATACTTGCCTGTAATAGGGGATTGAGATATAATTTTGGTAGAATTTGTATACAATGTAAGCACTTACATTTATGGGGACGGAAAGGAGAAGGAATTATGTCATATATTGACGTGATTAAAGAAAAAGCAAGAATGGACAGAAAAACGATTGTTCTGCCCGAAACAACCGACAAAAGAACATTGATTGCAGCTTCCAATATCATTAAAGAGGGGATTGCAGACATCATTATGATCGGGAATGAAGAAAAAATAATGGATGGTGCTGCCTGGTTGGAGATCGAGCTTGACGGCGTAAAGATCATTAATCCGGAAACCTGTGATAAACTGGATGAGTATGTAAATTTATTATATGAAACAAGAAAAAATAAGGGAATGACCCCTGAAAAAGCAAGGGAAATTCTTTTGACAGATAATCTGACCTTCGGTGTTATCATGGTAAAGGCTAATGATGCTGATGGTATGGTTGCAGGTGCCTGCCATGCAACGGCAGATACCCTACGACCTGCACTTCAGATTTTAAAGACTGCACCTGGGGTCAAACTGGTATCAGGCTTTTTCCTAATGTGTGTGCCTGACTGTCCTTATGGAGAAAACGGAACCTTCCTGTTTGCGGATTGCGGATTGAATCAGGATCCTACGGCGGAAGAGCTTGCAGCGATTGCAGACTCCTCTGCAAAGAGCTTTAAAAGCCTTGTAGGCGCCAAACCAATTATTGCAATGCTTTCCCATTCTACTAAGGGAAGCGCAAAGCATCCGTTGGTAGATAAGGTCGTAGAGGCAACAAGAATTGCCCATGAGCAGTATCCACATCTGACGCTTGATGGGGAACTTCAAACGGATGCAGCGCTGGTTCCTCAGGTCGCAAAATCCAAGGCACCGGGAAGTGAAGTTGCCGGGAAAGCAAATGTGTTGATCTTCCCCAATCTGGATTGCGGAAATATAGGGTACAAGCTGGTACAGAGACTTGGGAATGCTGAAGCTTACGGCCCTATGCTTCAGGGAATTGCGAAGCCGGTTAATGACTTGTCAAGAGGCTGTTCATGGGAAGACATTGTAGGCGTTGTAGCATTAACTGCTGTACAGGCACAGCTGGTTTAATTAAGGAAAAGAAAGGCAGGAGAAGAAAAATGAATATATTGGTAATAAACTGCGGCAGTTCCTCCTTAAAATTCCAGCTGATTGATGCGCAGTCGGAGAAGCTGATCGCCAAAGGGCTTTGTGAGAGAATCGGAATTGACGGAAGTCAGATGACCTATACACCGGATGGTGGTGAAAAATTAAAGACAGTTACTCCAATGGCAGATCATACAGCTGCTATCAAACTTGTGCTTGATGCCCTGACTGATGAAAAGACTGGGGTGGTTAAAAGCCTTGATGAAATCGGTGCTGTAGGGCATAGAATCGTTCACGGAGGTGAAAACTTTGCATCTTCCACCTTGATCACGGAGGAAGTGATAAGAGCAATAGAGGAGTGCAATGATCTGGCTCCCTTACATAATCCGGCTAATCTGATTGGAATTCGTGCCTGCCAGGAGTTAATGGACGGAACACCTATGGTAGCAGTTTTTGATACGGCATTTCACCAGACAATGCCTGAGGAAGCCTATCTTTATGGAATTCCCTATCATTACTATGAGGATTACAAGGTCAGAAGATATGGTTTCCACGGAACCAGTCATTCCTATGTGTCTCATCAGGCAGCTAAAATATTGGGAAGGGCATATGAGGATCTGAAAATTATTGTATGCCATCTGGGAAACGGTGCAAGCGTTTCGGCAGTTAAAAACGGAAAATGTGTGGATACTTCCATGGGACTGACTCCCCTTGAGGGATTGATCATGGGAACCAGGTCCGGTGATCTGGATCCTGCTATCATTGAATTCCTTTGTAATAAAGAAGGAAAAGATGTACATGAAATGCTGAATATACTCAACAAAGAATCCGGTGTACTTGGCTTATCCGGAGGCTTTTCCTCCGACTTTAGGGATTTGGAGGAAGCGTTCGATGCGGGAAAAGAAAATGCGGTCAGAACCATGAAGACCTTTTCCTATCGTGTTGCAAAATACATTGGCGCCTATACGGCAGCAATGAATGGTGTTGATGCAATCTGTTTTACGGCCGGACTTGGGGAAAACAGTTCCTTTGTCAGAAATATGATCTGTTCTTATCTGAAGTATCTGGGGATCACGTTAGATCAGGAAGCAAACAGTAAGCGCGGAGAAGATATGGTTATTTCAACAGAAGATAGCAGGACTAAAGTTTTGGTGATTCCTACCAATGAAGAACTTGCAATTGCAAGGGAAACCTATGCACTTGTTAAATAAATGCCATTATTTCTATGAAATTTAATTCAGCTATTGACAAATGAAGAAACCGCCGTTATACTTGTTAAAGTGTGTGGTTTAGATGATTTTATGCATTCTTTTTCCATACATAGGATTCATAGGGAGCTTGCTATGTTATTAAATCTGACTGATGTATTTACATCTGAGGGGAAGGACAGAAGAGAAAGCTTAAGCTTTGAGCCGGACATGGTTTCCTACATGGGAAATTCATACAAAATCAAAGAGAAGTCTCCTATCAATGTCTTACTTACCAATAACGGAATAGGTAAGGTGCTGGTACAGGGAGAGATGAAACTGGTTCTTTCTATTCCCTGCGACAGATGTCTTGCGGATGTAGATGTGCCGCTTTGTTTTTCCTTTGAAGAGGAAGTGTTTACACCGGAAGAACAGCCGGATGATCAGGACAGTCAAGAATTTATGCTTGGCTATGAGCTTGATATAGAAGCTCTTGTGAACAGCGAAATCTTAATCAATATGCCGGTTAAGGTGTTATGTAAGCCTGATTGTAAAGGAATCTGCAAACAGTGTGGACATAACCTGAATGAAGGGGATTGTGGATGCGATACATTCGTTCCTGACCCAAGAATGGCGGCTATTAAAGATATCTTTAATGCAAATAAGGAGGTGTAACGATGTCTATTTGTCCTAAGAATAAAACTTCAAAAGCCAGAAGAGATAAGAGAAGAGCGAACTGGAAAATGAGCGCTCCTACTTTAGTAAAATGCAGCAAATGTGGCGCACTCATGATGCCCCACAGAGTATGCAAGGCATGTGGTTCTTACAATAAGAAAGAAATCATTGCTCAGGATTAATTATTTGAATTCATTATGTTAAGACAGCGCAGGAATCTTCATTCCTGCGCTGTTTTTGTATTTTTTTCTTGTATGTGTAATTTATAGTTACAACAATATTAAAATTATTAACCATTATTTGTAAGAGAATTTCTTTTAGATCGGCAATATTAAATGCTTAAACTCGGATTCTTTGATAGTTATGGATATCTATATCATGTCAGATTTCAGTAAATAGCAAATAAATCTGGTATTACCCCATCGACAGCGTATAGCATGTTAGATGAAAGTAGGAGGGATGTTTCGATTGCCGCAATCAAAAAAATATGCCGGTTTGATATTATACTTGAAGAATTCTTTTCTATTTGCTTAATATACAGATATGATGTTATAGTAAAGCATAGTTGAGAGATACAAAAATTTCGAGGAGCATTGTATCATGAATGGATTCAATGAAAACTACTGTGTGGAATTTGATAAGGCGATTGAAAGGTATGGTGATTTGGTCTATAGAATCTGTTTTGCCATTACAGGAAATGCTGAGGATGCAAAAGATGCTTTCCAGGAAACATTTTTAAGACTGGTGAGGCATCATAAAGAAATCACAGGAGAAGAGCATTTGAAAGCATGGCTGAGCCGTGTGGCAAGTAATTGTGCAAAAACAATGGTTACTAATCCATGGAATAAGAGAACACAGGGGTTTGCGAAGAATATTAATCAAGAGCCTGTATATCATCAAAAGGATAATTCACTGTTCCTGGAGTTAAAAGAATTACCCTATAAATATTCATTAGTATTATATTTATTTTACTATGAAGGTTATTCCGTAAAAGAAATCAGTGATATTCTTGAAAAGAAAGAAAACAGTGTTAAAACATTGCTGAACAGAGGACGTAAGCTCTTGAAAAAAAGGTTGGAAGGAGGACTGGATAATGAAAAATAAGCCTGTAGAAGAACAGTTTATCAAAGAACGTGTTCAGGAGACCTTTGACCGCATTACCGCCTCCGAGGAGCTGAAGAAGGAAACGCTTGAAAGAATGAAAAAGGCGCAGGAAGAAGGAGAACAACTATCGGATGTGAAGAAGAAGAGAAAAAGCTCTTTATGGCGTTATTCTGCCTTGGCAGCTGCTTTGCTCTGCACAGTAGGTATTTGGATATGTTTTTTAAGACCTACAGGTGCTTCTTATGTGACTCCGATGGAAGAAGGAGTTTATTATGATAAGGTAGAACTCAAAAACGGAGTGATCCATTTCGTGAACAACAAAGTGGCAATCTCCATTACACCTAATGCCGGAAAAGTGACAATAGGGCAAGATGAACAGGAAGATAAAAGTGATGAAATTCAGGCTGTTGATGTGCTCCTGCTCGACGATGGAGGTATGATCAGTTTTGATAAAATAGATCAAATTTCATTGCCGGAAATTGCAAAGGATAACTGGTCCTATATCGGAGAACAGAAGATTTATGTTACGGTGTTGAAAACGGAGAAAATGAGGTTCCAGGCGGTATATGAAAAGAATGGAATTGCTTACGAGGTGATTGGTACCGGAACAACGCAGAAGGAATTTATTGATTTTCTTTATGAAAAAGTAATGGAATAATGAATATAGATGAAACCTTTTGACTGTTATCAAAGTATTTATATTATAATACATTTCGTGTAATGAGGAGGAAAGGTGGAAATGAAATCAAGAAAACAGACTGCTGTAACACTTGCGATATGGCTTTTATTGTCTCTGCTTTTGGCAGCATGTGGGAAAAAGACTGATAATGAAAGCGCTGTCCTGCAGGAGGAAGTACAGGAGCAGAGTAGTGAGAATAATAAAAAACAGGAAGAAGTTTCTGATGACGGAGCAAAAGACAAACCGGAAGAGACAGGAAACAAAGATCTGGTTGATGCATTAAAAAAGAAGTATTCTGCTTCGGAGAAACAAGAATATGACGGAAATGTGATAAAGATAGACCGAAACGAGAGTATCCAAATTGAAATCGGGTATAATCCATGGGACCGCGAGGATAAGGTCGAAGAAAACTTTGTTATTTATCAGGATGCACAATTACAATCCCCGGTTGATGTAGGCATTTTTGACTATAATACGGATAATGGAATTCTGACTATTGAACCTCCTTTTTATGGAGTTGCGGAAATGAATGGATCGGATGATGTGGATTTAAGTCATCTAAGCGGGAACTACCTATTTGGGGATGATGAGAGAGGCTGGGGGACTTTATCACAGTATTACATGGCTACCTATGTCGATGTGGCAACCGGAGAAAGGCTTGAAAAGCCGGTTATTACAGTGATCAAGGTAAATGCAGAGATAGCTCAGACACCACAACTCGTTTTTGACCAGACAGAAGACGGATATGCCAGATTCTCATGGCAGGAGATCCCGGGAGCGGAGGGGTATCTTCTTTTTATCATTAACAAGGATGAAAACGGCTTCTGGGACTATACAAAGGTATTTGCAGACGTTCGCGGAACAGAATGGACCAGCGAAGATGAAGATAACGAATATAGAGGTATGATCTTAAGTCTTAATGAAAGATTTGTACAATACTATACCTCAGATGATACACAAAGCTGGATGGAGGATACAGACAGCTTTCTGTTGGACTATCAGGTGGATGTTGCTTATGATGAGTATTACAGTGAATATATTGGTATGATTGCCTATGGGCAGGGAGGCTGTTCGGCAATCAGTAATCTGCTTGCGGCAAAGGATCTGGCACATATGTTACCAACAGAAGAGGCTCATTACAGTAATGATGATAGCTTTTTCGGAATTAGCGGAACGCTTGATTTGCCAGCAGTTATGTGTGTGACAATGTGTGACGGTACAACCACTCAAAGGGTTCTGGAATATGATTTTGATCATATTCAGAAATTTGAGGACAATGGTTATTTCATTATTAATGCAAAGGGCATGAAAACACCGTTTGTCCAGGAACTTCATGCTTATGAAGTGAATTGGGATACGCTTGAAACTGACCTTGCGACAATAAAAGAAAGGCAAGAAAAATTAGAGAATAAAGGTGGTAATGTAGCACCCAAGCTTTCGGTGGATGAGGAGACGAACGACCGGGAAGAAAGTACATCTGAACCCATCAAGGAAGAGGAGCATTCAGAAACTGAGAAATCCACAAATACGCCTAAAGAAATCAGAATAACAGCAAACTCTGCGTTAAGTGAGTACATAGCTCTTAATATGCTGGAAACGAAGGAGAAAATTGATCTCTCCGATTTCCCTGAAGCAGCAGATACACAGCTTGTTGTTGACTCTTTTTTTGAAGCACAATACCAGAACCCGTTGATTCTGGGTATTCAGGGGGGCAGTATTGATTCGGAGAACAGAATCCTTTATGTAGAGTATGATTTTGACAGCGAACAAACGGCAAAAAAGCAAGCAGAAATTAAAGATCGTGTAGATGAGATTACGGGACAGATTATTACCAACGATATGACGGATCTTGAGAAGGATATGGCAATCAATACCTGGTTGTGTGAAAATGCAATATATGATAATGCAGCACTTGAAAATGCAGAAAAATATTCCTTTACCAAAGTAGATGAGAGTTTTTATGATTCCTTTACCGCTTACGGAATTCTGGTGGACGGTGTTGGTGTGTGTGCAAGCTATTCGGCGGCTTTTAAACTGCTGGCGGATTCTGCGGGACTTGAAAGTATTGTTGTCACAGGCTATCTGGATGGAAGTGTTCCGCATGCATGGAACAAAGTGAAGCTTGATGATGAGTGGTATATTGTGGATGCAACCAACAATGATAATGAGATGATCACAAATGCATTGCTAAATCTTTCTGACTATGCTGCAGCAGGAACGCTGGTGGAAAATGAAAGCTTTGCGGAGGATTCAAGCCTTTCAAAATATGCTGCCAATCAGGATGAGATGGAATATTATCATACGGTGGAGCGTTTCTACAACAAGGATGAAATTTCCAAACAGCTGGCGCAACTGCTGATAACAGACGGACAAGCTATCCTTCGTACAAAATATGATATTAATGATGAAGAGTTTTATGCGATTGCACAGAAGGCAGCGGATGAAGCACAGAAAAACATTAACGGCTTTTATTGGATGGGTGTTATCCATCTGCAGGAGTAGCCTAAATATGTGAATTAATTTGAAAAGACCTGTTTCGATGCGAACACCGGAATGGGTCTTTTGATCTGTGGGAAACTTCATTTCTTAAGAATAAAATATATCTTGATTTTTAGAATATGGTTTAGTATAGTAAAGAAGTACGTAAACGGAGGTGTTTTCATGAGTGATTTTGTGAATGTTGCAGTTGACGGCATGGGCGGTGATAATGCACCGTTTGAAATCGTAAAGGGAGCCGTTGAAGCTGTTAATGAAAACAGTCATGTTAAGGTTTTTTTAACAGGACAGGCGGATAAAATCGACAGCGAACTTGCAAAATATACATATAATAAAGAGCAGATCGAGGTTGTGAATGCTACCGAAATCATTGAAATGGCAGAGCCTCCGGTTATGGCGATCCGAAAAAAGAAGGATTCTTCCCTTGTGAAAGCTTTATATCTTGTAAAAGACGGAACCTGTGACGCGTTTGTTTCCGCAGGAAGCACAGGAGCTACTCTGGTTGGAGGACAGGTGATCGTAGGTAGGATCAAGGGCGTAGAAAGACCACCTCTCGCTCCGTTGATTCCCACAGCAAATGGATGTGCACTTTTGATTGACTGTGGCGCTAATGTGGATGCAAGACCTTCCCATTTGGTACAATTTGCCAAGATGGGATCTGTGTATATGGAAAGCGTAATGGGAGTAAAGAGCCCTAAAGTTGCAATTGTAAATATTGGTGCGGAAGAGGAGAAGGGAAATGCACTTGTGAAAGAAACGTTTCCGCTTCTCAAGAATTGTCCGGATATTCATTTTATCGGTAGTATTGAGGCAAGAGATATACCTGCCGGGTTAGCGGACGTAGTTGTCTGTGAAGCATTTGTGGGTAATGTGATCTTAAAAATGTACGAAGGAGTTGGAGGGATTCTGATTAAGAAGGTAAAAGAGGGTATGATGACCTCTCTTCGCAGCAAGATTGGAGCTCTTCTTGTTAAGCCTGCACTGAAAAAGACATTGAAGGCATTTGATCTGGAGCAGTACGGCGGTGCTCCGTTACTTGGCCTTAACGGATTGGTCGTAAAGACGCATGGAAGCTCCAAAGCAATTGAAATTAAGAATTCTATTCTGCAGTGTATTACCTTTACAGAACAGAATATTAATCAAAAAATAAAAGAAAAAATAACAATGGAAGAAAACTAGAAAGGAAATGAGAAATGGAATTTGAAAAATTAAAAAAAGTAATTGCTGACGTTTTAAACGTCGACCCTGACGAGATTACGATGGAAACTACCTTTGTAGACGATCTGGGAGCCGATTCCTTGGATGTTTTTCAGATTATTATGGGAATAGAGGAAGAATTTGATATTGAAGTTCCGGCTGAAGATGCAGAGAAGATCACTACTGTAGAAGAAGCAGTTAAACTTATCAAAAATGCTACCAACTAAAAAGCCCGTTTTCGGGCTTTTTTTCCGATAAGCATAAGACTGGGGGATTTATGTACAGACAGGAAGAATTGAAGGAGCTGGAAGAAAGGATTGGTTATGTGTTTGTTCACAAGGAATTACTATACCAGGCACTGACCCATAGTTCTTTTTCCAATGAGCAGAAAATCAATAAATATAAAAATTATGAAAGACTGGAATTCCTGGGAGATGCAGTACTCGAGCTGCTATCCAGCCGATTCTTTTATGAAACGTATCCGGAAATGTCTGAGGGACAGATGACAAGGCTGCGCTCCTCTATGGTTTGTGAACCGGCGCTTGCCTTTTGTGCCAGAGATATTTCTCTTGGAAAGTATATACTTCTCGGAAAAGGAGAAGAGGCTACCGGTGGTAGAAAGCGAGACTCTATCATTTCGGACGTTATGGAAGCACTGATCGGCGCAATCTATCTGGATGGAGGAATCAGAAAAGCAGATCGATTCGTAAAGAAATTTATTCTCTCGGATCTTGAGAATAAACAATTATTTTATGACAGCAAGACTATTTTACAGGAAAAGGTGCAGAAAGCAGGTAAAGAGCTTACCTATGAGCTTGTTGAGGAGACCGGACCGGAACACGATAAGATTTTTGTGGTGGAAGCAAAAATTGACGGCGCTGTTGTAGGAAGAGGTCAGGGACGTAACAAAAAGTCTGCACAACAACAGGCAGCTTATCAGGTGCTGCTTGATAAAATACTGGAAGAATAAGCAGGTGTTATATGTATTTAAAGAGTATTGAAATTCATGGGTTTAAATCCTTTGCCAATAAAATTGTATTTAAGTTTCATAACGGTATCACGGGAATTGTAGGACCGAATGGAAGCGGAAAAAGTAATGTTGCGGATGCAGTGCGCTGGGTGCTTGGGGAACAGCGTATTAAACAGCTTCGTGGAGCATCCATGCAGGATGTTATTTTTTCGGGAACAGAACTTCGCAAGCCTCTTGGCTATGCATATGTGGCAATTACGCTGGATAATTCCGACCATCAGCTTGCCATTGATTTTGATGAAGTAACTGTTGCCAGGAGAATTTATCGTTCCGGTGAGAGCGAATATCTGCTAAATGGTGCACCATGTCGTCTGAAAGATGTGAATGAGCTTTTTTATGATACCGGTATCGGTAAAGAGGGATATTCTATTATCGGGCAGGGACAGATTGACAAAATATTGAGCGGCAAGCCGGAGGAGAGACGAGAACTCTTTGACGAGGCTGCGGGAATCGTCAAGTTTAAGAAACGCAAATTCGCAGCCCAGAAAAAGCTAGAGGACGAAAAACAGAACCTTGTTCGTGTCAATGATATTCTTTCTGAACTGGAAAAGCAGATCGGACCGTTGGAAAAGCAGTCTGAGACAGCTAAGATTTATTTAAAGAAAAAGGAAGAATTGAAAACACTGGATGTAAATATGTTTCTGCTTGAAAACAACAGATTGCAGGAGCAGCTAAAAGGAGCCCAGGAAAAGCTGGATATTGCCAGTGATGACCTGGAGCGTACAACGCAGCAATATGAAAAGATAAAAGAGGAATACGAGCAGATTCAGGGACAGATAGAAATGCTTGATGAGTCAATTGAATCCGCCAGAACATCCTTGACAGATACCAGTGTCCTTCGCGGTAAACTGGAGGGTGAGATTAATGTCTTAAAGGAGCAGATCAAGTCGGCCAAGAGCAATGAAGAGCACTTCCAGTTAAGAAAGACATCCGTTAAGAAAGAAATGGATGCAAAGCTTCTGGATAAGGAGAGAATCCTTGCAGATAAAAAGGTGATCGATGATCAGGTGGCTGAAATCGAGCAGGAAAGAAATGAGGCCAGGGAAAAGCTTCTTGCTGTACAGAAGAGAATTGAAGAACTGAACAATGATATTGAAGCAGGTAAGAATACGATCATTGAAGCGTTGAATTCCAGAGCAACGATCAAGTCAAAGCTGGGGCGTTATGATACCATGACGGAGCAGATCAATATTCGGAAGGCTGAATTGACATCCCGTTTGCTCCGCATTAAATCTGACGAAGCACAACAGGAAGCTGTCATGAAAAAGCTTCAAGAGGAATTTGAAAAGATCAATGATGAGATCCGCAGCCTGAATGAAGCACAGGAAAGCAAGGAAGAAAAACTGACCCTGTTAAGAGAAGACCTTGCAGGAAAGGATCAGAAACTGAGAGATACCCAGGTGAATTATCATCAGGAAAAATCAAAGTTGGATGCATTGACGAATCTGACAGAGCGCTATGAGGGTTACGGCGGCAGTGTAAAAAAGGTAATGGAATGTAAGGACCGTGAGAAAGGAATCATCGGGGTCGTCGCAGATATCATCAAAGTTGATAAAAAATATGAAACTGCAATTGAAACAGCACTTGGCGGGAACATCCAAAACATTGTAACTGATGACGAGGAAACTGCCAAGAGAATGATTGCCTTTTTGAAGCAGACAAAAGCAGGCCGTGCCACATTCCTGCCGCTCACCAGTATTACGAATCCTCAGGAATTTAAAAACCCTGATGCACTCCTTGAAAAGGGGGTGATCGGCATGGCTGATGAACTGGTGACAATTGACAAGAAATATCAAAATGTTGCCAAGGCTATGCTGGGACGTATTGTTGTTATTGACAATGTGGATAATGCCGTAAAGATCGCAAGAAAATTTGATTACGGCATCCGTATGGTAACACTGGAGGGGGAATTGCTTGTACCCGGTGGTGCAATCAGTGGTGGCGCATTCAAGAACAACAGTAATCTTTTAGGAAGAAGAAGAGAGATTGAAGAACTGGAAAACAATGTAAAAAGGTATTTGAAAGAAATTGATACTCTACTTGAGGAGATTGAAAATACAAAGAATGAGAGAAATAAGCTTCGTCTTGCTCTGGAGGAGGATAAGGCAGCTCTTCAGAAAAAATTTATTGAGCAGAATACAGCTCGGTTAAATGTAATAAAAGCACAGGAACGTCGTGATGAAGCATCCGAAGGCTCTGTTGAGCTTAAGAATGAAGAACGGGAAATTGAAAATCAGATACAGGAAATCAAGCTGAATAAACAGGAAATCCAGAAGGAATTAGAGGATTCCGAACTCTTAGAAAAGCAGGTTGAGCAACAGATCCGCAAATATCAGGCTGAACTGGAGGAAAAGAGAAGAGAAGAATCCGAGGAATCTTCCCATGTCGCCAGCTGGGATGTTGAAGTAGAGAAAATGCTTCAGCAACAGGATTTCCATCAGCAGAATGTTAACCGGATCGATGGTGAAATCACACGTTACTCTGATGAACTTAAGGAAATTGAAGAAGGTATTTTAAAGAGTAACGAGGATAGTCAAAACAAGAAGGATAGCATTGAGCAAATTGAAAAGACGATTGCGGCATCTCATACAACACAGGGAGATACAGAGAAAAAATTAAAGGAAGATATTGAGAAGAAGGAAGAACTTTCAGGGAAGCAGAAGAATTTCTTCGCGGACAGAGAGTCTCTTGCAGAAAAGATGACAGGTCTTGATAAGGAAGTGTACCGTCTGAATTCTCAAAGAGAAAAATTCCAGGAAGCACTGGAAAATCAGATTAATTACATGTGGGACGAATATGAGATCACCCTGTCTGATGCAGCAGCTTTACGAGATGAGGCGATGACGGATCTTTCTGCCATGAAGAAGGAAATTGCTTCTTTAAAGGATCAGATCAAGAAGCTGGGGGATGTAAACGTTAATGCCATTGAGGATTACAAAAATCTGATGGAACGTTACAATTTCCTAAAAACACAACATGATGATCTGGTTGAAGCTGAAAAGACTTTGGAAGGAATTATAGTTGAATTGGATACTGCAATGCGGAAACAATTTAACGAGAAATTTGCTGAGATCGGCAGAGAGTTTGACAAGGTGTTTAAGGAGCTGTTTGGCGGTGGGAAAGGTACGCTGGAATTGATGGAGGATGAGGATATTCTGGAGGCAGGAATTCGCATTATCGCACAGCCGCCCGGAAAGAAACTGCAGAATATGATGCAGCTGTCTGGTGGAGAAAAGGCGCTTACAGCCATTGCACTTTTGTTTGCAATACAGAATCTTAAGCCGTCACCATTCTGTCTGCTTGATGAGATCGAAGCGGCTCTTGATGAGAATAATGTTACCCGTTTTGCCAAATACTTACATAAGCTCACCAAGAATACACAGTTTATTGTTATAACTCACAGGCGTGGTACGATGGAAAAGGCAGATCGTCTCTACGGTATCACCATGCAGGAAAAGGGTGTTTCCACATTGGTGAGTGTAAATCTGATCGATAAGGAGTTGGAGGATTAATGGCCGGTTTTTTCAGCAGATTAAAGGAAGGATTAACCAAGACACGTGATAATATTGTAAATGGCATTGATTCTGTTTTTAGTGGTTTTTCTTCCATTGATGATGAATTTTATGAGGAACTTGAGGAAATTCTGATTATGGGGGATATCGGCGTACATGCGACAACCCAGATCCTTGACAGATTAAAGAAGCAGGTGAAGGAAAATCATATAAAGGAGCCTGCGGCATGTAAGGATTTCCTGATCGAGAGCATCAAAGCGCAGATGAAGGTAGAAGAAACTGCCTATGATTTTGAACATGAAAAATCCATCATCCTGATAATCGGCGTAAATGGAGTGGGAAAAACAACTACTGTCGGAAAACTTGCGGGCTTGTTGAAGGAGCAGGGAAGAAAGGTTCTGATTGCTGCTGCTGATACCTATAGGGCAGCTGCATGCGAGCAACTTACCCTGTGGGCAAACCGTGCCGGAGTAGATATTATCACCGGAACACAGGGCGCAGATCCATCCAGCGTCATTTATGATGCAGTCAGTGCCGCAAAAGCCAGAAATACAGATGTGTTGATCTGTGATACAGCCGGAAGACTGCACAACAAAAAGAACCTGATGGAAGAACTGAAAAAGATGAATCGGATAATCGACAGGGAATTTCCGGATGCCCATAGAGAGAATTTGATCGTACTTGATGGGACTACCGGGCAAAATGCCTTAAACCAGGCAAGAGAGTTCACAGAAGCCGCACAGCTTACCGGAATCGTTCTTACGAAGATGGACGGAACATCCAAAGGGGGCATTGCTGTGGCAATCCAGTCCGAACTGAGTATTCCCGTCAAATATATCGGTGTGGGAGAAAAGCTTGAGGATCTGCAGAAATTCGATTCTGAACAGTTCGTGAATGCATTGTTTGATTTGGCGGAGCAGGAAGAGGAAGGTTAATGACAATGGAAGAAAAAATGTTAACACTGGAAAAATTTGAGGAAGCCTCAGAAATCGTAAAAAAGGTGACGCAGGAAACAAAACTTGTATATAGTGACTTTTATAGTGCCCAAACAGATAATAAAGTTTATTTGAAGCCAGAAAATATGCAGTTTACGGGTGCATATAAGCTTCGAGGCGCTTATTATAAGCTGAGTACACTCTCTGATGAGGAACGTACAAAGGGGCTGATTACCGCCTCAGCAGGAAATCATGCGCAGGGAGTTGCCTATGCGGCAAAATGCTATGGAGTAAAGGCCGTTATTGTTATGCCGACGACAACACCGCTCATCAAAGTAAATCGTACCAAGGGGTATGGAGCTGAGGTCGTTCTTTATGGGGATGTCTATGACGAGGCTTGCGAGCATGCCTATGAGCTTGCAAAGGAACAGGGCTATACCTTTATTCACCCGTTCGATGATCCTGCGGTAGCAACCGGACAGGGAACCATTGCCATGGAAATTTTTAAGGAACTTCCGCTTGTTGATTACATATTGGTTCCGGTAGGCGGCGGTGGTCTGGCAACCGGAGTATCCACACTTGCCAAGCTTTTGAATCCCAAGATCAAGGTGATCGGTGTAGAGCCTGAAGGAGCCAGTTGTCTGAAAGCATCCATGAAAGCGGGGAAGGTCGTCACTCTGGATCATGTAAGTACCATAGCGGACGGCACAGCGGTCAAGACACCGGGAAGCAAGATATTTCCTTATCTTGTAAAAAATCTGGATGACATTATTACGGTACAGGATGAAGAACTTGTGGTCGCTTTTCTTGATATGGTTGAAAATCATAAAATGGTTGTGGAGAATTCTGGTCTTCTTACCGTGGCAGCATTAAAGCATTTGAAGATAAAGAACAAAAAGGTGGTTTCCATTTTGAGCGGCGGAAATATGGATGTGATTACCATGTCGTCAGTAGTCCAGCAGGGGCTCATTATGAGGGATCGTATTTTTACCGTTTCTGTTTTACTGCCTGATAAGCCGGGAGAGCTTAGCCATGTGGCAGATGTTATTGCAAAACAAAATGGAAATGTTATCAAGCTGGAACATAATCAGTTTGTATCGATAAACCGAAGTGCAGCAGTGGAACTTCGGATTACACTGGAAGCATTCGGCACGGAGCACAAGCACCAGATTATTGAAGCGCTTGAGAAAAACAATTACAAGCCGAAACTGGTAAGGACCAATATTTAAAGAAATTGATGAGAATAAAATAAGAGTAAAGAACCGCATACTATAATGGATGCGGTTCTTTTGCTCTTGTTGAAAGAAAGGCTTCCTTAGAGCAAAAGTAATCCGTATGGATTGGAGGCAAAATGAGAACAGTAAACAGGATAAAAAAGATACTGTTTATTATGATTGGTGCAGCCTTTTACGGAGCAGGAATCAGTCTTTTTATTGATCCGAATGATTTCGCACCGGGAGGAATATCAGGGCTGTCTATCATTTTAAACAGAGTAATTCCGCTGGATACAGGAACACTGTTTCTACTCATCAATATACCGATTATGATCTTTGGCGCATGGAAATTTGGTAAAAGATTTATTTTGCGTACACTTTTTGCAATTGTTCTGGTATCTTTTTTTACCAATCTTTTTATTCGGTTTAAACCGCTTACCACAGATCCCATGCTTGCAGCTGTATTTGGTGGAGGTGTCGTTGCAATCGGTATCGGAATGGTTCTGCGAAGCGGAGCAACGACCGGTGGTACGGATGTGATAATCAAGTATTTGAGAATAAAAAAGCCATATCTGAGGACAGGAACACTCTTCCTGATCTTTGATGCAGTCATCATCGGAACAGGTTGGCTGGTATTTCAAAATCTCGATGTGATTCTTTACAGTGCGGTATCTGCTATGGTGACTTCACAGGTGTTAGATCTGGTTTTGTACGGAAAGGATGAGGCAAATTTGATTTATATCATCAGTGACGTATCTGAGAAGATTACAAATCGAATTCTGGAAGAAATGCAGATCGGTGTTACCCACTTACAAGGGAGCGGAGGCTACCGGAGAAAGGATAAACAAATCATTTTATGTGTTGTAAAGAAGCAAAGTGCTTATCGGATTGAGGAAATTGTTAAGCAGGAGGACGAAAAGGCGTTTATGATCGTGACCAGTGCCTCTGAAATCTATGGGGAAGGGTACAAAAGTTATTTTGGAGAGAAACTGTAGCATGCGGGAGCATAAATTGAAGGAATTCCCAGTCAAAAGCTATAGACGGCAAAAGAAAAAGATAATATACTTATTCTGTATCAAAAGTTTAACAAGGAAGGTACAGAGAATGGCAAACAAAGTAAGAAGAAACCGAAGAAGACAACAGGTGAACCTGGTTACCAATATAATTTTCTGTCTCATCACCCTTGCGGCGCTCACAGGCTGTATCATACTCTTATTACAGAATTACGGACTAAGAAATAAAAGCCAGGAGGCAATGGCACGCCTTAAGGAATTTGAAGATAAGGAAGAAGAGTATATCTATACACAGGCAGATATGGAAGCCTATTCAAAGGAAATTGCACTTAAGGAAGGAGAGTTGCAGAAGGCAGCTCTTTTAGATGATCTGAAGCTCAAGATGAGTAGTGGTGAAAGTACTTCTGAAATGCTGCGTGATTTCTTCCCGGAGGATGTGGTTGTTTATTCGGACGGTAAATACAATTTCTTTCCGATTTCGGACAAGCTAAAAAAACACAATTATGTTTATGATAATTTTGTCGTTCAGGAAAATAATGAAGTCGTTTATATGGATGATACACAGGAGATCAAATCTCTTAAGGGTATTGATGTATCTAAGTATCAAGGAGAAATTGACTGGGCGAAAACTGCGTCTGATGGCGTATCCTATGCATTTATTCGAGCAGGTTATCGTGGAAGTTCGGAAGGGAAGTTGGTTGAGGATGAACAGTTTCAGGACAACATCGAGGGTGCCTTAGACAACGGTATCGATGTCGGAATTTACTTTTACACGCAGGCGGTAACAGAGGAAGAAGCCATTGAAGAAGCAGAATTTGTTCTTGATCTGATTCAGGATTATGATGTGACTTACCCAATTGTATTTGACATAGAAGAGTCCGAGAATGAAAAGGCACGGACTGCAGAAATGACTAAGGAGGAAAATACAAAGGCAACGATTGCTTTTTTGGAAACCATCAGGAAGGCTGGATACACGCCTATGATTTATGGCAATTTGAAAACCTTTATGATTATGCTGGATATGGAACAGCTTGAGGATTATGATAAATGGTTTGCCTATTACAATACGCCGGTCTATTTCCCGTATGAATTCAGTATCTGGCAGTATACGTCCGAGGGTAATGTGAATGGGATTAAGGGAGATGTGGATATGAATGTCTGTATGAAGAAATATGTGCAGGAGTAGTATGGCAGTGATATGAGGGGAAAAATGCAGGATATAGATACCGAAGAAACAGTACCTGAAAATTTTGTGAAAAGTGGATATCTCAAGGAAAAATTCAGACTGTTTCACTTAAAAGATAAGGAACCAAAAAAATACAGCTATCATTATCATGATTTTCACAAATTGATCTGGTTTATCTCCGGAAATGTCGAGTATCACATAGAAGGAAAGACTTATAAGCTGGAGCCTCATGATATTTTGCTTGTGAACAAAGGCGAAATTCATAAGCCCGCTGTCGGGGAAGACGCTGTTTATGAGAGATATGTATTTTATATTTCAACAGATTTTCTGGATGAGCATTCGGAGGAGGGAAGTAATCTAAATCAATGCTTTCAAATGGCATTAAAGGAGCAGGGAAATATCATTCGGCTGAATCCTGCTCAGAGCAGAATGTTGTTTGAAACAGTACGGCTACTCGAGAAGGCAGAAGGTGAAGATATTTATGCAAAGGAAATGTATTGCAGAATTTTATTTTTAAAGCTGTTAATTGAATTGAACCGATGCTGTATTGAAAATCCCGAAGTATTTCACAAAACAGCCAGATATGATAAAAAAGTTGTGGAAATGATTCATTATATCAATGAAAATTTATCGCAGGACTTGACAATAGAAGCATTATCATCACGATTTTATCTGAGCAAATACCATATGATGCGCAAGTTTAAAGAAGAGACCGGATATTCCATGCATCAATATGTTTTGGAAAAGAGAATTCTTGCAGCAAGGAACTTGATCCTATCAGGTATGCCGGCAACAACAGCAAGTACTGAGTGTGGCTTTAAGGATTACTCAACCTTCAGCAGAGCCTATAAAAAGCTTCTGGGACAGCTTCCGTCAGAAGCTTATTAAAAGATTTTTTAGATTTTTATACCTGTCAAGCAAAAATACTTGACAGGTATGCTTTTTTATTGTATTCTACCTAAGGTGATTGCAATGGAGAGAATTGTTGAGCAGGGTCTTCTTTATGATTTTTACGGAGAATTGCTGACAGAGCATCAAAGGAAAATATATGAGGATGTGGTCTACAATGACCTTTCCTTGACAGAGATTGCACAGGAAAATGGAATATCCAGGCAAGGTGTGCATGATCTTGTGAGAAGGTGTAATCATCTTTTACAGGAATATGAGGATAAACTGCATCTGGTAGAGCGTTTTATGAGGATCAGAAGCAGAGTGGAACAGCTGAAGCAGCTGACAAATGATTCAGAGATGAACAAAGATAAGCTGATAGAGGAAATTGAAAGCCTGTCTTCAAAGATATTAGAGGAGCTTTAAATCCATGGCATTTGAGAGCTTGACGGATAAACTTCAAAATGTGTTTAAAAATCTGCGCAGCAAGGGAAGGCTTACCGAGGAGGATGTTAAAGCAGCTCTGAAGGAGGTTAAGCTTGCACTCCTTGAAGCAGATGTTAATTTTAAAGTCGTAAAACAGTTTGTTAAGTCTGTGGAAGAACGTGCCATAGGTTCTGATGTTATGAACGGTCTGAATCCCGGACAGATGGTTATTAAGATCGTAAACGAAGAAATGATTGCCCTAATGGGGTCTGAAACAACAGAAATTCAGATGCAGCCCGGAAAGGCAATAACCACTATCATGATGTGTGGTCTTCAGGGTGCCGGTAAAACGACTACCACAGCAAAGATTGCGGGAAAGCTGAAACTGAAGGGGAAAAAGCCCCTGTTGGTAGCTTGTGATGTATATAGACCTGCAGCGATAAAGCAGCTGCAGATCAATGGTGAGAAGCAACAGGTTGATGTTTTTTCCATGGGGGATAATCAGAGTCCTGTTGATATTGCAAAGGCGGCTGTTGAACATGCCAAGAAAAACGGTCACAATGTAGTGATCCTGGATACCGCAGGACGTCTTCATATAGATGAAGATATGATGGCGGAGCTTCAAAGCATCAAAAAGCAGATAGAAGTGCATCAGAGCCTTTTGGTGGTAGATGCAATGACCGGACAGGATGCTGTTACGGTTGCTAAAGAATTCGATGAGAAGATTGGTATAGATGGTGTTATTCTGTCTAAAATGGACGGCGATACCAGAGGTGGTGCCGCATTGTCTGTGAAAGCAGTTACGGGAAAGCCGATCCTCTATGTAGGTATGGGGGAAAAGCTTTCTGATTTGGAGCAGTTTTATCCCGAAAGAATGGCAAGCCGTATTCTTGGAATGGGAGATGTGCTTTCTTTGATTGAAAAAGCACAGGAAAACATTTCTATTGACGAAGCCAAAGAAAAAGAAATGGCTGCCCGGATGAAAAAGGGTAAGTTTGATTTTGAAGATTATTTAGAGAGCATGAAACAGATGCGTAATATGGGTGGACTTACCAGTATTCTTGGTATGCTTCCGGGAATGGGCAAGCAGATGGGCGATTTGGAATCCATGATAGATGATAAGCAACTGGCAAGAACGGAAGCAATCGTACTCAGTATGACCCCTGAAGAGAGGAAAAATCCCAAGCTCCTTAACCTGAGCAGAAAGGGAAGAATTGCCAAAGGGGCGGGAGTTGATATTGCAGTTGTGAACCGTTTTGTAAAACAGTTTGAACAGTCCCAGAAGATGATGAAGCAGATGCCCGGTCTGATGGGCGGCAAACGAGGCAGAGGCAGTTTTGGCGGAATGAGATTCCCGTTTTAAATGTTGAAGTTAGAAACCGTTTTTTTAATGTGTTTCTATTCAAAATATAAAATAACAGAATTAATACGGAGGTGAAAAACATGGCAGTAAAAATCAGATTAAGAAGAATGGGACAGAAGAAGGCTCCTTTCTATAGAATCGTTGTTGCAGATTCCAGATCTCCCAGAGATGGAAGATGTATCGAGGAAATCGGAACCTACGATCCCAACACAGCCCCCAGTACCTTCAAGGTAAATGAAGAACTGGCTAAGAAGTGGCTTGCAAACGGCGCACAGCCTACAGAAGTTGTCAGCAAGATTTTCAAGCAGGCAGGCATTGAAAAGTAGACGCATGTTGACAGACCTTTTGGAGGTGGACTATGAAGGAATTGGTTGAAGTAATTGCAAAAGCACTTGTAGAGCATCCGGATGAAGTTGTTGTTACCCAGAAGGAAGATGGCAAGCATATTACCATTGAGCTTCATGTTGCTGCGTCCGATATGGGCAAGGTGATCGGAAAACAGGGAAGAATTGCAAAAGCAATCCGCTCTGTTGTAAAGGCTGCATCATCCAAGGAAAATCAGAAAGTAGATGTGGAAATCGTCTAAGACTAAGGATGTTCCTTTCTTATGGGAACATCCTTTTTCATATCATTGGAATGACCTTTGCTATGAAAAAGTTATGAGGAAGAATATGGAACAGGTATTTCAGGTTGGTATTATATCATCCACACACGGTGTAAGAGGAGAAGTAAAGGTATTTCCGACAACGGATGATATGAAACGTTTTAATAAATTAAAGGAAATTTTATTAGACACCGGCAAGGAGTATATGACTCTTCAAATTGAAGGAGTCAAATTCTTTAAACAGTTTGTGATTTTGAAATTCAAAGGGTATGACAATATAGATGATATCGTAAAATACAAAGGGAATGGTCTTTTTGTCACCAGGGAAAATGCTGTGAAGCTTCAAAAAGACGAATATTTTATAGCAGATCTGATCGGTCTTAACGTGGTAAATGAGGATGAGAGCTTTACCGGCGTTCTTAAGGATGTCATGGAGACCGGGGCAAATGATGTTTACGTTGTGGAAAGCGCTGACGGAAAAGAAGTATTGATTCCGGCGATCAAGGATTGTATTTTAAAGGTGGATTTTGAAAAAGAACAGATATTGGTTCATCTTTTAGATGGACTTTTGGATTAAGAGGTGCAATGAGTTGAACTTTCATGTGTTGACATTGTTTCCGGAAATGATTGAGCAGGGACTTCACACCAGTATTACTGGACGTTCCCTTGAAAAGGGAACGATCACATTACATACAGTGAACATCCGGAACTATACTGTAAACAAGCATAAGAAGGTGGATGATTATCCTTACGGAGGCGGTGCAGGTATGCTGATGCAGGCACAGCCGGTTTATGATGCTTACAGGGCTGTTGTGGAGAAAATTTCGGAGCGAAAAGGAGAAAACAGCAAAGTTCCGCGTGTTATTTATCTGACTCCCCAGGGACGCGTGTTCAATCAGTCCATGGCCAGGGAACTCGCAGGGGAAGAAGATCTGATCTTTCTGTGCGGTCATTATGAAGGAATCGATGAACGAGTGCTCGAGGAAATTGTCACAGACAATATTTCTATCGGTGACTATGTGCTCACCGGCGGAGAGCTCCCCGCACTTGTGCTGATGGATGCCATTTCCCGTATGGTTCCCGGTGTGCTGGGCAATCAGGAATCCGGCGATACAGAAAGCCACAGCAATTATCTGCTGGAATATCCTCAGTATTCCAGACCGGAAATCTGGCATGATAAGAAAGTGCCCGAAATTCTTCTTTCAGGCGATCACGCCAAGGTGGAAGAATGGAGACTGGAACGGTCTCTTGAGAAGACACAAAAACTGCGGCCTGATCTTTATCAAAAATGGGTGTCCGAAAATGAAGAGTATTTTATCCGTAAGAAAAATCGGGAAGAGCGAAAGAAAAGAAATGAGAGGAAAAAGGAAAAAAAACTTGTATTTTAGTATCAGCTGTGATAAAGTATTAGCGTTGCGAAATTATGGTGGTCCTCTGTTACAAGTGTATTAAGAACACCTGATGAATCAAATGGAGGTTAAAAATGAGCGAAATTATTAAAAGCATTGAAGCTGAACAGCTGAAAGAAGTTGCAGAGTTTAACGTAGGTGATACCATTAAGGTATACGGCAAGATCAAAGAAGGAAACCGTGAAAGAATTCAGGTTTTTGAAGGTGTGGTTCTGAAGAGACAGGGAACCGGTGCCAGAGAAACCTTTACCGTAAGAAAATCTTCCAACGGCGTAGGCGTAGAGAAGACCTGGCCTGTATATTCACCCAATGTAGAAAAGATTGAAGTGGTTCGTAAAGGTAAAGTAAGAAGAGCAAAATTGAATTACTTAAGAGACCGTATCGGTAAGAAGGCAAAGGTAAAAGAAATTGTAAGATAATCAGGAAAGAGAAAGGGTCCTAAAGCGGACTCTTTTTTTTTGCTATGAAGTATGATAAAATAGACAGGAATGTGAAGAGGAATGGTTTATGGCAAGGCATAAGGGCTTAACTTTTTATGAAAAAAAGAAGAGGATAAGCAAGGAAATGATACGGGAAATTTTTGCCCTTCTGTTTTATTGCTTTGCAGCAATTCTTCTCGCATTTGTGATTGTCTTTCTTGTTGGGATGAAAGTCAGTGTGATTGGTGTATCCATGGAGCCTGCTCTTCATAATGGGCAGGAAGTTTTGGTGAATCGGTTCCTGTACAAATTGTTCTCGCCGGAAAGAGGTGATATTGTAGTTTTTTTGCCAAACGGAAATAAAAATTCCCATTATTATCTTAAGCGCGTGATTGGTCTGCCTGGAGAAACGGTTCAGATTATTGGCGGCTACGTTTATATTAATGGTGAACTCCTTGAAGAGGATGAGTCCTATGATAAGATAGCAGATCCGGGAATTGCAGAAAATGAGATTATACTTGGAATAGATGAGTACTTTGTTCTTGGAGATAACAGAAATAACAGTGAAGACAGCAGATCAGGTAATATTGGAATAGTGGATAAAGACAATATTACCGGAAAAGCATGGTTTCATTTAGGATGTGAAGAAGAGAACATGGGTTTTATTAAATAGATATAGGAGAGAGTTATGAATTATCAGTGGTATCCGGGACATATGACAAAGGCAAAACGGATGATGCAGGAGAATATCAAATTGATTGACCTTGTCATTGAACTCGTTGATGCAAGAGCTCCAATGAGCAGCCGAAATCCGGATATTGATGAACTTGGGAAGAATAAATCAAGAATCATTCTTTTGAATAAAGCAGACTTGGCCGATGCCTGCCAAAACCAGAAGTGGACTGACTATTTTCAGAAAAGAGGCCTGCATGTTCAGGAAATGAATTCAAAAACCGGCATGGGAATAAAAAGCATAGAGGCACTTGTGCAGGAAGCCTGCAGAGAGAAAATAGAACGTGATCGGAAAAGAGGAATCATCAATCGTCCGGTCCGGGCTATGGTCACAGGGATTCCCAATGTGGGTAAGTCAACCTTTATTAATGCTTTAGCAGGAAAAGCATGTGCAAAAACGGGAAATAAACCGGGTGTTACCAAGGGAAAGCAATGGATCCGGTTGAATAAGAATCTGGAGCTTCTGGATACTCCCGGAATTCTCTGGCCGAGATTTGAAAATCAGGTTGTTGGGGAAAGATTGGCAATGATCGGTTCAATCAATGATGAAATTTTACATGCAGATGAACTTGCTGTAGCTATTCTTTCTTTTTTGCAACGAGAATATCCCGGTTCATTAGAAGATCGATATGGTGTTCATGAGGATGAAGATAGTTATAAAACCCTAGAAGAAATCTGCATAAAGAGACAGTGCTTCCAAAAGGGGCAGCAACCGGATCTTTTACGGGCATCCGGCATGATTATTGAGGAATTCAGAAGCGGTAAAATAGGAAGGATTACATTAGAATATCCGGAGGAGTGGCAGTGAATAAGAGATTAAAGGACATTTTAAGCACAAGTATTTATTTTTTGATAGTATTGATTTTGACATTTCTGGTAGTAACCTATGTGGGTCAGAGAACCATGGTGATAGGAAGCTCGATGGAACCGATGCTCAGCGATGGAGATAATCTGATTGTCGACAAGCTTTCCTATCGATTTAATGAACCTCAGCGGTTTGACATCATTGTATTTCCCTTTCGCTATGCTGAAAAAACTTACTATATAAAGAGAATTATCGGGCTGCCGGGGGAAACAGTGTTTATTGATGAGAATGGAACGATTTTTATTAACGGCGAGGAATTGCAGGAATCTTATGGCAAGGAGATCATAAAGGATCCGGGAAGAGCCTATGAACCGATCACTCTTGGTGAGGATGAATACTTTGTTTTAGGAGATAATCGGAATAACAGTTCAGATAGCCGAGATCCTGTTGTGGGAAATATTCACAGGGATGAATTTATTGGTAAAGCATGGATGAGAATCTGGCCATTCAGCAAAATGGGGATGATCAAACATCAGTAACTGGAAGGAAAACGATTATGGAACAGAAGATAAGTGAAATAAAAAATATATTTCAGGCAGCTGATTTTAAGGAGCTGCCTGCTTTTATTAACAGGTATGAAAAGGATGAGCGTTCCGGCGTTGCTGCACTTGTTAAAAAGGCACATAAACAGCTGAAGGATTACGAGAAGGAATGTATCCGTACCGAAAAAATGAAGGAATATGAAAAAAAGTATGCAGAGTACTCCTTTATCTGCGGAATTGATGAGGTGGGAAGAGGCCCTCTGGCAGGTCCTGTCGTTGCGGGAGCAGTCATTCTCCCGAAGAATTGTGATATTCTGTATCTAAATGATTCCAAGCAATTATCCGAAAAAAAGAGAGAAGAGCTTTATGATGTAATTATGGAAAAAGCTGTCAGTACAGGGCTCGGATTTGTCTCACCGGAAAGAATTGATGAAATAAATATTTTACAGGCAACCTATGAAGCAATGAGAGAGGCGATCGGGAAGCTTACACCTGAACCGGATCTTCTTTTAAACGATGCTGTCACAATACCGGGGGTTAAGATTAGGCAGATTCCAATTATTAAGGGAGATACGAAAAGTATATCTATTGCTGCAGCCAGCATTATTGCAAAGGTGACCAGAGACAGGTTAATGGTTAAATATGATGAAATCTATCCGGAATATGGCTTTGTCTCTAATAAAGGATACGGCGCGCAGGCTCATATTGAAGCGCTAAAAAAATATGGCCCCACACCGATACACAGAAAGAGCTTTATTAAGAATCTGATATATTGTAGTAGGAAGGAGTGTCAATGAAGCTGTCATCCTATATCAATCAAATCAATCAGAGCACAATAGAGATGCCAGGAAATGAAGGAACTTCTTCTTTAGAGCAATATTTGAGAAATGGCATGGATTCGATTCTCGGTAAGCAGTCCGGACAGTCTGTTGCCGGTGAAGTCATTCAGATCAGCGGAAATGAAATCCTGCTGTCTCTTGGGAAAAACCAGCTTTTACAGGCGAAGCTTGAAGGTAATATGTCTGTTCAGCAGGGGCAGATGTTAACCTTTCAGATCAGAAATAATGCAGGAAGCAAGGTAGTTCTTAGTCCATTGTTCGAGAACATCGGACAGGATCCCAATGTTTCCAGGGCACTTCAACAGGCAGGAATGCCCGAAAACAGTATAACAGTTGCAATGGTTAAAGCAATGATGAGTGAAGGACTTCCAATTGACAGGCAGTCCTTATTTCAGATGAATCGTTTGATCAATACAAATCCACAAGTGGATATTCAGACGCTTGTTCAAATGCAGCGCCTGTCATTACCGATCACTCCGGAAAATATTACACAATTTGAGGCATATAAAAATTATCAGCATCAGCTTGGGGAAGGCTTATGTGATATTGCGGATGCCTTTACCCAGACATTTCAGGAAATCACCGGAAATCAAAGTATGCAGGAAGGATTACAATTCTATCAGGAGGTCCTCAATATTCTGACAGAGAAAGCGGAGCAGCCTGTTGTGGATGGCTATCAGGAGCAAGTAGAAAAAAATGTAACCCTGAAAGAAAGCAGGGGAATGCCTCGGGATGGAATGATATCCCAGCCTGTGACAGAATTACTCTCCAGGGAAGATATTACAGAACTCACCAATGCATTAAAGCAGTCAGGGGCACCGGAATCATTAGTAAAGTCCATGCTTTTGGGAAAGCTCAGCGGAAACGAACTACTCGCAGAGGTGGGCAGGCTGCTTTCTGAAGACGAAGCAGTTGACAAAGAAGCACTGTTTAAGCTTCTTGACGGAAAAGAGTTTAAACAGGTCTTAAAAAATGAAATGAACAGGCAATGGCTCCTTATGCCGGAAGAGGTGGCAGAAGAAAACAGTGTTGATAAACTGTACGAACGGCTAAACAATCAGATAAAACAATTACAACAGGCTTTATCGCAGACAGTGAAGTCAGACACACCGCTAGCCAAGACGGTTGCAAATGTAAGTGGAAATATTGAATTTATGAATCAGTTGAATCAGATGTTCACTTATGTACAGCTTCCTTTGAAAATGCAAAATCAGTCAGCAAACGGAGAGTTATTTGTCTATACAAACAAAAAGAGTCTTGCAAAAAAGGATGGTACCGTAAGCGCGCTCCTGCATTTGGATATGGAGCATTTAGGCAGTATTGATGTGCATATATCTCTGACTGAGCAGAAAGTTGCTACCAAATTTTACCTGAAGGATGACAGTGCTCTTGACCTGATTGAGGCGAACATTGATCTTTTAAATAACAGACTTAATCAAAGAGGCTATTCTGTGAGTGCACAGTTTCTCAAGCAGGAGGAAGATGGCTCTGTTATGGATGAAATTTTGAAACAAAATAAGAATGTATCTATTCTTGCTGGGTATTCCTTCGATGCAAGAGCTTAACAATAAGAGGCTATTAATATGAACAAGGAAGAAAAGAAGGTAAAACAGGCAATTGCTCTTGCCTATGATCCCAATGATGAAGCACCTACTGTCATTGCCAGCGGAAAAGGTGCCTTGGCGGAGAGAATCATTGAAAAGGCGCAGGAGGCAGATGTGCCTGTACACAGAGATGATAAACTGGCGGACACCTTATCGAGACTGGAGATCGGAGACATGATTCCGCCTGAACTTTATGAGGTAGTTGCTGAAATCCTTGTCTTTGTGGATGCTATGGATAAAATTAAGGCAAAAATGGATGGAATAAAATAGGAGGGCATCTTGAATAAAAGAGCGGTTGGAGCAGAATATGAGGCTGTTGCTGCTTCTTATCTTATGAAGCAGGGTATGGTTTTGATTTATAAGAATTTCAAATGCAGGCAGGGTGAGGTGGATCTGATCGGATTACACCAAAACTGTCTGGTATTTATAGAAGTAAAGTATCGAAAAAATGATACCTCTGGTATGCCTGAAGAAGCAGTTGGACTAAGGAAACAGGCAAAAATCTGTCGTACCTCTGACTATTTCAGAATTAGATATCCCAAATACAGCCAGATGCAGGTGAGATATGATGTCGTAGCATTATGCAACGAAAATATAAGATGGTATCAAAATGCATTTCCTTATCTGAAAGGAAATGCTGAAAAAGATTTTAGAGTCGGCTTCTAAAGAAAGAAGGACATGATATATGGAATTTATTCGAAAAAAATATGGCGAGACAATGCAGGTTAACCAACATAAAGAAGTTATTTATCTGACCTTTCCGCTTCTGGAAAAAACCGGGATGGTCAGACATTTATTTTCTACAAGAATAGGCGGAGTCAGTGAAGGAATCTATTCATCCATGAACTTGAGTTATGCAAGAGGAGACAGAAAGGAAGCGGTTGATGAAAACTTCAGCAGAATTGCCGATGTTTTTCAATCAGTCCCTGATAAGATTGTCTGCTCCAGGCAGACGCATACTACCAATGTCCGAAGAGTTACAAAGAAAGATCTAGGTAAGGGTGTGGTGAGACCTCTTGACTATGAGGATGTAGATGGTCTGATCACTGATATACCGGGAATCATACTTGCTACTTTTTATGCGGATTGTGTTCCCCTTTACTTTGTGGATGTAAAAAACAGAGCAATCGGGCTTTCTCATTCCGGATGGAGAGGTACGGTAAACCGCATGGGAGATGCAACCCTGCAAGCAATGAAAGATGCATTCGGAACAAGCCCCGAAGATGTCATAACGGCAATCGGTCCATCGATCTGTCAGGATTGCTATGAGGTGGGTGAAGAGGTTGCAGCTTCCTTTAGGGAAAGCTTTCCGGAAGAATGGGAGTATTTCCTGAAGGTGGGAAGGGAAAATGGAAAATATCAACTGGATCTACAGGAGGCAAACAGAAGGATACTGATAAATGCCGGTGTCCTTCAACAGAATATTGCAGTGACGGACATTTGTACCTGCTGTAACAAGGAGTTACTGTTTTCGCATCGGGGAAGTGATGGAAAGCGGGGAAATCTGGGCGCATTTCTGGAATTAAGAAAGTCTTAATTTTTTTCCTACAGAACCCTTAAAAAATATATGTTTTACTTATTATAGCCAAACAAAAGAAGATGTGACAGGAGTTTGACCATGACAAATATTTTAGTATGTGATGATGACAAGGAAATTGTAGATGCCATTGAAATCTATCTGAATCAGGAGGGATATCAGGTTTTTAAGGCATATGACGGAGAGCAGGCAATCAGGGTATTGGGAGAGCAAAACATTCATCTTCTGATCATTGATATCATGATGCCGAAGCTTGACGGAATTCATGCCACATTGAAGATCAGGGAATATAGCAGTATCCCGATCATATTTCTCTCTGCAAAGTCGGAGGATACAGATAAGATCCTGGGACTGAATATTGGTGCAGATGATTATGTGACTAAACCGTTTAATCCACTGGAACTGGTTGCAAGAGTGAAGTCCAATTTGCGACGCTATACACAGCTCGGCAACTTAAATGTGGAGAATAATGCACTGTTTAGCGCCGGTGGACTCTGTATCAATGATGAGACTAAGGAAGTGACTGTGGATGGTGAAAGCGTCAAACTGACACCTATCGAGTATAATATCCTTCTTCTTCTGGTGAAAAATCAGGGCAAGGTGTTTTCTATCGATCAGATCTATGAAAATATTTGGAATGAGGAAGCAATTGGCGCAGACAATACGGTAGCTGTTCACATCAGACATATCAGGGAAAAAATCGAGATCAATCCCAAAGAGCCCAGATATCTTAAGGTAGTATGGGGTGTAGGCTACAAAATTGAAAAGCAATAGGAGAGCTGGCTATGGAAAATCAGGATAATATGGAAAAAAAGGAGCCTGGGGAGAAGAAGCAAAATAAAGCAGCCGGTAAGAAAAGGCGCAAGGGGAGTGGAAATCTTTTCCTGCATGTTGCCCAGCATACGGCAATTGTGGTGGCTGCTATATTAATCACAAGCGTATTTCTTGGGTCCTATGTCATGATTGAGACTAAAAAGGGGACTCAGCTTTATCAATTAAACGAAGAAGAGAAGGGAGTAACTTTTGAAGGGTCTAAGCTGTTTTCCAAGCTGCTTGGCAATAATGCCTACGATATCATAGGCTATGGAGCTATCAGGAGTCAGCTTGAAACGGATGGTAGATATGATGCAGGAAAGCGCATTGATGTTACTGCATATGCAAACCGTTACAACAATATGGAATCAGAATATATAACAGCTGATTATTATCTGGAAGATCTGATCAAATGGTCCAGAAGCGGATTTGAATATGAGGATGTCTATATGACCGGTGAGGATGCTGACAGATTTTTGAGCAGATTTAATACAATAACCAAAGTAAATCTGAATTCTTCATCCTATGATGGAGGGACGGTAACCTACTTGAATTCGGATCTATCCAGCATGAAGCAGACTCAGGATGTTTCTGCGAATGAATTTCAAACAGGAGAATATGTTCGTGAAGATACTAACGCTACTGTTTTGCGTAACCGATACCACTCTGCAGATGGGAAGAACATTGAAAAATATGTAGCTACATGGGATGACTATTATACTTTATGTGAAAATCTAAAGAAGGCTGCAGATGATCTGGCTACTGTATATGAAGAATATTTAAATTATGAAGAAATATATAAAAATGAAAATTCCAATGTGATTTATTTTATTCGAAAAACAGTAGGTGACGATGTACAGGTATTTACCAATATGGAGCTAAAGGGAAACGGCAATGAGCTTGAGACGTTAAAGGAGGAGCTTCTTTTAAAATGCGGTGGTTACTTTTACTATGACCCTTCAAATATGGTATATGAGACAAACACATTGATTGAGGAGTCTACCCTGCGCTATATCCTGAATGGCTATGAATATGCTTATCCGGAAAACACACAGGTGATGATCGGAGTAGACAAAAGCTATGCTGCTTTGGATAGTTTTCAACAGGCAAAAAATGAATTTGGAAAATTTGTACCATATTATTGGCAATATATTGCTGGGGCAATTTCCTGTATCGCCTTGTATTTGTTTCTTCTGATTCTCTTAACCATGCGCGAGGGAAATGCTGGGAAAAAGGAGACCGGTGAGATTATCTTCCGGCTAAAGAAAGAAGACAGGATATATACAGAAGTAATGCTCTTATTCGCTGCGTTGACCTGTTTTGGATTCTGGAACATGATCGCATGGTTTGTTAATCACTTCCGTACAAATACAGACAGCGTGAGCCTGACTGTATTTGCCGGAACCATAGTTCTTGCGGGAAGTCTCTTATTTTCGTTCTTTTATTATAGCTTTGTGAGAAGAGTAAAGGCCAGGACTCTCTATCACGATTCTCTTGTAAGACGTGTGGGTCTATTTCTGATAAAATGGGGAAAATTTGTTTATCAGCATTCAGATATTGTATTGAGGGTATGGGTACCTTTTGGCGTGTTTGTGATAGCAAGCTTTGTTCTTACTTATGCAGCACTGCTTAACTGGAAACTTCAGATTGCAGCTATTTGTGCATTAATCTTTCTGTGGGCTACCGTCGGTATTCTTTTATTCCGTTCCGCGAAGGCTAGACAATTGATCCTTCAGGGGATCCGTAAGATTAGTGAGGGAGATCTATCTCATAAAGTGAATGAAAAGGGAATGTACGGTGATGATCTGGTAATGGCAAGGGCCGTAAACAGTATTGGCGACAGTGTTCGAACAGCAGTGGAAACCAGTATGAAGGATGAACGCCTGAAGGCGGATCTGATTACGAATGTGTCACATGACATTAAGACACCGTTAACTTCTATTATTAACTATATTGATCTCATCAAGCGAGAGAATGTACAGGATCAGAAAATTCAGGAATATATTGCAGTGTTAGATGCTAAATCACAACGACTGAAGCAGCTTACTGATGATCTGGTGGAGGCTTCAAAAATTTCCTCCGGCAACATTGTACTTCAATGGGAGAGAATCAATCTTGTGGAATTGCTTAATCAGACGATTGGTGAATTTTCTGAAAAGTTCGAAGAAAAGTCCTTGCATCCGGTTATGCGTGCACCGAAAAGCAGTGTCTATATCAATGCTGACAGCAGAAGAATCTGGAGAGTGATAGAGAATCTTTTCAACAATATCTTTAAATATGCGTTGCCCGGAACCAGAGTCTACATTGACATGGAGCTTGTAGAAAATCCGGATAATCAGGAAAAATGGGTTATTCTTTCTCTGAAAAATATTTCAGCGAATCCGCTTAAGGTAAATCCTGATGAACTGACAGAACGGTTTATCCGCGGGGATGAATCAAGAACGACCGAAGGAAGCGGTCTGGGATTATCGATTGCTAAGAATCTGACAGAACTTCAAAATGGTTATTTTGAAATTGTGATGGATGGAGATCTGTTTAAGGTGAATCTGTCTTTCCCGTTACTAAAAGAATAATTATGAAAGAAAGAGTCGCCATACGGCGACTCTTATTTATTCACTGTAAGGGAAATCACTTTCCCGGTTATTATACTTGGCTAGAATTTCATGAATTTTGTCAGTTGGAGTATAAACATTTGACATGGAAGAGTCATGATTCATAAAGTCAATAATGGATGCAAGAAATTTACTCATATCAGCTTCCACATAATAAGGGCGTGAGGTTAATTCCGGAATCTGATAAGTCAGGTTGGTTGTAACCACCTTATCAAAATAGCATTTCTCATAAGCCTCATCAAAGCGCTCAAGGCCATCTGTAAAAAGACCGAATGTGCAACAGATATAGACCCGTTTAGCATTCATTGCCTTCAGCTGCTTTGCAGTGTCAATCATACTTCCGCCGGAGGATATCATATCATCAATAATAATGACATCCTTTCCGTCGATATTATCACCCAGAAATTCATGAGCAACAATAGGATTTTTCCCGTTCACAATAGTAGAATAGTCACGACGCTTATAAAACATACCGGTATCAACGCCAAGAACATTTGCAAAATATACGGCTCGATCCAAGGCCCCCTCATCCGGGCTGATAACAATCAGATGCTCCTTATCGATCAATAGGCTGTCCTCTGTACGCAGAAGTGCACGGATAAACTGATAGGGAGGAGTAAAATTGTCAAATCCACATAAAGGTTCTGCATTCTGAACCCTGGGATCATGTGCATCAAAGGTAATAAAATTACTAACCCCCATGTTGCTCAGTTCTTCAATGGCATAAGCACAGTCAAGAGATTCCCTGCCATTTCTTTTATGCTGCCTGCCTTCATATAAAAAGGGCATGATAACATTGATACGATGTGCCTTCCCATTTACGGCAGATATGATGCGCTTCAGATCCTGATAGTGGTCATCCGGTGATTTATAGTTGGTATACCCGTTCATGGTATAAGAGATACTATGATTGCATACATCAACCAGAATAAAGAGATCCTTGCCACGGACGGATTCGGAAATCATGGCTTTCCCTTCTCCGGTACCAAAACGATAGCAGGTACTGTCGAGAACATAATTATCAGAAACATATCCCTCAAAGGCTGGATCATTTTTGGCAATATTTTTTACATCTCTTCTGAAATTTACAAGATGGCTGTTGACACTGTTACCAAGCTTGCTGGCAGAATCAAGTACCACAAGCTTAAGTGGAGCAACCGGAATGGCTGCTTCCAGTTCGGATAAGTTTGGCATGACAAACCTCCAGAATTTTTATAGTAAACATCAATTTATTTTATATCATTATGCTAGTGACACGTCAAGAAATTTCTTGTAAAATAAAGGATAAGTAATTTTAGAAAAAATACGGGTGCAAAAGGAGCATTATGAAGAATAAAAAGCAGAAGGGGCATGTCATTAAGGAAGTTCGGGAAGGCAGTATTGCAAAGGAACTTGAAATAGCTCCCGGAGACAGACTGCTTGCTATAAATGATCAGGAAATTGAAGATGTTTTTGATTATCAGTATTATGTGGAAGACGAATATATTGAAATCCTGATTGAAAAACCGGATGGAGAACAGTGGCTTTTAGAGGTTGACAAGGATGAGGATGAAGATCTTGGAATCGTCTTTGAAAACGGTTTGATGGATGATTATCGTTCCTGCCATAATAAATGTATTTTTTGCTTTATTGATCAGATGCCGAAGGGCATGCGAGAAACACTTTATTTTAAGGATGATGATTCAAGATTGTCTTTTCTGCAGGGAAATTATGTGACTCTCACAAACATGTCAGATCATGATGTGGATAAAATTATTAAATATCATCTATCCCCTATCAATATTTCTTTTCAGACCATGAATCCGTCTCTCCGCTGTATGATGCTCAACAATCGATTTGCGGGGGAAGCTCTTGCAAAGGTGGACAGGCTGTATCAGGCAGGGATTACCATGAATGGACAGATTGTATTATGCAAGGGGATCAATGACGGAAAAGAGCTGGAATACAGTATCAGCAGACTGATGGAATATCTTCCCGTACTCGAAAGTGTATCGGTGGTTCCTGTTGGATTGTCAAAATACCGGGAGGGGCTTTATCCGCTTCAGCCATTTACTTCTGATGACGCGTCAGAGGTTTTAACGTTGATTCATGGATTTCAGAAGGAATGCATGAAAAAATTTGGCACTCACTTTATTCATGCCAGTGATGAATGGTATGTTCTTGCCGGGCAGGAACTACCTTCGGAAGAAAACTATGACGGCTATCTGCAGCTTGAAAACGGTGTGGGTATGCTGCGGCTTCTCATAAATGAATTTGAGGATGCAATTATGCAGCTTCAGCAAAAAATAGAACAAAACCCGGATCCCTTTATAAAGGTAACCGGAGAAATTTCCATGGTTACGGGCAGGCTTGCTTATCCATATATCAATCAAATGGCAGAGAGGCTGATGAAAATAGTGGAAGGAATCCGGATACATGTATATGAGATCAAAAATGAATTTTTCGGAGAAATGATTACCGTATCCGGGTTACTTACAGGTCAGGATATTATCAGGCAGCTGAGGGGAAAACCACTTGGTAAACGCTTACTGCTACCGGGCAATCTGCTTAGAAGCGGTGAAGAAGTGCTGCTGGATGATGTGACAGTTTCAGATTTGGAAAAGGCTTTACAAGTAAAAATAGATATTGTAAAATCAAGCGGATATGATTTTGTGGAAACGGTATTGAAAGGATGGGGAAACAATGAGTAAGAAAAGGAAGCCGATCGTTGCAGTTGTAGGAAGGCCTAATGTAGGAAAGTCTACTCTTTTTAACGCATTGGCGGGACAAAGAATCTCCATTGTAAAGGATACGCCGGGAATTACAAGGGACAGAATCTATGCCGATGTAACCTGGCTTGACAAGCAGTTTACCATGATCGATACCGGAGGTATCGAGCCGGACAGCAGAGATGTCATTTTATCGCAGATGCGTGAGCAGGCACAGATTGCAATTGATACGGCAGATGTGATTCTGTTTATGGTGGATGTAAAGCAGGGGCTTGTGGATGCGGATTCCAAGGTGGCAGATATGCTTCGTCGTTCTCAAAAGCCGGTCGTGCTTGTTGTAAATAAAGTAGATAACTTTGAAAAATATATGGCAGATACCTATGAGTTTTATAATCTGGGAATCGGAGAGCCTCACCCCATTTCAGCTGCGAATCAGCTTGGAATCGGAGATATGCTGGATGAAGTAATACAGTATTTTGGAGAAAGTGGTGACATCGAGGAAGAGGATGACAGAATCAGGGTTGCAATTGTAGGAAAGCCTAATGTAGGAAAATCATCCCTGATCAATAAACTGATCGGAGAAAACAGACTGATCGTCTCCGATATTGCCGGAACAACAAGAGATGCTGTTGACACACCGGTTCGTCATAACGGAAAAGAGTATGTTTTTATTGACACGGCAGGTTTAAGACGTAAAAATAAGATCAAAGAGGAACTGGAACGTTTCATGATCGTGCGAACTGTCAGTGCTGTGGAACGGGCTGATATCGTGATTCTTCTGATCGATGCGGTTGAGGGTGTAACAGAACAGGACGCAAAGATTGCAGGAATCGCGCATGATCGCGGAAAGGCAGTCATTATTGCTGTCAATAAATGGGATGCCATTGAAAAAAACAATAAAACGGTTAATGAGTATACCAATAAGATCAGAAATGTTTTGTCCTATATGCCCTATGCAGAAATCATCTTTATTTCAGCTCAGACAGGACAGCGTCTGCCAAAGCTTTATGATCTGATTGATATGGTCAGCGAAAATCATTCATTAAGAATTGCCACAGGAGTGTTGAATGAAATCATGAGTGAAGCAGTTGCGCTGCAACAGCCGCCTTCCGATAAAGGAAAACGTCTGCGTCTTTATTATATTACGCAGGTCGGGGTGAAACCGCCAACCTTTGTGATCTTTGTAAATGATAAAGAATTAATGCATTTTTCCTATACCAGATATATAGAAAATAAAATCAGAGAGGCATTCGGATTTAAAGGGACGCCGCTCAAGTTTATCATAAGAGAAAGAAATGAGGATAAGTAAAGTGGAACGAATAGCTTGTTTAGTCATCGGTTATGTGTTTGGACTGTTCCAGACAGCATTTATTTACGGTAAGCTTCATGGAATCGATATCAGGGAGTATGGTAGCGGAAACGCAGGTACTACCAATACCCTTAGAGTTCTCGGTACTAAAGCCGGTCTCATTGTTCTTGCCGGAGATATCCTTAAATGTATACTTGCGGTTATTCTTTGCGGGGCACTATTTGGAAAAGCACATCCGGACGAAATTTACTTGTTAAAGCTTTATGCTGCCGCCGGGGCAATTCTGGGTCACAATTTTCCCTTTTATCTTAATTTTAAAGGAGGTAAGGGAATTGCAGCAACCGCAGGGCTGATTCTTTCCTTTCATCCTTATTTTATTGTGGTCGGCGTGATTCTCTTTTTTGGAGCGTTTCTTATTACTCATTATGTATCATTGGGTTCGCTTCTTGTTTATGCTGGTCTGATGATTCAAATGGTCGTATGCGGGCAAATGGGACTTTTTCATACAACGCAGGCAATACTGAATGAAATGTATGTCATTACAGCACTACTTACCATCCTTGCTTATTATAAGCATCGTGAGAATATTGTAAGACTGATTAAGGGAGAAGAAAGAAAGACGTATCTCACCAAGAAAAATAAACAGTAGAAAGGTTGCAAAAATGGCTAATATAGGAATTATCGGAGCCGGAAGCTGGGGGACAGCGCTGGCATTATTGCTTTACAACAATGGGAATCGGGTAACTGTCTGGTCCATTATGCCAGAAGAAATCAAGATGTTAAAAGAGTTTCACGAACAGAAGGATAAGCTTCCGGGTGTAATACTTCCGGATGATATGGAATTTACCACCGACCTTGAAGCTTCTATCGTAGGAAAGGATGTACTGGTGCTTGCGGTACCTTCTCCGTATACCAGAAGCACTTCGGCAAAAATGGCGGAATTCATAAAGGAAGGACAGAAGATCGTTAATGTTGCCAAGGGAATTGAAGAAAACTCTCTGATGACACTTTCTGAAATCATTGAACAGGAGATCCCGCGGGCAGATGTTTCGGTTCTTTCCGGTCCTTCCCATGCAGAAGAGGTTGGACGGGGACTTCCCACGACTATTGTAGTTGGCTCCAAAAAGCAGGACACTGCAGAATATCTGCAGAATCTATTTATGAGTCCTGTTTTCCGTGTATATACCAGTTCTGATGTGCTGGGAATCGAACTGGGAGCAGCTTTGAAAAATGTTGTTGCACTTGCCGCAGGTATTGCAGACGGGCTGGGCTACGGAGATAACACAAAGGCTGCCTTGATTACCAGAGGGATTGCAGAAATTGCAAGATTAGGCATCAGCATGGGTGGAAGAATTGAAACCTTTTATGGTCTGACAGGAATCGGAGATCTGATCGTCACCTGTGCATCCATGCATTCCAGAAACCGTAGAGCTGGAATCCTGATCGGTAAAGGCGCTACGATGGAAGAGGCTATGAAGGAAGTAAAAATGGTAGTGGAGGGGGTATATTCTGCAAAAGCAGGATATGCACTTTCCCAGAAGTATCACGTGAGTATGCCAATCATTGAACAGGTAAATAAGGTACTTTTTGAAGGGAAATCTGCATCGGAAGCAGTAGGTGAATTGATGCTACGCGATAAAAAAGTAGAAAATATTGATTTAAGACAGCTTTATCAGAATGATGTAAAGGTGCCCTGGTAGAAAAATATTTTGGTAAAATCTTAAGCACGGGAAGGTGCGGAAATGAGGTATTTATGAGTAACCAACAATTTACAAGTACGCAGGAATATGTGGCATCCGAGCAGCTGATGGCAAGTGTGAATGTTGCCATTGCTCTTCAGAAACCGCTCCTCATCAAGGGAGAGCCGGGAACCGGAAAGACGATGCTGGCGGAAGCTGTTGCAAAATCTCTTGGTAAAAAACTGATCATCTGGAATATTAAATCTACAACCAAAGCGCAGGATGGACTTTATATGTACGATACCATTCAGCGTCTTTATGACGGACAGTTTGGGGAAGAAGGCGTAGATGATATTGCACACTATATTAAGCTTGGAAAGCTGGGCGAAGCATTTGACAGCGAGGAGCAGGTGATCCTTCTGATTGATGAAATTGATAAGGCAGATCTGGAATTCCCCAATGACCTACTATGGGAGCTTGATCAGATGGAGTTTTATATTCATGAAACCAAGCGGACGGTAAAGGCAAAGCAGCGTCCCATCGTAATCATCACCTCCAATGCGGAAAAAGAGCTTCCGGATGCATTCCTCAGAAGATGTATTTTTCATTATATTGATTTCCCGGATGAAGCGCTGATGGAGGAAATTGTGAAAACCCATTACCCGGATGTGGAGGAAAACCTTCTGAAAAATGCCATGGAGGTATTTTATCAGATCCGCAGCCTTCGCGATATCCGAAAAAAGCCCAGTACTTCAGAACTGATCGACTGGATCAATGCCCTGCAGATCGGCGGAATCAGTGCGGACAGGATCAAGGCTGAGCTTCCTTTTGTGGGAGTGATCGTGAAAAAGGATGAGGATCTTGAAATAGTAAGACAGAAACTGGATTAAATAAGACCGTAGCTACTAAGAGGTGTGATATGTTTACAAACTTCTTTTATACCTGCAAGGCAAAGGGATTGAATATTACCTTGAGTGAATGGCTGACTCTGCAGCAGGCACTTGATCAGGGGCTTGCCGGGAGCAGTCTGACGCAGTTTTATTATCTGGCAAGAATGATCCTGGTAAAAAGTGAAACGGACTTTGATAAGTTTGATATGGCATTTGAGGAAACCTTTAAAGGTATCCAGTCTGAAAATGAGATATCCAAAAACATGATGCGGTGGCTTGATAAGTCAGAGCTTATTGATATGGTGGATGAAGAAGACCGATTCCGGATGAACGAACAGGACGGATTGTTCCATGATCTTGATAAGGATGAGGTGGAAGCAAAATTTAAAGAGAGACTGAGAGATCAGGACAGCGAACACAATGGAGGAAGCTTTTGGATCGGTTCCATGGGAAAGACTTCCTTTGGTAATGCAGGTGGAAATATGGGCGGTATCCGGGTTGGAGGACAGACAGGCTATCAAAGTGCTTTTCAGGTAATCGGGGCCCGTAAATACAAAGACTTCCGTGATGACAGAATGCTGGATAACAGGCAGTTTCAGCTTGCATTCCGGAAGCTTCGTCAATTTTCCACAAAGCTTGATATTCCCAAAACAGAGCTTGATATTGATGGTACGATTGATAAAACCTGCAACAATGGCGGCTGCCTTCAGATCGTTATGGATAAACCCAGAAAAAACGCAGTCAAGCTGTTGCTCCTGATGGACTCAGGCGGAACCATGATTCCCTTTAGCAGCCTTCTCAATGAGCTTTTTCAGGCTGTTCATAAATCCAATCATTATAAGGATGTTAAGACCTATTATTTTCATAATTGTATCTATTCGAAGCTGTATAAGACGCCGGAATGTGAAAACGGAGAGTGGATCGATACGGAGTGGATGTTCCGTAATCTTGACAGCGATTATAAGGTTATTATTGTGGGAGATGCAGCTATGGCACCGGAGGAGCTTTACTCTACAACCGGCAATTACAGAGGACCCAATGGCGGACTGTCCGGCTGGGACTGGCTGCTTTTGATGAAACGCCACTATAAAAAGATCGTATGGCTGAATCCGAAGATGGCGCCTGGAAATGCGCCCTGGCGTGAAGCGGAAACTGCGATTAAAGGACTCTTTCCTATGTACAAACTGACAGTAGATGGCCTTAATCAGGCTATGATCAAATTGATGCTAAATAAATAGTGAAGAAATAAAAATAAATGTTGAACTTTAAGGGAAATTGTTATAAAGTAAAAAGGTCAATTGATTTTTAACTGGCAAAGAGGCAAAATCATAAGTGTTTTGCCTTTTTGTTTGAAAAACAAGGAGGAGAAAAATGAAAAAGTTAGTAAGCCTTTTGACAGTATCTGCCATGGTTATTTCCCTGTGCGCATGCGGCGGCACAAAGACTGAGGAACCGGCAGAAACTACCGAAACAGCTGTGGAAGAAACAGCACAGGAAGCAGATGCTTCTACAGAAGCTACCGAAGAAACAGGAGCTGCTGCAGGCGTAATGCCCGCAATTGCAAAGGAAGACATTAAGGTTGGAGTTATTCATATCACAGACCCTGCAGAGGGAAGCGGATACACCTATACACATGATCTTGGTATTCAAGGCATGCAGAAGAACCTTGGCCTTAATGATTCTCAGATCGTTCGTAAAAACAATGTAAGTGATTCTGATGCAACAGCAATTGAAAATGCAATGCGTGAATGTGTGGAAGAGGGTTGCAACATTATCTTTGCAACAAGCTGGGGATTTATGGATACCTGCGAAGCACTTGCAGAAGAATTCCCTGATGTAATCTTTTCTCACGGAACCGGATATAAATCTAATGGTACAAACTTTAATAACTATTTCGGAAGAATCTATCAGGCAAGATACCTTGCCGGTATTGCTGCAGGACTTAAGACCGAGAGCAACAAGCTTGGTTATGTAGCAGCTATGGGTCAGGAAAATTCTGAAGTAACGGGCGGTATTAACGCATTTGCAATGGGTGCTTACTCCGTTAATCCGGATTGTGAAGTTTATGTAAAGGTTACAAACAGCTGGTTCGATCCCGAAGGTGAGACACAGGCTGCCCAGGCACTTGTAGATCTTGGCTGTGACGTGATCGCACAGCATTGTGATACCCCCAATCCTCAGACAGTAGCTGAGCAGAATGGTGTGTGGGGTGTAGGATACAACTCTGATATGTCCAAGGATGCTCCCGGCGCAGTTCTTACCTCCGTTATGTGGGATTGGTCTGTATATTATACACAGGCTGTACAGTCAGTAATTGATGGTTCCTGGACCGGAGAGAACTACTTTGGTGGAATGGCAGACGGCCTTGTTGATATTGCACCTCTTTCAGATCTTTGTGCAGAGGGAACACAGGAAGCTGTAGACGCTGCAAGAAAGCAGATCACAGAGGAAGGCTTCAATGTGTTTGATGGTGTGATTGAAACAAATGACGGAAGCACAGTCGGAGCAGAAGGTTCTACCTTAAGTGATGCTGATATTACAGGCAGCATGAACTGGTATTTTAAGAACGTAGTAGTTAAATAATTGATGTAAAGCTTCATACCGGGCGGCCATTTTATGACCGCCCGTTTTGCTCTTTGTAAAAAGGATACCCTCGGAGGTTAACTATGGCGCAACAGCAAAAAACACAATATGCAATTGAATGCAGAAAAATCACCAAGATGTTTGGTCAGGTAATCGCTAATGATGAAATTGATCTAAATGTAAAATATGGTGAAATTCTTGCATTATTGGGAGAAAACGGTTCAGGCAAGACAACGCTTATGAATATGCTGTCAGGAATTTATCATCCTGATAGTGGTCAGATATTTATCGGTGGAAGAGAAGTGAAAATTAATTCTCCGGTAGATGCCATGAATCTGGGAATCGGAATGATCCATCAGCATTTTAAACTGGTAGAAGCTTTCCGCGCAATGGATAATATTGTTCTCGGAACAAAAGGGAAAAAAGAAAAAAGTAAAACGACAAGTGAAAAGATCAAACAGATCAGTGAAACCTATGGACTTGAAATTGAACCTGAAAAATATGTTTCTGATATGAGTGTATCAGAAAAGCAGACTGTAGAGATTTTGAAGGTATTATATAAAGGTGCTGAAATACTGATCCTGGATGAGCCTACAGCAGTTCTGACGCCCCAGGAAACAGAAAAGCTTTTTGCAATCCTGCGAAAAATGAGAGAAAAAGGATGTGCAATCATTATCATTACTCATAAGCTTCAGGAAGTGCTTGCAATCAGTGATCGTGTCACCATCCTGAGAAAGGGAAAAAGTATTGAGACGGTAAACACGGCAGATTGTGATGCCCGCAAATTGACGGAGCTTATGGTTGGAAGACCTGTCAGCCTTGAAATTGAACGACCACAGATGCCGGAAACAGAGACAATTTTGAAGATTGTGGACCTTTCTGTGAATAAGCCTGATGGGAGTAAGGCAATTGACGATATTTCCTTTGAGATTAAAAGAGGAGAGATCCTTGGTGTTGCCGGAGTTGCCGGCAGTGGTCAGAAAGAACTTTGTGAAGCAATAGCCGGACTTTTGCCGTCACAAAAGGGTGCTATTCTTTTTCAGAAAGAAAATCTGCTTGGGAAAACACCATCGGAAATCATTGAAAAAGGTGTCAGTATGAGTTTTGTCCCGGAGGATCGTCTGGGGATGGGACTGGTAGCTTCTATGGGAATGACTGATAATATGCTCCTTAAGAGCTATCAGAAGGGAAAAGGCCCATTTGTGAACAGAAAACCGGCGAAAGATTTAGCGGAGAAGTTGATCGGGAAGCTTGGAATTGTCACACCGGGGACCGAGACGCCTGTCCGACTCTTGAGCGGCGGTAATGTCCAGAAGGTGCTTCTCGGAAGAGAAATTGAAGCTTCACCAACTGTATTAATAACAGCTTATCCGGTAAGAGGACTTGACATTAATTCTTCCTATACTGTATACGATCTTTTGAATGAGCAAAAGAAAAAGAATGTAGCAGTAATGTATATTGGAGAGGATCTTGATGTACTTTTGGAGCTATCTGATCGAATCATGGTACTTTGTCACGGCAGGATAACCGGTATTGTTGATGCCAGAAGTACCACAAAAGAAGAGATCGGTATGATGATGACAGGTGAGAATAATATGATTGATACCGGAAAGGAGGCACTGTGATGAGCAATTCTACAGAAAATGTACAGAATGAACCCTTCGCAAGAGTAATTAAACGTGCCGAGCTTTCCGCCGGGAAAACAACTCTGCTCCGGTTATCGGCAGTTCTCCTTTCTTTGATTGCCGGTGGTGTATTTATCGCCTGTGTAGGGCAGAATCCTTTTGTTATTTACGGAACAATTTTGTCAGGAGCTTTTCGAAGCATGATGGCATTTCAGGGAACGATCAAACTTATGATCCCGTTGCTGATCAGTTCCCTCGGTGTTACCCTGGCATTTAAAATGAAATTCTGGAACATCGGAGCAGAAGGACAGATTATTTTTGGTGCAACGTGCGCCACCTTTTTTGCATTGTTCTGTTCGGGAATGAATCATGTACTTTTGATCATTGTTATGTTTCTTGCCGGGTTTATCGGCGGTGGTTTGTGGGGGCTGATTCCGGCAATCTTCAAAGTAAAATATGGTACGAATGAAACCTTATTCACCCTGATGCTGAACTACATTGCACTTCATATTGTATCCTATTTACGAGACGGTCCGTGGATGGATCCGGAATCCCAGGGATTTCCTAAGATTGCCAGATTTGACAAGAATGCGTCCTTAGACAAGCTTTGCGGAATACAATTTGGTTGGCTGATTGCACTGATCCTGGTTATTTTTGTGTTTGTTTATTTAAAGTTCTGTAAACAGGGCTATGAGATCAGCGTAGTCGGGGAAAGTCAGGATACTGCAAGGTATGCAGGAATGAATGTGAAAAAAATAGTACTTCGTACCATGTTTTTAAGTGGTGGTATCTGTGGAATGGCAGGTATGATACAGGCAACCGGTTCCGATATCACACTGACCACATCCGTAGCCGGAGGCGTTGGATTTACGGCAATTATCGTGGCATGGCTTGCACAACTGAATCCTTTTTCCATTCTGATTGTTTCCTTTCTTTTCAGCGTATTGGAAAAGGGAAGCAGCGTGGTACAGTCTAATTTCGGACTTTCTACAGACTGCGCAGATGTATTGCAGGGAATCATTTTGTTTTTTATTTTAGGATGTGAATTCTTTGTAAGATATCGTTTCGTTTTTCGAAATAAAGTGCCAAAATTCAATAAGAAGGAAATGGAGGGCTAAGAAATGGATATCATAATCAAGTTTCTCGTTGCGGCGGTGGGCGCCGGAACGCCTCTGTTGTTTGGAACGGTTGGAGAAATCCTTACCGAAAAGACAGGCCATTTGAATCTTGGTGTGGAAGGAATGATGTCGATCGGTGCATGTATTGGGTTTATGGTAGGGTACTATACGGATAATTTCTTTCTGGCTTTATTATTTGCGGCGATAGCGGGTGCATGCAGCGCATTGATTTATGCGGTACTTACGGTCACTTTTATGGCAAACCAGAATGTAACAGGGCTGACACTTACCATTTTCGGAATCGGTTTTGCGAATTTTATCGGAATTTTTGTCTTAAATAAAAGCCCGGAAGGTACCCTGAAGCTTCCGGAACGGATTACGGCAGCAATGAGGGGGATCCATATACCTGGGCTGAGTGATATACCTGTTATTGGAGAATTGCTGTTTTCATACAGCCCGTTTGTCTATATCGGTATCATTATTGCAGTGATCTGTGCTTATTATCTAAACCGGACGAAAGAAGGGCTGAATCTGAAAGCAATCGGAGAGAATCCCGGAGCTGCGGATGCAGCCGGCATTAAGATTACGAAGGTTAAGTATATCAATATTATTCTGGGAGGTGCTATTTGTGGAATTGGCGGCGTTTACTGCTCTATGATTATCAATGGTGGCGTGTGGATCAGTGATAATGTGGGTGGACTTGGCTGGATTGCGGTAGCTTTGGTCATCTTTGCAAACTGGCAGCCTTCCTATGCAATTTTAGGTTCTTTTGTATTTGGTGCCCTTAGGGTATTAAAATACTATATACCACAAAGTGTTTTTCCGTTCCCGATTGCTTTCTATGATATGTTACCCTTCCTGATGACGGCACTGGTTCTGGTCATCAGTTCCATGCGAAAATCAGGCAGGATCAATCTGCCGGCGGCTTTGGGCCTGAATTATTTCAGGGAGGAAAGATAATTCCGGAAATGGTGAAGAATTTGATATAAAAATCAGAAATATAAGACAGAAAGGGATTAGAAATGACAATTTATGATGAATTAAAAGCAAGAGGTCTTCTGGCACAGCTGACTGACGAAGAAGAGATTAAGGAACTGATCAACAATGGAAAGGCTACTTTTTATATTGGCTTTGATCCTACTGCAGATTCCCTTCATGTAGGACATTTCATGGCACTTTGTCTGATGAAACGCCTTCAGATGGTGGGAAATAAACCGATTGCCCTGATTGGTGGCGGTACAGCAATGATTGGCGACCCTTCCGGCAGAACGGATATGAGAAGCATGATGACAAAGGAAACCATCCAGCATAACTGTGACTGCTTTAAAGAGCAGATGAGCAAATTCATTGATTTCTCTGAAGGAAAGGCAATGATGGTCAATAATGCGGACTGGCTTCTTGACTTGAATTATGTAGAATTTTTGCGTGAAATCGGCCCTCATTTTTCCGTTAACAACATGCTTCGTGCAGAATGCTATAAGCAGAGAATGGAAAAGGGCCTGAGCTTCCTTGAATTTAATTATATGCTGATGCAGAGCTATGACTTCTATGAATTGTTCCAAAGATATGGCTGCAATATGCAGTTTGGCGGGGATGATCAATGGAGCAATATGCTTGGCGGAACGGAACTGATCAGGAGAAAACTGGGTAAGGACGCTTATGCCATGACAATTACCCTGCTTCTCAACTCGGAAGGCAAGAAAATGGGAAAAACACAGAAAGGTGCTGTATGGCTTGACCCCAATAAGACGACTCCTTTTGAATTCTATCAGTACTGGAGGAATGTTGCAGATGCGGACGTACTGAAATGTCTTCGCATGCTGACCTTCCTGCCGCTTGAACAGATTGATGAAATGGACAAGTGGGAGGGAAGCCAGTTGAATCAGGCTAAGGAAATCCTTGCATATGAGCTTACCAAGCTGGTTCACGGCGAAGAAGAGGCAGCAAAATCACAGGAAAGTGCAAGAGCCTTATTCAGTTCAGGTGTTGCTGCTGATATGCCAACATCAGAGCTTTCTGAGGACGATTTTGCCGATGGAAGTATTGACCTGATTTCCGTTCTTTGCAAGGCAGGACTGGTTCAGAGCCGTTCAGAGGGAAGAAGAGCTATTGAACAGGGTGGTGTTACCTTTGGAAATGATAAGATCACAGATGTAAAAGCTGCTTTTGGAAAGGATGCCTTTATCGGTGATGGAGTCGTTGTAAAGAGAGGAAAGAAAAATTTCCGTAAAGTTGTATTGAAATAGAAATCTGATATTGGGGGACTAAAATGAAGGAAACAGCATACAGCTATAAAAATCTACCGATTCCCGGTGGTGGATATGTTACCGGTTTTTTATTCCACCCGGAAAAGGAAAATATTTTATATATCAGGACGGATATCGGCGGCTGTTATCGCTTTGACTATCATGATAAACGGTGGTATTCATTGAGTGAATCGGTCAATATGTTTGACCTCAGTGAAACCTATCCTATTGCGATTGCTGTGGCTCCTAAAAAACCTGAAAGATTGTATATTGCAAGCGGAACGGATCAAAGCTGTGATGAGAATGGACATCCTTGGGGAAAACTTTCGATTTCCGAGGATTTTGGAAGGAACTTTATTCACCGTAAAATCCCTTTTTATGTACATGGAAATATGAATGGAAGAGGAACCGGCTATCGCCTCATTCAGGATCCGTCTGCGGAAGCTACGTTGTACTTTGCAAGTCAGAAAGACGGCCTCTTAAGAACAGAGGATCTGGGGGTCTCATGGGAAAAGCTGCAAACAGGTGGTGAAACCTACATGACCTTTGTTTGGTGCTCCGAAAATGGTAAAACGTTGATAGCCGGAAGCGCCGGAGTCACAACAGGTAACAAACGGCTTCGCGGGCACAGTCTTTATGTTTCATATGATAAAGGGGAGCATTTTGAAAAGATGCCAATGCCGGAAAGTGTAGAGATTGATGGTTCTAAATGGAGCGGCTATGTGGCACAGCGCTATGACTATGACGGCCGTTTCTTTTATTGTACGCTTGCGAACACCGGAAGGAATTCCTATGTCACTGATATCGGATACAACTGTGATTCCGGAGATGTTATTGGTGGAAGGGTAATTCGTTATGAATTTGGAGATGACGGTCGTATCTGTGGCTATAAGGATATTACACCTGACTGCGCAGCAGATGCCGACGGCATCTATACCATTTCCCAGGCGCAGACTCTTGATTATGGTTTTGGCGGCATTTCCAGTTGCAGATCGATGCCGGGATTACTTGCTGTCAGCACGCTCTGTCGTGAGGAGGGTGATATCCTGTATCTATCCCGTGATTACGGAGAAAACTGGGAAGTGACTATGTTTGATTTATCCATCGGGAACCTGCATTTTGAGACTTCCTATATGAAACCAGAATATAATGGCGGACATTCACTTCTGCATTGGCTCAGCGACGTAAAGATCAATCCTTTTCACCCCGACGAAGTATGGTTTAACAGCGGAACCGGTGTTTTCGTTGGAAATAATTTTACCAGGGCGGACAGGAGCTTTTGTGACTGCTGTCGCGGAATTGAAGAAACGGTCCATCTGAATGTATACGGTCCGGTGGACGGTCCGGTGCTGGCACTTGATATTGTGGGGGATCTGGGGGGCTTTGCTTTTCAGTCTTTATCCACACCCTGCGAGAATTCCTTTGCTGACAGTGAAGGAAACAGATATATTACCTGTATCAATGCAGATTTTTCTGATCTGCATCCGGAGACAGTGGTTGTAACCCCTCGTGGTAACTGGAAAGGAAAGACCAGGGGAGGTCTGATCTTATCAAAGGATTATGGTCGTACCTTTGACAGAATCCCGCTTCCTTATGGCATATCCGATTATCTGGATGAGCGCTTCAAACTGATTGAATGTCCGAATGTCAATTCTGGGTGGGTGGCACTTAGCAGTGATACAAAATCAATCGTATATTGTGTGGCAGACGGTATTGATCTGTTTGCTAAAGGTGTGATCGTAAGCAATGATTGCGGTAAGAGTTTTCATAAGGTAAAAATATATGATCTGGAAAAGAAGGATATTTCAGATTCCGGAGAGCATTTCAAGGTGTATTCTGACAGAGTAAATGCGGATGTTTTCTATGGCTTCGGGGATGGGCTGAAGTTATTTTACAGCTGTGACAAGGGTAATGAATTTTATCAGGTTACAGGTACATATTTCTCTGAACAGGAGTTATGTCTTGGTCTGATTGACTGTGCAAACAAAACCGAAATCAGAGGCGATGGCGGCAAGGAAGGCATTTTTTATCTTGCATTAGGAAAGTTCGGCTTATACAAGCTTGTGTTTACGCAAACGGAATATAAGAAAGCTGAGGTAAAGCTTCAGAAGCTGGCCGGCAGTAAAGATGCGGCATATCGTGTAGGCCTGGGGCTTCTTTCGGAAAATAGTGATTATCTTGGGTGTGATAAAGCATTGTATATCTGTGGAACCCTGGAAGGTGTTTATGGATTCTTCCGCTCCTTTGATGACGGAAGGAGTTGGGAGAAGATTAATAACGAAGAGCAGCAGTTCGGTGATATCAACAGTATTGACGGTGACAGCAGATGCTTTGGAAGGTTCTATATCGCAACAGGCTCCTTCGGCCTCAAGTATGGCGAACCGGTGTAGGAAAATGCAGCAATATCAATTAATCAGAAGCAAAAGAAAAACCATTTCCGTTTCTTTCGATCAAAATATCCGTCTGATTGTCAGGGCGCCTATATGGGTGCACAAAAAGGATATCGAAGCTTTTCTGACAGAAAAGGAAGAATGGATTAGCGCAACGGAGAAACGTTTAAAGAATGCAAGACAAAAAGAACTCTTAACCCGTCTTCAGCTGGAAAACGGTGATGAAATAGGGTATCTTGGAGAAAAACTGTCTCTTACAGTGATCAGAGAGGAAAGAACGCGAGCAAAGATAAAACGCTTTGAGAATCGCCTGCTTTTATGGGTGCCTTATGAAGCAGACTATGATTATCGTCAGAAGCAGTTGGAAAAATGGTACCGTAAGGAAGCTTTTTCTGTGATCAGCAGAAAAGCCGCGGAATATGCCAAAATGCTGGGTGTGTCCTTTGAAGAAATCCATATTAAGGATCAGAAAAGCCGCTGGGGAAGCTGTAGCGGTATGAAAAATCTGAACTTTAACTGGCGCATTATTATGGCACCGGAGGAAGTCTGCGATTATGTAATTATTCATGAGCTCTGTCACTTGCAATTTATGGATCATTCGACAAATTTTTGGAGTCTTGTTTCAGAATTTTGCCCCGAATATCAAAAACAGAAAGCATGGCTGAAGGAGCATGGTAAAGATTTATATGTTTTTTAGTCATTTCAATTGACGGAATGAGAGGAAATATGGAGGGATTTGCACCGGGGCCGGAATGTGCCTTATGTCAGGGAAAATGCTGTAAAGAGAAGGGATGCTCCCTTTCCCCAAAGGATATGTTAAGAACCTTACAGGAAAGAAATGGCCTGCAGCAAATTGATGCCGGGAAGCTGCGTGAGTTGCTTCTTGAACTTTTAAATGAAGATGAGATGCAGCCTCTTTATGCAATTGATTATTTTACTACAGAAAACGGCCCACTTTTTTACTTGAGAATGCGTCATAAATGCTACACCTTTATTGGAGTGGATGCCATGGGAGAGTGCTGCGCGCTTACCCCTGAGGGGTGCAGCCTTTCAGAAGAAAGAAGACCAAAGGGTGGCAGGTTCTTAAAAAGTACACCTGATAAACAGTGTATCCAGCATTATTCAAGGGAAATGATGATTAATGACTGGGCACCCTATCAGGATGCTCTTTCCACTATCTGGAAGGAATTTGAACCTGAATTTCGCGAAAACGGAATCTTTGACCGTTGTGATGCAGAATATTTCAAATGGATGCGGATGCAGCGGGAAGGAAAATAGCGTACAAAGTCATAAATAAATACCCCTTTACATACATTAAACTAAGTATGGAAGGGGTAATTTTATGGATTTGAATACAAAGAAAGAATATGATTTATACAAGGACATCCAGCAAAGATGCGGCGGTGAAATATACATAGGTGTTGTGGGCCCCGTAAGAACCGGAAAATCCACTTTTATCAAGCGCTTTATGGATATAATGGTGCTCCCTAATATGCTTGATGTCTATGAAAAAGAGCGTGCGGTAGATGAACTTCCTCAAAGTGCAGGAGGAAAAACCGTCACTACAACAGAGCCCAAATTCATCCCTAAAGAAGCTGCCAAGCTGACATTAGGAGAGGGAATGGAAGCAAAGGTAAGATTAATTGACTGCGTAGGCTATATGGTTGAGGGTGCCGGTGGGCATATGGAAAATGATGCCGAACGTATGGTAAAAACCCCCTGGTCAGCAGAAGAAATTCCATTTACACAGGCAGCTGAAATCGGAACAAGGAAGGTGATCAACGATCATTCTACAATCGGGATTGTTGTTACCTGTGATGGGAGCTTCGGTGATATTGAGCGAGCTAGCTATGTCCCCGCAGAGGAGCGTACCATCAAAGAATTAAAGCATCTCCGGAAACCCTTTGTTGTCCTGATGAATACAGCAAAGCCCTATAGTGATGAGGCTGTGAAGCTTTCAGATGAGCTTTCAAAAAAATATGAAGTTGCTGTGATCCCTGTCAACTGCGAGCAACTGAAAAAGGATGATATCAATCAAATTTTTGAAAAAATACTCTGTGAATTTCCTCTTACCATGATTGAATTTTATATGCCGAAATGGGTGGAAATGCTTCCCGCAAATCATAAAATGAAGGTGGATATTATTGAGCGGGTGAAGGAGATCATGAAGCAGTATAACTGTATTCGTGATGTAAAAAATCAACCGATTTCCGTAGAAGGTCCATTCGTCAAGAAATGCAAGATGGACAGTATTGATATGGCGGACGGATGCATAAAAGTATGGCTTGAAGTAGATGATGCCTACTATTATGAAATGCTCAGTGAGATGGTGGGAGAGTCTATAGACAATGAATATCAGCTTCTTTCCGTACTGAAGGAAATGGCAAAAATGAAGAAAGAATATGTAAAGGTACTCCATGCCATTGATTCAGTCAGACATAAAGGATATGGGGTGGTAACACCGGAAAGAGATGAAATTCGGCTTGATAAGCCGGAGGTGATCAGACATGGGAATAAATTTGGTGTAAAAATCCGAGCAGAGAGCCCCAGCATTCATATGATAAGGGCAAATATCGAGACGGAAATCTCACCAATCGTAGGCTCCGAGGAACAGGCCCAGGATCTAATTCGCTTTATTACCGATTCCAGTCAGAAGGAAGATGGTATTTGGGAGACTAACATATTTGGTAAATCTGTGGAGCAGCTTGTAAATGATGGAATTACCAGCAAACTGACAATGATTGGAGAAGAGAGCCAGTTAAAGCTTCAGGAAACCATGCAGAAAATAGTGAATGATTCTAACGGTGGAATGGTTTGCATCATTATTTGACCATTTCCCCTCCAGATACTTAAAAGAGCAGAACACTTTTCAAGAAAGTTTTCTGCTCTTTTTGCGCCGGCATTGCAGAATGGCTTGTTTTATGATATAATTCACGTGGTTTTTATTGATAAAACAGAAAGGTTGGGGTGGAAAAAATGAATCAGGTATACCAAAAGGTTTCAGAATGCTATGATAGCATTAAGGATAAGATTCCTTTTGTGCCAAAAGTAGCTTTGGTTCTCGGTTCCGGGCTTGGTAACTATGCAGATACCATGGAAATTAAAGCTGAAATTTCATACAGCGAAATTAAGAATTTCCCTGTATCTACCGTCCCGGGGCATGAAGGGAAATTTATTTTCGGTTATGTCAGAAAGGTCCCTGTCGTTTGCATGAAGGGAAGAGTACATTACTATGAGGGCTATCCGATCACCGATGTTGTATTGCCCGCAAGACTGATGAAAATGATGGGTGCCGAAATCCTGTTTTTGACAAACGCATCAGGTGGTATCAATCAGGAATTTGGTGCAGGAAGCTTTATGCTTATTACCGATCATATTTCCTGCTTTGCACCGAATCCGCTTATCGGTCAGAATATTGATGAACTGGGATGTCGTTTCCCGGATATGAGTAAAATCTATGATCCGGAACTAAATCAGATTATTCGGGATACAGCAAAGGAGTTCGGAATTCCTTTAAAGGAAGGCGTTTATGTTCAGTTAACCGGCCCTTCCTTTGAATCACCTGCCGAAATCAGGATGCTGAAAACGCTTGGTGCAGATGCTGTAGGCATGAGCACTGTAGTGGAGGCAATTGCAGCAAATCATATGGGGATGAGAATATGCGGTATATCCTGTGTTGCAAATCTTGCTGCCGGAATGACGGATCAACCGCTTACTCATGATGAAGTTCAGGAAGCTGCCAATAAAGCGGCACCTCTTTTTCAAAAATTAATAACAGAATCCATTTCTGCATTCTGAGAAAGGAAAACTATGGAACAAAATGGAGTGCTTCAGGATATTCCGGTTGCCGAAATGATTCATTCCGCCATGGAAGCAAGAAAAAAAGCGTATACGCCTTATTCCGGATATAAGGTTGGCGCAGCAGTACTGACAAATGAACTGAGAATTTATACAGGCTGTAACATTGAGAATGCTTCCTATACGCCTACCATTTGCGCAGAAAGAACTGCCATCAGTAAAGCAGTCAGTGAAGGATGGCGTAAGCTGAAAGCAATTGCAATCGTAGGAAGTCCTGAAGGTGATGAAATCAGTCAGTTTGCCTTCCCATGTGGTGTATGCAGACAGGTTATGCGGGAATTTGCCAATCCGGAAGAATTTATCGTCATTACCGCAAAAAGCGTGCAGGACTATAAAGCATACAGGCTATGTGATCTGTTGCCGGAGGGCTTCGGTCCTGAGAATCTGAAAACGCAGGAGATAACCAGATGAACATAAGACTTTATAATGCCAGAATTCTTACCATGGAAGAAGGTAAAGACATTTTTCTGGGAGAAATCTGGATACAAGGTGAAAAGATTATTTACGTCGGGGATGGCAGTGAAACAGATTCTATCTATGAACAGCTTGGAATTCCTTGTATAATCTGGGATAAGGAAATTGATTGCAATCAGAATCTTCTGATGCCAGGCTTTAAAAATGCACATACTCATTCCGGTATGACTCTGCTCCGTTCTTATGCAGATGATCTTCCTCTGAATGAATGGCTGAATAAGCAGATCTTTCCTGTGGAAGCAAAACTGACAGCAGAAGATATTTATGTGCTTACAAGGCTTGCTATTCTGGAATATCTGACAAGTGGGATTACAGCAGCATTTGACATGTATCTGACGCCGTTATCGATTGCGGATGCTTTTGATGATATGGGAATGCGGTGTGTACAGGTTGGAGCAGTCAACAATTTCAGTCAGTCACTTGAACTGGTAGAGGAAATGTACGAAGCTCTTAATCACAAAAGTTCTTTGCAATCCTACATGCTTGGATTTCATGCGGAATATACTTGTTCCAAGGAACTTCTTACCGGTATTTCCGGGCTGGCGCATAAATATCATGCACCTGTGTTTACCCACCTTGCAGAGACGGAAGCTGAGGTGGCAGGATGTGTCGAACGGTACGGAATGACTCCTATGGCGTTTTTAAATTGTCTTGGGATTTTTGATTACGGTGGTGGTGGCTACCATTGTGTGCATATGACTTCGGAGGACATTGCCTTAATGAAAATGCGTGGCCTGTATGCAGTGACAAATCCGGCTTCCAACGCTAAGCTTGCAAGCGGCATTGCACCGATCTCCGATTTCCTGAAAGCAGGAGTACCTGTAGCAATCGGTACAGATGGACCGGCAAGCAATAACTGTCTTGATATGTTTCGGGAAATGTTTCTGGTTACGGGACTTGCAAAGCTACGGGAAAAAGATGCTTCCGCAGTAGATGCAATGGAGGTCCTTAAAATGGCAACAGTGAATGGGGCTCTTGCCATGGGACTTAAGGATGCAGATGTTCTTGCATCAGGAAAACTGGCAGATTTGATCATGATTGATCTAAATCAACCCAATATGCAGCCGATAAACAACATTCCTAAGAATCTTGTTTACAGCGGCAGTAAACAGAATGTGGTCATGACGATGATAAACGGAAAAATACTTTATGAGAAAGGAACGTTTTCTGTTTCAGAAACTCCCGAAACCATTTATCGGGAAGCAGCTGCCGTTATCGAACGCATTAGAAAAGCTTAAAACGAAATAATGTACAAAGGAGAGGAAAAAATTAAAATGGGGAAGGTAGACAATAAGAATCAGAACAAGGTTTCACTTTTGCATTCTATCAAAACAAAAATCGTATTACTTGTCATCGTTGTTATTATTGCAACGGCAGGTATCAATCTACTCGTCAGCGTACCGTTGATTAAAAAGAATTTTACCACATTGACACAAAACTATATGAAGGATATGGCTACCCTGGTCGGTGAGACCATTGAAACCGAAATCGGTTATCTGGGTGCAGAGGCGGTTTTGACTCCCGAAGAACTGGCAAAGGTTGCAAAGGATATTAAGGTTTCCGGTATGGATTCCAGCTATGCATACATTGTATCAGCAGACGGTACCATGATGTATCACCCGACGCCTGAAAAAATAGGTCAACCGGTCGAAAATGATGCCGTGAAATCTTTGCTTGCAGAAATCGCAAAAGGTAATCGTCCGGAGCCGGATGTGATAACCTATTTATTTAAGGGTGTTGCCAAATATGCATCCTACTATATCGGCTCGAATATGGATTATATTGTGATTGTCACTGCAGATGAAAGTGAAGCTCTTTCAAGCGTCAGCATGATGATGCAGAGAACGCTTGGTGGTTCTGCGGCAGCACTTGTATTTTACAGCATTATTGGATTCCTGATTGCGGCTATTATTGTTAAACCCATTGAAAAGGCAACAAAAATGATCGTAAAGATCAGCGAGCTTGATTTTACAGATCGGGAAAATCTGCAGGCTTCACTCAACAGAAGAAAAGATGAAACCGGTGTTATGGCTAAGGCAATCGGTACGTTGAGAAAAGAATTAGCAGATGTGATCAGAAGTATCACCGGGCAAAGTGTTGAATTGCATGATGCATCAAACGCAATGAACAATAGCGCTTATGAGACAAGCCAGTCCGTAGATCAGTTCGAAAAGGCAATCAATGAAATTGCACAGGGTGCAACCTCCCAGGCACAGGAGACACAGACGGCAACCGAAAATGTGATTCTTATGGGCAATATGATCGAAGAAACCAACAATGAGGTGGAAAAACTTCGAAATAATGCGAGATCTATGCGTGATTCCGGTGATAAAGCACTGAATATCCTGGCAGAACTGAATAACATCAATCAAAAGACCAAAGAAGCCATTCAGACCATATACGAACAGACCAATATGACCAATGAATCTGCTCTAAAGATTAAGGAAGCAACTGATATTATCACAGATATTGCGGAAGAGACCAATCTTTTGTCATTAAATGCTTCCATCGAAGCGGCAAGAGCAGGAGAGCAAGGAAGAGGCTTCGCCGTTGTTGCTTCCCAGATTCAGAAGCTTGCAGAGCAGTCCAATGATTCCGCAAGACAGATTGCAGATATCATTAATCTTTTGATTACTGACTCTGAAAAGACAGTCGAAACAATGGAAGATGTAAAGGCTGTCATTGAACAGCAAAACGAGCATGTGATTAATACAGGAAAGGCTTTCATGGAAGTCAAAACGGGAATTGACAGTTCTGTTGAAAGTGTACGTGAAATTACTGCTAAGACAAAACAGCTTGATGATGCCAGAGTAAAGGTGGTTGATGTTGTCCAGAATCTGACGGCAATTGCCGAGGAAAATGCGGCAAGTACCGAGGAAACCTCCGCATCCGCTTCTGAGGTTGGTGCAATCATGGGGACGATTTCTGACAATGCGCAGCAGCTTAACACTATTGCAGATGAGCTGAAAAACAGCATTAAACAATTTATCACCGATTAAAATTCATTGGAGTAAATATGGAATATCTGATTTTTGCGGCAGCAATGGTATGCTTTATTGTACTAATGATGCTGAAGAGTTTCTTAGATTATAAGAAGAGTGAAAAGCGTTTTGTTCAAAAATTATATAAAGAATATGGAACGCTGCCGCAAAAAGAGTATAAACCGGAGCAGTTTGAGAACATTTCGCATTACTTTCTGAAGCATAAAGAGGGCTATTATGTGGATGATATCACGTGGAATGATCTCAATATGGATGAAATTTTTAAGCAGCTAAACAATACCTTCTCATCAGCTGGTGAGGAATATTTATATCATATCCTCCGAACGCCTTGTCTGGAGGAAGAGGAACTGCTGAAAAGAGAAGGGATTATCAGCTGGTTTCAGAATCACTCTGATGAAAGGGTATCATATCAATTTATATTTTCCAGGCTTGGAAAATGCGGTAAATTTTCTATTTATGACTATCTGGACTATCTGGATCAGCTTGGAGAAAGAAGTAATTTAAAGCATTATCTTGCAATTGCCGGAATTTTGGGTTCCATTTTGCTTTTATTTGTAAATATTCCTATCGGGTTGGTGGCTCTGGTATGTATTTTAATCTACAATAATCTTTCTTATTTTAAGATTAAAAATAAGATTGATCCCTACATTACCAGTTTTGCCTACGTTTTCCGGTTATTGGATGCCGTTGGCGAATTGGTAAAAAAACGCGTGGCAATTTTGGAGGAAGAATTTGACGAGCTGATTACCTGTCATAATGCTATGACAGGATTTAGAACCGGCTCATCCCTTGTCATGTCCGGTTCGCGTATGTCAGGTTCAGGAAATCCGTTGGAAATTCTGGCAGATTTTTTGCGCATGGGTTTTCACATTGATCTGATTAAATTTAATCAGATGCTTACGGAAGTCAGAAAACATCTGCCTGAAATTGACAGGATGATCTCTGTTCTTGGAAAGATAGAGGCGATGATTGCAATTGGATCATACAGGAAAGCAATGTCCTGTTGTGTCCCGGAATTTACGGATGAACTTTTTATTGAGACAAATGAGATGTATCATCCTTTAATTACTCATCCGGTGAAAAATGATATCTCGACAGGCAGTAGCGTGCTGATCACCGGATCAAATGCATCCGGCAAATCCACTTTTTTAAAAACCGTGGCAATCAGCGCGATTCTGGCTCAGACAATCCACACCTGTCCCGCCGCCAGCTATAAAGCTTCTCTGTTTAGAATCTGTTCTTCCATGTCCCTTAGAGATGATGTACAGGGGGGCGACAGCTACTATATGGTTGAAATCAAGTCTCTGAAACGTATTTTAGCTATGGCCGCAGATGAAGGGGATAATCCTGTGCTTTGCTTTGTTGATGAAGTGCTGCGGGGAACGAATACGGTTGAGCGAATTGCCGCATCCACTGAAATATTGCGGAGCCTGGATAAAAAGAATTGTATTTGCTTTGCGGCAACACACGATATTGAGCTGACACATCTTCTTACGAAGAATTATGATAACTATCATTTTGAAGAAGATATAGCAGATAATGATATTTCTTTCAGCTATAAAATTATGTGTGGACGTGCAACAACCAGAAATGCCATCAGACTTCTCGGTATTATGGGATATGACAAGCAGATCATAGAAGAGGCGGAACAAATGGCAAATCATTTCATGAAAACAGGTCAGTGGCACGGGCTTGACGAACAAAAGCCAGAATGATATGATGATACAAGAAATGTAAAATGTGAGGTTTGGAAATGAACAATCTGATTTCGTTTGTAAATTCTTTTTTATCTTATCTTTTAGTAATGGCAGTGATTGTAGTTCTGGCAGGAATAGCAATTTTTATTGGCATTAAACTGAGAAAGAGTAAAAATGCAAAAGCGGAACAAATGCAGAATGATTCAGAGCAGGAACTGGAGCAGAAGGCATAATGAATTCTAAATCAAATTGAAGAAGTCCGAAAGCGCAAAGATGGCTTTGCGCTTTTTATATATGTCGGAAATGGAGGAGATTCTTTCGTGGCAAAATCTGCAAACCAGAAATTAAAGCTGATTTATCTGATTAAAATTTTAAATGAAAAGACAGATGAAAACCATTGTCTTTCTGCGCAGGAGTTGATCACGGAGCTTGCTGCTTACGGGATTTGCGCCGAGCGAAAGAGCATTTATGATGACATCGAATGTCTGACACAGATAGGCTGTGATATTGTAAATAACAAATCCAGGACAAACGGTGGATATTATCTTGCCAGCCGTGACTTTGAATTACCGGAGTTAAAGCTTCTGGTGGACGCAGTTCAATCTTCGCGATTTATTACCCAGAAGAAATCAAGAGAACTGATTTCAAAAATCGAAAAGCTTGCAGGGCCATATGACGGGAAACAGCTTCAACGTCAGGTATTCGTAGCAGGCAGGGTAAAAACTGAAAATGAAAGTATTTACTATAATGTAGACCGTATTCACCATGCAATCCAGGAAAATGCGCCGATTACCTTCACATACCTGGAATGGAACGTTAAAAAGGAAATGCGCCCAAAAAGAGACGGAAAAGCATATCAGGTGAGTCCATGGGCATTAACCTGGCAGGATGAAAATTACTATCTGATAGCCTATGATGACATGGAAGAGAAAATCAAACATTTTCGCGTAGATAAAATGAATCGGATTACGGAACTGTCTGACCAACGACGAAAGGGGATAGAGGCATTCCGCCAGTTTGACATTGCGGAATATACCAATCGTACCTTTGGTATGTTTGGTGGAGAACCGGAAACAGTGACATTAAAGCTTCCCGCTAATATGGTTGGAATCATTCTTGATCGCTTTGGACGTGAAACTGATATCCGAATATTGGATGACGAATTTATCAGTGTGCGGGTCAAAGCAGCGGTGAGCGGTCAGTTTTTTGGTTGGATAACCGGTCTTGGGGAAAAGGTCAGCATTTTAGCACCGGAGCACGTAAAGGAAGATTACATGAAATTCCTTAAACATATTATTCAGAACTATAACTGAATCAGGAAATGCTTCAAAATGGAGGAGAAAAATGAAATTGCAGGTTGCAGACAGAATGAAGGATTATGAAGAAGGAATATTTCAAATCCTGAACGAAAAAAAGGAAGAAGTCGAGAAGAAAGGGAAAAAAGTATATAATTTATCTGTTGGAACACCTGATTTTCCTACAGATACGCATATCATGGATGCAGTGGTAAAGGCGGCACAAAATTCCGATAATTACAAATATGCTCTTAAAATGATCCCTGAACTGATGGAAGCTGTTATTGCACGCTTTCAAAAGCGCTATCATGTTACCTTAACAGATAAAGAGGTTACGGATGTATATGGTTCCCAGGAGGGAATTGCACACATTGGATTATCTTTGTGTAATCCCGGGGATATTGTTCTAGTACCGAATCCCGGATATCCCATATTTTCCATCGGTCCTTCCCTGGCGCAGGCAGATGTACGCACATATGATCTGGTACCCGAAAACAACTATTTACCGGATTTAAATGCATTAGATGATAAGCTTCTTCAAAAAACCAGATTTATGATTGTTTCATACCCATTAAATCCGGTTTGTAAAATCGCACCTGACAGTTTTTATGAAGAACTGATTCCCTGGGCAAAAGCGCACAATATTATTATTCTTCATGATAATGCCTATTCCGATATTGTTTTTGACGGACATATTGGGAAATCGATCCTCCAGTTTCCGGGCGCAAAAGAAGTTTGTATTGAATTTTATTCTCTTTCCAAGAGCTATAACTACACCGGTGCAAGAGTTGGGTTCCTGGTTGGAAACGAACAGCTGGTGCAGAACTTTAAAAAGCTTCGATCACAGATTGATTACGGAACCTTCCTTCCGGTACAATATGGAGCTGTTGCAGCATTGAATGGCCCTGATGACGGAATCATAAAAAGATGTGAAGAATATCAGCGGAGAAGAGATGCCCTTTGTGGAGGCTTTAGAAGCATTGGCTGGAACATTCCGGACAGCCAGGGAAGCATGTTTGCATGGGGTAAAATTCCGGATGGCTATACCGATGATGTTGCGTTTGTTATGGAACTGTTAGAGAAATCCGGTGTACTTTGTACGCCGGGAAGCAGCTTTGGCAGTCTTGGTAAGGGACATGTTCGATTTGCACTGACAATGCCTGTAGACCAGATTAGAGAGGCTGTGCAGGCAGTTGCGGAAGCCGGAATCATTAAATCATAAACGCTTTTGGGCAGCACGGGAAATATCTACTAAAACTGAGCTGCCCTTTTTGTCTATTTTTCTCCGGATTATGAATTGACATCCAGATGTAGTTTTACTATACTTAATAATACAACATCTTGTAAATCATAATTTCTTTATACCATATTTGGTGTTAAAATCATGTGAGTGGGGACGAATGGAGGAAATAGAATGAGCAATGAACAGGAAAATGCTGTGATTTACAGCGAGATTTACCAGCCAACACGTAAGGTAATGGTGATTAAAAAGGACGGCAGTCTGGAAGCTTTTAATGTGCAGAAGGTCATTGATGCTGTCGGCAAAAGTGCTTACAGGGCGCTGACCAAATTTACACCGGAAGAAAAAAGGCACATTTGCCAATATGTGGTGGATAAGGTAAATGAGCTTGATCAGGATCAGATCCCGATTCCCATTATGCATAATATTGTAGAAAGTGCACTTGAGGATGTGAAACCGATCGTAGCGAAAAGCTACCGTGATTATCGTAATTATAAGCAGGATTTTGTTCGAATGATGGATGATGTCTATAAAAAGAGTCAGTCCATTATGTACGTCGGTGACAAGGAAAATGCCAATACTGACAGTGCTCTTGTTTCTACAAAAAGAAGTCTGATCTTTAATCAGTTTAATAAAGAGCTTTATCAGAAGTTTTTTATGACTACGGAGGAAATTCAGGCATGTCGCGACGGCTATATCTATGTACATGATATGTCTGCAAGGCGAGACACTATGAACTGTTGCCTTTTTGATGTGGCAAGTGTTCTGACCGGTGGCTTTGAAATGGGAAATATCTGGTACAACGAGCCTAAAACGCTGGATGTTGCTTTTGATGTCATCGGTGATATTGTTTTAAGCGCAGCAAGTCAGCAATATGGTGGATTTACAGTACCGGAGGTCGATAAGATTCTTGAGCCCTATGCTGAAAAGACTTTTCAGAAGAGTCTCGATAAATATGCCAGACTTGGTATTGATAAAGAAACTGCACAGGCAGAAGCCTTTGCAGATGTAAAGCGTGAATTTGAACAGGGATTTCAGGGATGGGAATATAAATTTAATACGGTTGCGTCCAGCCGCGGTGATTATCCCTTCATTACCGTTACAGCAGGAATTGGAACAGGAAGATTTGCCAAGCTTGCAACCATCTCTCTCTTAAACGTCAGAAGAAAAGGGCAGGGAAAGAAGGACTGTAAAAAGCCTGTTCTTTTCCCTAAAATTGTGTTCCTTTATGACGAAAATCTGCATGGCCCCGGAAAAGAGCTGGAAGACGTTTTTGAGGCCGGCGTTCAGTGCTCTGCCAAGACCATGTACCCTGACTGGCTTTCCCTAACAGGAAAGGGCTATATTGCCAGTATGTATAAGCAGTACGGAAAAGTGATTTCCCCGATGGGCTGTCGTGCATTTCTTTCTCCCTGGTATGAAAGAGGCGGTATGCACCCTGCGGATGATGATGATGTGCCTGTTTTTGTGGGAAGATTTAATATCGGTGCAGTATCACTGCATCTTCCTATGATTCTTGCCAAGGCAAGACAGGAAAACAAAGATTTTTATGAGGTTCTTGATTACTATTTAAATTTGATCCGTCAGTTACATATCAGAACTTATGCTTATCTTGGTGAAATGCGTGCTTCTACCAATCCCCTTGCTTACTGTGAGGGCGGATTCCTCGGAGGACACTTAAAGCTTACCGATAAGATCAAGCCAATCCTGAAAACTGCAACGGCAAGCTTTGGGATCACAGCATTCAATGAGCTTCAGGAACTTTATAACGGCAAGTCTCTGGTGGAAGACGGACAGTTCGCATTGGAGGTTTTGGAGCATATCAATCAGAAGATCAATGAATTTAAGGAAGAGGACGGAAATCTGTATGCAATCTACGGAACACCTGCTGAAAGTCTCTGTGGCTTACAGGTAAAACAGTTCCGTGCAAAATATGGTATTATTGAAGGGGTTTCCGACCGCGAATATGTATCAAACAGCTTCCACTGTCATGTTACGGAGGATATTACACCGATCCAGAAGCAGGATCTGGAGTACCGCTTCTGGGAGCTTAGTAACGGTGGAAAAATTCAATATGTAAAATATCCGATAGATTATAATATAGAAGCAATCAAAACTCTGATCAGAAGGGCAATGGACATGGGCTTTTATGAGGGAGTCAATCTTTCTCTTGCATACTGTGATGACTGTGGTCATCAGGAGCTTGAAATGGATGTATGCCCTGTATGCGGAAGTAAAAATCTGACAAAGATCGAGCGTATGAACGGATATCTTTCTTATTCACGCGTCCATGGGGATACCAGACTCAATGAAGCAAAAATGGCAGAAATTGCAGAAAGGAAGAGCATGTAGGCAATGAGATATCACAATATAACCAAGGATGATATGTTAAACGGTGACGGCCTTCGCGTTGTGTTATGGGTAGCCGGCTGCTCTCATTGCTGCAAAGAATGTCAGAATCCAATTACCTGGGATCCTGCCGGAGGTCTTCCTTTTGATGAAGCTGCAAAACAGGAAATTTTTGAACAGCTTGATAAATCCTATATTTCGGGCATTACCTTTTCCGGAGGAGATCCTCTCCATGCAGCAAATCGCCTGGATGTCAGAAACCTGATGGCAGAAATTAAGCAGAAATACCCGGATAAAACCATATGGCTCTATACCGGAGATGTATGGGAAAACATCATGCACTATGCAATCATGCAATATGTTGATGTACTTGTAGATGGAGAATTTCAGATTGATAAAAAGGACAACAAACTTTTATGGAAGGGAAGCAGTAATCAGCGCGTTATTGATGTACAGAAATCCTTAAAACAGACAGATCCTTCCGTACCGATTCTTCATTGTGGTGATTATGCATAACGGAAAGGAATCTTCGAATGGAAACAATAAAAATCAAATATTTTACCGATAAGATTGACAAATTGACCTATATTGACGGAAAGTCAGATTGGATCGATTTAAGAGCTGCAGAGGATGTTGATTTAAAGAAGGGAGATTTCAAATTGATTCCACTTGGTGTTGCCATGGAACTGCCAAAGGGCTATGAAGCCCACATTGTTCCCAGAAGCTCCACCTTTAAGAACTTTGGCATTATTCAGGCAAATCATCATGGAATTGTTGATTGCTCTTATTGCGGTGACAATGACCAGTGGTTTATGCCTGTCTATGCAATGAGAGATACCCACATTTCCTGCAATGACAGAATCTGTCAATTCAGAATTGTTGAAAATCAACCTAAAATCGTGTTTGATGAAGTTGAAACCTTGGAAGGTAAGGATCGGGGTGGCTTCGGAAGCACCGGTAAGCAGTAAAGAAAACTTGTATAAAAAAGCTCCTTTTGCAACATAATGCTATTAAATGCATTGTGTGCGGAAGGAGCTTTCTTTATGAATTCAAATAAAATGAGTACATCTCTTTCAGAAAATATGAAGTACTTAGGTAATAAACTCTCAGTCGATACCAATTTTGATATTGTTTACCGGGTGATTAAGGTAGGTGGAAGAAATGCCTGTATCTATTTTATAGATGGTTTCTGTAAGGATGAGTTGATGCAGAAAATGCTTCAGTACTTTATGGACATCAAAGAGGAGGAAATGCCAAAGGACGCGCATGAAATGTCAAAAACCAGTATGCCATACGTGGAAGTAGACTTACAGGATGAATGGGAAAAGATCACTTATTTTATTATGTCAGGTGTCTTCGCTTTATTTATCGACGGATATGACAAATGTATTTTGATCGATTCCAGAACCTATCCGGCACGAAATGTTTCCGAGCCGGAGAAGGATAAGGTTCTCAGAGGTTCTAAGGATGGTTTTGTAGAAACGATCGTTTTTAATACGGCCCTGATCAGGCGCCGTATCCGCAGCACAGAGCTTCGAATGGAAATGCTTCATGCCGGGAACAGTTCAAAGACAGATATTGTGCTATGTTATATGGAAAGCCGTGTAGATCATGCCTTTCTGACACAGATCAAAGAGCGGATCAAGCAAATCGAAGTGGATGCTCTTACCATGAATCAGGAAAGCCTGGCAGAATGCCTTTACAAAAAGCGCTGGTACAATCCGTTCCCTAAATTCAAATTTACAGAGCGTCCTGATACGGCTGCCGCCCAGATTCTGGAAGGGGATATTGTCATTCTGGTAGACAATTCCCCCTCGGCAATGATCACGCCGACCTCCATCTTTGACGTTGTGGAAGAAGCAGATGACTATTATTTCCCGCCGATTACAGGAACCTATCTGCGCCTTTCACGATTTATCATAGCAATATTAACCTATTTTGTTACCCCAACCTTTCTCTTGCTGATGCAGCAGCCGGAATGGATTCCGGCAGGATTTGAATTCATTCAAGTCAAGGACACCCAGAATGTTCCGCTTATCTGGCAGTTCCTGATTCTTGAGCTTGCCCTTGATGGTTTGCGTCTTGCGGCGGTGAATACCCCTAATATGCTCAGTACTCCTTTAAGTGTCATGGCCGCATTAGTGCTTGGGGAATTCTCTGTCAACAGTGGGTGGTTTAATTCCGAGGTCATGCTTTATATGGCATTTGTGGCAATTGCCAACTACACACAGGCAAGCTATGAATTGAGCTATGCCATTAAATTTATGCGAATTATCAATCTGATCCTGACGGCAATGTTCGGCATTTGGGGCTATATTGCAGGAGTTGCCTTGCTGATCCTGGCAATTGTAACAAACAAGACAGTATCCGGAAAGAGCTATATTTATCCGCTGTTTCCCCTGAATCTGAAGCAATTGTCCAAAAGATTTCTGCGCTACAGACTGCCGGGAGCGAGAGAGTAGGAAGATAGGAAAACCCGGTATATCTACCGGGTTTTTCATGACATGTATTTTATTTTGTAAAATCTTATGATTTACATCTGTCAAATTCCGGATTAAAGGCATAGAAGTTCTTGGAGTCAAGCTTATCCTGTACTATTCTCAATGCTTCGCCAAATCTCTGATAATGGACAATCTCACGGGCTCTTAAAAACTTAATCGGTTCATAAACATCCGGGTAATCGCGGACAAGCCTTAAGATATTATCATATGTGGATCTGGCTTTTTGCTCAGCAGCCATGTCCTCATGAAGATCCGTAATGGCATCGCCCTTGGATTGAAATTCCGTACTGGAAAATGGAATACCGCCTGCAGCCATAGGCCAGATGCCCACTGTATGATCCGTATAATAATTTGCGAAACCGGAATTCTCAATTTCTTCCATGGATAGATCTCTGGTCAACTGATGAACGATGGTAGATACCATTTCAAGATGTGCTAATTCCTCTGTTCCGATATCTGTCAGGACAGCAGAAACTTCTCTGTAGGGCATTGTATAACGCTGGGAAATATAGCGCATGGATGCACCAAGCTCTCCATCCGGTCCACCGTACTGACTCATAATCGACTGTGCAAGCTTTGCATTGGGTTCCTTGATATTAACAGGGAACTGTAGTCTCTTTTCATAATTCCACATAAACTAGCATTCTCCTTCCCATGGCCATGGCTGCGTTGCCCATTTCCATTCATTCTGGCTGCAATTATCTGCATCTGAAATTCTAAGAGGTCCATATTTCATGGCATATTCCTTCATTGCTTGATTTTTCATGCGTACATAATGAGCCAGATAGTCCATAGCATTTTTATCCGTAGGATGGGTATCCAGGTATTCGTTCATTTCAACAATCACAAAACCCATAACCCCGATATCATGCAGCATACGCATTCTGTCGTTTCCGGGTGCCATCATTTCACGCATCTCCTTCCTGTAAAGGGTTTTTCCAGCTCCGGGAAAATTGTACCTGCTTTATAGGCTTCATCAAGATTTTCAAATATGCTGGTCAGATGCTGCCAGGGTACATATGCCATTGCAAGCGGAAAACGGTCAAAGTATTCGTTAAAGCTGTAATCCTGCATAATTCTCCTCTCATAAAAATACAGTAATTTTAATAGTATAGTATGATAAGAGTATTTGTCTGTTCCGCCCGAACACACATTTTTCACACTTTTTTATAATTTAGAACACAAATTTAGTATAAAGTATTCAAAGATGCTTATATAGAAAGAAAAAGGAGGAAAAGATATTGATAGAAGTTGAAAATCTTGTTAAGAGATATGGAGACCATCTGGCTGTCGATCATCTATCTTTTCATGTAGAACCGGGGAAAATCTATGGTTTCCTGGGACCTAATGGGGCAGGGAAGAGTACAACCATGAATATTATGACGGGCTACATAGCTGCCACGGAAGGGACTGTTAAGATTAACGGTCATGACATCATTAAGGATGCCGAAGAAGCTAAAAAGTGTATTGGTTACTTACCCGAAATACCACCTCTTTATCAGGACATGACCGTTCGCGAGTATCTTCATTTTGTTGCCGAATTAAAGAAAATACCCAAAAGTGAGCGGGAAACACAGCTGAGAGAGATCATGGATCTTACGATGATCACCGATATGGAAGGCCGCTTAATTAAAAATCTCTCAAAAGGTTACAAACAGCGTGTCGGACTGGCACAGGCAGTACTTGGATATCCCGAAGTTATCATATTGGATGAACCTACCGTAGGGCTTGATCCCAAACAGATCATAGAAATCAGGGATCTGATCAAAAAGCTGGGCGAAAAGCACACTGTCATATTGAGTTCCCATATTTTGTCTGAGGTTCAGGCTGTCTGTGATGAAATTATGATTATCTCTAAAGGGCATCTTGTTGCATGCGATACTCCTGAAGGACTGACCGGCCTTATGAATGGCAATGTACAAATTGAGCTTACTATTCTGGGATCAAAGGAACAAGTGGAAGAAGTTTTATCCGGCATGGAACACCTGCAGGCTTTTTCCCTTAAGGAAGGTAACGAAGCAGACTGTGTCAAGGCTGTCATTGAATCGGAAGCAGAAGTGGATATCCGAACTAACTTATTTTACACGCTTGCAAAGGCAAAACTTCCGATCATGTCTATGACACGTCTTGAAAAATCTCTGGAGGACGTTTTCCTTGAGCTGACTGATTCCAATAAAACGGCAGAAGAAAAAGGAGGAGTGGAAGATGATAGCAATTTATAAAAGGGAACTGCAGGCTTATTTTCATTCCTTTATAGGAACTTTATTTATTGGAGCGACCTTGTTCCTGCTTGGTATTTATTTCTCTGCATACAATTTGTTTATGGGTTATTCCTATATTGGATATGCCCTTTCTTCCATTGCATTTTTGTTTCTGGTCAGTATTCCTGTTTTGACCATGAGAATTCTTGCAGAGGAACGAAAGCAGAAAACAGATCAGCTGATCCTGACCTCTCCTGTAAGTGTTACGGGAATCGTTGTTGGAAAATTTCTTGCACTTGCCACGATTTGGGCAATTCCCATCCTGGTTATCAGCATTTACCCTGTGATCTTAAGTTTATTCGGAACGGTATCCTTTAGCGAAAATTATCTTGCCATACTTGGCTTTTTCCTTTACGGGTTAGCCTGTATCGCTATTGGTATTTTTGTTTCTTCCCTAACGGAGAGCCAGGTGATTGCGGCAGTGATAACGTTTGCCCTTCTGTTTATCGGGTATGTCATGTCATCTCTATGTAATATAATTTCTTCCACGGGTAATCTGTTGACAAAAATATTAAGCGCCTTTGACATGGTGAGCCGATTTGACGATCTTCTAAATGGTTCACTTCATGTATCAAGCATTATCTACTATTTGTCAGTCGTTACCTTGTTTCTTATCTTTACAGTACAGGCAATTCAGAAGAGAAGATATCAGATATCGACAGGGAATTTGAGCATGAGTGCTTATAGTACTGCAGTTGTAGCTGCCAGCACAGCAGCTATTGTGATAATCAATCTGATTGTGAATCAGCTTCCGTCAAGCTATACCGTTTTTGATGTTACAAGCCAGAAACTGTATTCGCTTACCGATGAGACGAAAGAGTTCATTTCCGATATTTCAGAGGAAATCAATATTTATGTGATTGTAAACGAAAAGCAGGCGGATCAGACCCTTGACACAACCTTACAAAAGTATGAGGATCTGAACTCCAATATTAAAGTATCCTATGTGGATCCTGCAGTAAATCCTAAGTTTTTTACGCAATATACAGACAGTTCTATTTCCTCTAACAGTATCATTGTAGAGAGCCAAAAGAGAAGCAAGGTGATTAATTACAGTGATATTTACCAGACAGAATTTGATTACAGCACTTATTCGCAAAGTGTCACAGGTTATGATGGGGAGGGACAGCTTACCAGTGCAATAGCGTATGTAACAAGTGATGATATGCCAAGAGCATATATATTGGAAGGTCATGGTGAGAGGACACTGGATGCTTCCTTTCAAAAAGCAGTTGAAAAAGAAAATGTGGAGTACGAAACAATCAATCTGTTGAATTATGAAGCGGTGCCTGAGGATGCACAGTGTGTCATTATGAATGCTCCTACAGAAGATCTATCAGCTGATGATGCGGAAAAGATGCTTGCCTATATGGAAAAAGGGGGCAATGTATTACTTGTTTCCACCTACACCGGAAAGGAACTGGACCATTTCAATCAATTGCTGGCCTTTTATGGTGTTGAGGTGACGAAAGGATTGATCATCGAGACTGATCAGAACCATTATTATCAGAATCCTTTTTATCTACTCCCGGATATTGGCTATGACACAACTACGGATTCTGTTTATAATAATGGAGGATATCTGTTTGCACCATACGCCCAGGGACTTTCCTATACCGATTCGGATGCTGTAACGGTAACATCATTATTATCTGCTTCTGAGGACTGCTACGTCAGAGACAATATTGAAAAAACAGTCGATTACAGCATGCAGGAGGGAGACATCCCGGGCCCCTTTGATCTTGGATTAAAATGTATAAAAGCGACGGATAATGAAGATTCTGTTGGTATTATTTTTTCAAGTGAACATATTTTTACAGAGGAAACTGATTCCATGGTAGCAGGAAATAATCTGAAATTGTTTAGCGGTGTTCTGGGAGAAATGGTATCCCATGAAAGCAGCATTTCCATTCCTGTTAAGAGCTACCAAATTGATTATCTTACAATTTCGCAAAACAATATTGTTTTGCTGGCGTTTATAACGGTAATTCTGATTCCTTTTGTATTCCTTATAGGTGGCTTTGTCATTTGGTTCAGAAGAAGAAAGCGGTAAAGGAGGACAGGTTCCTGATGAATAAAAAGCGAAAAATCAAACTATTGTTGCTCTTAGCTCTTTTGGTCATTATAGTAATAGCATATGTAGTACTCCAAAAGAATCCGGTAAAGGATGAAAACGCAGAAGCTGAGGCAGATGCAGAAACCTACCCCGTAACAGAAATTGATACTGCACTGGTTACATCAATCGGAATCATTAACAACGGAGAAAGCATTGATTTTACGAAACGTAATGGTATTTGGTATCTTAGTGGCGATGATTCGTTTTCTGTTGATGAAGACAAAATCGAGAGTTATCTTGACAATGCAGGAAATATAACATCTGATACTTGCATTGAAAACGTATCGGATCTTTCGGAGTATGGTCTTGATGATCCTGTTTTGAATCTGACACTTCAATGGGATGATAACATGTATTTAATTAAAGTAGGTGATTACAATTCTGTTATCAGCAGCTATTACGTCAGTGTAAATGATGATGATACAATTTATACGATTAACTCATCTCAATACTATTCCTTAAGTAAAGCATTGGAAAATTTTGAGAAAATTGAGTCTGATACTTCAGATTCGGAATCATGATCCGATTTTGGTAAATTTGATTTATGCCTTGATTTCCTTGCAGGTTTGTGTGAAAATAGACACGTAAAACTTGCAAGGAAATTTTTTATATATAAGGAGTATAGTCTGAAAAAATATGAGAGGAATCGATACCCAGGTTCGTAAAAATAGAAGACGCATTTTTAAAGAAGTGGCAGATCTTGCCTATCATTCCCAGAATTTGAAAGACGATATGGAGGCTCTGCCATACAAGATTGTTGACTATGATGAGTCAGAATACGAAAGCATTTATCGGGAGCGTGCAATTGTCAGGGAGCAGCTTCGCCTGGCGATGGGACTTTCTTTGCGTCCGGAAAATGCTCCGGTTCATGTTACTCAGGGAGTGGAGGAAAGTAATATTGATGAAAAATATTATGAACCACCGCTCATGCAGGTGATTCCATCAGCTTGTAATGCCTGTCCCGAAAATCGTTATGAAGTGACTAATAAGTGTATGGGCTGCGTGGCTCATCCCTGTAAGGAAGTTTGTCCTAAAGGGGCTATCTCTATGAAAAATGGTCATTCTGTCATTGATCAGGAAAAGTGTATTAAATGCGGTAAATGTAAATCGGTATGTCCCTATGACGCGATTTCCCATCAGGTACGCCCTTGTCTTGCCCATTGCGGGGTGAATGCAATTAAAAGTGATAAGAAGGGCAGAGCCTATATTGATACAGAGCTTTGTGTTTCCTGCGGCCAGTGTATGGTCAGCTGTCCGTTTGGTGCAATTGCGGATAAATCACAGATTTTTCAATTGATTCGTGCTATGCAGTCAGGAAGAAAGATCATTGCACAGGTGGCGCCTTCCTTTGTAGGACAGTTTGGTAAGGACGCAACGCCTGACAAAATAAAAGAAGCTTTGAAGGAACTGGGATTCTTTGAAGTGTATGAAACTGCTATCGGAGCCGACATGGGGGCTATGGCGGAAGCAGAGCATTATGTCAAGGAGGTAGCAACAGGAAAGCTTCCGTTTCTTCTCACCTCCTGTTGCCCATCCTGGTCAATGCTGGCTAAGAAATTCTTCCCGGAAACCATTGATAACATTTCCAATGCATTAACTCCTATGGTTGCTACAGCACGTAAAATTAAGGAGGATCATCCGGATGCAAGCGTCGTCTTTATTGGTCCCTGTGCGTCCAAGAAGCTGGAAGCATCCAGAAGAACGGTACGTTCTGATGTTGATTTTGTCATTACCTTTGAAGAGCTTGCGGGAATGTTTGAAGCAAAGGGGCTGCTTCCGGAGTCGGTGGAAGCAGGTGCTAAAATGAATGATGCGACCGGTGCGGGAAGAGGCTACGGAGTTGCGGGCGGTGTCGCAAGTGCTATTGAAGATTGTATTATGGAGTATTATCCTGACATAGATGTGAATATTGAACATGCGGAGAGTCTTACTGAGTGTAAGAAAATGCTTATGCTGGCAAAGGCCGGGAAGAAAAACGGCTGTCTGATAGAAGGAATGGCCTGCCCCGGTGGCTGTGTGGCAGGTGCCGGAACCAATATTCCGATTCCACAGGCAATGAAAGAAGTTGCAGGATTTAAGGCAATGGCCGATAAAAAGATTCCTGATATGGAGGAAAAATAAATGACTAAGATCAGAACAAGATTTGCACCCAGTCCGACAGGAAGGATGCATGTGGGTAACTTAAGAACAGCGCTATATGCTTATCTGATTGCCAAACATGAAAACGGAGACTTTATTCTCAGAATTGAGGACACAGACCAGGAGCGTTATGTGGAGGGCGCTGTTGATATTATATACAGAACTCTTGCAAAGACCGGTCTGATTCATGATGAAGGTCCTGACAAGGATGGGGGAGTAGGTCCTTATGTTCAGTCGGAAAGGCAAAAGGCTGGCATTTATCTTGAATATGCAAAGAAATTGATTGAAAAAGGAGAGGCTTATTATTGCTTTTGTGATAAGGAACGACTTGCAGGTCTGAAAACCCAGATTGTAGAGGGAAAAGAGATCACTGTATATGACAAGCACTGTCTGTCTCTTTCAAAGGAAGAAGTAGAGGAGAAGCTGAATGCGGGAATTCCTTATGTGATCAGGCAGAATAATCCAACAGAAGGAACCACTACCTTTCATGACGAGATCTACGGCGATATCACTGTTGATAATGCAGAACTGGATGATATGATCCTGATCAAGTCAGACGGATATCCGACCTACAATTTTGCAAATGTGGTAGACGATCACCTGATGGGAATTACCCATGTTGTCAGAGGAAATGAATATCTTTCCTCCTCCCCGAAGTATAACAGGCTATATGAAGCCTTTGGCTGGGAGGTTCCTGTATATGTTCACTGCCCTTTGATCACTGATGAGGAGCATCACAAGCTCAGTAAAAGATGCGGACATTCCTCCTATGAGGATCTAATTGATCAGGGATTTCTTACGGAAGCAGTCGTTAATTTTGTAGCTCTTCTTGGCTGGAGTCCATCAGATTCCAATCAGGAAATATTTTCTCTCGAGGAGCTTTCAAAAACCTTTGATTACCATCATATGTCCAAATCCCCTGCAGTATTTGACTATACTAAGCTGAAATGGATGAATGGTGAGTATATTAAGGCTATGGATGATGGTGCCTTTTATGAAAAGGCAGAGCCTTATCTGAAGGATACCATCCACAGAGATATGGATCTTCATAGAATTGCGGCAATGGTGAAAACAAGAATTGAAATTTTCCCGGATATACCGGAACTGATCGACTTCTTTGAGGAGCTTCCGGAATATGATCCTTCCATGTATGAGCACAAGAAAATGAAGACAAACAAAGAATCCTCTCTCTTGGTATTAAAAGAGCTTCTCCCTCTTCTGGAAGGGCAGGAGGATTACTCTAATGATGCACTTTATCAACTCCTTATTACCTATGCGGAGAATAAGGGCTATAAAAACGGTTATGTACTCTGGCCGGTGAGAACTGCTGTTTCGGGAAAACAGATGACTCCGGCAGGAGCTACAGAAATTATGGAGCTTCTCGGCAAGGAAGAATCCTTAATTCGGATCAGAAAGGGTATTTCACTTCTTGAACAGCCCCAGTAAAATACAAACGCAAGCAATGATGCACCTGCATGGGCCGGCAGAAATAATTGCCGGTCCCGGCAGTGGCAAAACCTTCACGATTATTCATCGAATTCTGTATCTTATCAATCAATGTCACATTTCACCTGAGAAAATTCTAGTTATCACTTATACCCAGTCGGCAGCACGGGAGATGAAAGAGCGCTACAGGCGGGAAATCAAAAATCTGTCAGTTACGTTAAGCAGTTCCGTCATCTTCGGTACTTTCCACAGTGTATGTTATCACATATTACAACAATCCGGTGTGATAGGTCCTTCGTCACTCATTAAGGAAAACGACAGACGCCGGTTATTGCAGTCCATTCTTAATCATTATGAATTATCTTCGGCAAATGATTATGATACTGTTTCTCTTTTGTTAGATACGATCAGTAAAAAGAAAAACGGTGTAAAAACAGAGGTGACTATCTGTACTGGTATTTCAGAGGAGGATTTCCAAAAAATCAGAAATGCTTATGACAGTTATCTGCACGAGCAAAGAAAAATTGATTTCGATGATATGATTACAGAGTGCCTGAAGCTATTAAGGGAAAATACTGCTATCAGAATGAAATATCAGCAACAGTTTTCCTATATTCTTGCCGATGAGTTTCAGGACATTAATTTTCCACAATATCAAATTTTAAAGCTTCTTGCTCTTCCCGAAAATAATTTGTTTGTTGTAGGTGATGATGACCAGGCAATCTATGGATTTCGTGGTGCCACACCCGGAATCATGAAACAGTTTACAGCAGATTTTGATGGGTGCTGTCAAATCATGCTGACGGAAAATTACAGAAGCAAAAGTGAAATTGTCAATCTCGCAGAAAAAGTCATAAAGGAAAATACAGAACGCTTCGAGAAACAATTCTATCCGATCAATAATGGCGGACAGATTCAGAAGCTTTGTTTTGAAAACCGAAAAGAAGAAGAGAGGTATTTGATTCAAACTTTAAAGGCTTTGCCCCAGCAGGAACTGAATCAGACCGCTATTATTCTTAGAACGAATCTGGATGCTTTCCAGTACCGGGAAGCATGTCATGAGGCGCATATACCGGTTAAAGGAAACGTGTCAGTGCCAAATAAATATCAAAATTTTATCCTTTCTGATTTTATTGCATTTATTTCTTATCTTTATCTTGGACACAGGCGGTCCGATTTTCTATGTTTTATGAATAAGCCGGACCGTTTCCTGCTTCGGGAAGCTTTTCCATATGAAACAATTGACAGGAAACAGGTTATGAGTTATTACCGAAAAAATAATTCTATGCTTATCAGCCTGAAATATTTGTTTTCAACGCTGGAACTTGCAGAAAAAATAAGCCCAAATCTTGCAATAGCTCTGTTCCGGCACAACCTTGGATATGATGACTATTTAATCGGTAAAGCTTCCGGAACGGAAGAGAAAAAAAGATACTTAAAACTGGCAGATGATTTACAAGCACTTTTCAAAACCTATATTCCCGGAACTGATCCAAAGGAATTTATGAAAAGCATAACTGAGAAGGAAGCTTGCAGTAACAAGACCCAGGAATTGAATGGAGTGTCTGTGATTACAATGCATGCATCCAAAGGTCTTGAATTTAACAATGTTTATCTCCCGGACGTAAATGAAGGAATCATTCCGGGGAAAAAATGCCTTACGATGGAAGCATTAGAGGAAGAAAGAAGGCTCCTGTATGTTGCCATTACAAGAGCCAGAAATACACTTTCTATTTATTACACGAAGGAACGTGGAAGAAAGCTGTCGCGCTTTCTGGAAGGCATTATTCTTCCTCATCCATAACCTCATCAAATTCCACATTGTCAAGATATTCGTCAAAAGCATCCGAAACGTTTTCGTATTCTTCATCATCCTCAATGTATTCCAGTTCCGGCTCCTCATTGGGATCATTTTCATTTTCGTGATAGCGGTAAAACCATACCATACCGTCATGATTTTCTCCATCATCTTCAAGGGGAAGAAGTACGATATAATCCTGTCCCTGCACTGTAAGAATCGTTACGATCGCACATGTAACTTCTGTTCCGTCCTCCAGGTCAAGGGTGACAGTCATTTCCTCATCGTCATCCTCCGGTTTTTGACTAAAGCCGCTTGGATTTTCTCTGTTTTTGTCTTTGCTCATTGAATTCTCCTTCCTTTTCTCAATCCTATAAGAGAAAATACAATTATAATACTATTCTACTAGCAAGAACTGTTGGATGCAAGATTAAGGTCAAGTTTTTTACACAGACAGCTTAATTTATGTTATGATATTTAAGATAATGTAAGGCTGATGCTTTACAGGGAGGACTCATGAGATCAGACTGGAAAATAACCTTCTTCAAACCGGATATACCCGGCATTTTTCCAATTCTTAACGGTATCAGATTTGCCGCAGAATTTTCAGGTGATGAAGAGTGTGGTATCATTTTATATGAATCCAACGGAGCAGAAAACAGGCTTCCTTTTTCTAAAGAGGGAAAAAGAGGCTTGCTTTATGGCATGCAGATTGTAGGAGAAGGGGTATTAAAATGTCGTTATCATTTCTATCAGGGTAATGACATCTATACAGATCCTTATGCAACTGCAGTTTCAGGCCTTGAAAAATGGGGCGAAGCAACAAGGATTCCACGTAGTAACTACGGGTACTTTGATGCTACCGAATTTGACTGGGAAGATGATGCACCTTTAGAGATTCCTTTTGAGGATTCCATTATCTATGGAGTGAATGTCCGAGCTTTCACTATGCATAAAAGCTCGGGAGTCAGGCATAAAGGCACTTTTGAAGGAATTGTAGAAAAAATACCCTACTTAAAAGCTTTGGGAATTACGGCAATCGAACTGATGCCATGCTATGAATATGAGGAATGCATGCCCTGTATTTCCTATGGACAGGTAAATGATTTTTCTCCGGAATGCACTAAAACGGATTCTGACAAGAAGCGCATTAATTGTTGGGGCTTTCAATCAGGCTGTTATTTCTCGCCTAAAGCATCTTTCAGTGCAGGGAAATCACCACAATATTCTTTTAAATCCATGGTAAGAAAACTGCATCAAAATGGTATTGAGGTAATGATGCATTTTTATTTTCCTCCAACCATCAAACAATTGTATATGTTGCAGGTTTTAAAATTCTGGGTGAATGAATATCATATAGACGGTTTTCGTCTCAGCGGATTTCATATTCCAATACGTTTGTTAGCGGAGGATGCAGCGCTTAGAAGTACCAAAATTCGAATCAGCTATCTGACTGATGATGAATTGCAGGTGGCAGATAATACCGGCTTTAAGAACTTTGCGATAGACAGCTTACAATTTAAAAATGATATGCGCCGCTTTCTAAAAGGAGATGAAGGTTTGGCAAACCAAGTGCTGAATCTCCAAAGATTAAATCATGAAGGGATTGCCGTAATTAATTATCTGGCAGATTATGACGGTTTTTCATTGTATGACTGCGTTTCCTATGAAAAGAAGCACAACACAGATAATGGAGAAAATAACCGTGACGGCGTAGAGATCAATTATACCTGGAACTGCGGGATAGAAGGCGATACACGAAAAAAATCAGTAACAGAGCTTCGACTGAAGCAGCTAAAAAATGCGCTTAGCTTTTTGTTTCTTTCACAGGGAACCCCTTTCCTTTTTTCAGGAGATGAATTTGCGAATACACGCTTTGGGAATAACAATGTATATTGTCAGGATAATGATACCGGCTGGATCAAATGGAAGGACAATCGTTTTTCAAACGAAATATTAACCTATACCAAATTCCTGATATCTCTTCGGAAGGCAAATCGAATCCTGCATTTGAAGGAGCCGTTAAAGGTGATGGATTCAAGGGGATTAGGCTATCCGGATATATCCTATCATGGAACAGAAGCCTGGCGACCGGATTTAAGCTATATCAGCCGTATGGTAGGAATTATGTTATGCGGACAGTATGCCAATGCTTCAGATGCCTCCTTTTACTTTGTATTTAACATGCACTGGGAGCCACATAGGTTTGCACTTCCCAAATTGCCGAAGGGTAGTGCATGGATAAAGCTGGCCGATACTTCGCAGCCTTCCGAAAATAAGGAAATGGTTACAGGAGAAACGCATGAAACGGAAACCTTAGTAACACTTGACGGAAGAACAGTTGCTATCTATCAGTCGATTCCTTATCTTCCGCCTAAACAGTCAAAAAATAAAAAGAAAAAGCTAAAGCAAGCTAAGGAAAAGAGACAGAACAATGAAAGTCTGGAAACATTTTAAAACCGTCACCTATCACAGATACCTTGTTATGAAAGGCTGCTTTAAAGTAGGTCTGTATAAACAGGGCTTGTTGCATGACCTGTCGAAATACAGCCCCAGTGAATTCCTTGTAGGTGCAAAATATTATCAGGGTAACAGAAGTCCCAATAATGCGGAAAGAGAAGCCATTGGTTATTCCTCTGCATGGCTTCATCATAAGGGCAGAAACCGTCATCACTACGAGTATTGGATCGATTACAGCACAAAAGAAATTGCCGGTGGTATGGCACCGGCACCTATGCCCGTAAAGTATGTAGCTGAAATGTTGATGGATCGGATTGCTGCCTGTAAAGTCTACAACGGTGCGCAGTACACAGATGCCGCTCCCTTAGCATATTATTCGAAAGGGCGTGAAAATGCCTTTATTCATCCACAGACGAAGGAACTTCTGGAAAGGCTTCTCAATATGCTGGCAGAAAAGGGAGAGAATGAAACCTTTTCGTATATTCGAAGAGAACTTCTTCATAAATAATATCGTTACAATAACTCTTTTTTCATTTCTGCATATGATATAGCAGAATAAAAAGGAGTGACATAATATGAATTGTCTGATTTTAGTGTTATTGCTGCTTTGTTGCGGAAGTAACGGAATGTGGCAGAATGATTGTGACGGCGGATGCGCAGGAAGCGGAAGAGAATGTGAACGCGACAGAGACTGTGGCTGTTCGAGAAATGGAAGAGAACGTGACAGCAGGGATTGCGGCTGTCAGAGTAGAGAGCGTAATCAGGATTGTGACAGGAACAGAGAAAGAGATTGTGACTGCCAGGACCGTGGACGAGAGCGCGAAAGTAGCTGCGGATGCAGAAATGAAGGACGTTTAGAGCCAAGACCATTTCTTTCTTTTTCAGGATCGACCTGCGGCTGTGAGGATTCCCAGAATAACTAAAAGACAAGAAAAAAATTTTTGTTGATGAAAAAAGTGGAATTGTCATGTATAATACACTATGTGGCAATTCTGCTTTTAATTTATATAAGGAGCATATACAATGAAACAATTATTAAATCAAATCATTAAATTTGGAATTGTCGGGGTATTTTGCTTTTTTATCGACTTTGGCATTACCACCGGATTTACAAATTTTTTGGGAGTACATTATCTGATTTCCAAATTTCTTGGCTTTGTGGTATCTGCAATTGTGAATTATCTTTTAAGTATTAAGTTTGTGTTTACTAACAAAAAAGAGATGGACAAGAAGAAGGAGTTTACTGTATTTCTGATTCTTTCGGCATTCGGACTTCTGATTAATGAGGCAGTCATGTATGCATGCTTTGATGGCGCATATAGACACATTGCTATATTACAGGAATTGATCTCTGAGTCACTTATGGTTTCCTTAAGTGCAATAATTGCAACGGGCGTTACGATGATCTATAACTTTATTTCCAGGAAGCTGTTTCTTGAAAGGAAATAATTATCAATGGATGATAAGCGCTTTGAGGAAATCAGAAACAAGGTGATTGGTGTTGAGAGAGAACGGTATGGGATTGGCACCCTGAAGGAAAAGACACTTCATGCTATCTTAAAGGATTATTATGCGCCGGATAAGGATATGCAGGAAATACCTATTGACGGATATGTTGCTGATATCTATACTGGAACAGAAATCATAGAAATTCAAACGGCTCAGTTTAATCGCATGCGTAACAAACTTGATTGTTTTTTACCCAATTATCCGGTAACGATTGTCTATCCTGTTCCGCAAATTAAATATTTATACTGGATCGATGAGGAAACCGGAGAATGCTCAAAACCAAGAAAAAGTACCGTGAAAGGCTCTGTTTACAGAGCTTTTTATGAGTTGTATAAGATTAAAAACCACCTTTCGGATCCAAACCTTAAATTGTGCTTTCCGCTTCTTGAAATAGAAGAATACAGGCTTTTGAACGGATGGAGTCATGACAGAAAAAAAGGCTCCAGCAGATATGACAGGATTCCCAGAACGCTTTTGGGAGAAATCAGGTTTGAACGAATTGAAGACTATGTTCAACTGATTCCTTACGATCTGAAGGACCCTTTCACCGCAAAAGATTTTGGGAAGGCAATCGGAGAGAAAAAGGAAATTGCCTCAAATGTTCTCCATATACTAAATCATCTGCAGGTGGTGGAACGCTGCGGCAAAGCTGGAAATTCCTATCTTTATCATGTAGTCGAATTTTGATGGATAAATGGAGAGAATAAATATATGCAAATAACTGATAAATTCACAGGGACTGAAGAAACAAACCGGCAGTTAGCTTATATCGAAAAAGCAAGAGGTTATGTTTCGCAGCTTGCTGATCGCATCGGACGTAAGCCAACCTGCTGTGTGACAACCTTTGGCTGCCAGATGAATGCCAGAGATTCCGAAAAGCTTGCAGGAATTTTGGAGCAGACAGGCTATGAGCTCATCTCTGATGAAGATGCTGATTTTGTTATTTATAATACTTGTACTGTAAGAGATAACGCAAACCAGCGTGTATATGGCCGCCTTGGTCATTTAAACAGTCTGAAAAAGAAAAATCCTCACAAAAAAATTGCGCTGTGCGGATGCATGATGCAGGAGCCCTCTGTGATTGAAAAGATCAAAAAAAGCTATCGCTTTGTGGACTTGATTTTTGGTACACATAATATATATAAATTTGCCGAGCTTCTTACGGCGATGTTTGAGTCTGAGGATATGATCATTGATATCTGGGAGGATACGGATGAAATAGTTGAGGATCTTCCTGTAGAACGGAAATATCACTTTAAATCCGGGATCAATATTATGTTTGGCTGTAATAATTTTTGCAGCTACTGTATTGTTCCTTATGTAAGAGGTCGTGAAAGAAGCCGGAATCCCGAAGACATCATTCGTGAGATTAAGGCACTTGTTGCCGATGGAGTTGTGGAGATCATGCTTCTTGGACAGAATGTAAATTCCTACGGGAAAAATTTAGCACAACCCATGACCTTTGCACAACTTTTGCGTGAAATTGAAAAAATTGACGGCCTTGAGAGAATCCGTTTTATGACCTCTCATCCTAAGGATTTATCGGATGAATTAATTCAGGTCATGAAGGAATCAAAAAAAATATGCAGACATCTGCACCTTCCGCTTCAGTCCGGTTCTACCAGAATCTTAAGTGCTATGAACCGGAGATATACCAAAGAGCAGTATCTGGCTCTTGCTTCAAAAATCAGAAGGGAAATTCCTGATATTGCCATAACGACGGATATTATTGTTGGCTTTCCCGGCGAAGAACCCTGTGATGTGGATGAAACGATCGATGTCGTTAAAAAAGTACAGTATGATAATGCCTTTACCTTTATTTATTCCAAACGTACCGGAACTCCCGCTGCTGCAATGGAGAATCAGGTGCCGGAAGAGCTTGTAAAAGAAGGGTTTGATCGTCTTCTGAAGGTAGTACAGGATACAGCGAGAGATCGTGTTGCTCTGCTTCAGGGGCAGACACTTGATGCTTTGGTGGAAGAGGTAAATGAACAGGACAACAGATTTCTTACCGGAAGGCTTTCCAACAATACCATTGTCCATTTTGAGGGAGATCCTACCTTGATCGGGAAAATTGTTCCCGTATACTTAAAAGAATGTCATGGTTTTTATTATCTGGGAGAAGCAGTTAAGAGATAATGAATTCTTTGATAAATAAAATACTTATGAGGGAAGTATTATGGAAAAATTAAAACCAAAGTTGTTTTCAGTGATGAAAACCTACACAAAGGAGCAATTCATCAAGGATGTAATTGCTGGTATTATTGTGGCTATCATAGCCTTGCCTTTATCAATTGCGCTTGCACTTGCATCCGGAGTAGGACCGGAAAAAGGTTTATACACGGCAATCGTAGCTGGCTTTGTTATCTCATTTCTCGGTGGAAGCCGGGTACAGATTTCCGGTCCAACAGCTGCCTTTGCTACAATTGTTGCCGGTATCGTCGCTACCAGTGGTCTTGAGGGACTTGCTGTTGCAACAATTATGGCTGGAATTCTGTTAATTATCATGGGGTTATTACGGCTGGGAAGCCTTATCCGTTTTATCCCTTACACAATAACCACCGGCTTTACCGCAGGCATTGCAGTTACTATTGCCATTGGTCAGATTAAGGATTTTCTGGGGCTGTCCTATCCGAAAGGCACCAGTCCGGTAGAGACTATGGAAAAGCTGAAGGCGGTGATGCAGAATATTGGAACACTCAATGTACAGGCCCTGATAGTCGGAATACTTTGTCTCGCAGTATTGATTCTCTGGCCCTTACTTGGGAAAAAGCTTTCCGGCAGGGCCGGTGCAGTCATCATGGCGATACCAGCGTCCCTGTTAGCCGTTATTCTGGGAATTGTTCTGGTTAGTGGCCTGAAGCTTAAGGTAAATACCATCGGAACGCTTTATGAAATATCCAACAAACCGCCAATGTTCTCCTTACCTGTTATCAGCTTTGATTTGATCCGCTCCCAATTTGGAAATGCACTTACCATTGCAATTCTGGCTGCTGTGGAATCCTTATTATCCTGTGTTGTATCCGACAGCATGATCAATTCAAGACACAACTCCAATATGGAGCTTGTTGCACAGGGAGCGGGTAATATTTTTTCTGCTATGTTTGGAGGCATCCCGGCAACCGGTGCAATAGCAAGAACAGCCGCAAATGTAAAAAATGGAGGACGTACGCCTGTTTCCGGCATGGTACATGCGGTTGTGCTTCTTTTAATACTGGTTATTTTAATGCCTTATGCAGCATTGATTCCCATGCCTGCCATTGCAGCAATCCTTTTCATGGTAGCCTACAATATGTGCGGCTATAAGGAATTCGCTTATCTGATTAAGACTTCACCTAAGAGTGATATTGCTGTTTTACTGGTAACCTTTTTCCTTACTGTTGTTTTTGATCTAGTAATTGCTATTGAAGTAGGAATTGTTTTTGCTGCGATCCTATTCATGAAGCGTATGAGTGATGTGACGCAGATTGAAGGCTGGAAGTATATTGAAGGAGAAAATGATCCTGATTCCATCGAATTAAAGGCAGTTCCCGAAAACACACTGGTTTATGAGATCAGTGGTCCTATGTTTTTTGCAGCAGCGGAAAAGTTGCTTCGTATCAGTTTTTATGACAATACCAAATGCCTGGTTATCCGCATGAGGAGTGTCAGTGCTATTGATGCGACAGCTATGCATAATCTTGAGCAGCTCCTTGATTCTTGCAGGAAAGCCAATGTACAGCTTGTGTTATCCCACGTAAACGAGCAGCCCATGAAGGTAATGCAAAAATCCGGTTTTTATGATGCTGTTGGTGCTGAAAATTTTTGTGCACATATAGATGATGCACTACTGCGTGCAAAGGAATGCAGTGAACAGATGATCTGATTTTTCATACATAAACGGATGGAGAAAATATGGCTGAAATGACACCCATGATGCAGAAGTATCTGGAAACCAAAAAAGAATATAAGGATTGTATCCTTTTTTACCGGCTGGGAGATTTCTATGAAATGTTTTTTGATGATGCTCTTACCGCTTCAAAGGAACTGGAAATCACACTGACCGGCAAAAGCTGTGGTCTCGAAGAACGTGCCCCCATGTGTGGAATTCCCTATCATGCTGTGGACAGTTATCTCAATAAGTTAGTTTCCAAGGGCTATAAGGTCGCTATCTGCGAACAGCTTGAAGATCCCAAGCTTGCAAAAGGACTTGTCAAACGTGATGTGGTAAGAATTGTAACACCGGGCACGAATCTGAATGTCCAGAACATGGATGAAAGCCGAAACAACTTTCTGATGAGTATTGCGTTTTTTCAAGGAAGAACCGGTATTTCCATTGCTGATGTCACAACCGGAGAGTATTACCTGACAGAGGTCGAGGATACGAAAAAGTTGTTGGATGAAGTTAATAAATATACCCCAAGTGAGATCATCTGTAATGACGCTTTTCTGGTAAGCGGCGTAGATATAGAAGACTTAAAGGGAAGAATGCACATTGCAGTTTATCCGTTGGAGCCACATTTCTTTGACGAAGACCGTTGTCGAAAAAGCCTGCTAAAACATTTTCATGTTACAACTTTACAGGGAATGGGGATTGAAGATTTTCCATCCGGACTGATCGCAGCAGGTGCGCTGATGCTTTATCTGACAGATACGCAGAAAACTACATCACTCGACCATTTTACTCATTTATATCCATATCTCACCAGTAAATATATGCTGCTTGATAGTTCAACCAGAAGAAATCTGGAATTGACGGAAACACTACGAGAAAAGCAGAAAAGAGGTTCTTTACTCGGTGTACTGGACAAAACCAAGACAGCCATGGGTGCAAGAACACTCAGACAAATGATTGAACAACCACTGATTGACCGACAGCAGATTGAAAAACGTCTGGATGCCGTAGAAGCCTTGTCAAAGCAGGCAATCAACCGGGATGAGATCCGGGAATACCTGAATCCGATTTATGATTTGGAACGGCTGCTCGGAAAGGTAAGCTATAAAACAGCAAATCCTCGTGATCTTATTGCCTTCCGCAATTCCCTTCAGATGCTTCCACACATTAAGACATTGTTGGGTGATTTTGATGCTGAGCTGTTGACCGATATCAGAGAGGAAATTGATGATCTTTCCGATATTTGTGCCCTTATCGAAAATGCTATTGAGGAGGATCCCCCGATTGCAATCAAAGAAGGGGGTATCATCAAGAATGGTTTTGACGATACCATTGATAAGCTTAGGAATGCAAAAACAGAGGGCAAGGACTGGCTTGCGAAGCTGGAAGAGGAAGACAGAGAACGGACAGGAATCAAAAATTTACGAATTCGATATAATAAAGTATTTGGCTATTACTTTGAAGTAACCAACTCCTACAAGGAACTGGTCCCGGACGATTATATCAGGAAGCAGACTCTGGCAAATGCAGAGCGGTATACCAACAGTAGGTTAAAAGAGCTTGAGGATACCATTTTAAATGCAGAGGATAAGCTTTTTACATTGGAATATGATATGTTCGTAAAAATCCGGGATGCGATAGCAGGAGAAATGGAGCGTATCCAGAGAACCGCAAAAGCAGTTGCCAGACTTGATGTTTTTGCATCCTTTTCCGTTGTTGCAGAGCGCAATCATTATGTAAGACCGACGATGAACGAAAAGGGTGTTATTGATATCAAAGGCGGAAGGCATCCGGTGGTGGAACAAATGTTATCCGGTGAAATGTTTATTTCCAATGATACCTATCTTGACAATAACAAATACTGTGTAGCTGTGATCACCGGGCCCAATATGGCAGGAAAATCTACTTATATGAGACAGGTCGCACTGATCGTTCTGATGGCACAGATCGGCTGTTTTGTCCCGGCTGCCACTGCAAATATCGGGATGGTAGATCGCATCTTTACCCGAGTCGGAGCCTCTGACGATCTTGCCAGCGGTCAGAGTACCTTTATGGTAGAAATGAATGAAGTTGCAAATATATTGCGAAATGCCACGTCCCAAAGTCTGTTGGTTCTTGATGAAATAGGACGAGGTACTTCAACCTTTGACGGTTTAAGCATTGCATGGGCAGTCATCGAACATATCAGCAACAAAAAGCTGCTCGGTGCCAAGACCTTATTTGCCACCCATTATCATGAACTGACTGAGCTTGAAGGCAAAATGAGCAATGTTAACAACTATTGTATTGCTGTGAAGGAAAAGGGTGATGATATCGTATTTTTGCGAAAGATCATCAAAGGCGGTGCAGACAAAAGCTACGGTATTCAAGTCGCAAAGCTTGCCGGTGTACCGGATATGGTAATTGATCGTGCAAAAGAAATCGTTGCGCAGCTCTGCGATAATGATATTCTGGAAAAAGTACAAAGTATAGCTATTGATCAGAAGGACACCAGGCATAAGCCTGTCAAATATGATGAAGTTGACTTAAGTCAAATGTCGCTTTTTGATACTGTGACGGATGAGGATGTCATTAATGAGTTAAAAGAAATTGATGTGACCAATCTTACGCCGTTAGATGCCTTAAATACCTTATATCGGCTTCAAAACAAGCTGAAAAACAGGTGGTGATTTGCCGCATACATGTGGCAGAAGGTGAGGAATTATGCCGGAAATAAATCTTTTAAGTCAAAGCACAATTGATAAAATTGCTGCGGGAGAAGTGGTGGAACGCCCTCTAAATGTTGTAAAGGAACTGACAGAAAATGCAATAGATGCCGGGGCAAGCGCAATTACCGCCGAAATTAAGGATGGGGGAATTTCGTTGATCCGTGTAACGGATAATGGTTGTGGTATTGAAAAGGATCAATTAAAAAAGGCTTTTTTACGTCATGCTACCAGCAAGATCACCTCCATAGAAGATTTAAATCACACAGAAAGCCTTGGCTTTCGTGGCGAGGCTCTTTCCAGCATTGCAGCGGTTTCCCAGGTAGAAGTCATTACCAAAACGAAGCAGGAGCTTACCGGAATCCGGTATGCCATTTCAGGTGGGCAGGAAGAGGACCTAGAGGAGATTGGTGCACCGTCCGGTACCACGTTTCTGGTCCGTAATCTTTTTTTCAATACCCCTGTGAGGAAAAAGTTTTTAAAGCAGCCTCAAACGGAAGGCGGCTATGTTTCTGATATGATGGAACACCTTGCTTTATCACATCCGGACATATCCATTAAATTCATTAACAATGGTCAGGTTCGTTTTCACACCTCCGGAAATGGTGACTTAAAGGAAATTATCTATAGAATTTACGGAAGAGAGACAACAGATACCCTGATTCCTTTTTCCTTTCAGGATAAGAGCTTTCAGGTGTCGGGATTTCTCGGAAAACCGCAGTTGAACCGTTCCAACCGCAATTTTGAGACTTATTTTGTCAACGGACGTTATGTCAAAAACGATATCATTACCAGAGCTGTAGAAGAGGGCTATAGAGCCTATCTGATGCAACATAAATTTCCATTCTTTGTGTTACATTTTACCATGAGTCCGTCTTCAGTTGATGTCAATGTCCATCCTGCAAAAATGGAGATTAGAATTCTTCAGGAAAACCGTTTTTTTGATATTCTTTCACTGGCTGTTTCGAAATGTATGAAAGAACAGGAATTGATTCCTTCCATTAAGCTGATGGAAGAGTCAGACAGCAGGCCAGTTATCAAAAGCACTCCGGAACCCTTTGAAGTGCAGAGAACTTCCCTGCTCAGAGAGGAATCAGAAGCTTATGCTGCACATGGCAAAGCAGATAATCAGCCGGTTGCTGCTGCAGACATAGAATTTCCTTCCGAGCCAAAAGTGGCGGATTTTTTGCAAAAAATGGCATTTAACAGGGTGATTGGTGGTAGCTGTGAGGATTCTGCAGGTGAAAATGAAGGAATTCATGCAAATGTAATCAAAGCAGACCAGCATATTCTCGTAGAAAAACCGACACAGCTCAATTTTTTTGAAGAGAAATTTTTATCAGCAAATGCGCGGGAAGAATACCGTATTTTAGGTCAGCTATTTGACACTTATTGGCTGATTGCTTTTCGGGATAAGCTTCTTATCATGGATCAGCATGCAGCCCATGAGAAAGTAAAATATGAACGTCTTTTAAAAGAACTCAGGGAAAAAACAATTTCTTCTCAAATGATAAATCCACCGGTTGTTGTCAGTCTTACCGGAAAGGAAGAAGAACTCCTTGTTGAATTTACAGAATATTTCTCCGCTCTTGGCTTCGAAATCGAAGAGTTCGGAGGTGGTTCCTATGCAATAAGAAGCATTCCTTCGGATTTATACGGCTGTAATGAAAAGAGCTTTTTTATGGAAATACTGGATGAGCTTTCCGAGAATCCCATAAAGGGAAATCCGGAGGTCATACTGCAAAAGCTTGCCTCCATGGCATGCAAGGCGGCGGTTAAAGGAAACCAGTTATTAAGCTGTCAGGAGGTGCAGGCGTTAATCGATGAGCTGCTGACACTTGAGAATCCTTATCACTGTCCTCACGGAAGACCAACTATCATTTCCATGAGTAAATATGAAATTGAAAAAAAATTTAAACGGATTGTCTGATGGCAGGAAAAACATATGAATGAAAAAAAGAAGCTGATTATTCTTACCGGTCCGACTGCTGTAGGAAAGAGTGCTTTATCGGTAGCGCTTGCAAAGCGTGTTGGCGGAGAAATCATTTCAGCAGATTCCATGCAGATATACCGATATATGGATATCGGTTCAGCAAAAATCAAGAAAGAAGAAATGCAACAGATTCCCCATCATCTGATTGATGTGCTGATGCCGGATGAAGAATTCAATGTCTTTCGTTTTCAGGAAATGGCCAAGGCAGCCATGAATGGCATTTATGACCGGAAACACATCCCAATCGTCGTAGGAGGAACAGGCTTTTACATCCAGGCGCTCTTATATGACATTAATTTTTCTGAGGAAAAGGATCACACCGGAATACGAATACGACTAGAGCAGGAAGCAGAACAACATGGAAATGAATTTTTACATGAACGGCTGAAGGCTGTTGACCCTGAATCAGCCGAAAGCATTCATGCGAATAACAGAAAACGAATGATCCGTGCTCTTGAATTTTATGAGTTAAATGGATATCCTATATCAACGCACAACCAAACAGAACGCCAGAAGGAATCCCCTTATGCATTTTGTTATTTTGTGCTGAATGATGATCGGGAAAAGCTTTATCAAAAAATTGATCTGCGCGTGGATGCTATGCTTGCGGAGGGTCTTGTGGAAGAGGTAAGAAAGCTTCGTGAAATGGGATACCACAGGCAGATGGTATCCATGCAGGGATTGGGTTATAAGGAAATTCTGGATTATCTTGATAACAAATGTTCCCTGGAGGAAGCTGTTTATCTGATCAAACGTGATACCAGACATTTTGCCAAAAGACAACTCACCTGGTTTCGGAGAGAGCGGAATGTCATATGGGTGAACAAGCCGGAATTTCAGCATGATGATTCCCGTATCCTGAATTTTATGGAAAAACATTTATCAAAAATCAATCTTTAAGCGGAAAGGAACATTTATGATAAAAGCAGGAAAAGAAAATTGGGAAATATATCAGGAAATGGGAATTTCCAAAGAGGTTTATGATTATTGCGATAAGATCTGGAATTCTCTGAAGCCAAGATGGGAAGAAATTGATATTCTTTCTGAATATAACCAGTTGAAGGTTATTCACGCCATGCAGAAAAATCAGGTCAGTGAAGCATGTCTGCTTGGCACAACCGGATATGGATACAGTGATCTGGGGAGAGAAACGCTGGAAAGAGTTTATGCAGACATCTTTCATACCGAAGAGGCACTGGTAAGGCCGCAGATCACCTGTGGAACGCATGCCCTTGCCCTTGCCCTGATGAGCAATTTGCGTCCCGGAGATGAATTGCTTTCTCCGGTGGGTAAGCCCTATGATACTCTTGAAGAAGTGATAGGTATCCGTCCCTCCAAAGGTTCTTTAAAAGAATACGGTATCAGTTACAAACAGGTCGATCTGCTCTCAGACGGAAACTTTGACTTTGAAAATATCCGCAAAGCGATTAACGAAAAGACTAAGCTTGTAACGATACAGCGTTCAAAAGGCTATCAGACAAGACCTACCTTATCTGTTGACCGGATCGGTGAATTAATTGCGTTTATCAAAGGAATTAAGCCGGATATCATCTGTATGGTAGATAATTGCTATGGAGAATTCACTGAGATCAAAGAACCTTCTGATGTTGGTGCAGACCTTGTAGTCGGTTCTCTGATCAAGAATCCTGGTGGCGGACTGGCACCGATCGGCGGCTATCTTGCAGGGAAAAAAGACTGTATCGATAATGCTGCTTATCGTCTTACCTCCCCCGGACTCGGAAAAGAGGTGGGTGCTTCCCTTCAGGCACTTCCTGCATTTTATCAGGGACTTTTTCTTGCGCCGTCTGTAACTGCAAATGCACTAAAATCAGCAATTTTTGCGGCAAATCTTTATGAAGCGCTTGGATTTTCTGTTGTTCCGAATGGTAAGGAAAGCAGGCACGATATTATACAGGCTGTCACCTTTGGGAATCCGGACGGAGTGATTGCTTTCTGTCAGGGCATTCAGCAGGCAGCACCGGTAGACGGGCATGTTACTCCAGAACCCTGGGACATGCCCGGTTACGACAGCCCGGTTATTATGGCTGCCGGAGCATTTGTATCCGGTTCTTCCATTGAGTTAAGCGCTGACGGTCCCATAAAGCCTCCTTATGCTGTTTATTTTCAAGGGGGGCTTACCTGGCAGCACGGGAAATTCGGTATTATGAAAAGTATGCAGAAATTAGTGGAAAAAGGAATTATTACGAAAGATTTTGGCAAACGAAACTTATAAAAAATCCATGAAATCAGTATACATAAATTATCAATTGTGTTAATATAAATGTTGGTTATGGGGTTAACCCTGTATACAAAAGAATTACGGGAGGGACCTGAATGCGTAAGAATAATTGGGCATGTTTCCTTTTGATTCTAGCCGGTATAGTGATAGGTGGTTTCATCGGGAATCTGTTCCCAAGTACATGGCTGAATTATGGTCAGACCTTTGGTCTATCCAATCCAATTGTTTTTGATATCGGTATTATGTGTATCACTTTTGGACTTACCATTAAGATTACCGTTGCAAGTATCATTGGGATTGCAATTGGCATAATCATATATCGTATTATTTAGACATTTTTCTTTTGCGCTCCGGTTTGAGAGAAGGGATCGGAAAGGAAATGAATGACTGCTAAGAATTCATTAAGGCAGGATATGCCTTATGAAAAATTTATAGCTTTAGGCCCTGAGGCTCTTTCTGATGCTGAGCTTATTGCAATTATTTTAAGGACAGGCACCCGGAGCTTTTCTGCGCTGGAGCTTGCAAAAAGAATTCTCAGAAAAACAAACGGAAGCGATAAAGGACTTAATTGCCTGCATCATCTTTCTCTGCAGGAGCTTAAGGAAATTCCCGGAATTGGGGAAGTAAAAGCAGTTAAGCTGAAATGCATGGCAGAAATTGCTGTACGCATGTCCAGAGAAAAGGCATCCGGAAAGCTTAAATTTGATTCTCCCCGTTCTGTCGCAGAATATTATATGGAAGAAATGCGGCATCAGGAAAAAGAAAAAATATTGTTATTGCTTTTGGATAATAAACTGCAATTTATTGAAGAATATATGATATCACTGGGAACTGTCAATTCTTCATTACTTTCCACAAGGGATGTCTTTATTCGTGCATTAAAAGTCAGAGCGAGCCACATTATGCTTCTGCACAACCATCCAAGCGGCGATCCGAAACCCAGCAGGCAGGATATCCTGATTACACGTAAGATAAAGGAAGCCGGTGAACTGATGGATATTCCCCTTGTTGATCACATTATATTAGGGGATGGCATTTATACCAGTTTAAAAGAAGAAGAGTTATTATAGAAAGGGGTACTTATTTTGTCCAATAATGCTTTTGGTATTGACCTTGGGACCAGTAACATCAAGATATATAACCGCACAGATGACACCATTCTTGTGGAAAAAAACATGATTGCAATCGAGAATAAAAAAACCTTGTTTGCCTATGGTGATTCCGCTTTTGAAATGTATGAAAAGGCACCTGGAAATATTCATATTTCTTACCCATTGTCTAACGGGGTAATTGCAGATATTAAAAATATGGAGCTTTTGATCAAATACTTTCTTAATGATCTGACCAGAAGCAATGTGAAACCTGCCGATTATTATATTGCGGTACCTACAGATGTAACAGAAGTTGAAAAGCGTGCCTTTTATGACTTAATCCGGGATGCCGGGGTGAAAGCAAGGAGGATACTTGTTGTCGAAAAAGCAGTCGCAGATGGGCTGGGCCTTGACATTGATGTAAAAAACTCTCAGGGAGTTTTGATTGTCAATGTGGGCTTTGACACAACTGAAATTTCAATCTTATCACTTGGTGGCATTGTGCTTAGCCGTTTGATTAAAGTAGGCGGTCAGAAATTTGATGAGGCAATCCGGGCTGCTGTAAGAAAAGAATTCAGTCTGATCATCGGCGGCAAAACTGCTGAAAGTGTAAAAATGGCATCTGCAGACCTTGAAAAAGAAGGTAAGGGAGCTGTTGTCTATGGAAGAGATATCGTTACAGGTCTTCCGGTAGAGCGTGAACTTCCTACTACACTGATCGATGAGGCACTTGTGGAGCATTTCCATACAATTATTGATAATATTAAGATCATTCTGGAAAGAACACCACCGGAATTAGCTGCGGATATTTACAGACATGGTGTCTATCTTACCGGTGGAGCCTCTCAGGTAAATCACCTGGCCAAGCTGGTACAAAAGGGAACCGGTCTAAAGGTAAATATTTCGGAAAATCCGATTACCAGTGTTGCACTGGGGCTTTCCAAGATCATTAAAGATGATAATTATAAGTCAGTGGCTTATTCAATTGAAGGAATGAACAAATGAGTCCAATTGTAAAGAAAAAAGGAGAGAAGTTTACATTACCCGGTAAATATCTCCTTTTTATTTTAACATTATTATGCACGGGTTTAATAGCACTAACTTTCAGCACCAATATATTAAGCGCGCCTATCAGTGCGGTGGGAGGCTTTTTGATTGCACCTCTTCAGGACGGCATCAGCAAAGCAGGAAGCTGGCTGAATACGCGTTCTGATGAACTTGTCCAGATTCGTTCCCTGATCAGTGAGAATGAACAATTAAAATCACAGATAGATGAATTGACTATGGAAAATATAAAGCTTCAACAGGATCGATACGAGCTTACCAACTTGAGGGAGCTTTATGAGCTTGATTCTCAGTATGATGAATATGATAAAATCGGCGCACGGATTATTGCAAAAGACTCCGGTAACTGGTTTCATTCTTTTGTCATTAACAAAGGTTCAAACGATGGTCTTATGATTGATATGAATGTTATGGCAGGCAGCGGACTCGTAGGCAGAATTGTAGATGTAGGTCCCAACTGGTCAAAAGTCATGTCTATTATTGATGATAATTCCAATACCAGCGGGATGGTACTGTCTACCTCTGATAATCTGATCGTCTGTGGTGATCTGGAACTCTATGCAGATGGTGTTATCAGCTTCGAAAAGCTGATCGACAGTGCAGACCGAGTGGTAGAAGGAGATAAAATAGTCACTTCCAATGTGAGCGACAAATATTTACCGGGCATCCTGATCGGTTACATATCCAGTATCAATGTGGATTCCAATAACCTTACCAAGTCAGGATTAATAACGCCCGCTGTGGATTTTGAGCATCTTGAAGAGGTTCTGGTCATTACAGAACTGAAACAGACAGTAGGAGAGTAACTGATTTGAAAAGATTATTCGTATCTGTTTTATTGATAATATCCTGTTTCCTGTTACAGACTACGGTATTTCAATGGCTGGACTTTGGGGGAATTGTACCGAATCTGCTGATTATTCTCACAGCCTCCTTTGGCTTTATGCGGGGAGAGAGGACCGGTCTGTTGTTTGGTTTTTTCTGTGGTCTTCTCATTGATATTTTTTTTGCCAGTGTTCTTGGACTGAATGCCATGATCTATATGTACATAGGTTATGCAAACGGAAAATTCCACAGCATTTTTTATCCCGAGGATATCAAGCTTCCTCTGTTTTTGATTCTGATCAGCGATCTTGCTTATGGATTTATCTATTATACTATCTTGTTCTTAATGAGAGGACGCTTTCAGATTGGATACTATTTTCTCCATATTATTTTACCGGAAATGGTATATACCATTTTGATTACATTGTTATTGTATCCTCTTATTTTATGGATCAACAAGAAACTGGAGAATTCAGAAAAAAGGAGTGCACGTAAATTTGTTTGAGAATTTTAAAGAAAATTTTATCAATATGGTGACCTCCAGAGTCTTTGTTCTGATTTTAATTCTAATTGCGATATGCGGCATTATGATTAACAGAGTTTTTGACCTTCAAATTGTTCACGGCGAAGAGTATCTTGATTCCTTTCAGATGAAAATAATGAAGGAACGCACCATCAAAGGGAGTCGTGGCTGTATTTATGACAGAAACGGGAATCTGCTTGCTTATAATGAGCTTGCACACTCAGTTACAATAGAAGATGTTTATGAAAGCGGCAAGCTGAAAAATCTAAATTTAAACACCACGATTTACAAGCTGATTCAGATGATTGAAAACAATGGAGACAAGATTGTAAGCGATTTTAAGATCGTTCTGGACAAGAATGGACGGTATTCTTTTACCGTTGAGGGAACTCAGCTATATCGCTTTCTGGCCGATGTGTACGGACATACTACGATTGATAAGCTGGAAGAAAAAGAGCGGACTGCCACAGCACAGGAGGTCGTTGATTATCTCTGCGGATGGGACAAGTTTAGAATCGGTCAATATACGGAAGATACATTAAAGGCTGATTTTGTACCGGGAAACGGCTATACGAAAGATGAGATATTAAAGATTCTTACGATTCGTTATGATATGAGTACTAACAATTACCAGAAATATATTGCCACTACAGTTGCCACGGATGTCAGTGAAAAAACAGTTGCTGTTGTTATGGAAAATAATGCTGAACTTGAAGGGGTTTCCATTGTTGAGGATACAATCCGTAAATACGTTGACAGCATTTATTTTTCCCAGATAATCGGTTATACAGGAAAAGTATCCCAGGAGGATCTGGAAGAACTTCAGGTAACTGACACCGCGCACTCTTATGATCTGAATGATACCGTTGGGAAGCTTGGAATTGAAAAATCAATGGAAAGCTATCTTCAGGGCACAAAGGGAAGTGAAGTCATTTTTGTAAACAGTGTTGGCAAGGTTACCGATACAACAAATTATGTGGAACCTATTGCCGGTAATGATGTTTATCTAACCATTGATAAAGACCTGCAGATTGCTGCATATAAGGTTCTTGAAGAGCATCTTGCAGGTATCTTGTGTACAAACATCATCAATGCCAAAGAATTTGATGCTTCAAAGGTCAGCAGCAGCAAAATTAAAATTCCGATTTATGATGTGTATTTTGCGCTGATCAACAACTCTATTATCAATACAGAACATTTCAACTCTGCGGATGCCGGTGAGACAGAAAAGCTTGTTTATGATAAATACCTTTCCCGGAAAGCTGATGTTTTAGCAGCACTGGAAAAAGAACTGATGGTTTCCCCTACCGCTTATGAAAAGCTGGATATGGAGTATCAGGTTTATGAAAGCTATATTGCCGAAATGCTGTATGAAGACGGAATTATTGTATCCGAAAAGGTTGACAGAGATGATCCTACTTATATTGCCTGGACAACTGATGAAGTAATCAGTTTGAATGAATATCTGAAATACTGTATTGCCATGAACTGGATTGATGTTGTCAAGCTGGAACTGGAAGGACAATATTCTGATTCTGAACAGATTTATGCTAAAATTGTAGAATATATTTTGGCGCAGCTTGATGATGATTCAGATTTTACAAAAAAAATCTACCGGTTTATGATTAAAAAGGATGTCATATCAGGAACGCAGATCTGTAAGATCCTGTTAGAGCAGGGCGTTGTGGAAATCACTCAGGCGGAGGAGCAACAGTTCAGTCGCGGTGCAATTTCTGCCTACACATTTATGATGAATCGTATCAGGAATCTGGACATTACCCCTGCGCAGCTTGCTCTGGATCCTCATTCTGCTTCCATGGTTATCACAGATGTCAATACCGGAGATGTCCTGGCTCTTGTTTCTTATCCGGGATATGATATAAACAAAATGGCAAATGGTGTTGACGCTGAATACTTTAATCAGTTGCGAAATGATCTTTCGGAGCCAATGATTAATTACGCCACATACCAAAAGACCGCTCCCGGATCCACTTTTAAAATGGTATCCTCTACTGCCGGATTAATGGAAGGAATTATCAATACGCAGACAACCTTCCGGTGTACCGGCCTTTTCGATACTGTCAGTCCCCCTGCCGCATGTTGGATTTATGGGAAAGGCAGTCACGGTTCTCTGAATGTAACAGGTGCGATTCGTCATTCCTGCAATATGTTCTTTTATGAGCTTGGCTATCGGCTTGGAATGGTTGGCGATACTTATTCTTCAGATGCCGGTTTAAAGAGACTGGAAGCTTACGCCGATTTGTATGGTCTTACCGAAACTTCAGGCATAGAAATTGAAGAGTCGACACCGCAGGTATCTACAGAGGATGCAGTTCGTTCTGCAATTGGACAGGGAACTAACAACTATACAACTGTAGGTTTGGCACGTTATGTAACAACGGTAGCCAACAGCGGAACCTGCTATAACCTTACCCTGATTGACAAAATTACGGATCACAGTGGTAATTTACTTGAAGACAGAAGTGCAGAGGTTCGCAATACCATTGAGATGAAAGATTCTTATTGGAATGCCATTCACCTGGGTATGCGTCAGGTTGTTGAAAATAACGCTTACTACAACGATCTTTCGATTAAGGTTGCCGGAAAAACAGGTACAGCCGAGGAGAACAAAAATCGTGCCAATCATGCCTTGTTTGTTTGTTATGCCCCTTATGAAGAACCTGAAATTGCAATCACTACGCGAATTGCCTACGGTTATTCTTCAAGCTATGCCGCCCAGACAACAAAGGATATTATTAAATATTATTTTGATCTTGCTCAAGAGGATGAGATCATTACCGGAACAGCATCACAGATTACAGCAAGTACAACTGTTACGGATTAAGAGCTAAAAGGAGCAAAAAATCTTGAAAAATTCAGTAATCATCAAGAGCTTCCCCAATGGAATTATACTATATTTGGATCCGGAGCTTTCCTTCGCATTACTATTGAATGATATTGCAGATAAATTCAGAGCGTCAAGCAGTTTTTTTAAGGATGCAAAAATGGCTCTTTCCATAAAAGGGAGAACCCTTACAGATAAAGAAGAACAGCAGATCCTTGATACGATCTCACAAAATTCCGATCTGAATATCATTTGCCTTGTAGCAGAGGATGAAACCACCAACCAGCATTTTGTCAAGGCACTCCAACAGTCGGATCCCTATGCAGCCGGGGCCGATACGGAATCGGGACAATTTTACAAGGGAACTCTAAAAAACGGTCAGATCCTTGAAACAGAATCCAGCATTGTGATTTTAGGTGATGTATATCCCGGCTCTGCTATAATATCTGCAAAAGATATCATTGTTCTCGGTGGACTTTTTGGTGAAGCCTATGCTGGTGGAAACGGAAGCAAGGGTCATTTCATCGCAGCGCTTGAAATGTCACCGGAAAATCTAAAAATCGGTGATTTCATATATCAATCGAAAGAGAAAGGGACCAGATGGTCGATTAAGCCCAAGGTCCATCCTAAAATTGCATATATCAGGAATAACAGGATCGTAGTTGATCCCATTACAAAAGAATTACTGAGTGAATTGCCCGTTTAAAGGCTTTCTCAGGGGACGATATTAATTCATTATGGAGGTTATGTATGAGTGAAGTAATTGTCGTCACATCAGGGAAAGGCGGTGTGGGAAAGACCACCACATCTGCAAACGTAGGAACAGGTCTTGCTGCCATGGGCAAGCGGGTTGTTATGATCGATACGGATATCGGCCTGCGCAATCTTGATGTTGTTATGGGATTGGAAAACAGAATCGTTTACAATCTTGTAGATGTCGTAGAAAGTAAATGCAGAGTCAAGCAGGCATTGATCAAAGATAAACGTTATCCAAGCCTCTACTTAATGCCATCGGCACAGACAAAGGACAAAACAGCAGTGAATCCTGAGCAGATGGTCAAAATGATCAATCAGCTCAGAGAGCAGTTTGACTATATTATTCTCGATTGTCCTGCTGGCATTGAACAGGGCTTTAAAAATGCAATTGCCGGCGCTGACAGAGCCCTTGTTGTTACCACTCCGGAGGTCTCAGCCATCAGAGATGCTGACAGAATTATCGGCCTTCTGGAAGCAAATGAATTTACCCAGATTGATCTGATCATCAACAGGCTGAAGGTTGATATGGTAAAACGCGGGGATATGATGAGTGCTGCTGATGTAGTGGATATTCTTGCAATTAATCTGATTGGTATCGTGCCGGATGATGAGAACGTTGTCATCGCCACCAATCAAGGAGAACCCTTAGTCGGAAACTGCACACTGGCAGGGAAAGCGTATCAGAATATATGCTATCGGATTGTCGGAAAGGATATTCCTTTTCTTGAGTTTGAAAAAGGCGTTTCCTTCTGGACAAAAATGTCAGGAATTTTCCGTAAAAATTAGGGGGTGATCATATGGGAATCAGAAACTTTTTCAGCCGCAGAAAATCAAGAGAAATTGCAAAGGATCGATTAAAAATACTCCTTATTTCCGACAGGGTAAATTGTTCTCCGGAAATGATGGAAATGATAAAAACGGACATTGCAAAGGTAATATCAAAATATATGAAGATCGATACGGAAAGCATGGAAATCCAAATTTCCAAAACAGACAGAAAGGGAAGAGATAAAATTCCCACCTTATATGCCAATATCCCTATTTTGGATCTTCACAAGAACGTAAACTGATAAAACCGGAAAGGTAAAAAATATGTTAAGACGATATCGGATACGACATTACAATTTTAAGCTTGCAATCATGGTAATCCTGCTTGCAGTAATCGGAATTATCGCCGTTGGCAGCGCTGAGCCTTCGCTTCAGAAACGGCAGCTTGCCGGTTTCGCATTTGGTGTTTTCCTGATGATCGTTATATCTCTTTTTGACTATTCGGTGATCCTTAAGCTTTACTGGGTCATGTACTTGTTAAATCTGGCATTACTGATCCTTGTTATCTTTAAAGGGAAAGAAGGAAATGGTGCACAGCGCTGGGTTTCCATCATGGGAATTCAATTCCAGCCATCAGAGCTGGCAAAGATACTTATTATTCTCTTTTTTGCACAATTTATTTTTTTGCATAAGGAGAAGCTTAACACTTTTAAATATCTTTCCCTAAGCATTATCCTTTTTGCCATACCGGCAGTTCTTGTATATAAACAGCCGGACTTATCGACAACTATAATTATCTGTCTGATTTTCTGTGTGATCTTATTTACAGGAGGGCTGAGCTGGAAAGTAATCGGTGGCTGTTTTGCAATTGCCATTCCTGCAGCAGTTATCCTTTTTGTTTTAATTATGCAGCCTGATCAGAAGATTATCAGCGATTATCAGAAAAACAGAATTATTGCCTTCCTGAACAAAGAAGAATATTCCAATGCAGAAGGCTATCAACAAGAATATTCTGTTATGGCGATCGGCTCCGGACAGTTGTCCGGTAAAGGCTACAAAAATAACCAGATCAGCTCCGTTAAAAATGCTGATTTTATTGCGGAGCAACAGACTGACTTTATTTTTGCTGTTATAGGAGAGGAGTTCGGTTTTATCGGCACATGCACAGTCATAATTCTTGTTCTGCTGATCAGCATTGAATGCCTGTTAACTGCAAGGCGTGCCAAGGATATTGCCGGAACCATCATTGCATCCGGGATTGGTGCTATGATCGGATTTCAAGGCTTTGTAAATATCGGTGTTGTTACTTACCTTCTGCCAAATACAGGCCTTCCTCTTCCTTTTGTCAGTTATGGACTTTCCTCTTTGGTAAGTTCCTTTATTGGGATTGGATTTGTTTTAAATGTGGGGTTACAATGCAAAGAAAAATGATGTATAATGATTAAGGTGAGTCTATATAAGGGTATTTTAAAATAGCAGGGAGGGTTGCAATATGAATATTGCATTGATAGCGCATGATGCTAAGAAAAAATTAATGCAGAATTTCTGCATTGCTTATCGGGGAATTTTAAGTAAAAATGAATTATTTGCGACAGGGACCACCGGAAGGCTGATAGAAGAGGTTACAAATCTGAATGTACACAAGTTCCTTGCCGGACATTTAGGGGGCGAACAGCAGATTGGTGCCCAGATTGAACACAATCAAATGGATCTCGTCATCTTTCTTCGTGATCCGTTAACCTCCAAAACTCATGAGCCTGATGTCAATAATGTTGTAAGGCTTTGTGATATGCATAATATTCCACTGGCTACTAATCTTGCGACAGCCGAACTATTAATTAAATCGCTTGACAGAGGAGATTTAGAGTGGCGTGAAATGTACAAATAATAGGAAATACGGTCTTTTCTCAAAGAGAATGCCTGCCGTGATTCTGCTTTTGTCTGTCTTTTTCTGTACTAGCTGTGGCAGTTCCCAATATGTCATGCCCTACACAGTCAGCTCTGAGGTAAGCAGTTTCAGGATTGTCAATCTGGAAGAGAGTAAGGGAACAGCTGAAGCATTTGCGAAGGATCTTTGCGTAGTGAATTCAGATGTCAATTTGTCTGCTGTTGATATGACAAAGGCTTCCAGTGCAGGACTGTTTGATTTAAATGACTGTAATACCATTTATGCGAAAAACATCCATGAGAAATTGTATCCTGCAAGTCTTACAAAAGTAATGACTGCCTTGGTTGCAATGAAATACGGATCAACCGATATGATGCTTACAGCTTCCTCTAATGTTAAAATTCAGGAATCAGGGGCTCAGGTTTGTGGTATCAAGGAAGGGGATCAGATGACCTTAAATCAGGCGCTGCATCTGCTTCTCATCAATTCTGCCAACGATGCTGCCGTTTTGATTGCAGAAGGACTTGCCGGCTCCGTTGATGCCTTTGCGGAAATGATGAATGAGGAAGCCCTTATCCTTGGTGCAACAAATTCTCATTTCATTAATCCTCACGGTCTGCCGGACGACAACCATTACACAACAGCTTATGATATGTATCTGATTATGAATGCAGCAGTAAAGTATTCCCTGTTTAATGAAATCATACAAATGGATTCTTATACCACTGTTTATCACGATAAAAACGGTGCGGAAAAGGAAGTGTCTGTCAACAACACAAATTATTATATTCAGGGAACCGCAACTGCTCCGGGCGGGATTACCGTAATCGGCGGCAAAACCGGTACCACAAATGCTGCAGGACATTGTTTGATTCTGCTTTCCAGAGATACTTCAAGCAAGCCATATATTTCCATTATTATGCGTGCGGAAGATAAGGATGCTTTATATGGACAGATGACAGATTTGTTAGGGGAAATAAACAATTAACAGTTGTTTTTTACCCTGCAATCACTTATAATAAATTTAGGCCATAGATGTTACTTCATGTGTAGCCAATTTACTTCAGGAGGGATTACCAATGGTTCAATTAATAGTTGGAAAAAAGGGGAAAGGCAAGACCAAGCATTTGCTGGATAAGGTAAATAGCGAGGTGCAGCAGGTTCCCGGCAGTATCGTCTATCTGGACAAAAGTACGAAACATATGTATGAATTAAATAATAAGATCAGGTTAATTGATGTATCTTCTTATTTTATCAGTGATTCCAGTGAATTTATCGGTTTTGTTAGTGGAATCATTTCACAGGATCATGATTTGCAGCAAATGTATTTTGACAGCTTTTTAAAGATTGCCTGTCTTGAAAACGAAAGCATAGAACCTGTCATAGAAAAACTTGAAAAGATCGGTGAAGCATTTGGGGTTGACTTTATTTTGAGTGTATCAATGGACGAATCAGAACTTCCGGCTTCCATGAAAGAGAAAATTATTGTATCTTTATAAATTACATAAAAACCCCGGAGATATTTATCCGGGGTTTTTTTGAGCATTGTATTATTTTCAGGAGTTGTTAAATTGGAACAAAAAGGAAGCAATAAGGTCGTAAAGTACCGAAAACCACTTAATCTGAATATTGGCATGATTATTTTTGCCGTCATATTTATCTATATCATAATTTGTGTGTTTATGTATTTTACCCAGAAGCATATTGAGGGACATCAGGTGAAAATGGGGTCTCTTTCAACCAATAATATCTACAAGGGGATCGCGCTTCGTGACGAGGAGATCATTACCGCAAATCAGGCAGGCTATGTAAATTATTACGCCCGGGAGGGAGAGCGTGTCGGCGTCGGAAATCTGGTCTACACATTAGATCAGTCCGGTAAACTTGCAGAATATCTAAACAATGAGGTATCTGGCAGCACACTTACCACGAAAGACCTTACTGAACTCAAGACAGAAATTCTTGGCTTTGTTAACACTTTTGATCCTGAGCATTTTTCTTCCGTTTATGACTTTAAATACAATGTTCAGGGTACCGTTCTCAAGCTTGCAAATGCTAATATTCTTGAAAACATCGAAACCATCAACAAGGCAGGGATTTCTGAGTTGATTTCCTTCTGTAATGCCCCTGATACCGGTATCGTTATTTATTCTGTAGACGGCTATGAAGATCTGACTCTGGAGCAATTAACCTCCGAACAGTTTGATCAGAAAAATTATGAAAAAAAGCAGCTTATCAGCAACGAATTAATTGCAGCCGGGGATCCTGTCTACAAACTCTCCACTAATGAAGACTGGTCCATCGTCATTATGACCGATCAGGAAAAAGCAGAAGAGCTTCTTGAAGAGGAGTATGTAAAAGTAAAGTTTCTGAAAAACCAGGATACTTCCTGGGGAAGGGTAGAAAGCTATACCACGCCGGACGGAGACACTTTTGTGAAGCTTACCTTTACCAATTCCATGGTGACCTTCTGTACCGATCGCTTTATAGATATCGAACTGATCCTTGAAGATGAGGAAGGACTGAAAATTCCCAATTCCTCCATTGTGGAAAAAGAATTTTTTATTGTTCCTAAGGAATATGTGACACAGGGCGGTAACAGCAACAGTTATGGAGTCATGAAGGAAACCTACCTTGAAGATGGCAGTGCCTCAACAGAGTTTATTGAGACTACCATTTACAATGAAACGGAAACGGATTATTATCTGGATGATATGGTTCTTAGAATCGGAGATTATATCATAAAACCGGAATCTACCGAGAAATATGCCATCAGCAAGCGCGGGAGTCTTACCGGAGTATATAATATCAATAAAGGCTATGCTGATTTTAAACAAATCAATATTTTATATCAGAATGATGAATATTCTATTGTGAAGTCCAATACACAATATGGTCTAAGCGTCTATGACTATATCGTTCTGGATGCATCAACTGTTGAGGATGATGAATTTATTTATAACTAATATGGGAGTGATTGTTCATGATCAGTGAAAATCTTGATTTCGTCAAAAAAAATATTGAGAGTTCCTGTAAAAAAGCAGGTAGAAATTCCGACGAGGTTTCCTTAATCGCCGTAAGCAAGACAAAACCGGTTTCCATGTTAATGGAGGCATATGAACAGGGATGTCGGGATTTTGGTGAAAACAAGGTACAGGAGCTGGTCGAAAAATATGAAGTTATGCCCAAAGATATCAGATGGCATATGATTGGCCATTTACAGCGAAATAAGGTAAAATATATCGTTGATAAGGTTGCCTTGATCCATAGCGTAGACTCTTTGAAACTTGCGGAAGAGATCAGTCGTGAGGCCCACAAAAAACAGGTAACTGTTTCTGTTCTTGTGGAAGTAAATATTGCCTGCGAAGAGACGAAATTCGGTGTCACAAAGGAAGCTGCCGTCTCTCTGGTTCATGACATTGCACAGCTAAAGGGAGTTCATGTAGAAGGTCTTATGACCATAGCTCCTTACACGGCGAATCCGGAAGAAAACAGACAATATTTTAGAAAGCTGAAGCAATTAGCTGTTGACATAAGTAGTAAAAACATTGATAATGTTAATATGAATGTTCTGTCGATGGGTATGACAGGTGACTATATGGTGGCAATCGAAGAAGGAGCTACTTATGTGCGTGTAGGGACAGGCATTTTTGGAGAACGCGAATATCCAGTGTAAGGAGTGCATTAGAATGGGTGTAATGGATAAGTTTCTTAACTACATGAAACTGAATGAAGAAGATGATGATTTTTACGATGACGATTACTATGACGAAGAAGCGGCAGAAGAGAAGAGTAAAAAGCAGCCGGTGATAAAGGACGAAACAGCACCAGAAGAGGAAAAATCAATTAAAAAAGCTGCTCCTAAGGTAACTCCAATGCGACAGACTAAAAAGGCCGGAAATGGTATGGAGGTTTGTGTTATTAAACCAACTTCGATTGAAGATGCCAGAGAAATCACAGAGACTCTTCTTGCAAACAGGACAGTGGTTCTCAACCTGGAAGGATTGGATGTTGACATTGCACAGAGGATCATTGATTTCACATCAGGTTCCTGTTTTGCAATCAGTGGTAATCTTCAAAAGATTTCACACTACATATTTATTATTACTCCGGCAATTGTAGATATATCAGGTGATTTCCAGGAAATTCTGTCAGGATCTTTTGATGTACCGATTAATAACGGTATCTGAATATAAAACGAAAGCAAAAACTTCCTGTATCATGCAGGGAGTTTTTGCTTCTATCACCGGAATTTTGAAAGGATTAGAACATGAGTAGCCGAATGAATATTTTATTTAACAAAAAACCTTGTTATGATATTGTCTTTACCAAGGATTTTGAAGAACTCCCAAACGAACTTATAACGCTCGGAATAAAGGAAAGAAGAGTCTGCATCATTACCGATTCCAAGGTCGCTTCCCTTTATGGAGATGAGGTGCTGCAGCTTCTTGATGGGGAATGTCTGAAAAATGTTCTTTTTTCATTTCCTGCCGGAGAAGAAAACAAAACGCTGGAAACAGTCAAGGATATTTATCGTTTTCTGATACAGGAAGGTTTTGACCGTAAGGATCTTCTTATTGCTCTCGGAGGCGGCGTAACAGGCGATATTACAGGATATGCTGCGGCAACCTATCTGCGCGGTATAGATTTTGTCCAGATTCCTACCACCTTGCTTTCGCAGGCGGATTCCAGCATTGGTGGCAAAACAGGCGTAGATTTTGACGGATACAAAAATATGGTAGGCGCTTTCTATATGCCGAAACTGGTTTATATGAACGTCGGTACTTTAAAAACACTAGATGACCGCCAGTTCTTCAGTGGATTTGCAGAGGTCATGAAGCATGGATTGATCAAAGACGGTGCTTTTTACGAATGGCTTCTTGAAAATATGTATGAAATCTGCGACCGTGATCCGGATACGCTGTTGGAAATGGTTCAGAAGAGCTGTCTTGTTAAAAAGCTTGTAGTTGAAAAGGATCCTACAGAGAAGGGGGATCGCGCACTTCTTAATTTTGGTCATACCATCGGCCATGCAATTGAAAAATACAAAGGTTTTACGCTTACACACGGAGAGTGTGTTGCTCTTGGCGCTGTCGCGGCCGCATTTATTTCCTGGAAGCATGAATGGCTTTCTATGGAGGAATACTATGAAATCAGAGATATGTTCGTTCCCTTTCATCTTCCTATTTCCATAGAGGATATTGATCCACAGGAAATATTAAAATTAACTAAATCAGACAAAAAAATGGAAGGGAATTCCATCAAGTTTATCCTTCTGAAAAAAGTTGGTAAAGCAGTAATAGACAGAACCGTATCGGATGAAGACATTTTGAATGCCCTTGCGGAAATACATTATATAGAAGACGGTGAATAAAGATAAGTATGAATAAACATAAATTAAAATTATTATTACTGGATATTCTATTTTTGATCTTTTTGGTATTTGTAGATCAGTTTACTAAGTATATTGCGGTGCTAAAGCTTAAAAGTAAGCCTGCATTCAATATCATTGACGGTGTTCTTGAATTCAATTACCTTGAAAACAGAGGCGCTGCTTTTGGCATGCTTCAGAATCAGAAAATCTTTTTTGTTTTTGTGGCACTCGTATTTTTAGGAGTGATTGCCTATGTTCTGATCAAGGTGCCGGATGAAAAGAAATATAACAAGCTGCACATTCTTCTTGTCTTGATAGCCGGCGGGGCGATCGGTAATTTATTAGACCGACTGCGGCTTGATTATGTGGTTGATTTCATCTACATTGTACTGATCAATTTCCCCATATTCAATGTGGCAGATATGTATGTAACTTTTTCAACAGTCATTCTGGTGATTCAGGTACTCTTTGTTTATAAAGAGAATGATTTTAATTTTTTAAGCTTTAACCAGAAAAAATTCAGGGAATTAAAATAAGTTATGGCAGAAGCTTTAAAAGAATTTCATTTTATCATAACCGAAGAAATGGAAGATGAAAGGATCGACAAGTGTCTGAATACACTTATTGATTCTTTATCACGATCTTACATTCAAAGGCTTCTCACAGACGGCAGTGTTACTGTTAATGGCAAATGTATGAAGCCAAGCTATCGTGTCAAAGCAGAAGATGAGATTCAACTGATTCTTCCGCCTTCCCTTACACCAGATATCCTTCCTGAAGCGATCCCGCTTTCCATTTTATATGAAGATTCGGATGTCATTGTGGTTAACAAACCCAAGGGGATGGTTGTTCACCCGGCTCCGGGGCACTATAACGGGACCCTGGTGAATGCATTGTTGTACCACTGCGGTCAGGAACTCAGCGGCATTAACGGAGTTTTGCGCCCGGGAATCGTTCATCGGATCGACCGTGACACAACCGGTTCTGTGATTGCATGTAAAAATGACAGAGCACATGCAGAAATAGCCAGACAATTGAAAGAGCATACGATTGTAAGACGTTATCATGCAATTGTACACGGAAGAATCAAGGAGGAAGAAGGCACTGTCAGGACACTGATCGGCCGTCATCCTTACGAGCGTAAAAAAATGGCAGTTGTAGGCAATAACGGGAAAGAAGCAGTCACTCATTATAAGGTATTACAGCATTTTGAAAATTATACTTATATTGAATGTTGCCTTGAAACCGGAAGGACTCACCAGATTCGTGTGCACATGTCTTATCTTGGGCATCCTCTTCTGGGAGATATTGTTTATGGACCAAAAAGCTGTCCCTTTTCCCTGGAAGGGCAGACTCTTCATGCGAAAATTCTTGGGTTTCATCATCCTTCTACCGGTGATTATGTGGAAACAGATGCACCCCTGCCGGATTATTTCCGTAAGCTTTTAAATACTTTACATTGATATCGAAAAATGTCAGAAAGAGTTGAAATATAAATTATTTCGTGCTATCATTTTTGATAGAATCATTTTTTGTTAAGAATATTAATAAAAATTTAATATATAAATTCTTATTATATTACAAAGGAGTAGTAATAATGGAGACGGCTGAATATCTTGACAAGCTCCTTTTGCGTTACTCGGGTAGTTTTGATATTTATCAGCCCTATGTGATAAATGATAAGGAATACCCGGCATATGGGTATTTTTTTTCATGTGTTGAAAAATATATACTGATCCGTGAACTAAATATGTGGTCAACCCGCAGTTACGAGCATATTCTATTTATAGAAGCAGAAGAGTGCACGGAAAATATTCTCAGTGAAGCAGAAGATATTATTGAGAATTATATGGAACCGGTATTGGTTCGGAAAAATGAAAAATGGCCTGAACCTAATCATATGTACAGCTATTTGAATGTTGTAATTCTTTGTTCAAAGCCTGTTGAGCAGAAGCTGGCCAAAAAGATTAAGCGGTACCACTTTGAAAAGGGCTATAAATTCAATATGCGTGGTTTTTCCAAGGGAAGTATTATGTGCGTTTCCATGGAGGATCGAAAGTACATCAGTAATTATCAGGGACATAGTAAAAAGGAACTGTTTAGAAGAGTTTTTTCTGATGTTGATCAGGGGAAACCCGGTTTCGCACAGGTTATGGAAGAAAACGGTCTTACGCCCTTTAAGCAGCAAATTTAAGTAACAGCTGTAGTTCTTTTAATTTTTGCTTATATACAAACATATCTTTTATTATATGTTTGTTGTATATAAGATGCTCAGACACAAGATAAAAAAATGAATTAGGAGGAGATTGTTGTGAGCGCATTATTATTAATCATTTTAGCAATTTTAATTTTCGTAGTTGCTTACCTTACATACGGACGTTACCTTGCTAAGACATGGGGACTTGATCCCACAAAAAAGACACCTGCTCATGAATTAGAGGATGGTGTTGACTATTGTCCTGCTAAAACACCTGTTTTGATGGGACATCATTTCTCATCCATCGCCGGTGCAGGCCCTATTAACGGACCGATTCAGGCGGCTTTCTTCGGATGGGTACCCTGTTTCTTATGGATTGTAATTGGTGGTATCTTCTTTGGAGCTGTTCAGGACTTTGGTGCTCTGTTCGTATCCATTCGTCACAAAGGAAAATCCCTTGGTGAAGTTATTGAAGATAACATCGGCCGCAGAACAAGAATTCTGTTTACGGTATTTGCATGGCTGGTTCTGTTACTGGTTATTGCCGCATTCGGTGATATCGTTGCAAACAGCTTTATCGGCGTATCTCATGGCGGAAGTGCCAGCAATGGTTCTGTAGCTACAGCTTCCCTTCTGTTTATCCCGTTGGCAATCGGTTTCGGTTTCATGGTTTACAGAAAAAATGCTCCTATGTTGGTAGCCAGCATTATTGGTGTTGCTTTACTTGCTGTATGTGTTGCAATCGGACTTGTATGTCCGTTAAATCTTTCTAAGAATTTCTGGCTGTTATTTGTATTTGTTTATATTATCATTGCATCAGTTACTCCTGTATGGATTCTGTTACAGCCCAGAGACTATTTAAGTTCCTTCCTGCTTTACTTTATGATGGGAGCTGCTGTAATCGGTATCATTGGTGCAACCATTGTTAATCCTGCATCAACAACCTTCAGCACCCCTGCTTTTACAGGCTTTGCAGTAGGTGGGAATTATCTGTTCCCTACACTGTTCATTACCATTGCATGTGGTGCTATTTCCGGATTCCATTCACTGATTGCTTCCGGTACAACCTCCAAACAGCTTGATAATGAAAAGGATGCTCTGTTAGTTGGTTATGGTTCCATGTTAATCGAATGTGTGCTTGCAGTTATTTCCTTAATTGCAATCGGAACACTTTCTGCGGATGGTTCACAGGCTGCAGTAAAAGAAGCATTAGGTTTAGAGGCAATTTCACCTACCATCATCTTTGGTACTGCAATTTCTAACTTCTTTGCTACCATCGGCTTCGGTGAGACAGCAGTAGCTGCTACAAAGACCATCATTATGCTGGCTGTAAGCTGCTTCTGCTTGACATCATTGGATACCGGTACAAGACTTGGACGTTTCATGTTCCAGGAGCTGTTTGCAGGTACAAATGCAGGAAAGAAGCTGAAGCTTGACAATATGTATGTTGCAACTGTAATTACAGCCATTTTCGGCTTTATTCTCTGCCTTGCAGGATATACCAAGGTATGGCCTCTGTTTGGTGCAGCTAACCAGTTAGTTGCAGTTCCTGCCTTCCTTGCACTGGCTGCATATCTGAAGAAGATTGGTAAGAATAATAAAATGCTTTACATTCCGATCGTGTTCATGGCAATTGCAACCATTACCTCTTTGATCATGTCCTTCAAGAAGAATATGGTAGCTATCCTTGGCGGAGGTCTTGACGGAACTGCAATGTTCACTGACGTTCTTCAGAATGTCATTATCGTTCCTCTTGTAGTTCTTGCTGTGATTCTGATTATCGACGGCAGCAAAGTACTGTTTGGTAAGAAGCAGGCATAATGCTTTAACTTATTGTTAATAATATAAGGACACTGATAGACAAATCTGTCTGTTGGTGTCCTTTTTTGTGTTATGGGAAACTTATTTTCTCAAAAGAAGGGAGTATGCCATGAATATTTTTGACATTTTAGGACCGGT
>JAHAYJ010000060.1 GCA_018384375.1 Lachnospiraceae bacterium
TGGCAGTACCATATAATCACAGAGAAGTAGAAACGAAATGGCAGAGAATCTGGGATGACGAAAAGGCATTCAAGACCTCTGACGATTATTCAAAGCCGAAATATTATGCATTGGTTGAATTCCCTTATCCTTCGGGACAGGGACTTCATGTGGGACACCCCAGACCGTATACGGCGCTTGACATTGTAGCCCGTAAGAGAAGGATGCAGGGCTACAACGTGCTATATCCCATGGGCTGGGACGCATTTGGTCTTCCTACTGAGAACTATGCCATTAAGAATCATATACATCCTAAGATCGTTACCAAAAACAATGTTGCCAGATTTAAGGGACAGCTTCATGCACTTGGCTATTCCTTTGACTGGGACAGAGAAATCAACACGACAGATCCGGGATATTATCACTGGACCCAGTGGATCTTTCTAAAGCTTTTTAATGCCGGTCTGGCATATAAAGCAGAAATGCCGATCAACTGGTGTACCTCCTGCAAGGTCGGCCTGGCCAATGAAGAGGTGGTAAACGGCGTGTGTGAGCGCTGTGGCTCTGAGGTTGTCCGTAAGGTTAAGAGTCAGTGGATGCTCAAGATCACAGAATATGCAGATAAGCTTCTGGAAGGTCTTGATACGGTAGACTATGTGGAACGCGTTAAGGTTTCCCAGAAGAACTGGATCGGTAAATCTACCGGCGCAGAGGTTGATTTTACGCTGAAGGGAAAAGAAGATAAGCTGACGGTTTATACAACCAGACCTGACACGCTTTTTGGTGTCACCTATATGGTTATGAGCCCGGAGCATCCCTTTATAGACAAGTACAAAGACGATATTGCAAACTGGGATGAGGTCATAGCCTATCGTGAGATGGCTGCAAGAAAGTCTGATTTCGAGCGTACGGAGCTGGCAAAGGATAAGACCGGTGTCATGCTGGATGGACTTACCGCAGTGAACCCGGTTAACGGCAAGGAAATTCCGGTCTGGATTTCAGACTATGTTCTGATGTCCTACGGAACCGGTGCCATCATGGCAGTACCTGCACATGATGAAAGAGACTGGGAATTTGCAAAGAAATTTAATATGCCCATCATTGAGGTGGTGGCAGGAAGCCCTGTAGATGTGAATGAGGCAGTCTTTACCGATGTGGCAACCGGAACTCTGGTAAATTCTGAGTTCTTAAACGCCCTTTCCGTTGCGGACGCAAAGAAAAAGATCATTGAGTTCTTGACGGAAAAAGGAATCGGCCATCAGAAGACAAACTTCAAGCTTCGCGACTGGGTATTTTCCAGACAGCGTTACTGGGGCGAGCCGATTCCTATTGTCAAGTGTGAAAAGTGTGGTTATGTGGCAATCCCTGAAAGTGAACTGCCCTTAGAGCTTCCCGAAGTGGAGAGCTATATGCCTACCGATAACGGTGAATCCCCGTTGGCACATATGACAGACTGGGTGCAGACTACCTGCCCGCATTGCGGAGGGCCTGCCCTCAGAGAAACGGATACGATGCCACAGTGGGCCGGCTCTTCCTGGTACTTCTTAAGATATACAGATCCGTATAACGATAAGGAGCTTGCGAGCAAGGAAGCGTTGAATTATTGGATGCCTGTTGACTGGTATAACGGAGGAATGGAGCACACGACCCTTCACCTTCTGTACTCCCGTTTCTGGCACAGATTCCTGTATGATGAAAAGGTAGTACCTTGTCCGGAACCCTATCTGAAGAGAACCTCCCATGGCATGATTCTCGGTTCCAACGGAGAGAAGATGAGCAAGTCCCGCGGAAATGTGGTTAATCCGGATGATATTGTAAGAGATTATGGCGCGGATACACTTCGTACTTACGAAATGTTTATCGGAGCCTTTGAACTGAGTGCAGCCTGGTCTGAGGATGGCGTTAAGGGCTGCCGCAGATTCCTTGAGAGAGTATGGAAGCTGCAGGATATTCTCGTTGATGGCGATGGGTATTCTAAGGATCTGGAAGTTAAGATGCATCAGACCATTAAGAAGGTGAGCAATGACTTTGAAAGCCTGAAATACAATACGGCAATTGCCGCCATGATGGCATTGATCAATGAATTCTACAAGAAGAATGCGGTTACCAGAGGAGAATTTAAGACACTTCTCACGCTGTTGAACCCGGTAGCGCCTCATATTACGGAGGAAATCTGGCAGACGGTCGGATTCGAAGGACGTATTTATCAGACAACTTGGCCGGAGTTTGATGAGGCTAAGACGATTGAGAACACAGTTGAGATTGCTGTGCAGATTAACGGAAAGACAAAAGCAACTCTGGATATTGCAAGAGATGAGGATAAGGATGCTGTGATTGCCAAGGCAAAAGAGACAATTGCTGATAAACTGACCGGAAACATTGTAAAGGAGATTTATGTTCCCGGAAGGATCGTTAACCTTGTTATGAAATAGAAAACGCATTATAAAGAGCATTAAAAAGCATGGGATATTCTGCCTGCAGAAGTTTCCCATGCTTTTTTTCTATCTCCTCGCGCGCATTGCCATTATTTTTTCAATCTTGCCGATTTCTTCCGGTGTGGCGTGTTTTTTGAGTACGGCAACAATGGCATTGATTTCTTCGTCGGAGAAGCTTACCTTCTTTTCCTGGCCTCTTTTCATAACTGCCATGAAAAAGGGCATCAGCTGTTCCTTTCTCAGATTGCTGCTTTCAAATACAAGGGCTTGCAGGAATTCAAGCTTATAGGGGTCAATATTCTTCAGGGATTCATCCTTCATCCAATCATTCGTCATGGTGATTACCTCCAAACATCTCAAACATTTGTTTTTGCTCGGGAGAGAGCATATTCATTAACAGACTCATCATATCAAAGCCACCGGAACCGGATGAAGAATCGCTCTCTGCAGAAGAGGTTGCGCTGCCGAACGGGAAACCGGAGAAGGAACCCATGTCCGGCATGAAGTCTTTCATCTGTTCCATGGTTTTTGCCATTTCCTTGTACATTTCAATCCCCTGGAAAATGTTTCGCATTTGTTCTATCTGCTTTTTCTCTTCAGCAGTACAGTAGGGAGAAAGCTCTGAACACATTTTTGCAAGATCAAAATACGGTTCTTTTTCCATACAGCCGCATACAGGATAGGGATTTCTCTTATAAAAATCAATGGTATAATTTAGTTCCAGAAATTTAATGTAAATAGCCATGAATTTTTGCATCTGATTATCCAAATAAGGCAGCATAACCTTCAGCATTTGAATATGGTTCGTGCTGAAAAGAGTATCAAAGGCTATTACCCTATTGTGTTCATCTGACCCCATGGCTGCTCCTTTTGGCCGGTTTAAATATTTTATGTTCTTGCTCTGACCGATATGCAGAAAAATAGGCTCTTTTCAGAGCCTACTTTTCAGACATGGTGAAAAGAAAAGGGAACGGAAGTTAGCATCCGCATCCGCAGGAGTTGCCGTTGCAGCAGAAGAGAAGGATCAGGATAATGATGATGCTGTCGCATCCGCATCCACAATCGGAATTTCTCATGCCGAAACCACAGCCGTTATCGCATCCGCCGCATAAGAAAAGTAAAATGATAATCCAGATGAAAGAATGGCATCCGCATCCGTTGTTAGAAGGAGAGGTACCGCATCCACATCCTGTAGCTGTTAAATCACTCATAATTGCCTCCAAAAGGTTTTTGATTATGCTTTATCATATGTGGTATGGCTTGTATGTGTTTCCGGGTAAATGAAAAATAATTGCATATATTTCAAAAAAATTTAATTCTCTATATGTTGACATCATTCGTGCTATTTTTTATAATTAATTTCCCGGATCACTACGGCCGAATACAAAAGAAGAAGGAGGCAGTAAAGCGTGAAACATATGTCTTTAGATGTCAGGGTTCCGATTGAAGCTGATAACCCAAGCATTGTGAGAAACGAAGAAAAATGCATCAAATGTGGTATGTGTAAAAATGTTTGTACGCAGAATATCGGTGTACATGGCACCTATACCTTTGAACAGACAGGAGGAGAGGCTGTGTGCATTCATTGCGGACAGTGCGCAAATGTCTGTCCGGCAGACAGCATTACGGAAAGATACGAGTATGGAGATATCCGGAATGCAGTGAAGAATCCTGATAAAATTGTTATTGTGAGCACTTCTCCCTCTGTGAGAGTTGCACTCGGAGAAGAATTCGGCATGCCTGCCGGAGCATTTGTAGAGGGGAAGATGGTAGCGCTTCTTCGAAAGCTGGGCGTTAACTATGTGCTGGATACAAATTTTGCGGCGGATCTTACAATTGTAGAAGAGGCAAGTGAACTGATTGAGAGAGTCACAAAGAAAGAGAAGCCCCTTCCTCAGTTTACCAGCTGCTGTCCGGCATGGGTAAAATTTGCTGAGATCTATTACCCGGAGCTTTTGCCCAATATTTCTACGGCCAAGAGTCCTATTGGAATGCAGGGACCAACGATCAAAACCTATTTTGCAAAGAAAATGGGATTAGATCCTAAAAAGATTGTCAATGTAGCGCTGACTCCATGTACAGCAAAGAAATATGAAATCAGAAGGCCGGAGATGTGTGACTCCGCCGGCTATTATGAGGATCCTGACTTAAGAGACATGGATTTTGTTTTGACAACGAGAGAACTGGCGCTGTGGGCAAAGGAAGAGAAGGTTGATTTTGCCGGCCTTACGGATTCTGCCTATGACAGCCTAATGGGACAGGCATCGGGCGCTGCCGCGATTTTCGGCAATACCGGTGGTGTTATGGAAGCTGCTGTCAGAACAGCATATGAATATATTACCGGGGAGGAGGCACCGGAGCAGCTGTTTCATTTAGAGCCGGTACGCGGTTATGAAGGAATCCGGGAAGCATCCCTGAAGATCAAGGACCTGGAACTCAATGTCGCTATCGTTTACGGAACTGCAAATGCCCGTAAAATGATAGAACGCGTGAAAAAGGGAGAAAAGCAGTATCATTTCATTGAGGTGATGACATGCCCGGGCGGATGCATCGGCGGAGGCGGTCAGCCAAAGGATGTTATGAAGGATGCTGATCAGATACGAAAAGAAAGAATTGCTGGTTTATATGACAGAGATGAAAAAATGAAGCTTCGCAAGAGCCATGAAAATCCGGAAATCAAGCAGTTGTATGAGGAATTCTATGGAAAGCCGTTAAGCGAACTGGCTGAAAAAATGCTTCATACACTGTATGAAGATAAGAGTTTTACAATTAAGAAAGGAGAGAAGAAAGTGGCAAAGTGGAAATGTAAAGTATGTGGCTATGTACATGAAGGAGAGGAACTTCCGGCAGATTTTGCATGTCCAATCTGCAAACAGCCGGCATCTGCTTTTGAGAAGGTAGAGGAGTCCAAAGCAGCCGGTAAATATGCCGGAACACAGACAGAAAAGAATCTCGCGACAGCATTTGCGGGAGAGTCGGAAGCTAGAAATAAGTATACCTATTTCGCGTCAGTAGCCAAAAAAGAGGGCTATGAACAGATCGCATCCCTTTTCCTGAAAACTGCTGAAAATGAGAGAGAGCATGCCAAGATGTGGTTTAAGGAGCTGAATGGCATCGGGGATACTGCGCAGAATCTGAAAGCGGCAGCCGATGGGGAAAATTATGAGTGGACTGACATGTATGAAGGCTTTGCGAAGACCGCAGAGGAGGAGGGCTTCCCTGAGCTTGCTGCAAAATTCCGTATGGTAGGAGAGATTGAAAAACATCATGAGGAGAGATACAGAGCGCTTCTCAAGAATGTTGAGACGGCGGCAGTGTTTGCAAAGAGCGAAGTGAAGGTATGGGAATGCAGAAATTGCGGACATATCATAGTGGGAACAAAAGCACCGGAGGTTTGCCCGGTATGCAATCACCCCCAGAGCTATTTTGAGGTTCATGCTGAGAATTATTAGTGCATAGTTTTTATAGGGCAAAAGAAGGTGAATTCAGGGTCTGCTTGCGCAGACCCTGTTTTATGTTGCAAATTTGGTGACAAAATTCGTCCTATATTTTGACAAAATGCTTGAATTAATTCTGAGAAATAGTAAAATAGAAATATATGCGATAAAAGGAGAAGTATGTCATGTCGGCAAATGATCTGATGGTTGCCGGAAGGCGCTTCCGTACTCAGGCAGACTATGAAGCTGCATTACGCGATCAGAAGAAGATAGATATCATTAGGGCAAAGACAGACTTGGACAATCCCAAGCAGCTATATAAACTGTTTGGAGAAATGCAAAGCGGCACCTACCGTTTTGAAACAGTGATTGGAAATGACTTTGACGATGAGATATTTGAAAGAATAGAAAAATTAAAAAGACAGGGCATCACTGCTGAAAATGCAGAAAGCACAGTTGGGAAAAAGAATCGCAAGAGCAGACAAGGGCAGAGAAGTACTGAACGGAAGCCTGCCAAGGTAAAAAGAGAAAAGAGCAGTAAGAAAACTCCCGAGAAATTAGAAGACTATGACAAGAATATGCAGGAGCAGATTCTTGGAGAATTGAAAAGGCAGGAAAGGAAACGAAGGACAATTGTAATCCTGGCCTCCATCGTGGCAGCGTTGAGCTTTGGATATTTCGGTGTATATTATTTCTATATGGCAAGAACAGATTTGAATTATGAGTCTCTTACAGAGTTGAAGGAGAAGAATAGTAATTACTATAATATACAGGAAACGGTACAAGTACATAAAACAAGTAATGATATGCCAGATATACTTCCGGAATACCAAATGTTGTATGAAAAAAATAAAAAGCTAATTGGATGGCTTAAAATTGACGATACAATAATAGATTATCCTGTGATGCAGACAAGCAATAATGAATATTATCTTGATCACAATTTTAATCAGGAATATGACAAGAATGGTAGCATTTTTATGGATTACAATTGTAGTGTATATCCAAGGTCCACAAATTTGATTATATATGGACATCATATGAAGTCAGGAAAGATGTTCGGACAACTTCAAAAGTATGCCAAGGAATCATATTATAAGGAACATAAAATTATACAGTTTGATACAATTTACGAAAAGGGCACCTATGAAATAATGTATGTATTCCGCTCACAAGTTTTTAATGAAAATGATATGGTGTTCAAATATTATCAATTTATTAATGCTAATTCTGGCGTGGAATTTGATTCTTATATGGATGAAATGAAAAAGATATCCTTGTATGAAACAGGTGTTAATGCAAAATACGGAGACAGTTTAATTACATTATCAACCTGTGATAACTCACAGGAAGACGGGCGCTTTGTTGTAGTAGCTAAAAAGATTACATAATGTTTGTAATACTGTGAAGGGCAGTAAAGCATAAGGAGAGGTCTAATAATGTCAAAGTTACAGAACACAAAAAAGAATAACCTGAAGATGAAAAGGCAGATTCGCAAGACAGTTGGAGCATTATTTATGGTATCTGCTATTGTCGTGGCAGCAATTCCGGTGCAGGATATTGAAGCGGAAGAATTGAAGGCTGAGTCTGTTACAAGCGATACTCGGGCACAGTTGAACTATAATCCGGGTGACTCTCCTGACATTACATATGCTGAACAGGAATACTTGAACAAGGGATCAGAAGCGGATACTAAATCTTACTATGTTCGGGATATGGGAAATGGCGAATGGGAATTAAACTGGCAGTTTAAGTATTATACTCAATCGATTAATGGGCGTGATTGGGCCATTATTAGTGCTTATAATAATTCTTATGCAGAAAACGAGGTTATCTTATCCAATTATGCAAATGCAGAGTATTACATCGTTCCTGAAGAAGAGTTTGAAGAACTTTTTTCCACTGGAGATGGATCTCTTGAACATAAATTTACATATGATGATTATAAGGCTTGGCGAGCTTCGGGCGCTGGAGCACCTACGGATGTAATGGAGTGGATTGAGAGGTATCGTAAAGAAGCTTATGATGGGTTTATGGAGGTTTGTGAGCTTTATTATGAATATGAGCTCCTTTACGCACAGTGGGAAGCAGATCATGCTGCTTGGGATAGCTTGACAGACAAAATGGGACATCCAGAACCACAGGCACCGTCCGCTCCTGCAGTGGCCAAACCTACTGAATTGAAATATACACCGGCTCTTGATTTTTCTGATGCAGAAAAATATAAGTATTATTGTGATTTTGATTCTTTCATTAAGGGAAAGGGAGACTTTACATTAGTTCCGGTGCGCAAGGAGGGGGGAAGTAAAATTCTCCTGGCAAAAACAGAAGAACCGAGCAATGAGACAGACAATATTGGCTTTCTGGTTAAGGGAACTTCCACAACGGTAATTGGTATTGGTGATAGAGCGTTTTATGGGATTGGAAACGTGGACACCTTGGAATTGCCTGCGCAGCTGAAATATATCGGCGAAGAGGCCTTTATGGATTCCTTTATCAAAAGCATTAATCTGAACAATGTTGAGAATGTTGGAAACCGCGCTTTTAAAAACTGTCGTGTCTTGGAATCTGTTCAGATGAGTTATACAAGGGTGATTGGGGAAGAGAGCTTTTATCACACAGCGATTACAGGACTCACCTTTCCTGCTTTATTATCAAGAGTTGGCTATGGAGCATTTGCAGATTGTGGAAGCTTGGAAAACGTTGATTTTGAGAATGTTACGGCTAATTGTACAATCGATCCTTATGCATTCTTCAATGATTACGCATTAGATAGTGTCAGTATGTCTGGTGCGGGGATTGTATCCATTGGGGAAGGTGCATTTGCAGTGATTTCATCACCAACAGGAGATTGGACTAATGTTACACTCCCGAGGCAAATTACCGGTGTCGCGTCTGATAACAGCATATTGGGAGATTTGTTGTTTGCAGGAAGAGCTAATCTGAACACAGTTAAATTTCCTGACAATTATGGGACAAGCACTGCTATAAATATTCCTTCCGGTATGTTTAAAGGGTGTGCAGGATTAGAGTGTGTGGACTTTACGGCGTCAACAGGTAGCACTATCAGCGGTCTTGCCGGCTATGATGTAACGGATCCAGGAGGAGAGGCTTCATATAATTATTTGTTTTTGGATGTAACAAATCCTAAGTTTCTAGTTAAAGGACCTGAACTTAACGTAAGAGGAGGAACTGCATATCCCAGAAAATCAACCTGGGATGCGTTTACCAGAGTATCTAATTTTGTTCCTTATAATTATAAGAATTCAGAGGGTCTTGATTGTTACGAGGTCAGTGATGGAAAATATTTACTTCAGGCAAATGAGAAAGGCGAATTAACTTCCTGTGAACTGATTGATAAGATTTCTACTGATCCGATTGATCTTACTATTCCAAGCATGGTTGGTAATTATAAGGTGGAAACCATTACAAACGGATGCTTTAGTGAAGAACGTTTAAGAAACAGAATCCGGTCTATTACTATCAGTGATGATTCGTTGATTCGATTGGATGATTCGGTTTTTGAGGGCCTTCCGAATTTGGAATGGGTTGAGATAGGCAATTCCGTTCAGAGCATTGGTAAAAGAGCATTTGCTAATTGCCCAAAATTGATTGATGTTACATTCCATACTCCTTTAATCGGATATAGTAATTTTGCAATTGGTGATGAGGCTTTTAAGACAAACAGCAATGAGTTGACTTTCCATGGTGATATTGTGAAAGGATATGCACCGTTTGATTTTGCAACGGGAAAGGAATCCAGTAAAATTGATGATGAAGGCAAGCGGATTTGCTATAAGAGCTTGTCACCTGACCTTTTGACTGTTATGTATGACAATAAGTCAGGTGAAGTAACACTTCTAGACTATCCTAAATATAATGAATTGGATATTAGACAATCCAAACATTGTGAAGATATGGAAGAGTATTATTATAAAAAGTATGGTGGTGATCAGGAAGCATACAGCCCGGAACGAAAAGCATTTACTAAGCTCTGGATAGATAATAATGGTGATCCAAGTGTATATGATGATGCATCTTATGGACCATGGATTGATGAAACGTATTTAAATTTACTTGCGGCGGGATATTTTACCGAAGGTGGTTCAGTACCGTTAACGATGCCGGAAATATATTATGATAAGAAACCCTATAGTATATTGGAAAATTATGAACGTGGCAGCAATGCGACGATGGAGTTCCAAACAGTTACGGATGAAGAATTGGCTTGGATAAATACTTGCCTTAACATTGTAGTACCCCAAGGTGTTACCTCTATTGATGCATCTGCATTCTTCAACGCAACTGAGAATACAAGAAATGTGGCTACATATTTTGGCTCTGAAGATGAGGGATACAAAAGCTATCAAATGTGTACGGCAAGTACAGATGATGCTGTTCCTGGTCTGTTTAGCGGCTACTATCCGGATTATGATGAGGAAGCGGATAAAGCAGAATATGAGAAAGCAGTTAAGGGAAATGACAGAATTTTGTCTATTTCAATGGTAGATGTAAAAGAATTACCTGATTATGCGTTTGATAGCTGTGAAAGATTGCAGAGCGTTACGTTAGGGGACGCTCTTGCACAGATGGGAGAAGCACCGTTTAGAGGGTGTAGTTCTTTGGAAAATGTATCTGAAAACAAGTTTTTCAAGCCCTCTAACAGAATTATTTATTCGGTAAATGATGATGGAACTTATACAATCGTTGAGTGTCTTTCTTCAAGAGGTGGAGCTGGTAGTGATAAAGTCATTATGACAGAAACTGATCCACAGTTAGCAAATGTCAGTGCAATCAGAGATGGGGCATTTGATAATTGTGATGAAATTACCAGAGTATCACTTGATGATGCAAAGCAACTAAAGGTAATACCGGAAAGATGTTTCTTTGATTGTGATAAATTGAAATCTGTGAGCCTGCCGACAAGCGTAAATCGTATTTCTTCGGAAGCATTCAGCGCAGATTTGTTGAATCCAAACGCAAATGACAGTGTTGAAGTAACTATTCCTGGCAAGGAGGTTCATATTGTAAGTGATGCATTCCTACATCCTTCTAATAATACCATTTGGACGTACAAGGGTACATCTGCTGAGGACTATGGATTGTACTATAAGAACCAGGGAATTGATGTACAGTATTTGACGGATACATTTACGGTTGAATTTATTGATAGCATAAGCGGAGAAAGAATTGGCGAAATACAGAGTGTTCCGAAAAATACTACTGCGGAAGCTCCTGCTGATAGTGAAATTCCAAAGCATGATGGATATACTTTTACAGGATGGTCAAAAGATTTTTCGAGGGTTCAGGAGAATCTGATTGTGCTTGCACAATATATTAATAATTCCCTTGTACCTTCATCAAGCCCAGGACAGGGGGGCAATACCAATCCGTCAGCTTCACCGTCAGCTTCGCCGTCGGCAAAACCATCAGCCTCACCGTCAGCGTCACCCTCAGCAAATCCGGAAGATAGTATCAAGAAGTACACTGTGTCAGTTTCAGGAGGAAGCGGAAGCGGAAGTTATGCAGCAGGTGCGATTGTGGCGATAAGAGCATATGCGTCTAGCCCAGAGCAAGTATTTGATAAATGGACGACTTCAACAGCTGGAGTAGGTTTTGCAGATGCAACGGCACTTTCAACTACCTTTACGATGCCGGCTGCAAACGTTGCAATAACGGCAACTTATAAAGTTGGTAATAGTAATACAGCAGCCAATGGAACTGGAAATACCAATGGTAGCAATAATACTAGTAGCAATTCGGGAACTTCAGTACAAGTAAGCAAGCCCGGTTTTTCCAATACCAATCTGGCAGGCGCGACTGTCAGTGGTTCTACAGATAACTTTATTGTAAAGGTAACGGAGGATCAGGCTGCAACAGATGCCGTAATTGCCGCACTTCAGGCAAAATATGGTGATATCAGCAGAATCAAATATCTGCCCATGGACATCAGCCTTTATGATTCGACAGGAAGGACAAAGATTGCAGATACATCAGGAATTACCGTAAATCTTACCTTGCCTTTACCGGATGACCTGGCACAATATGCCGGAAATAATAAGGTCGCAGCGGTTGCAAACGGAGCACTGGAGGATCTGAATGCCAGATTTACAACGGTAGATGGTGTTCCCTGTGTAAACTTTACGGCAACACATTTTTCGCCTTATGTCATTTATGTGGATACTGCAAACCTGACGGAAGGCACGATCGATGCAACACCGAAGACGGGAGACCCGATTCATCCAAAGTGGTTCCTGGCATTGGGACTGGCATGTATTTCCATGATTCTCTTCTTTAAGAAGGACAAGGCGGTAGTGAAGACAAAGACGGCATAGGAGCTCCTATGAACAGAAAAATTGCAAAAATCCTGAGCGTACTGCTGTTGCTTACGGCAATAGCAGTAACTCAGGTACCTGTATCAGATGTAGAAGCAGTTGCGCCTGCATCTGATTTTCAAATGGAAGGAAGTAAATTATTGAAATATACAGGCACGGCAGAAGCCGTGTCTATTCCTGCTGATATCAAATCCATCGGGGAAGAAGCATTTGCAGGGAATGATGATCTGATTAAGGTTACCATTGAAGGCGATGTGGAATATATTGGATACCGTGCCTTTGCTGAATGTGACAATTTGAGAACGATTTTAGTGGGAGACAATGTGGAAACCATTGATACGGCGGCATTCAGTAACAATAAGGAGCTTGTGAATGTTACCTTAGGTGCGGGGGTGAAGGAACTGGGAACAGGGGTGTTCGCAGGCTGTAGTCAACTGAAGGATCTTACACTCTCCGAGGACAATCCTTATCTGCACTATTCAAACGGTATTTTATATGATGATGAAGAAACCATTGTCTATGCCTTGATGCCCGCTTATGAAAAAGGAGCCTATACCCTTCCGGGAACCGTGAAGGAGATCAGGGGATATGCCTTTTGGGGAAATCCGTACCTTGAGAAGGTGACGCTGGGAAGCAGGCTGAGTGAAGTCCCTGCCTATGCATTTTCAAATTGCATGAATCTGAAAGAAGTGGAAATTCCGCTGCCCGTGCGGGGAATCGGAGCCAAGGCGTTTGAAGATTGTGTGAACCTTGAAATGGTGACACTGCCGGATTCTATGGCCCAAATCAGTGATTCGGCTTTTGACGGTTGTCCCAATGTACAGTTTACTGCGACACCGGGTACCTACAGTGCAGAGTTTGCCGCCACACTCCAAAAGACAGAGGTAGATGAGGTGGAATATGAAGATGTACAGGATTCTCAGGTGATTGCTGCTGATGAGGTTTCGGGGGATCATACCTCCGAAGAAAGTCCTTCACCGGAGCCTACAATGGAAGTGGAAACGCAGACAGTCAATAATCTGACGCTTCTCGGGCAGTCCAGTATTGTTGCCGGAAGAGCAATGATTTTTATTGACAACGGGCAATCCAACGTACGAAGTGGGATCGATCTTGGACAGATGGAGACAGCGGCTTCGCAAGGCGAACAGACCGTGCAGAGTGGGCTTGAGAAGGAACAAATAAAAAATCTTCTTGCAGACAGTGCACAGAAGGGAAAAGATTTTCCCAAATATACGATTGTAAATAACAGAACGATCGCAAGTCAGGCTTTTTATCAGGACAGTAATCTGACAGAATATCAGATTGAGAATGGCATAGAAGAAATCGGTGAATTTGCGTTTGCAAGGTCTGCGCTTACAAGTATTGAAATTCCGGAAGGCGTTACAACGATAGGCTATGGTGCATTTTATCACTGTGATTCCCTGGAGGATGTGACGATCCCGACCAGTGTGACAAGAATAGAGCCGTATGCGTTTGATAAGACGCCCTGGGTTGAAAATACACAGACAGCAACTTATCCGTTCCTGATTGTAGGGGATGGAATTCTGATTGCTTACAACGGAAGCGATAGCGTTGTCAATATTCCCAGTGGGGTAAAGCAGATTGGCCCCCAGGTATTTAAGGACCATATGGGAATAACGGCAGTGAATATTCCCGACTCTGTAGAGGTGATCTGTGAGGAAGCCTTTATGGGGTGTAAGAATCTTAAAACAGTTAACGGAGGAAACGGGCTTACCCGTGTGGAGGATCGGGCTTTTTGGGATTGCCCATTATCTACTGTGAGAATTCCCGCTTCCGTGCAGGAAATCGGACTTGGTGCTTATGCGCTTTCGGGTGGAACAGATACTGCTTTGTTTGAAGGAGAAACGCTTCCGTCACTTATCACGGGACAAGGAGTGGAGAGAATTGCAAATAGCCAGTATCGCACTTATGCGATAGGCAATATCCGAACAGTTATTGTTCCTGCCGGGGTATCAGATTTGAAAGGAACGGTTTTGGAGAGCGAAACCTATGGATTTAAGGGGATTGTATGTGATGAAGCCGGAAATCAGATCGCAGATAACAGCAAGGGGGTAGCGTTGCTGGCAGAAGGCAGTGGTGTGACACTTCAGCTGAGCAGTGAGCGGATTGATGAGAGCGAAAATGCCATGGCCACAATTCCGGGCAATGACGAAAATTACATATTGAAAATAACTGATTCTGATGAGGCGGCGGAGAAGATATCAGCTGCTTATGGGGAACTCTATGGCGGTAGAACGCCATTGAATCTGACTGCCTATGACATTTCCCTATATGATGCGTCAGGAAGCATTTCCATTACCAGATTAGGAAAGCAGTACGTTACGGTTCAGATACCAGTACCTGCAGGCATTGAAACACAGGATATGCATGTGGTGACTCTGGATCAGGACGGGCAACTGGAGGCATTGGAGCACAGAGTGGTTGAGATGGAAGACGGTGCGTATCTGCAGATTACGACAAATCACTTTTCACCTCTTGGAATTTATAATTATTCCGGTTTTGGAGGACAGGCGTATGTGACAGATGGGAAAGCAACAATTACCAGCCTGTCAGGGAATAAGGATGATACACCGGATACAGGAGATCCCATTCATCCGAAATGGTTCCTGGCATTGGGATTGTTTGCGGGCTCCGTTGCATTGTTTTTCTATAAAGGAAAAACTTTAAAACAAATTAAATAGACGGTGATAGAACTGTTAAAGACTTCCGGCATATGATAAAGAAAAAGCCGGGAGTCTTTTTATGCTTCGGGTGAGAAAACAAATCGGATGTAGCGATGAATTGATTGCAAGCTGTGGTAAAAACGGAGTGACTATAGCAATGCTGGATACCGGGGTGGCCTTCCACCCTGATTTTGGTAATAGAGTGATTGCATTTAAGGATTTTGTTAACGGGAAAAGGGACCGATATGACGATAGTGGACATGGAACGCATGTGGCGGGATGCATGTGCGGAAGCGGGCTCCTTTCTGACGGAAAATACAGAGGAATCGCACCTTACAGTAAACTGATTGTGGGAAAGGTGCTGGATTATAAAGGTGACGGCGTAATTGAAAATATGGCAGATGGAATCGAGTGGGTTCTCAAGATACAAAAAGAGTATGACATTCGCATCCTCAATATTTCCATTGGTATGGGTGAAAATGCGAACAGAGAACGGATGGAAAGATTGCTTAAGCTGGTTGACTGTGCATGGAAGCAGGGGCTGGTTGTGGTCTGCGCGGCAGGCAATACGGGACCGAAACCGATGACGATCTCGCCGATCGGACAAAGAAGAGCTGTAATCACGGTTGGTTGTCATGAAGGGGGATATTTCGGGAACAGAGAAAATCTCTGCGAAAATTATTCCAGTAGAGGGCCGAGCCCTTATGATATGAAAAAGCCTGACATTGTCGCTCCCGGAACGGATATTGTTTCCTGTAATGCAGGAGTTGAAAAAAAGGGACGATTTTACAGAAATGCCTACATCGCAAAAAGTGGCACTTCTATGGCAACTCCCATAATTTCCGGAGGAGTGGCATTGTTGCTTCAAAAGTATCCTTTTTATAGCAATGAACAGGTTAAACAAAAGCTTCTGCATACAGCAAAGGATTTAAGTGAGCCATGGAATAAGCAGGGGTGGGGAATGATTCAGATTGACAGGCTGATAAAATAAGTCATTGACAGAAGATGTTCGATTGTATACAATTATACATGGACTTTAAAGAAGCACAGAGAGGAGACTACCATGGCTGAAGAAAATAACCTATTTATGGACAGACCGGTGTCACTGAATACAAAAAATAATCTTCTCGAAATAGAGGAGCATATGTACATATTGGATGATGTGAAAAAACCCAATGTATTCAGAAATATGTTCCCTTATTCGGAAGTGCCGAAGATTCCTTTTAACGACAGAATTGTGCCACATAATATGCCTAAGGAAATCTGGATTACTGATACAACATTTCGTGACGGACAACAGTCCAGAGCACCTTATACTACAGAGCAGATCGTCAAGATCTATGATTATCTGCACAGACTGGGTGGACCGAATGGCATGATCCGTGCCAGCGAATTCTTTTTATACAGCAAAAAGGATAGGGATGCGGTATACAAATGTATGGAAAGAGGCTATCAGTTCCCGGAGGTTACCAGCTGGATCCGTGCCAGCAAGGAGGATTTTAAGCTGGTGAAGGAAATCGGCATGAAGGAAACCGGCATTTTAGTCAGCTGCTCTGATTATCATATTTTCCTGAAACTAAAGATGACAAGAAAGCAGGCAATGGATCATTATCTCAGCGTTGTCAGGGATTGTCTGGAGGAGGGCATCAGTGTAAGATGCCATCTGGAGGATATTACGAGAGCGGATATTTACGGATATGTAGTTCCTTTCTGCTTGGAACTGATGAAGCTGATGGAAGAGTATAAGATACCGATCAAGGTGCGCGCCTGTGACACTATGGGATATGGAGTGAATTACCCAGGTGCCGTTATTCCCAGAAGTGTACAGGGCATTATCTATGCGATCCATACGCATGCAGGGGTTCCCCATGAATTGATCGAGTGGCATGGACATAATGATTTTTATAAGGCCGTTGTAAACTCGACGACAGCATGGCTGTACGGCTGTTCCGGTGTCAATACTTCTCTGTTTGGTATTGGCGAGAGAACGGGAAATACACCGCTTGAAGCCATGGTATTTGAATATGCGCAGCTAAAGGGTGACCTGAACGGAATGGATACCACTGTAATCACAGAACTGGCAGAATACTATGAGAAGGAAATCGGCTATCAGATTCCTGACAGGACTCCTTTTGTAGGTAAGAATTTTAATGTCACAAGGGCAGGCATTCATGCAGACGGACTGCTGAAGAATGAGGAGATTTATAATATTTTTGATACGGATAAGTTCCTGAACAGACCGGTACTTTGTGCAGTGTCAAATACTTCGGGACTTGCAGGTATTGCCCATTGGATCAACACTTATTTTAAGCTTCAGGGAGATAAGCAGGTTGATAAAGCAAATCCGGTTGTGGCGGAAGTTAAAAAATGGGTAGATAAGCAGTACGAAGAAGGACGTGTGACTGTTATTACAGATAAGGAACTGATTGAACAAATTGCAATCGCATGTAAATTGCTGGATATGACGATCGGTTAAGATCCGGTGAAAGGAAGGCAAACAGACAAAAATGAGTAAATATGATGTAAAGCAGGAGGTTACGGATAAATATTCTCTGCGGGGCAGAGTGTTTCATAAGCTTCGTGAGGATATCCTGAACGGAAAATACAAAGAAAATGAGGAACTTAAGGAGGTCGCTATCGGAGAGGAGCTGGGCGTCAGCAGGACACCGGTACGGGAAGCCTTCCGGCAGCTTGAACTTGAGGGGTTGATACAGATTGTTCCCAATAAGGGCGCTTATGTGACCGGAATTACAGCGAAGGATGTAAAGGATATTTATATGATCCGGTCATCACTGGAGGGAATGTGTGCACGCCTTGCGACAGAGCACATCACGCCGGAGCAGCTTGAGGAACTTGAAGAGAATGTATATCTGGCAAGCTTCCACGCATCCAAGGGGCATATGGAACAGATGGCAGAGCTGGATAACAGATTTCATCATATTTTGTATGAGGCCTGTGATTCCAAGATGCTGGAAAATCTGCTTCAAGATTTCCACCAATATGTGATCAGGATCAGAAGAAAAACGCTCTCCACAAAGGAGAGAGGAATTGCATCCAATGAGGAACACAGACAGATTATGGAGGCAATCAAATCCGGCAAACCTGAGGAGGCAGAAAAGCTTGCAACGCAGCATATGGTAAATGCCTATGATAATATCGTAAAAAACGGACTGTATGACATATTTGAATCGTAAGACAATATATTCCGGGCCGTATTGCCGGCACAATGAGAGGAGAAGTTAAAAATGGAAAAGATTAAAATGACAACGCCACTGGTAGAGATGGACGGAGACGAGATGACCAGAATTCTCTGGCAGATGATCAAGGAGGAACTGCTTCTTCCTTATATTGATCTGAAAACAGAATATTATGATCTTGGTCTTGAGCACCGTAATGAGACCAATGATCAGGTGACGGTTGACAGTGCAGAAGCTACCAAGAAGTACGGAGTTGCTGTTAAGTGCGCAACTATCACACCCAATGCGGCCAGAATGACGGAATACAATCTGAAGGAAATGTGGAAGAGCCCTAACGGCACCATCAGAGCGATTCTTGACGGAACCGTGTTCCGCGCTCCAATTCTGGTAAAGGGTATCGTTCCTTATGTCAAGAACTGGACAAAGCCCATTACCATTGCCCGTCATGCGTACGGAGATGTCTATAAGAATACAGAAATCAAGGTTCCGGGTAAGGGGAAAGCTGAGCTGGTTTTTACGGCGGAGGATGGAACCGAAACAAGAGAGTTGATACATAACTTTGACGGTGCGGGAATCATTCAGGGAATTCATAATACGGAAAAATCGATTGCAAGCTTTGCAAGGGCCTGCTTTGGCTATGCTGTTGACACCAAACAGGATCTATGGTTTGCCACCAAGGATACGATTTCGAAGAAGTATGATCATACCTTTAAGGATATTTTTCAGGAAATTTATGATGCAGAGTATAAGACGAAATTTGAGGAGCTCGGTATTGAATACTTCTATACCTTGATTGATGATGCGGTAGCCAGAGTGATCCGTTCTGAGGGTGGATTTATCTGGGCTTGCAAAAACTATGACGGTGATGTGATGTCCGATATGGTAGCTACTGCTTACGGTGATCTTTCCATGATGACCTCCGTGCTGGTTTCTCCCAGTGGTGTCTATGAATATGAGGCTGCTCACGGAACCGTGCAGCGTCATTACTACAAACATCTGAAAGGGGAGGAGACCTCTACCAACTCAATTGCCACCATTTTTGCATGGACCGGAGCCCTGCGCAAGAGAGGAGAGCTTGACAATATTCCGGAGCTTTCCGCATTTGCAGACAAGCTGGAAAGAGCCTGCATTAAGACGGTGGAGGATGGCAAGATGACGAAGAGCCTGTCTCTTATTTCTACCTGTGAAAATCCGGTCATCCTTAATAGCCTTGACTTTATCAAAGCCATACGTGCAACCCTCGATGAACTGCTGTAACCCTCGCTGATTAACGTCTGTCTTTCTAATAATCTGAGGAAGCAGTGATGATGATATATTCAGCTGGTACCAGTTGACAGCTTTCGGGATTTTGTGAACCCGGCTGTCACAAATACTTATTAGCTGTCCTGCGCGAAAACTCAAAGCACATTGCAATATATCTTTATAGAGTTCTTAAAGGCTTTATAGAAAAATCAAAACAGCCCATTTTAGATTTTTCATGAAGGCTTTATTGAACCTCTATGAAGATATATGCAATGGCTTTTCAGACACTCGCTCGGACAGCAGTATCATTGTGACGAAAGCTATTCGGCGAGGGCTTCCCACTGTTCATAGAGGGCAGCCAATTGGGCGTTGATATCGTCCTGTTGTTTTGAAAGCTCCTGCAGTTTTGCCACATCTGTAGCAATTTCCGGAAGTGCCATCTGTGCCTCGATTTCATTTTGCTTTGCCTCAAGTGCAGTGATGGCTTCCTCACATTTTTTCAGATCATTTTCCTTTTTTCGTTGTTTTGCCTGCAATTCCTTTTGTGCCTGCCAGTCAAGCTTGGTTTCGGAGGGCGCATTTTTTGCGGGAGCAGTAGTAGCCGGGCCGGCGAGAAAAACCTGCTCAAGTGCCTCCTTCTTTTCCAGATAATAATCATAGTTGCCGAGATATTCGATCAGCTTTTGCCCGGTGAGATCCAGAATTCTGGAGGCAGTACGGTTGATGAAGTAACGGTCATGGGACACATAAAGAACAGTCCCATCATAGGAATTCAATGCATCCTCCAATATTTCTTTAGACATAATATCAAGGTGGTTGGTAGGTTCATCCAGAATCAGGAAGTTTGATTCGGAAAGCATCAGCTTGGCAAGGGAAAGCCTTCCCCGTTCACCACCACTTAAATCCTTGACCCGCTTATAGACATCCTCTCCGGTAAAAAGAAAAGCAGCAAGGGTATTCCGGATTTCTGTGTTATTTAAGTAAGGATAAGCGTCGGAAATTTCATCAAAAAGTGTTTTATCCATATGAAGGACATGATGCTCCTGATCGTAGTAGCCGATGCTCACATTAGTACCGAGAGTGATTTTCCCGGCGTCAGCTTCCACAAGGTGGTTGATGATCTTGAGGATGGTGGTCTTGCCGGTGCCGTTGTCGCCGATAATTGCGACGTGTTCTCCGCGCTTGATATCCATATTGATATCTGTAAAAAGTGTCTGGCTGCCAAAGGCTTTGGAAAGGCCTTCAATATGAAGAACATCATTCCCACTCTGACAGTGGGGTACGAGACGCATATGAATATCGGTTCTTGCCTGTGTCGGCTTATCGAGGACCTCCATTTTATTTAGAACCTTTTCACGACTTTCCGCACGTTTGATGGATTTTTCACGGTTGAAGGAACGGAGCTTTTCTATGACCTCTTCCTGATGCCTGATTTCCTGTTGTTGCTTTAGATAAGCATTCAGCGCAGCTGTGCGCAGCTGTTCCTTTTTGACGGCATAATCGGAGTAATTACCGATAAAGGTAGTAGCCTTTGTCTGATCGATTTCAATAACCTTTCCGGCAATCCGGTCAAGAAAATAACGATCGTGAGATACGATCAAAACAGCTCCTTTATAGTTGAGGAGATAGGTTTCCAACCATCGGATGGAATTCAGGTCAAGATGATTCGTTGGCTCATCCAGGATAATCAGATCCGGTTTCAGGAGTAAGAGACGCCCCAGTGCTACACGGGTCTTCTGGCCCCCGGAAAGGGTAGAAATCTTTTTGGGAAATTCCTCCTCTGAAAAGCCAAGTCCTTTCAGTACACCGGTAATTTCACTTTTGTAGGCATATCCGTTTGCAAGTTCAAAGGTGTGGGAAAGACGGGTATAGGCATCCATAAGCGTGTCCAGCTCCGGGCCTGTTACCTGCTTCATGGTCTGTTCCATTTCTCTTATTTTCTGTTCCATTTCAATGATGTCGGCTTTCTCGGATAGAAGCTCATCATAGATGGTATTTTCACTGTCAACATCCTGATTCTGAGCAAGATAGCCAAGTGTTTTCCCTTTGGAGAGTGTGACGATTCCCTCATCTGCAGACTGTTCGCCCACAATGATGCGCAGAAGCGTGGTTTTGCCTGCACCATTGATGCCCACGATTGCGGCTTTGTCGTGATCCTCCAGATGAAAGGAAACATTCTGAAGGATTGGCTGTTCGTTAAATGCTTTTGATATATTCTGACATGACAAGATCATAATAGTTTTCCCTTATGTATCTGAAAATAGTTCCTGTTTCAGTTTACAGATGAGAAAAGGGAATGTCAATGAATTGACATTATTTTAACAGTGTTATATATTAATTGTATAATATTTAACAGGGGGAAATCCAGGTGGAAAACAAAGAAATTTCACAGGCGGTTATCAGTCGTTTGCCACGATATTTCAGATATTTGGGAGAACTCAAGGATGAAGGAATAGAGAGGATATCCTCGCAGGAGCTTAGCGATATCATGAAGGTAACAGCTTCACAGATTCGCCAGGATTTCAATAACTTTGGAGGATTTGGCCAGCAGGGTTACGGATATAAGGTAGAGTATCTTTATGAAGAAATCGGTAAGATCCTAGGGCTTGATAAGACACATAACCTGATTATTATCGGAGCCGGAAATTTGGGACAGGCGCTGGCTAATTATATGAATTTTGAGCGGAGAGGGTTTCTGTTTAAGGGGATGTTTGATAACAATCCGGCTCTATATGGTAAAAAAATCAGAGATATGCAGGTAAGACCTATGGAAGAGATGGAGCAATTTGTAAAGGAAAACAATATTGATATTGCAGTGCTCACAATCCCGAAGAACAGTGCAAGAACTGTCGCTGAAAAGCTGGTCCGGAACGGAATCAGGGGAATCTGGAATTTTGCTCATGTAGACTTAAATGTACCGAAGGAAATTCAGGTTGAAAATGTACATTTGTCAGACAGCCTGATGAAGCTTACATACAATATTAACAGGTTTGAACAGGAAAGTACGGGGTGTTAGTTATGTCCAGAAAGGATGAAATCTATAAACCGGCGCTGGCGGGGAAGAAGATCCCGATATTAACGCTTGACAATAAATGGCATAAATTGTTTACCCAGAAAAAGCCGGATAAAAAATTGAGAAGACTGGAAGAGGAATTGAATGAACTGCTGAAGAAGCAGGGGAAGCTTACCAGTGAGATAAAGGATATCAAAAAGCTGAAGAAGAAGCTGCTGGACGGTATTGTGGCCAATGCAGAGGGAGCAGCTGTTGAAAATGATGAAAAGGCTGTCAGAAAAGCACAGGAGAGCTCCAGACTGATTGATGAGTGTAATGAAAAGCTGGAAGAATATGAGGAGGAGCTTTTTGAACTGCCGGAGGAGATCGACCGAATCAATAAGGAACTGATGCTTCTGACCATGGAAATCTGTTATGAAAGATTAAAGGAGAATGAACAGATTATCGAGGAAGATGCCGAGAAAATTGCTGACATGCGTGAAGAATTAAAAAAACGCCTTTTGGAAAAGCAGGATCTGGAACTGATCAATCAGGAGCTGTATTCCTACATGCATGACATCTTTGGAGCAGAAGTGATTGAGCTGTTTGATATGAAATATGAAGAAGATAAATAATAAATGCGTCATGACCAAAGAGGGTATATGGCGCATTTTGCGTACAGCAATTTTAAACGCTTAGAAGTGAAAGGGGAGTGACACAGGTGGTACGTGTGGTAAAGTCCGATGAAATGAAGGCTTACGATAAAGACACAATACAGAAGATAGGGATTCCTTCTTTGGTTCTGATGGAGCGCGCTGCGCTTGTAACGGTGGATGAAATTGAAAAATGCCGGAGGATAGAAGAAAAAGTACTTGTGGTAGCAGGAAACGGAAATAATGGAGGAGATGGTCTTGCAATAGGGCGCATTCTGGCCCTGAAAGGTGCGGAGGTGACCTTTCTTCTTGCGGGAAGCCGGGAGAAGGCTACGCAGGAGACAAGTACTCAGATCCGGATCATAGAAAATTTAGGGTTTTCCATTCAGAGCAAACTGGAAAATGAAGAATATGATATGGTAATAGATGCCTTATTCGGCATTGGACTCAGTAGGAACGTTGAGGGAACCTATCTTGCTTTAATAGAGGAACTTAATCGGATGAAGGACAGAGGTGCCTATATCTGTAGCGTGGATATTCCTTCCGGGATATGTGCGGATACGGGTAAGATAATGGGGTGTGCCGTAAAAGCGGATTTGACAGTCAGCTATGCGTATGCAAAACGTGGGCATCTCCTATATCCGGGAAAGACATATACAGGTATCCTGAAGGTTCGTGATATCGGTATTCCTGAGCAATTAAACGTAAGCTGTCCTGCTACCGCGTTTACTTATGAAAAGCAGGAGATTAATCAGCTTCTACCCAAGCGGCGGGCGGATGGAAATAAGGGAACCTTTGGGAAAGTAATTCTTTTTGCCGGAAGCTGTGATATGTGTGGAGCTTGTCTGATCTGTGCAGAGAGCATCATGAGAGCAGGAGCCGGCATGGTGAAAATAGTATCGCCGGTATGCAATCGAGAAGTGATTCAGAGGGCATTACCGGAGGCGATGCTGCTATCTTACGAAGGGCAAGCGGATGAGGCAGAACTCATGAAATCGCTGCAGTGGGCGGATGTCCTGGTAGCAGGTCCCGGTATCGGAACAAGGGAAGAGAGCCTTAAAATACTTAGAACCTGTCTTGAAAGCAGTAAAATACCGGCAGTTCTTGATGCGGATGCCTTGAATCTGCTCAGTGAGAATGCAGGACTACAGAAGCTTATCTTGGAACAGAAAGAAAGGCAGATCGTTCTGACACCGCATCCGGGAGAACTCACACGGCTCTTACAGATGGATATGGAACAGTATCGGAATAACCGGGAAGAGATGATAAAAATGCTGGTGGAAAGGTATGGCTGTATAGTGGCTGCAAAGGATGCAGTGACTATTGTGGCAGCTGCTGGAAAGGAACAGATCTATATTAACACATCCGGGAATGATGGTATGGCAACTGCAGGGAGTGGAGATGCACTGGCAGGAATAATCGGCGGACTAATTGCCCAGAGAATGGAAGGTTTTGAAGCTGCAGCTCTTGGTGTATTTCTTCATGGTCTGGCAGGGGAAGCAGCCGCTGAAAGAAACAGTAAATATGGTGTTATGGCAACTGATATCGTAAAGGAACTTCCTTTGGTGATGAATCAGCTGTAAAAATACGAAGAAAAGAGGAAGAATTATGAGAGAAGATTATCAGAGAGTTTATGCAGAGGTCAGGCTGGATGCCGTTATCAGCAATATGGACAATATGAAGGCAAATATTGCACCTAAGACAAAGATGATCGCTGTGATTAAGACGGACGGTTATGGTCATGGTGCTATACCGATTGCAAGGGAACTGGAGGGACTTGATTACCTTTTCGGGTTTGCGGTTGCTACAGCAGAGGAAGCACTCATCCTGCGCCATGTCGGTATAAAAAAGCCGATTCTGATTTTGGGCTATACCTTTCCTTACAGCTATGAAAAGCTGATCGAGGAAGAGGTGAGAATGGCAGTCTTTCGTGAGGATACGCTGAAGGAGCTTTCCGAAGCTGCTGCAAGGCTGTCAGAAAGGGGGATACGCAAGAACGCGAAGGTTCATATCAAGGTGGATACCGGAATGAGCCGGATCGGTGTAAGGCCGGATGAAAAGGGACTTGAGTTTGTAAAAAGGACTTTTGAGACAGAAGGTATTGAGGTAGAAGGAATCTTTACGCATTTTGCAAGGGCAGATGAAAGTGACAAGACCGCGGCAAAAAAGCAGCTTACAGAGTTCCGGGAGTTTATTGGACGGATTGAGGAAAAGACAGGCAGGAAGATACCGGTTAAGCACTGCTCCAACAGCGCAGGTATTGTAGAAATACCGGATGCCAATATGGATGTTGTCCGCGCAGGGATTACTCTCTATGGATTATGGCCCTCGAATCAGGTGCGAAAGGATATCGTAAAACTGTCCCCGGCACTTTCTCTCTACAGTCATATTGTATATATTAAGGAAATTGAGGCGGGGACGGCAGTCAGCTATGGTGGAACCTATGTTGCTGACCGCGTAAGAAGAGTAGCAACGATTCCTGTGGGTTATGGTGATGGATATCCGAGAGGACTTTCCGGCAAGGGACATATTCTGATACATGGAAAAAAGGCGCCTATCCTTGGCAGAGTATGTATGGATCAGTTTATGGTTGATGTGACAGAGATTCCGGAAGCAGCTATGGGGGATCGGGTGACGCTGATCGGACGGGAAGGTCAGCAGGAGATCACGATGGAACTGCTGGGAGAGCTATCCGGAAGGTTTAATTATGAACTCGCATGCGATATTACCAAACGTGTGCCGAGAGTCTATACAAAAGGCGGGGAGATCCTGTATACCAAGGATTATTATCAGGATTTTTAGACGCATCTGAATACCTTCTGACAATACGGTTATAATACTTACTGATTTGAAAATCATGAATCCTATTGGAATGAAGGGTGTGTTATGTTGAGAAGAGGGGATATTTATTATGCTGATTTAAGACCGGTGATCGGTTCGGAACAGGGAGGAATCAGACCTGTCCTGATCGTACAGAACGATGTGGGAAACAGACACAGTCCCACGATTATCTGTGCAGCGATCACGTCAAAAATGAACAAGGCAAAGCTCCCGACGCATATCGAACTCAGTGCCGGGAAATATGATATGGTAAAAGACTCCGTTATTTTGTTGGAACAGCTTCGTACCATTGATAAAAAGCGGCTTAAGGATAAGGTATGTCATCTGGATGATGATATCATGAGGCAGGTGAACCGTGGGCTTATGATCAGTCTGGAACTGGGTACATACACATAGCCTGGTGTGACAGAACTTGACGATAAGGACAGGAAATGCTATAGTTTATGTTGATATTTTTTGCAATAAAGGAGATGGAATCATGGATGACGGCGGGCCGACGGCCAGTTATTTGATTTTTTTTGCACTTTTGTTCATTGATGTGTTCTTTTATGGCTTCAGTGCAGCAGTGAAGGAACTGAATTCCAAAGAGCTTTCCGATCAGTTGGAGGAGAGTGGGAACAAAAAGGTAAGACGTCTATATCAGATAGCTGTAAGCCCACAACAGCATATTGATACTGTACAGCTGGTTGTGACACTGATCAATCTGACAGCAGGAAGCTTTGTACTCGATAACTTTGAACGGCTTTCTCATAAGCTGATTGCCGGAATCATCGTTTTGTACATATTACTTACCTTTGGTGTGTTGATACCCAAAAAGCTGGGCGCCAGATATGCTCACAAATGGGCGTATGCCTGTATCAATCCTATTTATTATGTTACCAAGATACTCAGTCCATTTACAGGACTGGTATCCTTGACAACAAAGGGAATTTTAAGAATATTTGGGATTTCTGTGAATAATGATTCAGAAGATGTGACAGAGGAGGAGATCATTTCCATGGTAAACGAGGGTCATGAGCAGGGAGTGCTATTGGCCACGGAAGCGGAAATGATAACAAAAATCTTTCAATTTGGTGATAAGGAAGCGCAGGATATTATGACGCATCGTAAAAATATCCTGGCAATTGATCGGAATATGACACTTTCTGATGCATTGGATTATATGCTCAGCGAGAGTAAGAGCCGTTTCCCTGTGTATGAGGAAAATATTGATCATGTTCTGGGAATTCTACATTTCAGAGATGCCATGCGGGCACATCGGGAACCCGGAAACATGTCGCTGGCGGTTGGCGATATCGACGGACTGATCCGCGAAACGATGTATATACCGGAAACTAAGAATATTGATGATCTTTTTAAGGATATGCAGCGTACCAAGACGCAGATGGTGATTGTGGTGGATGAATACGGACAGACCACAGGGCTTCTTGCCATGGAAGACATCCTCGAGGAGATCGTTGGAAACATCATGGATGAGTACGATGAGGATGAGGCATATATTGAAGAGACTGAAAATGATGATGAGTACATCATAGAAGGGATCACACCACTGGAAGAACTGGAGGAGAGATTTGAAATCTCTTTCAATGAGGAAGAATTCGAAACGCTAAATGGGTTCCTTATTTCGAAAATGGATAAGATTCCTGAAGAAAATGAAGAATTCTCCATTGATGTGGATGGGTATAGCTTCCGGATACTCAGTGTTGAAAATCGAATGATCAAAAGCGTTCTTGTGACCAAGCTCCCGGAAAAAGAACCGGATGGAGATGTGCAACAAACAGAAGAAGATAATACTACCAATAAACAGGAATAAAAGGAGAAAACAAAATGTCAGGACATTCAAAATTTGCAAACATTAAGCATAAGAAAGAGAAAAATGATGCCGCAAAAGGGAAGATTTTTACAATTCTGGGACGAGAAATTGCTGTTGCCGTGAAGGAAGGCGGACCGGATCCTGCTAACAATTCCAAACTGGCTCAGGTAATCGCAAAGGCAAAGTCTAATAATATGCCTAATGATACCATTGAGAGAGGAATTAAGAAAGCAGCCGGGGATGCAGGTAATGTAAACTATAAATATGTTACCTATGAGGGCTATGGACCTAATGGGATCGCTATTATTGTAGATGCATTGACGGACAATCAGAACAGAACAGCAGCAAATGTCAGAAATGCATTCTCCAAGGGAAACGGAAATGTAGGAACACCGGGATGTGTCTCCTTTATGTTTGATAAGAAAGGGCAGATGATCATTGACAAAGAAGAGTATGAAGGTGATGCGGATGAACTGATGATGACAGTTCTTGATGCCGGCGCTGAGGATTTTTCCGAGGAGGAGGACAGCTTTGAAGTGCTGACCGCCCCCGACGATTTCGATGCGGTACTGAAGGCGCTTCAGGATGCAAAGATTCCTCTGGTATCTGCAGAGATCACTATGATCCCTCAGAATTATGTAGAGCTGACCGATGAAACTGCAATTAAAAATCTGCAGAAGACACTGGATCTGCTGGATGAGGATGATGATGTGCAGGCAGTGTATCACAACTGGGATGAGTAACCGATGATCGAAAAGGCGGAGGAGTGTTATGAGTAGAGAATATGCCAAGGAAACCATATGTGTGCAGTCCGGATGGAAACCGAAAAACGGGGAACCGCGTGTGCTGCCTATTTACCAGAGTACCACCTTTAAGTATGAGACCTCGGAGCAGATGGGCAGACTGTTTGATCTGGAGGAATCGGGATATTTTTATACAAGGCTCCAGAATCCGACCAATGACTTTGTGGCGCAGAAAATTTGTGAGCTGGAGGGAGGCGTTGCAGCGATGCTTACCTCTTCCGGACAGGCAGCAAATTATTATGCAGTGTTCAATATCTGTGAAGCCGGCTCTCATGTGGTGCTTTCCTCTACGGTGTATGGAGGAACCTTTAATCTCCTGACAGTCACCATGAAGAAAATGGGAATTGAGTGTACGGTGGTGGATCCGGATGCATCGATGGAGGAACTGAATCAGGCATTTCGGGAAAATACCAGATGTGTAATGGCAGAGACCATTGCCAATCCGGCATTGGTAGTGCTTGATATCGAAAAATTTGCGAAGGTAGCTCATGACCATCAGGTTCCGTTAATAGTAGATAATACTTTTGCGACCCCAATTAATTGCAATCCATTTGAATGGGGTGCAGATATTGTAACACATTCCACTACCAAATATATGGATGGACATGCAATGTGTGTGGGTGGTGCAATCGTTGATTCCGGTAATTTTGATTGGAGCAGGTATCCTGATAAATATCCTGGCCTCTGTCAGCCGGATGATTCCTATCATGGGGTTACCTATGTGGAAAAGTTTGGAAAGGCAGCATATATTACCAAAGCAACGGTACAGCTGATGAGAGATCTGGGGTCCATACAGTCTCCGCAGAACGCATTTTTGCTGAATGTAGGACTGGAAACACTGCCTCTTCGCATGGAAAGGCATTGCCAGAACGCACAGCAGGTTGCAGAGTATCTGGAAAAGCATGAAAAAGTAGCCTGGGTAAATTATCCGGGGCTTCCGGGAAATAAGTATCATGAGCTTGCTAAAAAATATATGCCGAAGGGTACCTGCGGGGTGATTTCCTTTGGACTGAAAGGTGGAAGAGGGGCTGCAGAAAAGATGATGGATCAGCTTTCTCTTGCAGCGATTGTGACTCATGTTGCAGATGCGAGAACCTGTGTGCTGCATCCGGCAAGCCATACACACAGGCAGATGACGGATGCACAGCTGGTGGAAGCAGGGGTGGCACCTGATCTGATTAGATTTTCTGTGGGAATTGAAAATGTAAATGATATTATCGCTGATCTGGAGCATGCGCTTAGCTGCGTCTAGATGGCAGAACCGTAAGGATAAGGGATGGAAAAGAAAAAGCAGAGACTGCTTACGACAGTCTGGATACTGGTTGCTTCCGGTATCAGAATTCTATATTTCTTTTTGGAAAACAGGAATATTTCCGATACATATGAATATTATGCGCATTCCGTGATAGAATTAGGGAAGAAAGAACCTTTTCTTACCTCGGGCCTTTCCTATGCATATACGGAAAAACTTTCAGATCTGCTTGGCTTTATGGGAAATCATATGGAACCCATAGCAGTTTGCCAGATGCTTATGCAGGTAGTGTGGCTGATTGTGTTTTTCTTTGGTATGAGAATGCTTTTCGGGAATGTAGGCGGATTTGTAGCAGGAAGTGTTTTGGCTGTTGATCCGTGGCTGCTGGGAACGATTTTTGTGGTGACACCGGAAAATTATCTTATGCTTGTTTTCTCAGCTCTGCTGCTTGCACTTGGATTTTTTTATAAAAGAACGAAGGTGTATGGCTGGTATCGAAGTAATGGATGTGAGATTTATCTCATGATTCTGGGCTTCCTGATCGGAATGGTGTGTGCCTGGAATTATCTTGGCTGGTTGCTTGTCATCCTGATGATTTATGTGCTTTTTTGCAATCATCGAAATCTGGAAGAAAAGCTTTGGGAACAAAAACAGAAAGAAGAACTGGAAGAGAAGTATCAGTTGATGCCGGCGTTTTCACAGGCATTTATATTGACGATGGGAATATTGATCGGAATGTTTGCCACATTGATGAAGTATACGGGTCTTACCGGACTGCCGGTTGTAGAGCAATTTGTCTGGTGGCTCAATCAGTTTCAGACATTTCCGGGACGTTGTCAGGGGATTTCCGTATGGCTTACAATATGGCTGCTTTTGGCTGTTTTTATGGGAGTTGTGTGTGAACGGACGGAAAAAGCAATCCTTAGAAAGCGTCTTCTGAAGGAAATGTATGGAGAAGAACCTTCTGTTGAGAAGGAGGAACAGAAACAGGAGGAAAATAGTATTGTTACGGAAGACGGAAGAAGAATAAAGCTTCTTGATAATCCGCTTCCGGTTCCCAAAAGGCACGTGAAAAAGAAAATGAACTTTAAAGTAAATGCAACCGGAGAGCAACAGCCGGAGGGAGAGCAGAAGGATGACTTTGATCATCAGACCGATGTCAATGATGATTTTGACGTATAAAAATTTATAAGGAAGATCATACTAAGGAGGACTGCAATGCAGCCCTCCTTAATTAATATAGTAAATCATAGAAGAATAGAGGTTCGTATATGTCAGGGAAAAAGGTAGAGGAAGAAAAGCATAGAAGTGAGCGGATAGAGGAGACCGGACAGGTGACGCTGGATAAAAATGGGAAGTCTCACACAATTCATTTGATTTCTGTGATTGGAGAAGTGGAAGGACATGACAATCTGGGGTCTAATTCCAAGACAACAAAATATGAGCATATCCTTCCGGAATTGGCAGCCATTGAGGATAGCAGCAATATTGACGGAGTACTGATCCTATTAAACACAATGGGTGGAGATGTAGAAGCAGGACTCGCTATTGCTGAGATGATTGCATCCTTAAGCAAACCAACTGTCTCCCTTGTGCTGGGCGGAAGCCATTCGATCGGAGTACCGATTGCGGTCAGTACAGATTATTCATTTATTGTGCCTACGGGAACCATGGTTATTCATCCGGTTCGAATGAACGGAATGGTGATCGGTGTTCCTCAAACGTTTGATTATTTCAGGCAGATCCAGAACCGGATCACCGGTTTTGTGTGCAGCCATTGCAAGATCAGTAAAGGCAGACTGGAGGAATTGATGATGGAGACCGGCGTTCTTACAAAGGATGTGGGAACAATTCTGGTGGGACAGGAAGCGGTCGCAGAAGGAATCATCAATGAAACAGGCGGAATCAGTGAAGCTATGGACAAATTGCACAATCTTATTTCCCGGAAGAAAAAAAACAAATAATGGTTTGTGGATGACAAGATTTGATGAAAATGCTATACTATATAAGATTATTTATGTACCGGTCAAGGTATCAGAAGGGATTTTCAGTATGGCGCAGACCAGAAAGAGCAGTACAGGCAGGAGCAATTCCGGAAACCGGAAGAAGAGCAGTTCGGGAACAAGAAACTATCAGAGACGGTCAGGAAGCTCCGGAAACAATTCAAGAAAAAGTGAGCCAATGGATACGGCAATCAGAAATGAAATATGGCTGATTGTCTTATTTGCCGTGGCTGTTTTCCTGTTTGTGTGTAATTTTGGTATTGCAGGTGTTGTCGGGAATACGATCAGTGATGTAATGTTTGGTATTTTCGGATTAACGGCCTATGTAATGCCTCTTGCATTGTTCTTAATGATTGCGTTTGGAACAGTAAACAGTGGCAGCCCCATAGCAGCACGTAAGCTGGTGGCGGGAGTGCTTCTGGTTTTGCTGGTGGGAATAGTGTGTGAACTTTTTTCGGGAGCACCTCAGACAGCAGAAAGCTATCAGGTGAAGGATATTTACTTAAACTGCAGTTCTCAGCACATCGGCGGGGGCGTTATAGGTGGTTCACTGGCCTTTCTGCTATATCGCTTTATGGGATTGATAGGTACGATTCTCGTAATCATTGTGGTTGCAATCATATCCATTGTAGTTCTTACAGATAAATCATTTGTTTCAGGTGTTAAAACAGGTGGAAGGAAAGTCTATGAACGTTCGAAGGAGGACGCTGCTTTCCGCAGGGAACGTGCCAGAGCGCGCAGGGAGGAAATGGAAGAAGAAAAGAAGCGCAGAGAAGAAGACAGAAGACTTCGTGAGGAAGAAAAGGAAAACGAAAAAATACTGCGGATGGATAAAAAAGTTACCGGAGTCATGCTGGATACTTCATTAACGGAAAAGAAGGAAGAAAGCAGGACAAGGGATGATATTCATGAGATTAATCTCACAGATTTTGAAGAGCAGGTAGAACATGCTGCCGTAGTGGATGATATGGAGGAAATCGGTTGGAAGGAACCTGATTATGGTCAGCTCCCGGGCAATGATGCATATGCGGAAGAAGAAACAGGAAATGACGAACTGGAAGAGATTACCGGCATATATGACGATGAGGACCGGGAGGAGGAACTAAGAGAGGTTATTAAGACCAGGCAGGAAAGCAGGAAAAAGGATAGCGGAGCACAGGAGACTGCCGCACTCAATATCCCGAAAGAGCATCCAATCAAAAAATACATATTCCCTCCGCTTAACAAGCTTACAAGAGGAAGCGGTAAAGCGGGAGATTCTTCAAGAGAATTAAAGGAGACTGCACAAAGATTACAACAGACTCTGCAAACCTTTGGTGTGCGGGTCAGCATTACGGATATCAGCCAGGGACCGGCTGTCACCCGGTTTGAACTTCAACCGGAGCAGGGAGTCAAGGTCAGCAAAATTGTCGGACTTTCTGACGATATCAAATTGAATCTGGCGGCAACGGATATCAGGATCGAGGCACCGATTCCGGGCAAGGCAGCGATTGGTATTGAAGTACCCAATAAAGAAAATTCCACAGTAGCACTTCGGGATCTGTTAGAGAGCAGGGAATTTAAGGAATTTCCGTCTAATCTGGCTTTTGCAGTAGGAAAGGATATTGCGGGAAAGGTCGTTGTGACAGATATTGCCAAGATGCCGCATATGCTGATCGCAGGTGCTACCGGTTCCGGTAAATCCGTTTGTATTAATACCCTGATCATGAGTATTCTGTACAAGGCACATCCCGATGATGTCAAGCTGATCATGGTGGATCCCAAGGTGGTAGAGCTTAGTGTTTATAATGGGATTCCTCATCTTCTGATTCCTGTTGTCACGGATCCCAAGAAAGCATCGGCGGCTCTGCATTGGGGCGTCGCTGAAATGACAGACCGTTATCAGAAATTTGCGGATTTTAATGTGAGAGATTTAAAGGGTTATAATAAAAAGGTTGAGGCAATGAAGGAGAAGGGCGATCCAGAGGCACCTGCCAAAATGCCGCAGATCGTCATTATTGTGGATGAACTTGCAGATTTGATGATGGTAGCACCGGGGGAAGTGGAGGAGTCCATCTGCCGTCTGGCACAGCTTGCACGTGCTGCCGGTATTCACCTGATTATTGCAACACAGAGACCTTCTGTAGATGTTATTACCGGTCTGATCAAAGCAAATATGCCAAGCCGTATTGCATTTAGTGTATCCAGCGGTGTGGATTCCAGAACGATTCTTGATATGAATGGAGCAGAAAAGCTTCTTGGTAAGGGAGATATGCTTTTTTATCCACAGGGCTACAGCAAGCCGGCGAGAGTTCAGGGAGCCTTTGTTTCTGACAAAGAGGTTTCTGACGTGGTGGAATTTTTGAAAAATCAGTCTCTGGGTAATATTTATGATTCCGACCTCCAGGATAAGATTGCGTCCTATAGTGGTAGTGCAGCTGGCGCCGGGGGAGCCTCAGAGGGATCTGAGCGAGATCAATATTTTGAGGAAGCAGGGAAATTTATTATAGAAAAGGACAAGGCGTCCATCGGTATGCTGCAGAGAGTATTCAAGATCGGATTTAACCGGGCGGCACGCATTATGGATCAGCTTTGCGAAGCAGGTGTAGTGGGGGAAGAAGAAGGAACCAAGCCGAGAAAGGTATTAATGAGTCTGGAACAATTTGAACAGTACATAGAGGAGTCTCTTTAAAAAAGGAGGAGTATTATGAAAACAGATATTCAAATTGCACAGGAGGCGGTTCTGGAACCAATCACCAAGGTGGCAAAAGCCTTGCAGATTGACGAAGACGAACTGGAATTGTACGGTAAGTACAAAGCAAAAATCTCGGATGAATATCTGCAAAAGATATCAAAAAATCCGGATGGTAAGCTGATCCTTGTGACAGCAATCAATCCCACTCCCGCCGGTGAGGGTAAGACAACCACCAGTGTTGGCCTGGGGCAGGCCTTCGGGAAGCTTGGCAAAAAGGCAGTCATTGCGCTGAGGGAGCCATCTTTAGGTCCCTGCTTTGGTATCAAGGGAGGCGCAGCAGGGGGCGGATATTCACAGGTAGTACCCATGGAGGATCTGAATCTTCATTTTACGGGAGATTTTCATGCAATTACTTCTGCAAATAATCTGCTTGCGGCAATTCTTGACAATCACATTCAACAGGGAAATGAGTTAGGAATCGATACGAGAGCAGTGGTATGGAAACGATGTCTTGATATGAATGACAGAGTTCTCAGAAATATTGTGGTGGGTCTGGGAAATAAGACGGACGGAACGGTACGGGAGGATCACTTTGTCATTACGGTTGCATCCGAGATCATGGCTGTTCTTTGTCTTTCTACGGATATGAAGGATTTGAAGGAAAGGCTTTCAAGAATGGTGGTTGCCTATAACTATCAGGGAGAGCCTGTTACGGCAGGACAGCTTCAGGCTGTAGGTGCAATGGCAGCACTTTTGAAGGATGCCTTAAAACCCAATCTGATTCAGACGTTGGAGCATACACCGGCATTGGTTCATGGTGGTCCATTTGCCAATATTGCGCATGGCTGTAACTCTGTGCGTGCCACCAAGGCGGCGCTTAAGATGGCAGACTATGTGATTACAGAGGCAGGCTTCGGCGCAGATCTGGGAGCCGAAAAGTTTTTTGATATTAAATGCAGAATGTCGGGATTGAAGCCGGATGCTGTTGTTCTGGTAGCAACGATCAGAGCGCTTAAATATAACGGAGGCGTTCCAAAAGCAGAATTGGCTTCTGAAAATCTTAAGGCGCTCAAAGCAGGAATCGTTAATCTGGAAAAGCATATTGAGAATCTGCATAAATATGGCGTCCCTGTGATTGTGACTTTGAACAGCTTTGTCACCGACACGGAGGCCGAAACCTCCTTTGTAAAACAGTTTTGTGAGGAAAGAGACTGCGAATTTGCTATCTCCGAGGTTTGGGAAAAGGGCGGCGAAGGCGGTATCGCGCTGGCAGAAAAAGTGCTTGATACCTTGGAAAATAAGAAGAGTGACTTTAAAGTCCTTTATGAGAATGAGCTTAGCCTGAAAGATAAGATTGAAACGATAGCAAAGGAAATATACGGGGCAGACGGTGTTGTTTATTCCGCGCAGGCTTCAAAACAGCTTTTGAAGCTTGAAGAGCTTGGCTATGGAAAACTGCCGGTGTGCATTGCTAAAAATCAATATTCTCTTTCTGATGATCCGGAACTGCTTGGAAGACCGCAAAACTTTGAAGTCAATGTAAGAGAAGCCTACGTCTCGGCGGGGGCAGGCTTTGTCGTGGTACTTACAGGAACTGTCATGACAATGCCGGGACTTCCGAAGAAACCGGCCGCCTATAATATTGATGTAAATGAAGACGGTGTGATCACGGGACTATTTTAACAGCTTGGAAAGGATGGAATAGCATATGGCAGCAATTATCGACGGAAAAGCAATTTCATTACAGATCAAAGATGAATTGAAAGAAAAAGCAGCAGCTTTAAAGGCAGCCGGAACAAATGTTACGTTAGCAGTGATTCAGGTGGGCAGTAATCCGGCCTCCTGTGTTTATGTCAGAAATAAAAAGAAGGGGTGTGAGTACATAGGGATCGGTTCTTTGTCCTACGAACTTCCTGAGGAGACTACGCAGGAAGAATTGCTTACACTGATTGAAGAACTGAATGCAAGAGTTGACGTAAATGGCATTTTGGTGCAGCTTCCCCTGCCGACACATATTGACGAAGACACAGTGATCAGGGCAATTGATCCTAAGAAGGATGTGGACGGTTTCCACCCTCAGAGTGTAGGAGCGCTATGTATTGGTCAGCCGGGCTTTGTTTCCTGTACACCCGCGGGAATCATTCAACTGTTGAAAAGAAGCGGGATAGAGATAGCCGGAAAGGAATGTGTAGTTCTTGGAAGAAGCAATATTGTGGGAAAGCCTATGGCACTTTTGCTTCTTCGTGAGAATGCGACAGTAACCATTGCCCATTCCAAAACAAAAGATCTGAAGGAAGTGACTAAGCGGGCAGACATTCTGATCGTTGCTGTAGGAAGACCAAAGCTGGTAACAAGAGATTATGTCAAGGAAGGTGCGGTCGTTATTGACGTTGGAATCAATCGGGATGAAAATAATAAAATGTGCGGAGATGTAGACTTTGATGATGTTGCACCTGTGTGCAACGCAATTACGCCGGTCCCCGGAGGAGTGGGACCTATGACGATTGCGATGCTTTTGAATAATTGTATTGAATCTGTAAAGCTCCAGGGCTGATATAGAAGAACGATTCTACTGAATTTTGTGCCGGAAGGTAGAAAGGAGGCAGATATGAAATGTCCTGAGTGTGGATATGAGATTGCAGACGATCATCTGTATTGTGACAGATGTGGCAAGGAAATCCAGATTGTTCCAGATTTTGAACCGGAAATTGAAAATAGCATCATTGAAACCTTATCCACTGTAGCAGAGCAGATTGATGGTACGAATGCCTCCGCTGACTCCGGTGGCAAAGTAAATGAAAAAGAGAATAAAGGACAGGAGGATACTTCCGCCAAAGAAAAGCATAAGGAGGTTTTTTGGGCGGAGGAACCGGCAAAAAACTGGTTATTCATAAGTCTTGTGACCTTTATTGTGATTACTATAGTGGCTGCGTTTACATCGGTATTTATGTATCACAGATATTCTGCTGCCTATCAGGTTGAGCAGGCAAAGGCATGTGCAGCTGATGGAAATTTTGAAAAGGCGGTTGATTTTCTTGAAAAAGCAAGAACACTGGATGAGGAACCGGCGGATATTGTACTCTTAGAAGCAGGTTATCTTTATCAGATGGGAGAAAGTGAACGCGCTCTTGAAATTCTTCTGGAATTGATTGATAAGGTACAGATGGATTATGAGAAAAAAGAAAAAGCTTATGAAAATATCATTGCCATTTACAGTGAGGAAGAGCGATTTAAAGAGATCAATTCGCTTTTGACCGCCTGCACAGATGAAAGCATCCGAAATCAATTTCAGCAATATCTGGCACTTTCACCGGAATTTGGATATGCCTCCGGAACCTATGATGAAATTGTGCCACTCAAGCTGAGTGCCAATACTACCGGCAAAATATACTATACCATGGACGGAAGTGAGCCGGATGAATCAAGCGAGGTCTATACGGCACCATTGTTTCTGGAATCCGGGGAATATCAGATTTCCGCAATTTTTATTAACGATTATGGAATCAGAAGTGAAGTGGCAAGAGGCTGGTATGTGATCAATCTGGTTGTGCCGGATGCGCCGGAGGTACTTTTATATAGCGGAGATTATCATGAGCCTACGTTGATAGAAGTAACGGTACCGGAGGAGGGGACGGTTTATTATACGACAGATGGATCAATGCCCAGTGAGGTCAGCAATAAATATGCAGGGCCAATTCAAATGCCGCTCGGAAAGTCTAATTTTAAGTTTGTAACGATATCGGATGAGGGTGTTTCCAGTGAAGTGGTCAGCAGAAGCTTTGATTTTTCCATGAATACGGATATCACGGTGGAAAAGGCGATCAATAATGTAATTCAGGCACTTTTTGAACAAAAGGTTTTAAAGGATCTGCAGGGGCATTCACACGAAATACAGGGAAAATATGTATTTAGGTATGATACTATTGTGGAAATCCCTGATTTAGGTTATTATTATGTGTTGAATGAATATATTGAGGATCAGAGCGGAAATCTGACAAAAACGGAGCGGTTGTATGCGGTAGAAGTCTATACTGGAGCCCCCAACCGTCTTGTTTACGATGAGAATGGGAAGATGGGATTGATTTCCCTAAGGTAAACTGCTATAAATTATGTTTATATAAACAGGAAAGGGATTAATGATGTACAAGATTTTAGAAGCAAAAGAGCTTACTGCCAATATTTTTTATATGGTAGTAGAAGCAAAGAGAGTAGCAAAGGCCTGTAAACCGGGACAGTTTGTCATAGTCAGGACAGATGAAAAATCGGAACGTATTCCCCTGACGATCTGTGACTATGATGCTGAAAAAGGAACTGTGACGATCGTGTTCCAGATTGTAGGGGCAGGGACACAGCTCATGTCTTCCTTGAAGACAGGTGATGCGTTTCATGACTTTGTAGGTCCTCTTGGATGCCCCTCTGAGTTTGTTTCGGAGGATCTAAATAGCCTGAAACAGAAAAAGATGCTGTTTGTGGCAGGCGGTGTGGGAACAGCACCTGTTTATCCGCAGGTGAAATGGCTTCATGAGAGAGGCATTGAAGCAGATGTGATTGTAGGTGCCAAAACAAAAGACCTGTTGATTCTGGAAGAAGAAATGAAAGCGGTTGCCGGGAATCTCTATGTGACAACGGATGATGGATCTTATGGCAGAAGCGGTATGGTAACACAGACAATTACCGATCTGGTAAATGAAGGAAAGCATTATGATGTATGTGTGGCTATCGGACCGATGATCATGATGAAATTTGTCTGCAAGCTTACTAAGGAGCTTGGAATTCCCACTATTGTAAGCTTGAATCCCATTATGGTAGACGGTACGGGTATGTGTGGAGCATGTCGTGTGACAGTGGGCGGAAAGGTAAAATTTGCCTGTGTAGACGGGCCGGAATTTAATGGACATGAAGTGAATTTTGATGAAGCAATGCAGCGCCAGCAGTTGTATAAGACAGCGGAGGGAAGAGCATTCCTCAAGGCCAAAGAAGGAGATACCCATCATGGCGGATGCGGAAACTGCGGAGGTGACAAATAATGGACGTATTAAAGAAAATCCCTGTCAGGGAACAGGATGCTAAGGAAAGAGCAGCTAATTTTGAAGAGGTATGCCTTGGCTATAATAAAGAGGAAGCAATGGAAGAGGCAACAAGATGTATCAACTGTAAAAATGCACAGTGCATTAAGGGTTGTCCTGTATCCATCAATATTCCAGGCTTTATTGAAAAGGTAAAGGAAGGCGATATGGAAGCTGCCTACCAGATAATCAGTGAATCCTCCGCACTTTCTGCTGTATGTGGACGTGTCTGCCCGCAGGAGAGTCAGTGTGAGGGAAAATGTATCAGAGGAATTAAGGGAGAGGCAATCTCAATCGGAAAGCTGGAACGCTTTGTAGCTGACTGGGCAAGTGAAAATGGCATTAAGCCTCAGGGTGCGAAGGAAAAGAACGGTAAGAAGGTTGCTGTGATCGGTTCCGGCCCTGCTGGACTTACCTGTGCGGGTGATCTTGCAAAGCTGGGTTATGAGGTGACGATTTTTGAGGCCCTGCATGAGCCCGGCGGTGTTCTGGTTTACGGAATTCCGGAATTCCGACTTCCTAAGACTAAGGTTGTGGCTAAGGAAATCGAAAATGTAAAAGCGCTTGGTGTAAAAATTGAGACAAATGTGGTAGTAGGAAAATCAGTTACGATAGATGAGTTGCTTTCTGAGGAAGGCTTTGATGCTGTGTTCATCGGTTCCGGTGCAGGACTTCCCAAATTCATGGGGATTCCGGGAGAACAGGCAAACGGTGTATTCTCAGCAAACGAATATCTGACAAGAAGCAATCTTATGAAGGCGTTTGATGAAAATTCCAGCACACCTATCATGAGAGGGAAAAAGGTGGCAGTTGTTGGTGGCGGAAATGTTGCCATGGATGCTGCTAGAACAGCACTTCGCCTTGGCGCGGAGGTTCACATTGTGTACAGAAGAAGTGAGGAAGAACTTCCTGCCCGTGTGGAGGAGGTACATCACGCAAAGGAAGAAGGGATCATTTTTGATCTCTTGACAAATCCCGTTGAAATTCTGGAAGATGAGAAGGGCTGGGTGTCCGGTATCAAGTGTGTAAAAATGGAATTGGGAGAGCCCGATGAATCCGGCAGAAGACGTCCGGTAGAAATTAAAGGCTCCGAATTTGTGATTACTGTTGACACGGTTATCATGTCCCTTGGAACATCGCCGAATCCATTGATTTCTTCTACAACAGAGGGACTTGAGGTTAATAAGTGGAAATGCATAGTGGCAGATGAAGAGTTCGGTAAAACCTCCAAGGAAGGGGTTTATGCAGGCGGTGATGCCGTTACGGGTGCAGCAACGGTTATTCTGGCTATGGGAGCCGGCCGTGCAGGTGCTAAAGGAATTGATGAATATTTAAAGAATAAATAGTCAAAAGCACATTAGAAGAATGGAGAGGCTGTTGCATAAATCTTTTTGTTAAGGGTATTATCCTTTATGTGGACAAAAGATTTAGGTAACAGCCCTTATGTCCTTTACAAATGAAAATAAGAAATTATTAATAATTCTTTTTTGAGAAATTAAAAAATGTGCGATATAGTAAGAGAAGGTTAGGCAGAATGAAGAGCTTAACGGGAAAGGCATAGGAGTATTTATGAAAAAGATATTTGATGAGGATGACGATGATTTTCAGAATTTTGATAAAGCAAAAATAATTGTGAGCGTTATTCCCGTGGTTCTGATTATTCTGATTCTTGCAGTCATGTTGATTGTAAACAATCGGAAAAAAACAGATAGAAATACAGATGATGTACAGCAGAGTATTCTGGATTATGCGGATGAGGGGAATCAATCAGAAGGACTTGAGAGCAACAGCGTACAGACGGGATCCGATGCGGTGAAGAATGATAAGCAGGAGGTACAGACGGAGGAAACACCGTCCCCATTGCCCAAAGCCACTCTAAGTCCGACGCCCTATAAAGAGGTCATGAAGCAGACAACAGTTGATTACAGTAAGATTAAATTTGATAAAGATGAGCAGTTGAAAGAGATGATGACTTATTGGGAGGACAGTAATCAGAAGGCACTGGATGATCTGGCAAATCTGGATCGCTTTAAAGCAATGTCATGGAAACTGAAGGGAACGAAGGAGTGCTACTATTATGGAGAAGTGAATGCATCAGGTCAGGCTGACGGTACCGGAATAGCAGTGTATGCAGATAATCAGTATTATTACGGAAGCTGGAAGAATGGTGAAAGAAGCGGAACCGGGACCTTTATTCATTATCATTTTCACGATACCGCAAATACAACAGATGTCTATACTTATCATCAGTATACAGGCTCCTGGGCAAATGATCTTCCTGATGGAGAGGGATCTGAGCATTATGATTTTGATAAGGATCTGTTGAAGGATGATCAGCGGTATACTTCTAACCGAATCGGAAGCTATTCTGCAGGGCTGGTGCATGGAGAGTTTTACCTGACAACGATCGAAGCCGGCAAGGAGGATATGATGGAATGGGAGGCACAGGCGGAACATGGCTCCTGGATTTATCGGTTAGACAAAAAAGATGGTAAGGGAAATCGACCGGTGTTTGTCGATTATAATGATCCTAATGACTTTTTCTGGATGCTGCCGAAGGACAATGTTAATATCGGAGTTCCGTGCCTGATCTCTAAGAATAAAAATTAGTGGAAACATATGTCAATCCGTAGTAAAATAGTACTTGGGGTATGAAGGAGGTACGGAGTATGGCATGGTGTCCGAAATGTAAATGTGAGTATGTGGAAGGTGTTACCATATGTGCAGACTGTGGGTGTGAACTGGTAGATAAACTTCAGGAGGAAGAACCGGAGCCGGAGCTGACACAGCAGGATGCACTTGCTATGATACAGGCGGTAAAGGAGAGCGGAAAGGATATTCCCGAGGAACTTTTTGAGGAAATGGAAGGGGCTGAGGAATTCTTCTCTGATGAGGATGAGCCGTCAGCAGGGTATCAGAGCCCCTATGTCAATAACGAGGAAAAAGCAGAAGAAAACAGAACCTCGGCGTATACACTTCTTACAGTAGGCGGTGCAGGACTGATTGTGATTGCTCTTTTTTTTCTTGGCATCATTGATTTTGGAACCTCGCTTACCAATAAATATATGATTACCGGTGTGATGGGAGTTCTTTTTATCCTGTTTATCGTTATGGGAATCGTATCTTTAAAAAATTCCAAAATATTAACGAAGAAGGCTCATAAGGAAAACAACCTGACTGCCGAGATCAAGAAGTGGTGTATCGATAACCTGAAGGAGAAGGAGATCGATCAGCTCCTTTCCCTTGAGCAGCAGTCACTGGAATTGAAATATTTTCAACGGTTTGATTATATGAAAAAGGCGATTCAAAAGCAGTTTATGAATTTGGATGAGAGCTATCTTGACAGACTGATTGAGGAGGTCTATGCGGATATTTTTGAGGAAGAGAATGAATGAGAATCACCATTATCTGTGTCGGTAAAATAAAAGAGGATTTTTACAGAAAGGCAGTTTCTGAGTTTGAAAAGCGCCTGAGCAGATATTGCAGACTGGAAATTATCGAGGTACAGGATGAGAAGACACCGGACAATGCAAGCCCTGCTCAGGAGGAGCAGATCAAGGAAAAGGAAGCTTCCAGAATTTTAAGGCATCTTAGTGAGGATGCCTATATTTATTCTCTGGAAATTAAAGGAGAGAATCCGGATTCTGTTTCCTTTGCAAAGCAGCTGAATCAGCTGGCAGTGCAGGGGAAGGCCCATATCCAGTTCGTGATCGGGGGTTCGCTGGGACTGCACCGGGAGGTATCAAGGCGCGCAGACCGTGCTATCAGTTTTTCCAATATGACATTTCCGCATCAACTGATGCGAGTGATACTGCTTGAACAGATTTACAGAAGCTATCGAATTAACAAGGGGGAACCCTATCATAAATAATATTGTGTATCGTGTGGAGGAATGAAAATGAGAATGTATGATCTGATTATGAAGAAAAGAAATGGTGGCGCGCTTTCGAAGGAAGAAATTTATTTTATGATCAGGGAATATACAAATGGAGCTATTCCGGATTATCAAATGTCGGCAATGATGATGGCAATCTATTTCAGGGGAATGGATGAGGAGGAAACACTGCATCTCACAATGGCTATGGCAGAAAGCGGTGATATGCTTGATCTTTCACAAATCAAGGGTGTAAAGGTGGATAAGCATAGTACAGGTGGTGTGGGAGATAAAACCTCCCTTGCACTGACTCCCATGGTGGCTGCCTGTGGTGTGAAGATTGCCAAGATGAGCGGAAGAGGACTGGGGCATACAGGAGGAACGATTGATAAACTGGAAAGCTTTCCCGGTTTCTCGACAGACATTTCGACCCGGCAGTTCATTTCTAATGTGAATGAGGTCGGAATTGCCATTATGGGACAGACCAAAGAGCTTGCGCCGGCAGACAAAATGCTATATGCATTACGAGATGTAACAGCGACTGTTGATAATATGTCTCTGATCGCCTCCTCTATCATGAGTAAAAAGCTGGCCGCAGGGGCAGACGCCATAGTGCTTGATGTCAAGACAGGGAGCGGCGCATTTATGAAGAAACAGGAGGACGCCTTTGCATTAGCAAAGGAGATGGTAAGTCTTGGAAAAAATGCGGGGAGAAAAACGCTTGCAGTGGTTTCTGATATGGACCAGCCTCTGGGCAATGCAATTGGCAATGTGTTAGAGGTGCAAGAAGCAATTGATACCCTGAGAGGAAAGGGACCGGCTGACTTTACTGAGCTTTGTATGACACTGGGGTCCCTGATGCTGATGGCAGGTCAAGTGTCAGTAACAGAGAAGGAGGCAAGAGCACAGCTTGAACAGGTCATAAGAAATGGTAGCGCACTTGATAAGCTGGCGGAATTTGTAAAAGCACAGGGGGGAGAAGAAAACGCGGTATATCATCCGGAACTGCTTGCAAAGGCGGTCTATGAGGAGCCGATCCTTGCTCCTGAGGACGGGTATGTTCAAAAGATTATTTGCGATGAGGCGGGAATTGCTTCGCTGATTCTCGGAGGCGGGCGTGAAACCAAGGATAGTGTGATTGATCTTTCGGTTGGCATAATCTTGAACAAGAAGGTGGGAGCACACGTTAACGCAGGAGAAGAACTGGCAGTTCTATATGCAAATGATAAAGAAAAATTAAAGACAGCAAAAGAGCGTTTAATGAATGCGTATCGGATAGGAAAAGAAAAAATTGAAAAAAATAATGTGATTATCGGAGTCGTGAAATAGAAAGTGCAATTTTCAGGCTGGTCTAGATGAGAGCTTTTCATCATATAGTATGGTATGATGAAGAAGAAGCATAAATCAGGAAAGATCTGGGCACAGACCAGAAGAGAAAGAGAAGAGAATAGAACCGTATCAAACAGAGAGCTTGTAGTAGAATCCCTGAAACTACCTAAGGATTCTATGCTTGGAGCTTCCATTGTGACAGTTACAGGAAATTCAGAAGCTTTTGTGGAAAATTATCGAGGGATTATTGAGTACACCAGTCAGGTGATTTTGCTGCAGGGGAAGACCTGTAGGATTGAAATCTGCGGAAAAAGGCTGAGCATAGTCTATTATACTAATGAGGATATGAAGATCAGCGGATGGATCGATCAGATCCGCTACTTAAGTTCGTAGAAAGTGTGAGGTGCGGTATGCTTCAGGTGATTCGGTATCTGCAGGGATATCTTACGATTAAGGTGTGGGGGTTCTCCCCGGAGCGATTCATGAATCTTTGCAGTAATCATAAAATATTTCTCTGGAATATCAGGAATCATGGTGATTACTACACCATGAATATACGCTTGAAAAATTTTTATCGACTGAAAGGATTTACAAGGAAAACAGGAACAAGGGTGGTCATAACGGGACGTTATGGACTACCCTTTCTTTCTGTGCGCGCATGGAAAAGAAAAATCTTTCTGCTGGGACTTTTCGGAAGCCTTTGCTTTTGGATATGGATGTCGGGCTTTATCTGGGCAATTGAAGTCAATGGAAACTATTATGTGACGACCGATGTGTTTCAGGATTTCCTGAAGGAAAATGAAATTCAGACGGGAATGAAAAAGAAAAATGTTGATATTGAAAAGCTTGAGGAGGCCATCAGAACCCATTTTGATATAGTGACATGGACCTCCGCGCAGATAGACGGAACCAGACTTTTGATACAGGTTAAGGAAAATGACCTGATTATTGCAGAAAAAGGAGAAACAAAGGAGGCGCAAGTAGAAGCAGGAGTGGACCTTGTCGCTGACAAGGACGGTACAATTGTCAGTATTGTGACAAGAACCGGAGTACCGAAGGTAAGTGCCGGAACACAGATAAAGAGGGGAGATATTCTGGTAGAAGGGGGCGTTCCAATCTATAATGATGATAGTACCGTAAAGCGATATGATTTTTGTAATGCAGATGCTGATATTATATTGAGATGTGTTTATTCCTTTGAAGAACAAATCGCTGAAAAATATGAAAAAAAGATATATACAGGAAGAGAACGGGAGGTACCTTTTTTTCTGATAGGAACCAAAAAGTTTAAAATACAGGTGCCGGGAAATACTTATGAGAATAGTGATCTGATAGAAGAGAAAAGACAGCTGAAGCTGTTCGACAATTATTATTTGCCAGTGTATATCGGAGAGAATCTTGTCAGAGAATACAAGATAGAGGAGAAAATATATACCAAGGAGGAGGTTAAGATGCTGTTTGAAGAAAGACTTCAAAAATTTATTCAAACTTTACAGGAAAAAGGGGTACAAATTATAGAAAAAAATGTTACAATTAATAAGACTTCCGGCGTATGGAAAATGAAAGTGGATTTCCTTGCGGAAGAAAAGACGGGAACGGCGAAGAGAACAACATTGATGCAGATTGAAGAATCGCCGGAACCGGAAGCAGATTAGGAGCAATGCATGGGAGAAGTTTCTGAAGTAATAATGGTCCCTGCCACAGAGCAGCAAAATGTTTTCGGTGAATTTGACAATCATATCAAAAAATTGGAGAGACAGCTTAAGGTATCGATTGTAGACCGTAACGGTGAAATCAGAATCAGTGGAGAGACTGGCAGCGTGAAACGTGCAAAGGCAATTATTGAGGAAATGACAGAATTATCAAAAAGGGGAAATATCATTCAGGAACAGAATGTAGATTATGCAATTACGATGAGTATGGAAGAGAATGATGATGTTTTATTGGAAATAGATAAGGATTGTATTTGTCATACCATTTCCGGAAAGCCGGTAAAGCCCAAGACACTTGGACAGAAGCAGTATGTAGATGCAATTCGAAACAACATGGTGGTATTCGGATTGGGACCGGCGGGAACAGGAAAGACCTATCTTGCGATGGCAATGGCGATAACAGCATTTAAAAATCAGGAGGTTGAGAGAATCATTCTTACAAGACCGGCCATTGAAGCAGGTGAAAAACTCGGTTTTTTGCCGGGAGATCTGCAAAGCAAGGTAGACCCGTACTTAAGACCGCTTTATGATGCACTTTACCAGATTATGGGTGCGGAGACGTTTTTGAAGAATATGGAAAAGGGGCTTATTGAGGTAGCACCCCTGGCATATATGAGGGGGCGTACTTTGGATAATGCCTATATTATTCTGGATGAAGCACAGAATACAACTCCGGCGCAGATGAAAATGTTTCTGACCAGAATCGGATTTGGCTCAAAGGTAATCGTAACTGGAGATGCATCCCAGAAGGATCTTGCACCGGGGAGCAGTTCGGGACTTGATGTAGCAACTAAAGTGCTGCATGGCATTGAAGGAATCGCATTTTGTAAAATGAGTAGCCGGGATGTGGTCAGACACCCGCTTGTGCAGAAGATTGTCAAGGCATATGAGAGCTATGAAGCAAAAGAGAGCAGTAGTATAAAACGTAAAAACAGGAACATAACGCATGGAAAAAAGCAGTGAAGTAAACAGCAATTTAAATGATTCAGGAAGGAAAAGCAGACGCCTGCAGGAGGTTCTTCTTTTTCTGCTTACAGTTGCCGGAAGTGGTCTGGCATCTTATTTGTACAAAAGAACGGAAATTCAGACAGCAGGACTAATGATTCTGGCAGCCGTTGGAATAGTTGCTGTCATTTTCTCGATAGAGCAGGCGTTTTTTAAGGGCAGCCTGCTGTTTGATAATGGAGAGCATCTTATGCGATTCACGTTCCTTTATTTTGTTTTTCTGTGCGGAAGCCTGTTGTTCCCGCTTCTTCCGGTTGGCGGATGGCCGTACCTTGCGGTGTTTATCGGACTAATGATATTCAGCAATCAGGTGGTTGGAATTAGTGCCGGGACAGTTCTGCTTATGATTACGAGTCTGTTATATGGAGGAAATGGAAGCGAATTCTTTATTTATTTCATCGGAGGACTGATTGGTGCTACCGTATTTTCTTATGTAGATGTTGCTTTCAGGGTAGTACTTCCGCTTGTGATATCCCTGATGATGCAGATGGTGTGCCTGTCTATTCAGGAGGTACTGTTTGTCAATGAAACACTGCATTTGGACATGTTTCTGATTCCTGCGGTGAATCTCCTGGTCTGTATGATTTTGCTGCTGATCCTGTTAAAGTACTTTAGCTTTGCGGTAATCTACAGTAAAAGAGACCTATATATGGATATTAATGATCCGGAATGTCAGCTGCTTGTAGAACTGAAAAATTCATCGAAAGATGAGTATTATCATACGATCCATACGGCATATCTGTGTGACAGGATTGCCAGAAAACTGAATATGGATGATGCACTGGTAAAGGCTTGCGGTTATTACCATAGAATTGGAGTTATTAAGGGAGAGAACAACTGGGAGAATGTGAATGCGATTCTCGAGGAGAACCAGTTCCCCCAGAGGGTGAAGGAGGTTTTGAAGGAATATCTGGATAAATCAGAAATTATCAGGTCAAAGGAAACAGTGGTGCTTCTTTTTTCCGATACGGTTATTTCCTCCATTAGTTACCTTTTCTCAAAGGACCCCAAGATACAACTGGATTATGAGAAGATCATTGAGAGTATTTTTAAGAAGAGAATTGAGAGCGGAGTGATAGAACACAGTGATTTGTCCTTTGGAGAATTACAGGAAATGAAAAAAATTCTGATGGAGGAAAAACTATATTATGACTTCTTACGTTGAGATTGATACGGATATTACGTTTGCATTTGATGTAAAGGAAATTCTGGATGCAGTGCTGGAACAGACTCTGACACAGGAGAAGTGTCCTTATGAAGCACAGGTAAATCTGTTGATAACAGACGATGAAGGAATCCGCGAATTTAACAGGCAATTCAGACAGGTGGATTCCCCTACGGATGTTCTTTCCTTTCCAATGATTCCGTTCGAAAGGGAGGCGGATTTTTCTATTGTGGAGGCGGAAGAAGCAGACTGCTTTGATCCTGACAGTGGAGAACTCCTTCTGGGGGATATTATCATATCTGCGCAGAAGGTGCTGGAGCAGGCAGAAAAGTATGGACATTCCACTAAAAGAGAATTTGCATTTCTTACAGCACACAGTATGCTGCATCTATGCGGCTATGATCATATGGAACAGGAACAGGCAAAGGCTATGGAACAGAAGCAGGAGCAGATCCTTGTCAGGCTGGGAATTACAAGAGAGGATTAATATCAGGTACAGTCAGGAGAATTTATGAGAAAAACGGAACGAAAAAGGAACTCTTCCATAAAAAGAGATTACTATACAATTGTAGCAGGACTTGTATTTATAGGAACTATGATTTTTCGAATTCCACTGGAACATATGATAGGGGATAAGGGACTTGCATGCTATGGAACCGCATATGAAATCTATTTTGTTTTAGGAGGAATGATTTCCTATGGACTTTCAGAAACTGTTTCCGCATTGGTGAGATATCGGGTCAAACGTGAACAGTATAAAAATGCACAAAAGGTGTTGGGCAGTGCGGTGATGCTGGGAGGAGTACTTGGAGCAATTCTTGGTGTTTTGCTGGGCCTTTTAGGACATGTGATTTCGAATAGGATTTTTCATATTCCGCTTGCAGGTCTTTCGGTATGTGTGATGGCACCGGCAATTTTCTTTTTCATTTTAACAGGAGTATTCAGAGGATATTTTCAGGGGAATGGCTCCAGGATACCTGCAATGCACTCACAGCTTTTACAGATTGTGATTCTGTTCGCAGGCGGATTGATTTTTTGCAGAATTTTTAGCGACTATGGAAGTAAGGTGTCGGCACTTCTTCAAAATGAGGACTATACCAGTGCTTATGGCGCTATGGGAGCTACATTGGGGCTTCTGATATCGTCGGTACTAGGATTTTTACATGTACTCATTTTGTATCTGGTCTTTAAGGAAAACATAAAACGGCAGATGAGCAGGGAAATGCCGAAAAATCAGGATTCACGATTCCATATATTTCATATGTTGGTGGGAACAGGAGGAATGTATTTTCTATACTGGTTTTTCTTTCATGGGCAAACTCTGTCAGGAGAACTGATTCTTATGCGTTTCGCTCCGAATCCAGGTGAAATACTTGCATCCTGGGGGGCCTATTATGGGAAGGTGATTCCTGTGATCGGAAGTATTTGTGGTATCCTCAGCTTAATCTGCCTGCCGGAGGTTAGAAAAATTGTGGCTCTGCAGGAGAGAGAGGAATATCGTCTTGCAAGGGAAAAACTGGGAGCACTCATCCATCAGAGTGCCGTCTTCGGAGTGCCGTCTGCCGTTTTTCTGGCTGTTTTCGCAGAAAGCATTCTGGATATCCTGTTTGGTGGAAACAATGCTAAGACTGCGGTATGGTTGCAGTTTGGGAGCATTTTGATTATTTTCATTCTTTTTTCTATGATTTTTATGGAATTTCTTTTGCGAAGCAGAAAGCTTGTTTACGTGACGGGAATCGGAGCCGGTGCATTTCTGCTACAGGCGGTTTTGCTTGTACTTATGGTAAAATCCGAAAGCCTGGGAATGCTTGCTCTTATCGTGGCCGGTATAGTTTTCTATACAGTTACTGTGGTTGGCGGGTTTATCCTGTCAGGACGCAAATTGCAATACAGAAAGGAGTGGATCAGAGGAATTATTCTGACGATCCTGTCTGCTGCTTTGTCAGGAATAATTGCGATGCTTTTAAATAAAGCCCTTGCGTCATTGATGGGAGAATTACTTTCGTTTTTCCTATGCTTGATTGTTGCAATAGTGGTATATTTGGTAATTCTTGTGGTGACAAGAGCATTTACTGCTGAGGAACTTGAGAAAATGCCGTGTGGTTTTCTCCTGATATGGCTGGCAGGAATGTTTCAGATTAGAGAATAGGTTTCATTTTTTTGGCTGATACTGTTAATAACAAAATAGTAGAGGTGTATGCTATGAAATTTGTGAAACGTATCAGCCTGTTTTTTATTTATCCCTTATTTATGTTTGCAGTAGGTTTTACTTCCAATATGATGCTCATGGATTTTTTTTATCCCAGTACATCACAAAACCGAAAACAGATTTCCGGTGAGGAATATGTCAAGGAGCAGCTTCCCGTGTCAGTCGGTGATTCTCATGTTGTTACAGCAAATACCAAGTATATCGTACAGCAGTATGACATTTTAAAGCAGCAACTTACACAGGCAGAAGAGCCGGCTCCTGATAAATTCATCGGTCTGGATCGGCAAAAGCTTGCTCAGGAAATTGAAGATTACAATCGGAATCCTTCTCTGACAGACCAGGAGAAAGGTTTTACTTACATGGAACTGGTGTCTTTTTCAGATGATAAGGTTGTGGTGAAGAAGAGTTATGAGCCAAAGGAGGAGACAAAAGGTTTTTTTCTGATCAATGAAAATCATTATGTGGTTGTTTACGATCATACGCTTTCACAGGTGTTTATGAATACGGATATTTTGGTGGAAGGACTACCACAGAAATTACAGCAGGAAATAATCAATATGAAATATATACAGGATGAGGGAGAATTGTATAATTTCCTGGAATCCTATTCCAGTTGATAAGGTATTAATTATTTGGAGCAATCGATGAAAAACGGAGTTAAAGTGGCAGTGATCGGAGCCGGTGCATCAGGAATGATGGCGGCTATTACTGCATCGGAGTTTGGAGCAGAGGTGACTCTGTATGAAAAAAATGACCGTGTAGGTAAGAAGATTCTTGCCACCGGAAACGGGAGATGCAATTTCAGTAACCTTGCACTTTCTGTAGAACAGTATTATTGTGATGACAAGGATAAGCTCGATAAGCTTTTTCAGACATTTTCCGCACTGGATGCGGTCAGCTTTTTTGAAAAATGCGGTATGATGACGAAAAGCAAGAATGGATATCTCTACCCTTATTCAGAACAGGCATCTGCGGTTCTTGATATTCTGAGAATGGAATTGGTTGAAAAGGAAGTTAAGCTTTGCTCTGAAACGGAGATTACCGATATTATTTACAGCAGAGAAAAAATGGCATTTCAGCTGAAGGAGCCGGACGGAAAAAAACGCTGTTATGATAAGGTGATTCTTGCCTGTGGAAGCCCGGCATCTCTCAAAAAGGGTGCAGGAAGAACCGGCTATAAACTGGCAGAAAGCTTAGGACATCGAATCAGACCGATTATGCCGGGGCTGGTACAGCTTATTTCCGATGCGCCTTTCTGCAAATCTCTTGCGGGAGTTCGCTGTCAGGCGGGAATTCGTCTGCTTATAGATGGAGAAGAACATGCATCTGAGCAGGGAGAGGTGCAGTTTACAGACTATGGTGTTTCAGGAATTCCGATATTTCAAGTCAGCAGACTGGCAGGGTACGCTTTACGGGAAGGAAGAGAAGTTACAATTCTCTTAGATTTCTTCCCGGAGCAGGGTGACAGACAGGCTTTTGAAGAATTCGTAAGAAAAAGATTTATTAACAATCAGAACAGAACCTTGGAGGAATTTCTGACAGGAACTCTGAATCGAAAAATAAATATGGTTCTGATTAAGCAATGCGGATGTAAGACGAACATGACTGCTGCGGAAGCCGGATATGGAAAAATCAGTGAAATGATGCAGAAGAGCAGAGCATTTGAAATACATATAAATGGAATTAATTCCGTAGAAAATGCTCAGATCTGTGCAGGTGGTGTTGCATTTGAGGAGCTTGATGCTAAATTACAGTCAAAGCTGGTACCGGGATTGTATGTTACGGGAGAACTGGTGGATGTTGACGGAAAATGCGGAGGCTACAATCTGCAATGGGCATGGACCAGTGGTTATATTGCCGGGAAAAGTGCTGCAGAAGACGGAAAGACGGTAAAGGAATGATTTAAGATGCTGAGGATAAACCAGTTGAGACTGCCGGTCGGACATTCTAAAGAAGAACTGATACGCCGTGTCCAAAAAGTTCTTCGATGCCGGGAAGTACCGGAGATCACAATAGTACGGCGCTCTGTTGATGCGAGAAAGAAACCGGAACTCTATTTCAATTATATTTTAAATATTAAGGTCTCTAATCAGGGTGAAATCTATCGGAGATGTGACAGGAAACAGGTAGAAATTTGGGAAGAAAAGCCCTATCATTTCCCGGTAGAAGGATATCGGGGAAAGGAACGTCCGATTATTATCGGAACCGGTCCTGCCGGTCTGTTTTGCGGATATATGCTGGCAAATGCTGGGTTTCATCCAATCCTTCTGGAACGTGGAAAAAGCGTTAAGCAGCGGACCCTCGATGTGCAGCAATTCTGGGAAACGGGAAACCTGAACCCGGAATCCAACGTGCAGTTTGGCGAAGGAGGAGCCGGTACCTTTTCTGATGGGAAATTAAACACGCTGGTAAAGGATAAATACGGACGAAACAGGGAGGTTCTATCTCTGTTTGTAAGGATGGGAGCACCGGAAGAAATCCTGTATGATCATAAGCCACATATCGGAACGGATGTTTTGTGCAAGGTGGTTGAAAACATCCGTCTCGAAATTGAAAGGTTAGGTGGAGAAGTACGGTTTGAAGCAAAGGTAACAGAATTGCTCACAGAAAAGGACAGGGTAAGTGGAGTGGTAGTCAATGACAGGGAGGTTCTAACCTCCGGTTATGTTGTTTTAGCACCCGGACATAGTGCCAGAGATACCTTTTCCATGCTGTACGGGAAGAAGCTCGACATGGAAGCAAAGCCTTTTGCAGTCGGAATGCGTGTGGAGCATCTTCAGAAGACGATCAACAAGGCGCAGTATGGAAAGGAAGAGGAGCCGCTTCTTGGTAATGCTCCCTATAAAGTGACAGCAAAGGCAGCGGATGGAAGAGGTGTATACTCTTTTTGTATGTGTCCCGGTGGTTATGTTGTGAATGCTTCTTCGGAACCGGGGCGCCTGGCTGTAAATGGAATGAGCTACAGAAAAAGGGATGGCAGAAATGCCAACAGTGCAATTATTGTTTCGGTTAATCCGGAGGACTACGGTGGTGATTCGCCGCTTGCCGGAATGGAATTTCAGCGTAAGCTGGAGGAAAAAGCTTTTCAAATTGGAGCCGGATGTGTACCGGTGGAATCTTATGGAGATTACAAGGAGGCAGTTCTTGGACTGCAGTCAGAGGAACATAATGGGTGTATTGTGGAACCCTGTATTAAGGGGCAATGGAAGTTTGCACCTGTACATGAAATATTACCGGATAATCTGAATAAAGCTTTTGTGGAGGGGATGGAGCAATTCGGGAAGATTATTCCGGGATTTTCAGATGGGAATGTGCTGATAGAAGGTGTTGAGAGCAGAACATCTTCTCCCATACGGATTCTTAGGAATGAGGCACTGCAGGCCAGTCTAAAAGGGCTGTATCCGTGTGGAGAGGGAGCAGGATATGCGGGAGGAATCACTTCAGCAGCAATGGATGGAATTCATGTTGCCGAAGAGCTGGCTCTGCATATTGTAAATACTGAGAGGGACTGAAATACGAAGGAGGACTGTTGATGGCAGAGAAAGAGATGATCAATAAGCAAAATATCAGAACAAAGTATTTAAACCTCAGAAATAATCTTTCCCTCAGTGAACGGAAAGAAAAAAGCAGGAAAATATGGGATAAACTGATGGCAGAACCTTCTTATCAGAAGGCACAGGCAGTTCTTGTCTATATGGATTACAGAAGTGAAGTGATGACTACCGGGTTGGTAGAGGAGCTTTTTAAAAAGGGAGAAAAAAGAGTTTTTGCCCCGCGGGTAGAAGGAATGGATATTCATTTTTATGAAGTACATTCCATGGAAGACTTTGAATCAGGCTATCAGGGGATTCGCGAGCCGAAGGAAGACTGGGAAAAACTCTTTACTCTGCAAATGATGTCGGAAATGAAAGGGCTGGTTCTTGTTCCCGGTGCAGTGTTTGACAGGCAGAGGGGAAGAATGGGCTATGGAAAGGGATTTTATGACAGATTTCTTGCAGAATATATCGGGCTTAACAGTGTGGCACTTGCCTTTTCATGTCAGATTGCCAAGAGAGTACCGGTAGAAGAACATGATATCCGCCCCGATTTGATTATTACGGAAGATGAGATGATTCGTTAAGTAGTGGTATAAGCTTTTCTGACGGAAGCTGGAAAGGAGAATGGAGATAAATGGAAATGCTGGAAATACTTGGAAAAAATGCCGCAGTTGCAAAATACGAACTACAGAAATTGAGCACAGAATCTAAAGATAAAGCCCTGCTTGCCGTAGCTGATGCGTTGGTCTGCAAGAGCAGTCTGATTATAGAGGAAAATGAAAAGGATCTAAAAAGAGGGAAAGAGAAAGGGATGCATCCCGGACTGCTTGACAGGCTGCGGCTTGATAAAAGCAGGATTGAGGGAATGGCGGAGGGTTTAAGGCAGATTGCAGCCCTGCCGGATCCAATCGGGGAAGTGATGGAGACGATAGAACGCCCCAATGGTTTATTCATTGAGAAAAGGCGTGTCCCTATTGGTGTGATTGGTATTATTTATGAATCCAGACCTAATGTAACAGCAGATGCTTTCGGACTTTGCTTTAAAAGTGGTAATGTGGTGATATTAAAGGGCGGCAGTGATGCAATTTGCTCCAACATTGCAATTGCAAATGTGATCCGCCTTGCATTGGCAGAGCAGAAAATTACACAAAATGCGATTCAATTGATTGAATCAACGGATAGAAGTGTCGTACTGGAATTCATGAAACTAAAGCAATACGTTGATCTGCTCATCCCCAGAGGGGGCGCGGGTTTGATCAAAAATGTGGTGGAAAACAGTACCATTCCCGTTATTGAGACCGGAACCGGAAATTGTCATATTTATGTGGATGAAACGGCTGATTTAGATAAAGCCATTCCGATTATCATTAACGCCAAAACACAGCGCATTGGTGTCTGTAATGCATGTGAATCTCTGGTCATACATGAAAAGATAAGAGAGAAGCTTTTACCCCGCCTTAAACAGGCGCTTCAGGAGAAGCAGGTTGAAATCAGAGGAGATGAGAAGATACAAGAGGTGATTTCCTGCGTACCTGCGACAGAAGAAGATTACGGTAAAGAATATCTGGATTACATTATTTCCATGAAGACGGTTTCTTCTGTAGAAGAGGCAATTGCTCATATAAACAAATATAATACAAAACATTCAGAAGCGATTCTGACGGCTGATAAGGGAAATGCCGATAAATTTTTAAATGAGGTGGATGCTGCATGTGTCTATGTCAATGCGTCTACACGGTTTACGGATGGTTTTGAATTTGGTTTTGGAGCGGAAATCGGTATCAGTACCCAGAAAATCCATGCAAGGGGACCTATGGGACTGAAGGAACTGACTTCCTACAAATATGCGATTACAGGGAACGGGCAGATCAGGTAAAAAAATACTGCTGTATTAATCGAATTTTGATTAATACAGCAGTTCCCTTATTCGGACTTAACTTCCTTCCACAGATTGTTATAGAGCTCGTCACCTTCGGAACCGAGATACTGGAAGGTTTCCAGATTTTCATATTGTGACAGGTCAGGGAATGCAATGGGAGAATTTTTGATCTCCTCATCCTCAATCAGTGCCTGTGCTGCGGTATTGGGAGTGGAGTAGGTGATATACTCAAAATTCATCAAGGCAATGTCTTCCCGGCACATAAAATTGATAAACTTTTCTGCATTTTCTTTGTTGGGTGCATTTTTAGGAATGACCCAGGAATCTATCCAGACGTTGGTTCCTTCTTTGGGAATCACATACTTTAAATTTTCATTTTCACGTTGGGTATAGATAGCTTCACCGGAATAAATAACCCCGATAGCTGCTTCATTGCCAATCATTTTATCTCTTACCTGATCAATGACATATGCCTGAACCAGAGGCTTTTGCTGGATCAGTGCATTTTTTGCAACTTCAAGCTCTGCTTCGTTCAAAGTGTTCATGGAATAGCCGTTTAATTTTAAGGCAACCATAAAGGCATCCCGAACAGAATCCTGCATCAGAATATCGTCTGCATATTTTTCATCCCAAAGAATTGCCCAGCTGTCAATCGGTTCATCTACCATCGTTTCGTTGTAAAGGATACCGACAGTACCAAAGCAGTAGGGAACGGAATATTTGTTTTCCGGGTCAAATTCCCTGGATTGCTCCATGTATTGTTCCCCAATATTTTTAATATTGGGAATATTGTCAAAGTTGATCTCTGCAAGCAGATCATTTTCAATCATTTTCTGGATCATATAGTCGGAGGGACAAATGACGTCGTAGGCGGTGGCACCGGCCTCTACCTTGGGATACATGACCTCATTTGTCTCAAATTCATCATAGACGACCTTGATACCGGTTTCCTCCTCAAACATGGTAAGAACCTCAGGATCCAGATATTCTCCCCAGTTATAAACGATAACTTCACCGTTGCTTCCGCCGCCTGAATTGCCACAGCCGGAAAGAATAAGGCACAGAGCAGCAGTAAGTGCAAGCATAAAACAAATTCTTTTTTTCATAATAATCTCCCTTCATCATAAATAATTGCTATATTTTAGCGGAAGTACTGCTTCCGGTGATATTTTCCCGGGAAGCAGGATTCCGATTGATCAGAAGAAGCAGCACCAACACCGTTAGAAATATAAGGGTGGAGAGAGCATACATTTCCGGTTTGATTCCCTTTTTGACTTCTGTATAGATTTTGGTTGACAAGGTATCTACTCCGGCACCCTTAGTAAAATGGGTAATGATAAAGTCATCAATCGACATTGTAAAGGACATCAGAAAGCCGGATAAAACGCCGGGCAGAATGTCGGGAAATACTACTTTAAAAAAACCGTATACAGGACCGGCTCCCAAATCAAGGGCGGCTTCGTAAGTGCTGGGATTTAGCTGTTGCATTCTAGGCATGACACTTAAAATGACATAAGGAATGCAAAAGGTAATATGAGACAAAAGAATAGTGCCAAATCCGAATTTAAGCCCCATACTGATAAAAAGCAACATGAGAGAGATACCGGTGACGATTTCTGCATTCAGCATGGGAATGTTGGTAATTCCGAGAATGATTGCACGTCCTTTTTTCTTTAAACTCATAATCGCCAGACAGGCAGCTGTGCCGATGATAGTCGCCACAACAGAGGCAATCAGGGCAATCAATAGGGTGTTGGACAGTGCAGCTAAAATATCTTCATTCTGAAAGAGTGCAACATACCATTTAAGGGTAAAGCCCCCCCACTTTGCACGGGTCTTGCTTGCATTAAAGGAGAGCACCACCAGCGTCACAATTGGGGCATACAGAAAAATGAAAATCAGGGCAATATATATTTTTTTGGCAGCGTTTTTTATCATAAGAAGGAGCCCTCCCCGTCTTTATCAAATACGGCAGACAAAACCATGTTAACCAGGATAAAGATCATCAGAACAATGGAAAGTCCGCTTCCGAGATGCCAGTTACTTGCCTGTGTAAATTCCTCCTCGATGACATTGCCGATCAGGAGAACCTTGCTTCCGCCAAGGAGTTTACTGATAACAAAGGTGGTGAGTGCAGGGACAAATACCATAGTAATGCCGCTGATGATACCCGGCGTGCTTAAAGGAAGTTTGATCTTGAGGAATACCTGAATACCGTTGGCACCGAGATCACGGGCTGCCTGGATTACATTGTCATCAATTTTGGAAAGTGCATTATAAATCGGCAATACCATAAAAGGTAGGAAGTTATATACCATACCAAGAACAATAGCATAAGGGGTATTGATAATCGTCAGACTTGGCAGATGCAGAAACTGGAGGATGCTGTTGATGACTCCGGTTTTTTCAAGCAGTGTCTGCCAGGCCAATGTACGAAGTAAAAAATTCATCCACATGGGAAGAATAAAAATAAACACAATAAAGCTGTGCTGGTTTACCTGCATATCACATAAAATCATTGCCAGCGGATAGGCAAGCAAAAGGCAGATAAGAGTTGCGATCACCGAGAGAAGCAATGCCAGCGCAAGTGCCTTTAGGTGTTCCGGTGCAGTAATAGATGCAATGTTTTCCAAGGTAAAGGCTCCGCTTTTATCTGTAAGTCCGTAATAAAATACCATCCCTAAGGGAATCAGGATAAAAACAGCACACCATATATAGTAGGGGAGTCCGAGAAGCTTCTTTTTCATGTTATTCATCGATCATTACCGCCTCCTCGTCCTCAGATTCCGGTTTGTTCATGATCTGAATATTGAAGGGATCGACCTGAATTCCCACGTTGGTTCCCACAGGGAACATGGAGGTGGAATGTACCAGCCATTCATAGCCACCGGCAGTAACCTCCATTTCATAGTGAACACCTTTAAAAATGAGATGAGTAACCGTACCCGATATGCGTCCCTTTAGGGGATCGGTAAGAATGACATCCTCGGGGCGGATCACTACATCTACAGGCTTCTGATTTCCAAAGCCCGTATCCACGCAGGGAAATTTAACACCCAGAATTTCTACCAGTTTATCCTCAATCATAATGCCGTCAATAATATTACTGTCACCAATAAAGTCTGCAACAAAGGCATTTTCCGGTTCATTGTAGATTCTTTCCGGGGAACCGATCTGCTGGATATAGCCCTTATTCATGACAACAATGGTATCGGACATGGTAAGAGCCTCTTCCTGATCATGTGTTACATAGATAAAGGTAATTCCAAGTTCGTTTTTCAGGCGGATCAATTCATACTGCATATCCTGACGCATTTTCAGATCAAGTGCGCCCAGCGGTTCATCCAGAAGAAGAACCTTAGGCTCATTTACGATTGCTCTGGCAATGGCAATCCGCTGCTGCTGGCCACCGCTTAAGGAATCAGGCATACGATTCTCATAGCCGTCCAGATTAACAAGCTTCAAAGCATATTTGATCTTGTCATTGATATAGGATTTGCTCTTGTTCTTAATCTTAAGTCCGAAGGCAATGTTTTCGGCAATATTCATATGAGTAAAGAGAGCATATTTTTGAAAAACAGTATTCAGCTGCCTTTTATTCGGTGGAAGCTTGGTAATATCCTGACCGTCGAAGATAACCTTACCCTGGTCGGGAGAAGTAAAGCCTCCAAGAATACGCAGGGTGGTAGTTTTGCCGCAGCCGGAAGGACCCAGAAGTGTCAAAAACTCATTTTCACGGATGTAAAGATTCAGGTCATCTAAAACCATTTCTCCGTCAAAAGATTTACTTATATTTTTCAGATCAATTAATACTTTGTTCATGATATCTGTCTCCTCTATTCTGTCTTGATCAGAAGCTGGGTGGTGTGCTGACCCAGATGACGACAGCACCGGTTTTCCCGTCTGCTTTCAAATAATGGGTTGTCTTGGCAGTAAAATAAAAGGATTCCCCTTTTTTAACTTTTATGCTTTTTTTGCCAAGCACCAGCGTAATGCTGCCGGATAAAACATAGCCGAATTCTTCTCCCTCATGCGGATTATCGGGATAAGTGGAGCCCCCGGGCGTAAGCGTCAGTCGAATCGGTTCCATCATGTTTTTCTGGGCATTGGGAATGATCCATTCAATCTTATTAAGAAGTTCTTCATCGATTTTTTCAAAATAGTCTGTTTCCTTAAAGGCAACCTGTGTATCCTCAGAGTCGTTAAAGAATTCCTTCAGGTCAGTTCCGAGGCACTGCAGAATATCCACAAGGGTTGTAATGGAGGGAGAGGTCAGATCCCGTTCCAGCTGGGAAATAAATCCTTTTGATAATTCACAACGATCTGCCAGCTCTTCCTGTGTCAGTCCTTTTTGCGTTCGCAGATCTTTGATTTTATTTCCGATGTTGATTCCGTTATTCATAAAAATCCCCCGTTAATTGAAATGAAAATATAATAAACTTTAAGTTTAGTAAAACTAAACGCTGATATTCATTATACAAAAAGTAAAGGTGTTGTCAATATATTTTATGTAAAAAGTATTGAGACATTAAGATTGTGGATTTGACATTTTCTTTTATGTAAAAGAATGGTATAATAGCTTTGGCAGATCATGGAAAGACTATATAAAAAGTACCGGAGGAAAAATCAGCATGGAAAAGGAAAAATACGTAGCATATGTATCTACCTATACATCGGGGAATAAGAGCAGCTTTGGGATCAGGATTTATGATGTGGATGTGGAAAATGGAAGACTATTCGAAAAGGATCAGGTAGAGATTACGAATTCCTCGTATGTCACCATATCCCATAATCAGAAATACCTTTATTCCATTACCGACTTTGGAGTAGAATCCTATAAAATATTAAAGGACGGAAGTCTTGAAGTAATCAATCATGCCTCCATTAACGGAATGAGAGGCTGCTATCTTTCTACAGATTATGATGATAAATTTTTGTTCGTGGCAGGCTATCATGATGCAAAGCTGACAGTGCTTCGTTTGCTCGAGAATGGGGCGATCGGTGAGATCACGGAGGAAATTTTCCATAAGGGGCTTGGCAGTATAGCGGAGCGGAATTTCAGACCGCACATTAACTGCGTGAAGATGACCAGAGATAATAAATTCCTCTGCGCGGCAGATCTTGGACTGGATCATGTAGTGGTTTATGAACTGAATCATGAGACTGGGAAACTGCGTCAGGTTGATATTATCAGAAGTGAGCAGGAGTCAGCACCCCGCCATTTGAAGTTCTCCAAGGATGGAAGATATTTGTATATTGTACATGAATTGAAAAATTATATCGATGTGTATACCTACGAGGTGGACGAACATGGAAATCCTGTATTTGAAAAAATACAGAATATTTCTACCTTAAATGCATATCATGCGGGAGGTTCGGCGGCAAGTGCTTTGAACTTTTCTGAGGACTTTAAATATATCTGTAGCTCCAATGCAGGAGATAACAGTGTGATTTTGTACTCTATCGATCAGAAAAACGGAATGCTGACCAAGCTATTCTGTCTGCCGATCAGCGGAGATTATCCTAAGGATGCAGCTCTGTTCCCGGATAACAGGCATCTGGTTTCCCTAAACCACGAGTCCAATTCCATGACGTTCTTTTCTGTAGATACAAAGAAGGGAACATTGATCATGAATGGGAGAGAAATGCAGGTAGATCGCCCTAACTGCATTATCTTCCACAAATTGTCATAAGATCAGTGGGCATAGAAATCTTTTAGATAATCCACCCTTGCTGTCATGTTCAGCATACAGGCATCCAGTATGGTAATTGCGGTCATAGCTTCCACAACGACGACTGCACGTGGAACAATGACGGGATCATGACGTCCCTTGATCTGTATTTCAATATTTTCACCAGCTTTATTTACAGTTTCCTGCGCGGAGAAGATAGAAGGGGTAGGTTTTACATGGGCACGCAAAATGATCCGGGAACCGTCACTGATGCCCCCCAATATACCACCGGAGTGATTGGTTTTCTTTTCGATTCTTCCGTCTCTGCTGACAAAGGCGTCATTATTAGCGGAACCTAACGCACCGGATACCTGTATTCCGTCACCAATCTCTACAGCCTTGACGGCGCCAATAGACATGACTGCCTTGGCAAGATTGGCATCCAGCTTTTCAAAAACAGGATCACCGATTCCGGCAGGAAGACCATCGACCAGACATTCGATGATTCCACCGCTGGAATCTTTTTTCTCCATACAAGCTTTTAAATAGGCCATTGCTTTTTCATCCGCTGCGCGATCCGGCATGCAGGTAGGAGTAGAAGTGATGGCTTCTTTATCAAAAAGGGAAAGATCTGCCTGAACAGGTCCGATTGCTCTGGTGTAGGCAGTAATCATGATTCCCATTTCTTTTAACAGCTTGCAGGCAATTGCACCGGCAGCAACACGGCCGATGGTTTCCCTGCCTGAAGAACGTCCCCCACCGGTATAGTCACGGAAACCATATTTTGCATCAAAGGAATAGTCGGCGTGTCCGGGCCTGTAATAGGAGGCGATCTCACTGTAATCAGAGGACTTCTGAGAGGTGTTTGGTACCATCAGGGAAATCGGAGTGCCTGTAGTTTTTCCTTCAAAAACACCGGAAAGGATTTCCACCTGATCGGATTCTTTTCTTGGTGTGGAGATGGAAGTCTGTCCGGGTTTGCGCCTATCCAAATAAGACTGTATATCATTTTCATTTAAGGACAGCCCTGCCGGGCAGCCATCAATGACAACTCCAAGTGCTTTCCCGTGGGATTCCCCCCAGGTAGTGATTTTGAATATATTTCCGAAAGTTGAACCGGCCATGTATGTGTAAGATCCTTTCTATAGATAAAGATAAATATTTGATATATTTTCCCATAAATTATAACCGAAACGGAAGAATGTGGCAAGGAAAGTAGAGAAAAACGATAATTTCCAGAATTCCCTATTGTGGAAAGTTGTTGTTTCGTGTAAAATATTATGTAAATTGATTTTGCATGAAGATAAGAGTGAAGGGGACAAATGAAAAGAAGCTTGCACGAAAGGGCTAAAGCATTTTTTATCAATATGGGACGCAAAAGCAGGATATTGAAAGGACCTGCAATTCTGGGTCTTGCTTTCAGTATGCTTTTGCACCGGATATTTGAATATTGTCGAAAAGGAACGAAACGTTTTATCTGTGCAGCGTTCGTATTGCTTTGCTTTATGGCAGGTAACAGCTTTGCTTATCCGGTGTTCCAGGAGGAAAGTGGATTTGTATCCGGGGAGGATAAGGAAAAAATGATTACTGCGGTGCCCGATTCGGATATTGTTCTTGCGGATGAACAACAGATTACCTATGATGATCTTGAAATCCTGGAGGATGAGGATGTACTTGAAGGATATGATGATGCAGAACTTCATGGAATGGAAGATGCCGACAAATACCTTTTAGATGAAATCCTTGATGAAAAGGTTGAAGAGCAGCTTTCGGAAAATGCTGAGAGTGAAAGCGAAGGGACACAGTTATCTGAGGATGAAATAAAGGAAGAAAAAACAAAAACCGAATTTTCAAGGGATGACTGGAAGCTTGTACTGATTAATAAACAGCATCCTGTTCCGGAGAACTATGAATTTACCTTGGGTAAAATTAAGACAATTAAAGGTGAAATGCAATGTGACGAGAGAATTATTGAGGAACTGCTGGGAATGATGCAGGCAGCAAGAGATGAAGGGGTGAACCTTGCTATCTGTTCTCCGTACAGGGACTTGAACAGGCAGGAAATTCTCTTCAACAGAAAGATAAAAGCCTATATGGAAAAGGGAATGTCCTACATGGATGCCTATTCCCTTTCTTCTCAGGCAGTTACTGTGCCGGGGGCAAGTGAGCATCAGATCGGACTAGCCATTGATATTGTATCGGATACCTATCTTACCCTGGATGAAGGCTTTGCAGACACAGATGCCGGGAAATGGCTGGAGGAGCATTGCAGCGAGTATGGATTTATCCTGAGGTATCCAAAAGGAAAGGAATATATTACCAGTATTGAATTCGAACCGTGGCATTTTCGTTATGTTGGAAAGGAAGCCGCGGAAATCATTATGAAAGAGGGACTTTGTCTCGAAGAATTCTGGGATAAGTATCTGTAGAATTCTTAAGGAGGATTTATGTATCGGTTGTTACGGCAGGAAGGCAGAGCGAAGCGTGGTGAATTCACAACCGTTCATGGAGTGATACAGACGCCGGTATTTATGAATGTCGGAACGGTGGCAGCAATTAAGGGGGCTGTATCGACAGAAGATTTGGAACAGATCGGTACACAGGTGGAGCTTTCCAATACCTATCACCTTCATGTAAGACCGGGAGACAAAATTATAAAACAGCTTGGCGGACTTCATAAGTTTATGTCCTGGAATAAGCCGATTTTGACAGACTCGGGTGGCTTTCAGGTCTTTTCCCTGGCGGGACTGCGAAAAATCAAGGAAGAAGGCGTTTATTTCAATTCCCATATTGACGGACGGAAAATTTTTATGGGCCCGGAGGAGAGCATGCAGATCCAGTCGAATCTGGCTTCCACAATAGCCATGGCATTTGATGAATGCCCCTCCAGTCGTGCCGAACGTAATTATGTACAGGCCTCTGTGGAGCGTACGACAAGGTGGCTCGAGCGATGCAAAAAAGAAATGAGCAGGCTCAATGGTCTGGAAGATACCATCAATAAGAAGCAGCTGCTCTTTGGAATTAATCAGGGGGCTGTGTTTGCGGATATCCGTATTGAACATGCAAAGAGAATTGCACAGATGGAACTGGATGGATATGCAATCGGAGGTCTGGCAGTTGGTGAAAGCCATGAGGAAATGTATTATATTCTGGAAGAGACTGTACCGCATCTTCCCGTAGATAAGCCTACTTATCTGATGGGGGTCGGAACTCCTGCCAATATTTTGGAGGGAGTAGAAAGAGGAATTGATTTCTTTGACTGTGTATATCCAAGCAGAAACGGAAGACATGGACACCTGTATACAAATCATGGGAAAATCAATCTCTTCAATGCAAAGTATGAATTGGATGAAAGACCGATAGAGGAAGGCTGTCAGTGCCCTGCATGCAGACGGTATTCCCGTGCCTATATCAGACATTTGCTAAAAGCCAAGGAAATGCTGGGAATGCGACTTTGTGTAACCCATAACTTATATTTTTATAATAAAATGATGGAAGAAATCAGAGGCGCGCTGGACAAGGGTGAATTCGCTTCCTATAAAAAGAGTAAGCTTGACGGAATGGCAGCCGGTGAAGACTGACAGATGACAAAAAACGGAAAAGGACTTGTTTTTCGTATGTTAATTGTGTATTATATTTACTAGACTTGAAAGAAAGCAGGAGGAAATTGAAATGGGCATTTTAGCAGCAGAGACAGCCGGCAATGCAGCTGGCGGTGGTCTTATCATGATTATCTATATTGTTCTTATTTTTGGATTTTTATATTTTTTCATGATTCGTCCGCAAAAGAAGGAACAAAAGCAAAAGACAGCCATGTTATCCGCCCTTGAGGTAGGTGATTGTATCCTTACCAGCAGCGGTTTTTATGGAATCGTCATAGATATTACGGATGATACAGTAATTGTAGAGTTTGGTAATAACAAGAATTGCCGTATTCCTATGCAGAAGGCCGCAATCGCACAGGTTGAAAAGGCAGATGCAGAATAAAGAAGGTTGGTTTTGGAAGTGAGGCGCAGCAAGTTCTGCGCCTTGTTTTATAGGGAATAAACTGGAGGATGAGGGAAAATGAATCTGAATATCGTGTGTATTCCGGGGGATGGAATCGGACCGGAAATCGTAACAGAAGCAAAGAAGGTACTTGAAAAGGTTGCCCGGGTATATGGACATGAGATTTCCTATCAAGATATTTTAATGGGCGGTGCCTCGATCGATGTACACGGTGTGCCGCTTACGGATGAAGCAATTGCTACAGCCAAGGAAGCGGATGCTGTGCTTATGGGATCCATCGGTGGAAATACGACAACCTCGCCGTGGTACAAGCTGGCACCGAATCTTCGCCCCGAGGCAGGCCTTTTAAAACTGCGTAAGGAACTCAGACTCTTTGCTAATTTGCGCCCGGCAATTCTTTATGAAGAGCTTTCCGATGCCTGTCCTTTGAGAAAGGATATCAGTGAGGAAGGGTTTGACATGCTGATTATGAGAGAACTTACAGGCGGACTTTACTTTGGGGAACGATATACTACGGAGGAAAACGGCGTTAGGAAGGCTGTTGATACGCTTACATATGACGAAAACGAAATTCGAAGGATTGCCATTAAGGGTTTTGATATTGCCATGAAGCGCAGAAAGAAGGTTACCAGCGTTGATAAGGCGAATGTTCTTGATTCCTCCAGATTATGGCGAAAAGTGGTTGAGGAAGTAGCGGTAGATTATCCTGAGGTTACCTTGGAGCATATGCTGGTTGACAACTGCGCAATGCAGCTCGTAAAGGATCCGGCACAATTTGATGTGATCCTGACAGAGAATATGTTTGGTGATATTCTTTCCGATGAGGCCAGTATGGTGACTGGGTCAATCGGAATGCTGGCTTCAGCGTCCTTAAATGACAGCAAATTTGGATTATATGAGCCAAGCCACGGCTCAGCACCGGATATTGCGGGAAAAGGAATTGCCAATCCCATCGCAACCATCCTTTCTGCGGCTATGATGCTGCGATACTCCTTTGATCTTGACAAGGAAGCGGATGCCATTGAGGCTGCTGTAAAGAGCGTGCTGAAGAAGGGCTATCGCACGGTAGATATTATGTCAGAGGGATGTACGCAGGTTGGTTGTAAGGAAATGGGTGATCTGTTAGCTGATGAAATCAGATAAATTCAGTACAAGTAAAATTGAAAAAGCAGCTTTTGTTGTTCTGTTTGCAGTGATGGCAGTGTATTACTGCTGGCGCATGTTTGCCCTGACTCCCTGGTATGATGAATTGTATACCTATTACTGTTTTATCAGTAAGGGGCCGGTTTATGCAGCGATTCACTGGCCACTTCCCAATAACCATGTGGGATATTCCGTCCTGTCGGGTTTCCTTGATATGTTCGGGAATTCATATATTGGACTCAGGGGTGTTTCTTATCTTTGCGCACTTGCCAATATGGTGCTTATTTACCGGATTTCCGGAAAAATATTTAAGGGAATTCTACCGTTTTGCACAGTTTTGCTTTATATTTCCATGAATCTGGTTAACCAGATGGCAGTCCAGGGAAGAGGATATACACTTGGGATTACCTGCTTTCTTACCGCATGGCTTTGTATGGAAGAAATTTGCGGGAACGGGCAGGTCAGGAAAAGACTCTTTATTATTTACGCATGCTCTTTGACACTCGGACTATATGCAGTTTCCAGTCATGTATACTGGGTAGTACCTTTATGCCTCGCAGGAGGCTGCTACTTATTGATTCTTGCAATCCGGGAAAAAAAAGAGAATGGAAGTGTGTTCAAGAGTCAATTCGGAAAGCAACTGATTCGGCTGATTGTAGCCTCTGTTGCAGCAGCACTTGCAACAGTATTTCTTTACACGCTGATCTGGCTTGCAATCGGCTCCAATCTTCTTGTAAAAGAAGAAAACAGTATTTATTTTGGGCTCAGTCACATAGAAATGATTATGAAAGCTCCGTTTTCTGCCATTCATCGTGGTATGGAATACATGCTGGATACTCCATATATCCAGAGTGAGGAACGGGCCGGCTTCCTCGGAAGACTGGGAGGCTTTTTCGTATCACTTTCGAACTATTTTTATGGATCACTGGGAAAGCCATTGATTTTGATCTGGCTGATTGGAATCGGTTATCTTCTGATAAATGTTTTCAGAAGGATTCGTTTGGGAAATCGTGAAAAACTGCTTTCTCAGCTGATATTACTGTCAGAGATTGTGTTTGTTCCGATTTGCCTGCTGATTCAGTGTAAACGTCCTTATTACCGGGTGTTCACGTACGGAGGGGTATTGCTAGCCATTCTTATCGTGATGCTTCTGAATGCACTTTTGGAATATATTCTGGAGCATGGGAAGCAGGAGGGAAACGAAAAAAAACTGTGTACAGTATTGCTTCTTCTAATTGTTCTGTGGTGTGCAAAATGCTTCTTTTCACCGGAGTATCATGCACAGTATGGGCAGATGGAATATGAAATCCAGGATGCTTTCCGGCATGGAGAGATTACAAAGGAAGGGCACTATTGTGTCACTGACTGCAATCAGGAATATCTTTTCTATTTTCTTTACGGTATCCGCTGCGAGAACAGGCAGATTGAAGGATCGGATATGGTGCTTCTTGACAAAAGAATGACAGATCCGGACTTTACGGAAATGGTATGGGAGTTCTATCATTATTATGATACTATTCCCTGGAAATATATAGAAGAAAACATGCAGATTACCTATGAAAACAATAATTATATATTATATACACGAAAGGAAGAGGAGAACGAAAAATGAGAAGTGATTCCGTAAAAACGGGGACTGCGCAGGCACCCCACAGAAGCCTTTTTAATGCACTGGGCTATACAGAAGAAGAAAGAAGACGGCCATTGATCGGTATTGTCAATTCGTATAATGAGATTGTACCCGGTCATATGAATCTGGATAAAATTACGGAGGCGGTAAAGCTTGGTGTAGCTATGGCAGGCGGTACGCCCGTAGTATTTCCTGCAATTGCGGTTTGTGACGGAATCGCAATGGGGCATGTGGGCATGAAATATTCTCTGGTTACCAGAGATTTGATTGCGGATTCTACGGAGTGTATGGCAATGGCACATGGCTTTGACGGTCTTGTATGTATTCCCAACTGTGATAAGAATGTCCCGGGATTGTTAATGGCTGCTGCAAGAGTAAATATTCCTACCATTTTTGTATCCGGTGGCCCTATGCTGGCAGGACATGTACATGGACAAAAGAGAAGCTTATCTTCCATGTTCGAGGCAGTAGGAAGCGTAGCGGCAGGTTCTATGAGTATGGAGGAACTGTGTGAGTTTGAAGAAAAGGTTTGTCCTACCTGCGGATCCTGCTCCGGTATGTATACTGCAAATTCCATGAATTGTCTGACAGAAGCATTGGGAATGGGACTTGGAGGAAATGGAACAATTCCGGCAGTTTATTCTGAAAGAATTCGTCTCGCAAAGCATGCAGGAATGAAGATTATGGAGCTTGTGGAGAAGAATATCAGACCAAGAGATATCATGACAGAAAAAGCCTTTTTAAATGCTCTTACGGTTGATATGGCACTTGGCTGTTCCACGAATTCCATGCTGCATCTTCCGGCTATTGCGCATGAAGCCGGTGTTGATCTGAACCTGGATATTGCAAATGAATTGTCCGCCAAGACACCGAATCTTTGTCATCTTGCACCGGCAGGCCCTACCTATATGGAGGATCTGAATGAGGCAGGCGGTGTCTATGCGGTTATGAATGAACTGACAAAGAAAAATCTGCTGTACCTTGATCTTATTACAGTGACAGGCAAGACAGTGGGAGAAAATATCAGTGGGGCAGTCAATAAAAATCCGGATGTGATCAGACCTGTGGAGAATCCTTATTCACAGACAGGTGGTATTGCAGTCCTTAAGGGGAATCTGGCACCGGATTCCGGTGTTGTTAAGCGCTCCGCTGTTGTGCCTGAGATGATGGTACACGAAGGTCCGGCAAGAGTTTTCGATTGTGAGGAGGATGCGATTGCTGCCATCAAAGGTGGAAAAATCGTGGCAGGTGATGTTGTTGTGATCCGTTATGAGGGCCCTAAAGGAGGACCCGGAATGCGGGAAATGTTGAATCCTACATCAGCGATAGCGGGAATGGGGCTTGGATCCAGCGTTGCACTGATTACAGACGGACGCTTCTCAGGCGCATCAAGAGGTGCATCGATCGGACATGTCTCTCCGGAAGCGGCAGTAGGTGGTCCGATTGCCCTGGTGGAAGAGGGAGATATCATCAGCATTAACATTCCTGACAACACGTTGAATGTAAAGATATCAGACGAGGAAATGGCTAAGAGAAGAGAAAAATGGCAGCCCAGAGAGCCCAAAGTCACAACCGGCTATCTGGCAAGATACAGAGAGATGGTAACCAGTGGAAACAGAGGAGCTATTTTAGAGATTCCGCATAAAAATTGATCAAAGCTTTTGCAGGAGGAAGAGAAAATGCAGCTGACAGGTGCTGAAATTGTTATAGAATGTCTGAAGGAACAGGGGGTAGATACGGTTTTTGGATATCCCGGCGGTACCATCCTGAATGTATACGATGCTTTGTATCAGAGAGGGGACGGAATTAACCATATTCTGACGTCACATGAGCAGGGAGCTGCCCATGCTGCAGATGGCTATGCGAGAGCGACCGGAAAGGTAGGTGTCTGTATGGCAACCAGCGGGCCGGGAGCAACAAATCTTGTAACCGGAATTGCGACTGCATATATGGATTCTGTGCCAATGGTTGCAATTACCTGTAATGTGGTTTTACCGCTTCTTGGAAAGGACACCTTTCAGGAGGTTGATATTGCCGGTGTAACTATGCCGATCACCAAGCATGGCTACATAGTAAAGGACGTTACAAAGCTTGCAGATACCATAAGAAAGGCATTTTCCATAGCGAGGGAAGGGCGTCCGGGACCGGTACTGGTGGACATTACCAAGGATGTGACTGCCAATAAATGTGAGTATGAAAAAATGGTTCCACTTCCGGCAAAAAACATTTCCAGGTATACAAGAGAGGACATTGAAGAGGCAGTAGAACTGATCAAGGCATCCAAGCGTCCGTTCATCTATGTGGGTGGGGGCGCAGTAATATCAGGAGCTTCTAAGGAGGTCCGGGAGCTTTCAAAACTGATGGACGCACCGGTATGTGATACGCTGATGGGCAAAGGTGTTATGGACGGACATGATGATTACTATACGGGGATGATCGGCATGCATGGAACAAAAGCGTCGAATCTGGGCGTGAGTGAATGCGATCTCCTGGTTGCATTAGGGGCGAGGTTCTCAGACCGTGTCATCGGGAATGCTTCCATGTTTGCTTCACGGGCAAAGATACTTCATATTGATATTGATGCTGCGGAAATCAATAAAAATATTAAGTCAGCGGCCTCTGTCGTCGGGGATTTGAAGGATATTCTCCAAAAAATCAATAAAGAGTTGCCACAGATGGAACATAAAGAGTGGAACCTACATATAAAAGAATTAAAAGAAAAATATCCCCTCAACTATGAGAAAGGAGTTCTTTCCTGCCCCTATATCATGGAAGAGATTGACAGGATAACAGAAGGAAAGGCTCTTATTACCACAGATGTAGGGCAGCATCAGATGTGGGCAGCACAGTACTATAAGTATTCAGAGCCCAGAACCTTTTTGTCATCCGGCGGACTTGGGACAATGGGCTATGGTCTTGGCGCATGCATTGGAGCAAAAATGGGAAGGCCAGATAAAATCTGTATTAACATTGCAGGCGATGGCTGTTTCCGTATGAATATGAATGAACTTGCAACGGCAAGCAGGTATAACATTCCGATCATTGAAGTGGTGATTAATAATCATGTTCTGGGAATGGTAAGACAGTGGCAGACACTTTTCTATGAAAAGAGATATTCCCAGACGGTATTAAATGATGGCGTAGATTTCTGCCTGGTTGCCAAGGGACTTGGTTGTGAAGCAATTCGTGTGACAAAGAAAGAAGAGGTTGCAGATGCGATCACACGTGCGATAGAGATGAAAAAGCCTGTTCTGATCGAATGTATTATTCCGGAGGATGATAAAGTATTCCCTATGGTTCCTGCAGGTGCGCCGATCAGTGAAGTATTTGATGCAACGGATTTGGAAAAGAAAAAATGAAAAAAAATGTTTTAAAGGGAGCAGGCATCGGAATTTCCATTGTTCTTTTGTCGATCATTGCAATGTATCTGGGACTGTCATTTTATTATGGAGACGGTTTCAGCTACGGCACATGGATCAATGGTGTTTATTGCACCGGAAAGAGTATCAATGAAGTTAACGATGAGCTCACAAGGCAGTGGAATTATGACGGACTTACCATTACAGACAGTGATGGTAAGTCTTATGCAATTTTACCGGAGGATGTCAACCTTACCTTTGATTATGAGAGGACGCTGGAGTTGTATCTGCAGAAACAGAATCCCTATTTGTGGGTGGATAACCTCATGAAAAAGACAGATGAGAGGCGGCTTGAACCGGAGGTTTCTTATGATGAAGCTGTTTTCAATCAGATCGTGGAGGCAATGCCTTTTTTTCATGGGAAAAGAGATGAAGATCGTGTTGTGCAGATTGAAAAGGGAGAGACGGGATATATACTCATCAATGAAAGAGCCCATGTCCTTAATGAGGAAAAGACCAGAGAGCTGATCAGGACCGCGTTTGATACTTTTGAAACAGAACTTGATCTGGAGAAAGAAGGATGCTATGCAGATCTTGAACTGTCACCGGAGATGAGGCAGGAACTTGCATTGTGGGAAAAGCTTAAGGAATACCAGGACTGTAGGATAATCTATCAATTTGGAGATGAACTGGTTCCCATTGATGCGGGAGTTGTATGTAATTGGCTAAAGACAGATGAGCAGGGAAATTTTGTCTACGACGAGACTGGAAATCTGTGTACGGATGAGGAAAAGTTGTATGATTTTGTAGACCGGCTGGCAGATGAATATGATACGGTTGGCGCGGAAAGACAGTTCCGGGCAACCAGAGGGGAGATCGTCACAGTCAAAGGAGGAACCTATGGAAATAAAATTGACAGAAAAGCAGAAAAGGAGTATCTTTTAGCAGCTTTTCAGGAAAAGAGGGAAGAAACTCACATTCCGGTCTATACACAGATGGCGCAAAAGCAAGGAAAGGATGATATCGGAGATACCTATATCGAAGTAGATATGACAAATCAGATGATGTATTACTACGTTGAGGGCAAGCTTGAAATTGAAACGCCGGTAGTGACGGGGAACATTTCTTTGAGAAGAGGAACACCGGAGGGTACCAACTATGTTTACAATAAGCAGAAAAACAGAATCTTGCGGGGAGAGGATTATGCGACACCGGTAGCTTACTGGATACCTGTAAGAGGAGCAATCGGCATTCATGATGCGTCCTGGAGAAGCAAGTATGGAGGAGAGATCTATAAGACTAATGGTTCCCATGGTTGTATCAACACACCGCTTGAGGAGGTTGCTAAGCTTTATGATATGGTAGAGATCGGAACCCCTTGTGTGATGTTTTATTAAAGCAGTTGACTAAAGTGCTAAATACGTTTAAAATATTTCCCAGATGTTTTTATTTCGGTACAAACCGTTAACAGGAGGAGAGAGAAGTGTCCAGAGTGTATAACTTTTCAGCAGGTCCGGCAGTTTTACCTGAAGAAGTATTAAAAGAAGCTGCAGATGAGATGTTAGATTACAGAGGATCAGGCATGTCCGTTATGGAGATGAGCCACAGATCCAAGGTTTATGACAACATTATCAAGGAGGCAGAGGCTGATTTAAGGGAACTTATGAATATTCCCGATAACTATAAAGTATTGTTTCTGCAGGGCGGAGCAAGCCAGCAGTTTGCAATGATTCCCATGAATCTGATGAAAAACAAAAAGGCGGCTTATATTGTAACCGGCCAGTGGGCAAAAAAGGCTTATCAGGAGGCGAAGATTTACGGTGAAGCAGTTGAGGTAGCTTCTTCTGCAGATAAGACCTTTTCTTATATTCCGGATTGCTCTGATCTTCCCATTCCCGAAGATGCTGATTATGTATACATTTGTGAAAATAATACAATTTATGGTACAAAGTTTAAAGAATTACCCAATACCAAGGGACATACTCTGGTAGCAGATGTTTCTTCATGCTTCCTTTCAGAGCCTGTTGATGTAAGCAAATATGGTGTGATTTATGGTGGTGTGCAGAAGAATATCGGACCTGCAGGTGTGGTGATCGTTATTATCAGAGAAGACTTGATCACAGAAGATACCTTACCCGGAACGCCTACTATGCTGAAATATAAGATTCACGCAGATGCACAGTCACTTTATAATACTCCTCCGGCATATGGAATTTATATTTGTGGCAAGGTATTCAAATGGTTAAAAAAGCGTGGCGGCCTTGCGGCAATGAAGGAATATAATGAAAAGAAGGCAAAGGTTCTGTATGATTTCCTTGATGAAAGTAAACTTTTTAAGGGAACTGTCAGAAAGGAAGACCGCTCCCTGATGAATGTTCCGTTTGTGACAGGAAGTGAAGAGCTTGACGCAAAATTTGTAAAGGAAGCAAAGGAAGCAGGCTTTGAAAATCTGAAGGGACACAGAACCGTGGGTGGTATGCGTGCAAGTATTTACAATGCTATGCCGATTGAAGGCGTTGAAAAGCTGGTTGCCTTCATGAGAGAGTTTGAGAAAAATAATGCATAATTTTGGATATTAAGGAGAAAATGAAATGTTTCAGTATTATTGCCTGAATCCCATTGCACAGGTGGGACTCGATAAATTTACAGATGAATTTGTAAAAACAGAAGATGTAAATGCAGCACAGGGTATTCTGGTAAGAAGTGCAGCAATGCATGATATGGAGCTTTCCGATAACCTCCTTGCAGTGGCAAGAGCCGGAGCAGGGGTCAACAATATTCCTCTGGATAAGTGTGCGGAAAAGGGGATCGTCGTATTCAATACCCCCGGTGCTAACGCAAACGGTGTAAAGGAACTGGTAATTGCCGGTATGCTTCTTGCATCCAGAGATATCGTGGGCGGTATTAACTGGGTAGAATCTGCAAAGGAGGATGAGAATATTGCCAAGGCGGCAGAGAAGGAGAAAAAGCGTTTTGCCGGTACGGAGATCCAGGATAAAAAGCTTGGAATCATAGGGCTTGGAGCCATTGGTGTCAAGGTTGCTAACGTGGCAAAGCATATGGGAATGGAAGTATACGGTTATGATCCTTATGTATCGGTGGATGCTGCATGGAATTTAAGCCGTGATGTTAAGCATGTTCTGAATGTTGAGGATATTTATGAGAACTGTGATATTATCACAATTCATGTCCCTCTTCTTGATTCTACCAAGGGAATGATCGACAAGGATGCAATTGCTAAGATGAAGGACGGTGTGATTATCCTTAACTTTGCAAGAGATCTCCTTGCTGATGAAAAGGATATTCTTGAGGGTATTAAGTCAGGTAAGATTCGCAAGTATGTATCCGATTTCCCGAACCCTACGACCGCAGGGCAGGAAGGCTGTATTGTCATTCCTCATCTTGGCGCCTCCACGGAGGAATCCGAGGATAACTGCGCGAAGATGGCGGTAAAGGAGATGATTAACTATCTGAAGAACGGAAATATCGTCAACAGCGTTAATTATCCAAACTGTGATATGGGTGTCTGCTCACAGGCAGGACGTGTTGCAATTTTCCACAGAAATATTGCAAACATGATTACCAAGTTTACAGCATGCTTTGGTGATGAGGGTATTAATATCAGTGACATGATGAATAAGTCAAGAGGTGAGGTGGCTTATACCATGATGGATATTGAGACACCTGCCGATGAAGAGATTATCAAGAAACTGCAGTCTATTGATGGTGTATTCCGTGTACGCGTGGTAAAGTGAGCCAACCGAAAATCGCAGTTTACTGTCATTTATTAAAATAGTCTGCATAGAGGTCTTAAAGGCTTTATAGAAAAATCAAACAGCGCATTTTAGAAAATATATCCCCCGATTTCTTTGTTCGAAGCGAAGCAAATTTGAAATCGGGGGATTAATGTTATCTCTAAAATAAACTGCGATTGCGGTGCTTAGAATTCTGTGAAATCCGCAAGGCCGGCATCGTCCAGATCCTCCTTCAGCATTGCATTCTGCTTGGCGGATACGATGCTTGCAAGATCCATATATTTAATAAACACGTCTTCCAGCGACATACCCTTTTCGTCTGCAATTTCCTGCATGATGGGCTTTAATTTATCAAGCTGAAAAGAAACTCTTGTCTTCTGGGGATCAATTTCGCCGAGCACACTTTCTGAGTATGCGTTGATACGGGAAAGCATTTCCTTTTCTTCATCGCTTAAGGAGGCAAAACTGGCAGAATTATTCTTTGGTTGAAACATATTTCCACATCCTTTTTTAAAAATTTATTGCAATACGATTGTAACACTTGGCGCTTGTGTTGTATAGATATCTTTGTTAAAATAAATACAGAATTGGTGTATAGCCGCTGTTGCGGCAGAATGAGAGGAAATATGAATAGTAGACTATATAAGCTGATGAACTGGCCAAGGATTGAAGGCGTTATTTATTCGGAGGAGGACCAGCCCCATGAGATACTGGGGCCGCATGTAGCTGGGAAGAGTGTACTTTTTCAAACCTTCCAGCCGGGTGCGGAAGCTGTGAGTGTTGTTGTTCAGCCCGGAAGCAAAAAATATAAAATGGAAATGGTAGATGAAGCAGGCTATTTTGCATGTCTTGTAAGTGGAAAAATCCCTCAGAAATACGAATATGAAGTGACTTTTGGAGAGGAAAATACAACCCTTATCAAAGATGCATATCAATATACAGTTGGGCTTGATAAAAAAGATATTGAAAAATTCAATGCAGGAATTCATTACTCTGTCTATGAAAAGCTTGGAGCGCATCCCATGGTGATCGACGGAGTCTCCGGTACCTTTTTTGCAGTCTGGGCACCGAATGCGGTAAGAGTCAGTGTGGTTGGTGACTTTAACCACTGGGATGGACGGGTTCATCAGATGCGGCGCAATCAGGACGGAGGTATTTTTGAAATTTTTATTCCGGATGTGAAGGATGGAGATTGCTATAAATTTGAGATTAAAGCTAAGGGTGGATTGACCTATCTAAAAGCAGATCCCTATGCATTTGCACAGCAGCTGCGCCCCGAAACTGCTTCTGTTGTGAGAGATATCTCCTATACGTGGAAAGATCAGAAATGGATGAAGGAGCGGGAAAAACATCAGGGTGAAAATACACCGATCAGTGTTTATGAGCTATATCTTGGTTCCTTCCGGAAAAACACCGATACCGATGAATATATGAATTATCGGGAACTGGCAACTGAGATCGTAAAGTATGTAAAGGAAATGGGATATACGCATGTAGAACTGATGCCTGTCATGGAGCATCCGTTGGATGCATCCTGGGGATATCAGGTGATCGGGTATTATGCGCCCACAGCCAGATACGGAACCGCCGAGGATTTCATGTGCTTTGTTGACACCCTGCATCAGGCGGGAATCGGTGTAATCCTAGACTGGGTGCCGGCTCATTTTCCCAGAGATACCTATGGGCTTTCCCAGTTTGACGGTACCTGCCTGTATGAACATGCGGATCCGAGACAGGGAGCACATCCCCACTGGGGAACACTGATCTATAATTACGGTCGTCCCCAGGTGTCTAACTATCTGATTGCCAATGCCATTTACTGGGTTGAAAAATTTCACGCAGACGGGATCAGGATGGATGCAGTAGCTTCCATGCTTTATCTGGATTACGGTAAACAGGATGGACAATGGATCGCCAATATTTACGGAGGAAATGAGAATCTGGAGGCTGTAGAGCTTCTGAAGCATCTGAACTCCGTTATGAAAAAGCGGAATCCCGGTGTACTTATGATTGCAGAGGAATCAACTGCGTGGCCTAAGGTTACCGGAAGGCTGGATGAGGACGGACTGGGCTTTGATTTGAAGTGGAATATGGGCTTTATGAATGATTATCTCTCCTATATCAGTAATGATCCTTATTTTAGAGCTCATCATCATAATGAACTGACCTTCAGTATGATTTATGCATACAGTGAAAACTTTATCCTGGTATTCTCTCATGATGAAGTGGTTCATGGAAAGTCTACCCTGATCGGAAAGATGCCCGGTGTATTGGAGGACAAATTTGCAAATCTGCGGATCACTTATACCTATATGATGACGCATCCCGGCAAAAAACTGCTGTTTATGGGACAGGATATTGCAGAATTCAGGGAATTTGACGAGACCAGACAGACGGAGTGGGCTTTGCTTCAGTATGATTCCCATAAGGGCATTAACCGGCTGGTAAAGGATTTGAATAAATTGTATAAAGAAAAACCTGCATTATATGCACTGGATACAAATCCCGAGGGCTTTGAATGGATCAATTGTATTTCCCCCGAAAAATGTATGGTTTCTTTTATGAGAAAAACCGGCAAGCCCGAAGAAGTATTGGTTGTTACGGTCAATTTTGCAAATGTGGAGCAGGAATTTGTCGTGGGCGTTCCTTATGAAGGAAAATATAAGGAAATATTGAATACAGATGCCAAATGTTACGGTGGACTGGGAAGAGTGAATGGAAAGGCAAAGTTTGTTTCAGAAACAGAAGTAGATGGAAAGCCCTATTCTTTCACAATGAAGGCGGCACCTCTGTCGGCAAGTATCTTTGCTTTTGTACCTTACACAGAGAAGGAAAAGCAAGAAATTGCAAAGAAAAAAGCACAGATGGAGGCTCAGGCACGGGCAGAAGCAGCAAGACAGGAGGCGGAAGAAGCGAAAAGACAGGCCCTTGCGGCAAAGGAGGAGGCCCTTGCTGCAAAGAAGCAGGCACAGGAGGCTGTGGAAAAGGCAAGAAGAGCACAGGAAAGGGCAGAAAGAGAAATGCAAAAGGCGCAGGAAGAGCTGCAGCGTGTCGATGAAATCCGTAAGAAATAGATCATCAGCAATAGGCAATTAAGGAAAGGAGGAGTTGATAGCAGATGGAGAATGAAATTGATCCGGGAGTAATTGAAAAATTCCTGGAGGAATTACCGGAGAAGGCTTTTCACCTCGGACTGCGGGTGGTTCTGGCCGGTCTGGCGTTCCTGATGGGAGTTCAGTTGATCAGACTCATCAGAAAAATACTAAAAAAGACGCTTGAAAGAAGTAAAGCAGATATCAGCGCCATGAACTTTATAGACTCCTTTGTGAAATTTGCACTGTATTTTCTCCTCGTCTTAACGATCGCTTCTGGATTGGGCGTGGATGCTGCGAGTATTTTGGCAATTGTTGGTTCTGCCGGCGTGGCAATAGGACTTGCATTGCAGGGAAGTCTCAGCAACCTTGCAGGCGGTGTTTTGATTTTGGTGTTGAAACCGTTTCGTGTCGGAGATTACATTGAGGATAGCAACAACAGAGCGGGAATAGTGGAATCCATAGATATTTTTTATACCCATTTGCTCACATATGACAATATTGCAATTGTATTGCCCAATGGAACCCTTGCTAACGGTACGATCACAAATTATACACAGAGTGAATTGCGCAGAGTGATTGTGCCGGTCAGCATCTCCTATCAGGCAGATGTGAAAGAGGCAAGAAAAGTTTTGCTGGAGGCATTGAAAGAAGATCCCTCAGTTAGAAAAGATAAGGAAATGAGAGTTCTGGTGGACGCCCTGGCTGACAGTGGTGTGAATTTGCTTGTACGCTGCTGGGTGAAGCAGGATGATTACTGGGAGACGAAATGGAGGCTGACGGAACTGGTAAAGGACACGCTTGATGAAGCAGGAATCAGCATTCCCTTTCCTCAGTTGGATGTGCATATTAACCGGTCAGAATAAATTAGTGCTTGCAAATTAAGCATGCTGACGTTATAATTATCCTTGTTGTGATTCCATGATGAATACGACAGGGTATGCTACTGTGGCTCAGTTGGTAGAGCAGCTGATTCGTAATCAGCAGGTCAGGGGTTCAAGTCCCCTCAGTAGCTTAAAGCCAGTAAGCAAAGCTGCTACTGGCTTTATTTTTTCTTTTTATACAGATGCTCCAGCCATTGGATGCATTGGTATAGTCCCATTGCAATGATACACAGGATGATTATGGACGTAATTACCATGTTAAGCTTAAAAACCTGTGTGCCGTAAATAATCAGATAACCAAGGCCTTTTCTGGCTGCGAGAAATTCTCCGATTATCACCCCTACAAGTGCCAGACCGATATTAACCTTCATATTGCTTAAAATGACAGGAATAGAGGAAGGAAGTACCACCTTATGAAATGCATCAAAGCGATTCCCACCCAGAGTGTAGATCAGCTTGAGTTTCTCCGGGTCAGTATGGCGAAAGCCGGTATACAGGTTAATGACAGAACCGAAAATGGCTACAGAGATGCCTGCAACAATGATGGTACCCGTACCGGTTCCAAGCCATACGATGAGTAAAGGCGCGAGAGCTGACTTGGGAAGACTGTTTAAAATAACCAGATATGGCTCCAATATTTCAGACAAGGTCCTGGAATACCATAGCAGTGTTGCAGTCAGCATGGAGATCAGTGTAATTAATAAAAAGCTTAGTATGGTTTCAAGAAGAGTGATCCCGGCATGTGTAAATAAAGAGCCGTCTGCCAGCATTTGAACAAAGTAGGAGATTACCATACTGGGACTGCTGAAGAAGAAAGTATCAATAAGTCTAAATCGGCCTGCGGCTTCCCATATAATGAGAAAGGTAAAAAATACCAGAAAGCGCAAAATCGTAATCAGGTGATGGTGCCTGTAATGATCATGAATATATTTTTTTTGCGTTTCTGAAATGAGAGGAATACAGGCAGCCTCCAGATCAGATTTCTTTTTCGCTGTATTCATTTGATATCTCCTTCCATAACAATGTAAACAAATCCTTGAATTCAGGGGCATTTCTTGCAGAAAGCGGGGTGTGCTCCGAGAGAGTAAGCTTCACCGGAATATCATTTTTTATGGAGGCAGGGCGTCTTTTCAAGACCAGAATCCTGTCAGCCAGTGATATTGCTTCAGAAAGATCATGTGTAATGAGCAGGGCAGTGATTCCACTTTTTCGGATGATGCTGCCAATATCCCCTGATACCATAAGACGGGTCTGATAATCCAAGGCGCTGAAGGGCTCATCAAGAAGAAGAAGGCCCGGTTCCATAACCATGGTTCGAATCAATGCAGCACGCTGCTTCATGCCGCCGGATAATTCTGCAGGCCTTTTGTCTTTAAATTTTTCAAGTCCATATTCTGACAACAGGCGACTGGCAAGGGCTTCCTTTTCTTTGGTTAGTGTACCGGTTACTTCCGGACCGAGGAGAATATTTTTCCATATCGTGCGCCATTCCAGCAGGTGATCCTGCTGAAGCATATATCCAATTCGTATCCGTTCTGACTGGTCTAAGATGATCTCACCGGACTCCGGTTTGATCAGTCCCGCAATAATGGAAAGAAGGGTGGATTTTCCACAGCCGCTCGGACCTACAATTGCAACAAATTCACCCTTATTGATCTGAAAGGAAAGATTGGACAATGCTTTTGTTTCGCCATTGAGGTTGTGATAGGAAAAGCAGATATCCCTGCAGGTTAAAACAGGCTGATTCACAGAATTGCTCTCCTTTTTAGGTTTCTATATCATTAGAGTATGAATAACAGATTTTTTTGGTGAAGGAAGTGTTAGGTTTTGGAAGAAAAGATTGAAAAGAGTTGTAAAATATGATAGTATCAAATTCAGATTTAACTATTGGAGGACAGTTGACATGGCTCAATTATGGGGCGGACGTTTTACCAAAGAAACCGACAAGATGGTTTACCAATTTAATGCGTCCATAAATTTTGACCGTAAATTGTTTGAACAGGATATAGAAGGAAGTATTGCACATGTGGTCATGCTGGAAAAACAGGGAATTCTGACCTGTGAAGAAAAGGATGCAATTGTGAAAGGTCTCACCGGTATTCGCAGTGATGTGGAAGAAGGAAAACTCTCCATTACGGATGAATATGAAGATGTTCATAGCTTTGTAGAAGCAAAGCTCATCCAGCGGATTGGAGATGCAGGGAAAAAGATGCATACCGGAAGAAGCAGGAATGATCAGGTTGCGCTTGATATGAAGCTTTATGTAAGGGGAGAAATCCTGCAGATTACAGATGCACTGCATGAACTTCTTGCTACGCTGCTTCATATTATGGAGCAGAATATAACTGCCTATATGCCCGGATTTACCCATTTGCAAAAAGCACAGCCCACTACGCTGGCGCATCATATGGGAGCTTATTTTGAGATGTTTAAGAGGGATGTGCTAAGACTAAAGGATATTTATAAGAGGATGAACTATTGTCCCCTCGGTGCAGGTGCTTTTGCAGGGACAACTTATCCACTTGACAGGGCCTATACAGCATCATTAATGGGATTTGAAGGCCCTACTTTAAATAGCATGGATTCTGTGGCTGACCGCGATTATGTGATTGAATTTCTGTCGGCACTTTCCGTAATTATGATGCATTTAAGCAGATTTTCTGAGGAAATTATTATCTGGAATTCCAATGAATATCGTTTCGTTGAGATTGATGACGGGTTTTCAACGGGAAGCAGTATTATGCCTCAGAAGAAAAACCCGGATATTGCAGAGTTGGTAAGAGGTAAGACTGGAAGAGTTTATGGTGCTTTAATGTCAATGCTTACCACGATGAAGGGAATTCCCCTTGCTTATAATAAGGATATGCAGGAGGATAAGGAAGTTACCTTCGATGCGATAGAAACGGTTAAGAACTGTCTGATACTGTTTAATGGAATGCTGGCTACCATGAAATTTAACTATGAGATCATGGAGAAGAGTGCGACCAATGGCTTTACCAATGCGACTGATGCAGCAGATTATCTGGTGAATAAGGGAGTTCCTTTCCGGGATGCCCATGCTATCATCGGACGTCTTGTACTTTACTGTATTGAAAAGAACAGCAGCATTGATGAATTGGGTATAGAGGAATTAAAAGAAATCAGCCCTGTGTTTGAAGCTGATGTTTATGATGCAATCAGTTTGAAAACTTGTGTTGAAAAGAGGCTGACCATAGGAGCTCCGGGACAAAAGGCGATGGAAGAGGTTATCCGGATAAACAGAAAATTTTTAGAGGAAAGCAGGACAGACAGTTCTTGTGATAAATTAAGATGAGGAGATTGGAAAAATGAGTGAAAAATTGAAAGTAGGTATTTTAGGAGGAACAGGTATGGTGGGACAGAGGTTTATTTCTCTGTTGGAGAATCATCCCTGGTTCGAGGTCACAACGGTTGCGGCAAGCCCAAGATCGGCCGGTAAGACCTATGAGGAGGCAGTGGGAGACAGATGGAAAATGACAACGCCAATGCCCGAAAAGGTTAAGAAGCTTGTCGTTATGAATGTCAATGAAGTGGAAGCAGTTGCCTCGAAGGTCGATTTCGTGTTCAGCGCTGTTGATATGACAAAGGAAGAGATCAAGAAGATCGAGGAGGCATATGCAAAAACAGAGACACCTGTTGTCTCCAATAATTCTGCACATAGATGGACGCCAGATGTTCCTATGGTAGTACCGGAGATTAATCCGGAACATATGAGAGTAATTGACTTTCAGAAGAAGAGACTGGGAACGACAAGAGGCTTTGTCGCAGTAAAGCCCAATTGCTCTATTCAGAGTTATGCCCCTGTCCTTACTGCATGGAAGGAATTTGAGCCGTATGAGGTGGTAGCAACTACCTATCAGGCGATTTCCGGTGCGGGAAAGACCTTTAAGGATTGGCCGGAAATGGTTGAAAATATCATTCCCTACATTGGCGGAGAGGAGGAAAAGAGTGAGAAAGAACCTCTGCGTATCTGGGGAGAGATTAAGGACGGCGTTATTGTTCCTGCAACATCTCCGGTTATTACCTGCCAGTGTATCAGAGTGCCTGTACTCAACGGTCATACGGCAGCGGTATTTGTTAAGTTCAGAAAGAAACCGACAAAGGAGCAGCTGATAGAGAAGCTTATCTCCTTTAAAGGAATCCCACAGGAAAGGCAGCTTCCAAGTGCACCAAAACAGTTTATCCAGTATCTGGAGGAGGACAATAGACCGCAGGTAAAACTGGATGTAGATTTTGAAAATGGTATGGGAATCAGTGTGGGACGTCTTCGCGAGGACACCGTTTACGACTGGAAGTTCGTAGGACTTTCCCACAATACAGTACGTGGTGCGGCCGGGGGTGCTGTGCTGTGTGCAGAACTCTTAAAGGAGCAGGGTTACATTACAAAGAAATAAGGCACAAAAGGGTATTTCATGCTGCGTATGTCTGGGGAGTACATACACAGCTGACATAGAGGGGTAAGCAAAATGGATGAATTACGTTATCAGGTGGACCTGTTAAGCGCAATGAACCAGCGATTGACAAATGATGAAAAGATGTATCGTTTAATATGCGATACATCCAGCAATGCGTTCCTTTACGTGGATTTTGTTGAAGACAGGGTGCGGACATTAGCAAACTGGGATTTCTTTTTTCCGAACGTCGAGATCAATGATCGAAACGACCTGACCAAATTATATTCTCAGGTGGAAGAGAAATATACACTTCCATTACGGGAATTGATTTTCCTTGAAAAGACGGAAATGAATACGAGCAGTGGGATCATCAAGCTGAAGGATGGAAAGACCTGGGTGGAGTGTGAGACGGCCATTCTTTATGATCTGACAGGAAATGCAACAGATAAAGTGATTCGTTTTAAGGATATCTCAAAATTTAAGAATCAAAATGAAGAACTGACCTATATGGCATATTACGATATGCTTACCGGACTGTATAACAGAAATTATTTTGTCAGGCTTTTGGCAGATTTCGTTAGAAAAGCGGGAGATGAAAACGAAATTGTATCTGTCATGTTTGTTGATATTGATGATTTTCGGAAGATCAATGACGGCTTTGGACTGATTGTCGGTGATGAAATTGTTCAGCAGTTTGGGCAATTCCTGTCCGGCTTCAAAAGTGAGAATGTCCTGGTATCCCATTTTAATGCTGATATTTACTGTATTGCTATCTATAAGCCGTCAGGAAGCAGAAGCGTAGAACATATCTATAAAGTGATACATCAAAGAGTGAGGGAACCTTTCAGATTAAGTACCGGACAGGAACTGCTGATTTCTGTAAGCGTTGGTGTTGCTGAGTATCCGGAGGCGGCAAAAACGACCCTGGAGCTGATAAACTGTGCAGAAATCGTCATGTTTAAGGCAAAAGGAAACGGAAAGGATGCAATCAAATATTTTGATGCACCGATTTTAAATGAATTTTTACAGAATGTTAATATTGAAACAAAATTAAAGGGGGCGGTATTTGAACAAAATTTCACTATGAATTTTCAGCCCCAGTATTATGTGAAGGATAAAAAACTGCGGGGAGTTGAGGCTCTGATCAGATGGCGTGACAATGATGGCATGATGATCAGTCCGGCAGTTTTTATTCCGATTGCAGAAAAAAACGGAACAATAGTACCAATCGGAACATGGGTCATTGAGGAAAGTATCAGAACCTTTGTGGATTGGAAAAGACAGTTTGACTGTCATGTGATCCTTTCCCTGAACATTTCTGCCATTCAATATATGAGAGAAGATTTCATTGACAGTATTTTGAGTGTGATCAAGAAATATGATGTGGACCCAACGGAATTAGAACTTGAAATTACGGAGAGTGTACTGATTGAAAATTTCAAGGATGTTATGGAAAAACTTCATATTCTGCGTGATTATGGAATTCGAATCTCCCTGGATGATTTTGGTACAGGATATTCCTCACTTTCCTATCTGAAAGGGCTTCCGATAGACACTCTGAAAATAGATAAGAGCTTTATTGACACAATTGTCAATGATGAGAATACAAGGGTGATTACGGAGTCTATTATCTATATGGTGAAGAAGCTTGGATTCGAGACAATTGCTGAAGGAGTGGAAAGCAAAGAACAATTCGAATACCTGAAGGAAATCGGCTGTGACTGTATTCAGGGATATCTTCTTGGTAAGCCGATGCCGGGGGAAGAAATCAAACAGCTTTTACTTGATCAGATCTGATTGAAATAATAGGAGAGAGGAATGGTTTTAGGGCGAACAAGTGAGTTAAAATATTTAAATACCTGTTATGACCGTGAGGGCAGCCGGATTATGGTTGTTTATGGACATAAGAATGTTGGAAAAACAGCTCTGCTTCGTCAGTTTGTCCAGGACAAGCCATATTCCTATTACCGTGCACGATCTGCTTCTGATCGGGAACAGAGATTTCAGTGGGGAAAGGAGCTTCCTGAGAAGGAAAATGCTATGCTGAAGTTTCCTTCCTATACCGAAATTTTGAGAGCGATTCCGAAAGAGCAGAACCAGAAAACTGTGATCATTATTGACGAATTTCAATATGTAATTAAGACGGACGGCACTTTCATGAAGGAGCTTGTCAGTTATGTGCATGAGAATCAGCGGAATTTGCTTGTTATTCTATGCAGTTCTTCCATTGGATGGGTAGAGAACAGCATGGTTACAAGGATTGGAGAGTCTGCTTATGAGATTTCCGGATTCTTGAAAATTCGAGAATTGGAATTTGAAGCGATGCTGGAATATTTTCCGGGATTCTCGATGGAACAGTGCGTGGAAGCTTATGCGGTACTGGGAGGAACACCTGGGCTGTGGAAGCATTTCGATGATAAACTCAGTATTAAGGAAAATATATGTCGGTACATTTTAAGTGCAGCTTCACCGCTTTACGATGAGGGGCAGCGTATCGTCCGTGAGGAACTGAGGGAGACCGGAGTTTATAATACGATTCTTGCATCTATTGCAGCAGGGAATCACAAGTTAAATGATCTTTATCTTCATACGGGATTCTCAAGAGCGAAAATCAGTGTATACCTAAAAAATCTGATGGAACTGGAACTGGTAGAGAAGGTTTTTTCCTATGATACAGACGGAATAGTTAATACACAGAAGGGAATCTACCGGATCAGCAACCATTTGGTTCACTTTTATTTTACTTATCTTTATCCCAATCTGAGCAGTCTGGAAACAATGACACCGGGAGAATTTTATCAGAAGTTTATTGTATTTGACATGAAAAATTATGTAGCCGAATATTTTAACATTGTCTGTAAGCAATATATTGAAAAGTGGAATAAGTGGGGAAGGCTTCCGATTGAAGTAGAACGGATAGGAGAATGGGTCGGTAAGCAGGGAACGATTGATGTTATAGCCCAGAACGAGGAAGGAAAAACCATTATCGGTATCTGTAACTGGGATAAACCGATTATGAGATATGATGACTATGAGTGGCTGTTGTTTTGCGCGAAAAAGGCAAAACTACGCGCGGATTATGTCTATTTATTCTCTGTAAAGCAGTTTGATGAAAAGCTGAGCCTGGAGGCAAAGGTAAAGCATAATCTGAAATTGATCAGTCTGGATGAAATGTAATGGGAAAAAGTTTGTATATCGCAGAAAAGCCTAGTGTGGCGAGAGAATTCGCAAAGGCACTGCAGCTAAAAGCAAATAATAAGGACGGATATATAGAGTCGGAGGAAGCGATCGTTACATGGTGCGTGGGGCATCTGGTAACCATGAGCTATCCGGAGGCCTATGATGAGAAATACAAAAAATGGTCTTTGAGTACGATCCCCTTTATTCCGTCTGAGTTTAAATATGAGGTCATTGATAATGTAAAGAAACAATTTCAGATTGTCAGTGGTCTGCTGAATCGTGGGGATGTGGATACAATCTATGTCTGTACGGACTCCGGACGTGAAGGAGAATATATTTATCGTTTGGTGGAACAGCAGGCGCATGTTACCGGAAAACAGAGAAAGAGAGTATGGATTGACTCGCAGACGGAGGAAGAGATCCTACGGGGAATTCGGGAGGCGAAGGATCTTTCCGCATATGATAATCTTGGCGCGGCAGCATATCTTCGCGCGAAGGAAGATTACCTGATGGGAATCAATTTTTCAAGAGTACTTACGCTTAAGTATGGAAATGCGGTGAAGAATTATCTGAAAGCAGACAGGGCAGTGATCAGTGTGGGACGTGTAATGACCTGTGTTCTTGGTATGGTAGTGAACAGAGAAAGAGAAATCAGGGAGTTTGTGAAAACTCCTTTTTATCGTGTCCTTGCAAATATTCTGGTCGGGGAGAAGACCTGTGAATGTGAGTGGAAGAGTGTAGAAAATACAAAATATTGGAATTCCCCATTGCTTTATAAGGAAAACGGCTTTAAGGAACGGAAAGACGCACAGGCATTAATTGAGGAGCTGATGAATCCGGCTCCGGTTATGGCAAAGGTGGAATCTCTTGAAAAGAAAAAGGAGACAAAAAATCCGCCACTCTTATATAATCTGGCAGAGCTGCAGAATGATTGCTCCAAGTACTTTAAGATCAGTCCTGATGAAACCTTAAGAATCGTTCAGGAATTGTATGAAAAGAAACTGACGACATATCCGAGAACCGATGCAAGGGTGATTTCCACAGCGGTCGCAAAAGAAATCTTCAAAAATATCAAGGGACTGACGAATTTCGGAATGGTGAAGGAACATGCTACAAAGATTTTGGAAAGTGGCAGCTACAAGCAGATTGCAAAGACCAGATATGTAAATGATAAGCAGATTACGGATCATTATGCAATCATTCCCACCGGACAGGGGATTGGAAATGTGGGAAGCCTCAGTCCGACTGCTTTGAAGGTATATGAAATTATTGTACGTCGCTTTTTAAGTATTTTTTTTCCGCCGGCAGTCTACCGGAAGGTGGCGCTGAATGTTTCCGTAAAGGAGGAACAGTTCTTTGCAAATTTTAAGGTACTGGAGACTCCCGGATATCTGGAGGCATGTACTTTTTCTTTTGCAAGAAAGAAGGAAGAAAAAGTGGAAGAAGCAGAGGATACAGAGGATGGAATGGCAGATCAGGATTTTATGGAGACTCTGAATGGGTTAAAAAAGGGAATGGAGCTTCCTGTTTCCGATATGCAGATTAAGGAGGGGGAGACCACACCGCCAAAACGATATAATTCGGGAACCATCATTCTTGCTATGGAAAATGCGGGGCAGCTGATTGAGGATGAGGAGCTTCGTGCGCAGATAAAAGGCAGTGGAATCGGAACCTCAGCAACAAGAGCCGAAATATTGAAAAAGCTGATTCATATCCGGTACCTTGCATTGAACAAAAAAACCCAGGTGATTACGCCTACGCTACAAGGGGAAATGGTCTATGAGGTTGTGGATAATTCGATAAAGCCTTTGCTTGATCCGGCTCTTACGGCAAGCTGGGAAAAGGGGCTTACCATGGTGGCAGACGGTGTGATCACAGAAAAGGAATATATGAATAAGCTGGATGCCTTTGTGACAAGAAGAACCAACATTGTCAAACAACTCAATAACCAGTACAACCTGAACCGACAGTTTGATAAGGCTGCGGTAAACTATAAAAATAAATAATGCTTCGGAACGGAGGAAAAAATGGAACAGTTTACAATTAAGAATCTTTATAATCTGGAAGAAACAATTGCGGCGGAGCTGTTTGAGGGAGCTGTTTATCCCTGGGAACTGCTGCCTAAGATCAGCAACTTCATCGTGAAGCTCGGTGAAAAGCTTCCCAAAGATAAATTCACGCAGGTTACAGAGCAGATCTGGATCGCCAATTCTGCAAAAGTTGCGCCTACAGCATGCATTAATGGGCCAGCAATTATTGATGAGGAGGCAGAGATAAGGCACTGTGCTTTCATACGTGGGAATGCGATTGTTGGAAAGGGAGCTGTGGTAGGAAACTCTACGGAACTTAAAAATGTCATTCTGTTTAACAAGGTGCAGGTTCCTCATTACAATTATGTGGGTGACAGTATTCTTGGATTTAAGTCTCATATGGGAGCGGGGTCAATTACTTCTAATGTGAAGAGCGATAAGACACTGGTTGTCGTGAAAAACGGGGAGAAAAAGATCGAAACAGGACTTAAGAAGTTTGGGGCAATGTTAGGAGATCATGTGGAGGTTGGATGCAACAGCGTTCTGAATCCAGGCACTGTAATCGGAAGAAATTCCAATATCTATCCGGTAAGCTGTGTGCGTGGCTGTATTCCGGAAGGGAGTATTTACAAAAAGCAGGGTGAAATCATATTTAAGCAGTAAAATTTATCAAAAGGACTGGATTTTTTATAAAAGATATGCGAAAATAGAAATTGTGATTATGACAAAATATTCACAAAATCTACAGGGAATATTTTGTTAATAAATACTATCTATATGTTGAAAGGAGTTTTCACATGATTTATTCAAAAGAAGTTGAAGAAATGTGTACAGTAGCACAGGGTGTTCATCATGGTTGTGCGCCGATTCCCGAAGAAGCAAAATGGGTTCAGGCTAAAAAAGTGGAAGACATTTCAGGTTTAACACATGGTGTGGGCTGGTGTGCACCTCAGCAGGGCGCCTGCAAGCTGACCCTGAATGTGAAAGAGGGTATTATCCAGGAGGCATTAGTTGAGACAATTGGATGTTCAGGTATGACACATTCCGCAGCTATGGCAGCCGAAATTCTTCCGGGATTAACTGTTATGGAGGCATTGAATACTGACCTTGTATGTGATGCAATCAATACAGCTATGAGAGAGTTATTTTTACAGATTGTATACGGACGTTCCCAGAGTGCATTCTCTGAGGATGGACTTCCGATCGGTGCAGGTCTTGAGGACTTAGGTAAGGGTCTCAGAAGTCAGGTTGGTACTATGTATGGTACCTTAAAGAAGGGTCCCCGTTATCTGGAAATGGCTGAAGGCTATGTAACAGGTATTGCACTTGATGCTGATAATGAAATTATCGGTTACAAGTTTGTTAACCTTGGCAAGATGACTGATTTCATCAAGAAGGGCGACGATCCTACAACTGCATATGAGAAGGCTTGCGGACAGTATGGCCGTGTGGATGATGCTGTTAAGATCATCGACCCGAGAAAAGAATAATCATAGGAGGAATGATAAAATGGCATTATTTGAATCATATGAAAGAAGGATTGATAAAATCACTTCTGTTTTAAACTCTTACGGCATTTCTTCTATTGAAGAGGCTGAAAAAATCACAAAAGATGCTGGGCTTAACGTGTATGACCAGGTTAAGAAGATCCAGCCCATTTGTTTTGAAAATGCATGCTGGGCTTACACAGTAGGTGCTGCAATTGCAATTAAGAAGAATTGCAGAAAGGCATCCGAAGCTGCAGCAGCAATCGGAGAGGGCCTTCAGGCATTCTGTATTCCAGGCTCTGTAGCTGACACCCGTAAGGTAGGTCTTGGACATGGCAATCTTGGTAAAATGCTTTTGGAAGAGGATACAGATTGCTTTGCATTCCTTGCAGGACATGAATCCTTTGCAGCAGCAGAAGGAGCCATCGGAATTGCAGAGAAGGCTAACAAGGTTCGTCAGAAACCCCTTCGTGTTATCTTAAACGGTCTTGGAAAAGATGCAGCAAAGATCATTTCCAGAATTAACGGCTTTACATTTGTTGAGACAGAGTATGATCCATACACCAATACAGTTAAGGAAGTTTACCGCAAGTCATATTCTGAAGGACTTCGTGCAAAGGTTAACTGCTACGGTGCAAACTCCGTTCCGGAAGGTGTTGCAATCATGTGGAAGGAGAATGTAGATGTTTCTATCACCGGTAACTCTACCAATCCCACAAGATTCCAGCATCCCGTTGCAGGCACATATAAGAAAGAAAGATTAGAGGCCGGCAAGAAGTACTTCTCAGTCGCTTCAGGCGGTGGTACAGGACGTACCCTTCACCCTGATAACATGGCTGCAGGTCCTGCTTCCTACGGTTTCACAGATACATTGGGACGTATGCATTCAGACGCACAGTTTGCAGGTTCTTCCTCTGTTCCTGCTCACGTTGAAATGATGGGTCTGATCGGTATGGGTAACAACCCTATGGTTGGCGCTACCGTAGCCGTAGCAGTTTCCATTGAGGAAGCAGCAAAGGCAGGTAAATTCTAAGTTATTAAGATTTTAAAGAAAAAGGACTTTTCAGGTGTAAACACTTGAAAAGTCCTTTTATAGTTCTGAATTCTATTTATTATTGTGCCCACTCCAGTGCTTCTTCAAGGCTGTCTGCACCAAGGATATTCAGCATAAAATCCATATATTCATCCGCCCTGTCGGTATCAATGTACTTAAAGACATCCAGAATGTATTTAGCGGAATGATCTGTCTCATAGATACCGAAGGAAAGCCCCTGCTTTACTTCCTCAAGTGCATCCGTCTGTCGGTTCATAATGAAAGCTTCTATGTAAGGGTTTGCATCGATAATGTAGTAACCATAGGCAAAGGCAGCGGCTTGCAGTTTTTCTCCGGAGGAGGAAGAGAAGCCAAGCTCAGTTATGGTAATACTACGAACGTTTCCGGAACGATCCAAATATTCCCGCTGCTTTAAGAAATCAGTTACAACATTCAGATTCATCAAAGTAAGCAACGGCGCATCCATTGTTTTCTCATAATCGACTGCCCAGTAATTGACACGGGTAAGTGGATTTGGATAGGGATGTATGGCAAGTCCCCAATCATAGTTACCCTTTTCCAGTGCGGATTGATTGATGGCTTTCAGCAAATCCATTCCGTTAAAGTGAACTTCATTTTTTCCTTTATTATTATTCCAGTCGTGATCTAAACTGAAATATACTTTTGCATTTGCATAGTTACTTTTGGCAGCATTGTAAAAAATGCGGAGAGATTTTTCGAATTCCTGTGCATAATAGTCGACATCATCTGTGTCCATATAGTTCCAGGTGGTCTGCTGATTGATCTCGTTTGCTATGATCCAGTTAGATACGAGACCATGTTCTCCGCCTGCATAGCGTTCGGTAAGAAAAGAGGCAATTGCTTCCAAATATCGACAGCCGTCTTCCTCTGCGGTATTGAAGGCATAATAATATGCTCCAGAGTCATGATTGCGCGATTCCGGATGAATCAATTCCGGATAATTGTCATTCCAGTCATTTAGAATGATGGCTGTAGAAATCATATCCATGCTGGTAAGATAGGAAAACAGATAATCATAGCCATTAATTGCCGCTCCATTAAATTGATAGGTCTTTCCTCTATAATCATAATAGATGGTAGGACAGGCGGGATTGCTGGTCTCCCCGAGAATTATGGACAAAGGAATATTGTAGATGGCATGCTTTACACCTAAATCTTCAAGCAATGGGGTTTCCAGTGTTTCCGGATCGATCAGAAGTCCTTTTTTGGAATTGACCTCAAGGCGGCTATCCTGATTTGACGCTATCATCTCCGGATTGGTTATATAGGAGCCGGTAGAAATAGGAACATATTCCCCTTCCACCAGCAATGCCGGAACAAATTCCTGAAAAAGCTGCCCTTCCTCATATTCCCATGTAAGATGACAAGTGGTCGCCTTTTCGGAACTGGTAACAGGCATACTGTCAAATTTGTGATCGGAGTCATAGGTCTCAAAAGCAAATAGGTAGATAAAAGCATCATCACTTTTGGGAATATCCGGAATTTCGAGATCCAGCGTTATGTGTTTTTGGTCTGATTGAAAACAGCACCCTGATATCGTGCCATAAGAGGGAAACTGATATTCAGAAAGCTCTACATTTCCTTCTGCAAGCTTTTTATGGTGTTCCCGCTGCGCTTCTTCCTGTTCTTCTTTTTCTCGTTCTGCGTTTCGTTCTGCTTCTTTTGCTCTGGCCGCATCAAGTGCGGATTCGGAGGAAGCAGGCTTTGCTTTTCCGCAGCTGCAAAAAAGAATGCATAAAAAAAGGAGCAGAATAATGATTCGTGGTGTTGACTGATTCCGTTTCACAACACATCCCCCTACAAATTATTATGATAATTTACTTGAATGGAAATCTCAGGCGTTGACTTGTTGTCGGAGGTGATCCGGATCTCACCGTTTTTTATGCGGGAGAGAAGAACTGCATAATCCGAATAGGAAACCTTTTCAAAACGCCAGGCATTTTCAGAAACCGGAAGTCCAATACACTTATCCGACACACCATAGGTGGACGTCTGACCGGACAAATTTTCTGACCAGACATTGCCGGATGCAAAATAATCATCCAAGGTCATGATCACTGAATATCTGACTTCCTTCATAGCAGAAGTGAGGAAAAGCTTAGAGATGCTGCTGTGATCTGTGTCTGCCCCGATCAAAAGACCTCCACAGGATTCGGCAGAGGTAAGAATCGATTCATAAATAGAACCGCCACAGGCAAAAATGACTTCAGTTCCTTCTTCGTACCATTGGGAAGAGACCTCTTCAATACTTTTATCTGGTAAAAAGGTATCTGCATACCCGTAATCAACAATAATTTCCTCACGGATATTAAGCTCCTTTGCGGCAGCATCGATTCCCTGAAGAAAGCCTGTTCCATAGCGCTGAACAGAGGGAAGCTTTTCGCCTCCTATAAAGCCAAGCTTTGTATAACCATCCATAACAGTCATATATCCGGCAAGATATCCTGCTTCCTCCTCGTGATAGGAAATGCAGTGTACGTTAGGAGCAATCGGTAGCTCCTTATCGGAAGCATCCTTCGGAACACCGTCAAGTATCAGAAAATGAATATCGGGATAAGCATTCTGCAGGCTTCCTAAGGCCTGCTCAAAATGAGAGCCCGAGCAGATAACCAGTTTGGCATGATTTTCAACGGCTGTCATAAGAGCCCTCTCGTAAGCATCGACTGTATTTTCATCCGCAGAATAGTAGGAATAGGTTACACCGGCGGCCTGGGCGTATGTTTTAGCGCCTTCATAGGCGGCCTGGTTAAAACCATTGTCGTCAATACTGCTGCAGTCAATTACCAGGGCAACCTCACCGCCGGTTTTCAGATAGTCGCCGTAATAATCTGTCTCCGGACTCGAAACAGCTCCTGCAGATGAATCCGGGGCTGTGGTGTCAGCTTTACCTTCCTGTGAAGGAGAAACGGCTGTAGTGGGATTGGGAGTTTCAGTTCCGACTGCCTTCTGCGTACCGCAACCTCCGCAGAAAAAGAGCAGAACAACTGTACAAAGTAATAGTGGTTTATGGTAATCTATCGATATTCTCATAATGAAGCCTCCTTATTGATACTTTCACATGACAACAGAAGAAAATTTTTCCAATTCAAACCAAGTATAGCAGAAAACGGGCAAAAAAGCGAATAATATTATTGATTGGTAAGGTCAAAAAGAAGCTATGGACTTTTTGCGACAAATATCTTAAAATAGTGTTCGTATCTATTAATTATGTTTAGAAGGGATAATAGAAAATGAGTGAAGAAATGAAAGTATTTTGTACGCAGTGCGGCAGTGAGAATAGTGCGGAAGCAAAATTCTGTGCAAACTGTGGTTCTAAGCTTGAACCCCACGCATCTGCACAAGAGACAACACAGCCGCAGACGACAGATAACGTTTATGCCGAGGGACTTCCTCAGGAAGAAGCAGCACCTGCTTATGAAAAGGTTACAGAGGCAGAGGAAATTAAGCCTGAACCGATTCCGGAAGAAATTCAGATCAATTATGATAATGTACAGGGAAATTTCAGTGCTGACGGCAGCAATGAATATACTTCTACATATAGTAATCCTTCAGCACAGTATAATTCTTCCGTTCCTACAGCAGAGGTTGTGAACGGTGGAAATATTGGTGTGGCAATTGCTTCTTTGGTATGTGGTATTCTGTCTTTGGTATGCTGCTGCCTTTCCTGGTTCAGCTTTGTCCTGGCAGTTGCAGCAATTGTACTTGGTATTATTACTCTTGTGAAAAAGTATGACGGTAAGGGAATGGCAATTGCTGGTCTTGTAACAGCCGGAATTGGTATTGTTATTTTTATTATCTGTATTGGAATCAGTGCAGCAATGCCATATGAAGAAATATTAGACGAGATTGTGAATGAAATGTATTAAAAGAGATGGGAAATATCGAGTTGATGAACTCTTTTACCTGATTGGAAAAATCATTTTTATTCCCTTTTGTCTCTTCGGATTCTGGTTTGCCGGAAGCGGGTTTGAGGCTTATGGAAGTCATATTACATGTGCTATTAGGGACCTATGTGGGCTGCCATGCCCTGGATGTGGCGGAACGAGAGCGTTTTACTATTTATTTCAGGGAAATATAAGGGAAAGCCTTCGGTTGAATGCCACTGTACTATATGGCGTGGGGGCTTATCTTCACTTTATGCTCGTGATGTTTTGGCGCAAGCGTTTCAATAGAAACGGAGCAGAAAGGGAAATACAGATTCAGTATTATTTGTATGGAGCGGTCATTGTGATACTGGTACAATGGCTGGTCAAGATATTCAACATCATTCACAGATTGGTGCTGACATAATTTTTTATGAAGGAGGAAACAAAAAATGGATGCAAAGACAACCGGTATTGTAGCTTATCTTACATGGATTGGCTTTTTGATCGCTGTTTGTGCAGGAGATAAGGAAGGAGCTAAGTTTCATTTAAATCAGGCACTTGTGATTCTTCTGTTCTCATTGCTGTCACTGATTCCCTGTATTGGATGGATATGGGGTATCTTTATGATCGTCTGCTGGTTCATGGGGCTGATCGCAGCAATCAATGAAGAAGAAAAAGAAGTTCCGTTGATCGGTAAGATCAGATTGCTTAAGTAAGCGGATACAATAAAGACGCCTGGGAGATTTCCCAGGCGTCTTATGCATTTTGAAAATAAATCTATTCGCTTGCGGGAATTTCTTCCATGCTTCCGATATCTTCCTGCATCGCTTCGGTTTCTTCAGGGGAATCATCTTCATAAGTATAAATTTCTTCCGGAATATCACCGTGTAAAATAGAAACAATGTATTGAAAACGGACATTTGCACGTTCATAGTTTTGTCTGGCAACTTCCTCAAGAGCAGCATCATAAGGGTCTGATTCATATGCCTGATGGTAGTAGGAAACCGCTTCTGACATATATTCACTTGCCTCATCGGCAAGATCGGCTACACCCGGGAAGCCGTCAGGAACATCCAGGGATGCCATTTGTGAAAAGGAAGTGTTCATGGAATCAAGCAGGGCAAGAAGCTCAGAGGTTGCCGTTTCCGAATTGGGGTCAATTGCATTGATAGAGGAATCAAAGATCTTGATGTTTTCAAAAAATTGATTCATATTTGCTTTATATTTTTCAATCTCCGTATCAGTACCACATCCGGTTAATGTCAGGGATAAGATGCAGAAAAAGAGCAGAGTGCAGACAATGGATTTTACTTTACTTAACATAGCTTTCTGGGATTAACCTCCAAATTCTTATAATCAAATCGGAAAACTGACTGACACAAATAAGTTATCATAGTTGCCTGATGAAATCAAGAAATATCCAAAAGATTCATAGGAATTAGATTAAATTTAATCTATAAAAA